>JAOPYK010000270.1 GCA_025964695.1 Streptosporangiaceae bacterium | reverse complement strand
GTGGTGAGGCAGCCGCCGGTGACCGGTGCGGGAACGTGGTAGCGCGGCGCCTTCAGGTTGGGGCTGCCGGTGAAGTCGAGGACCTCGGCCAGATTGCGCGCGGCGGCGTCACGCACGGTCAGCGGGGCCAGCCCGAACCGCCACTCGATCATCTTGAGCACGGACGTGTGGTCGTAGACCTCGTGGGCGATCGCCCGGCGGCGGGCCCGGGGCGAGATCAGCAGGCAGGGCACCCGGAAGCCGCGCAGCCCGGTGCCGAGGTCGGGCCGCGGGTCTGGGCCGGCCGGCGGGGCGACATGGTCGTAGAAGCCGCCCCATTCGTCATAATTGATCACCAGGGCGGTGCGCTCCCAGTTCGGGCCGGTCGTGACCGCCTCGTACACCTTGCCGAGAAAATGCTGGCCGAGCCGGATGTCGGAGAGCGGGTGCTCGTCCTCGGACAGGCCGATCTCGGCGCCCAGCAGGCGAGGATCGATGAAGGACACCGAGGGCAGCGTCCCGTTCTTGGCGTCTGCGTAGAACGTGGAGATGTGCCGGGTGATGTCCAGGTGCCGGGCGCCCCATAGCGCGGTGAAGGGAACGTCGCTGAAGTAGTAGCGGCCGGTGAGCTTATGTTCCTTCAGCCGGTCCCAGATGGTGGGCACCTGGGAGATCGTCAGCCTGTTCGAGGTCCTGTCGGTCTGGGCGGCGTTCTGGAAGAACCGGTTGGGGAAGGTCGGCCCCATGACGGCGGCGAAGTAGCGATCGCAGACCGTCCAGTCGCGGGCCGCCCGGCCGTAGAAGCCCAGGTCCTGCCCCTGGTAGTAGCCGATCGTGAGGTCGTCATTGTCACCGGCCAGCAGCCAGCCGTCGCACTTGCCGTCGTTGTACTCGATCCGGCCGCCGCCATAGGAGTGGTCGGGGTCGTGGTAGCCGCAGCCGTGCGGGACGGTCAGATGGTGGGTGGGGTGGACGACCCCGTTCTTGTCCGCGAAGCCCAGCCCGGCCTGCCGCCCGTCGGCCCCCGGCAGCCAGCCGAGGTAGTGATCGAAGGAACGGTTCTCCATCATCACCACGACGATGTGGTCGATGCCGGAGTCCGCGGGCTCCGGCAACCGCGACACCGGAGCACGCGTGGAGATCGGCCGTACGCCGGCGTGGGCACCGGCGCCGCTGCCACTTCCCGCCACGACGGCCACGGTGCCCGCGGTGCCGGCTAGAAAGCCCCGCCGGGTCAACTCTTCCATGCCCACCGGTCCTCTTGAACTGAGATGAGGACTGTGAGTCTGACGACTCCGGTGGCCCGGCGGTAGAACTTAGGTCAACAATACTTGGCCTGGCGCATAACATTTCTCGCCGTCCGTGAGCGGCGTCACTGTGAGTGAATGCCCGCTCTACGTTAGGACGTGACCCGCTGAACCCGGTGCGGGGCAGCCTGGGCGCGCGGCTTGACATCGATCCGGTCGATGTTGACATGCGCGGGCCGGGTGACCGCCCATGCGACGCAGTCGGCCACGTCGTCGGCGGTCAGCGGATCGGGCACCCCGGCGTACGGCTTCTTCGCCGCCTCCGCGTCGCCGCGGAACCGTACGAGCGAGAACTCCTCGGTGCGCACCATGCCGGGCGCGATCTCGGTGATGCGGACCGGCTGCTCGACCAGTTCCAGCCGCAGGGTGTCGTTCACCGCGGCCGCGGCGTGCTTGGCCGCGATGTAGCCCGCGCCGCCCTCGTACGCCGCGTGAGCGGCCAGTGAGGTGATGTTGACGACGTGGCCCTCACCGCTGTCGATGAGCTTGGGCAGCAGGGCCCGGGTCATCCGGAGCAGCCCGAGCACGTTGGTGTCGTACATCGCCTGCCAGTCCGCCGGATCGGCTTCGGCGACCGTCTCCATACCGATCGCGCCCCCCGCGTTGTTGACCAGGACATGGCATCCCTTCAGCCGGTCCGCCAGGGCATCGACCGACTCCTGGGAGGTCACGTCCAGCGTCACGGCCTCCACGAAACTCCGCCGGCCGGCCGGATCGGCATCCTCGATCTCCTTCACGAGGTCGTCGAGCCGGTCCCGGCGGCGGGCCGCCAGGACGACGTTGAACCCCTCGGCGGCCAGCCTGCGGGCCGTTGCCGCACCGATACCGCTACTTGCTCCCGTGACAACCGCAGTCTTACGCACTCACCCAGTATTTCAGGTGTGGCCGCCCGGCCAGGGGAACATAGACCGCTGCCGATAGGTTCTGCTAGCGGAGGTGGTGCCCCTTGTCGCGCCGAATCAGCCGGGTTGCGACGATCAGTGTTCATACGTCCCCGCTCGACCAGCCTGGTACGGGCGATGCCGGGGGTATGAACGTCTACATCGTCGAGGTCGCCAAGCGGCTCGCGGCCCGGGGGATCGAGGTGGACATCTTCACCCGTGCCACCTCACGGGCCCTGCCGCCGGTCACCGAGCTGGTACCGGGCGTGCTGGTGCGCCATGTCGTGGCCGGCCCCTTCGAGGAGCTGGACAAGAACGAGCTGCCGGGTCAGCTCTGCGGGTTCACCTCGGGGCTGATGCGCACCGAGGCCGCCTACGATCCGGGCCACTACGACCTGCTGCACTCGCACTACTGGCTATCCGGGCAGTCCGCCTGGGCGGCCAAGGACCGCTGGCGGGTGCCGATGGTGCACTCCATGCACACCCTGGCCAAGGTCAAGAACGACGCGCTCGCCCTGGGGGACTGTCCCGAACCCGGCGTCCGGGTGCTCGGCGAGGAGCAGGTCGTGGAGTCCGCCGACCGGCTGATCGCCAACACCGACACGGAGGCCCGCCAGCTCATCGCCCTCTACGGTGCCGATCCGGCTCGGGTGGCCACGGTCAACCCCGGCGTGAGCCTGTCGGTCTTCCGTCCCGGCTCACCCGACCTCACCTGGAGCACCCTGGCCGCCAGAGACCGGCTGGGGCTGCCCAAGGACGCCCTGGTGATGCTCTTCGTAGGCCGGATCCAGCCGCTCAAGGCCCCCGACGTGCTGCTCCGCGCCGCCGCCCGCATGATCGACGACGATCCGGCCCTGCGTTCCCGGCTGGTCGTGGCCGTGGTGGGCGGCCCGAGCGGTACGGGGCGGGAACGCCCCGAGGAGCTGCAGAAGCTCGCGGCCACCCTCGGCATCGCCGATGTCGTGCGGTTCGAACCGCCGTGTCCGCAGGCCGAGCTCGCCGAGTGGTACCGGGCCGCCGACGTGACCGTCGTGCCCTCGCACAGCGAGTCGTTCGGGCTGGTCGCGCTCGAATCGCAGGCCTGTGGCACCCCGGTGGTCGCCGCCGCGGTCGGCGGGCTCTGCACGGCCGTACGGGACGGGGAGTCGGGGCTGCTCGTGCCGGGTCACGACCCGGGGGACTACGCGGGCGTCCTGACCGGGCTGGCCGCTCAGCCGAGGCTGCGGCAGCACCTCGCCCGGGGGGCGGTGAGCCACGCGGCCGAGTTCGGCTGGTCCGGCACCGTCGACCGGCTGCTCGAGGTGTATACCGGTGTCGTGGACGAACAGGTTGTGAGGGTCTCCGCATGAGCGCAGAAGAGATCATCGAAGGGACCCTGAAGGCGGCCGAACTCGAGTACGAACGGCCGCGGGACGGCGCGTACTTCATCAAGCTTCCCGGCACGCACAAGCTGGCCACCATGGCCTGGCTGATCATCGGCGACCACAGCCTGCACATCGAGGCGTTCTTCTGCCGGAAGCCGGACGAGAACCACGCCGGGTTCTACCGGTTCCTGCTGGAGAAGAGCGGCCGGATGTACGGCATGGGATTCACCCTCGACGAGACCGGCGACGTCTATCTCGTCGGCAAGGTCCCGCTGGCCTCGATCAGCGCCGACGAGATCGACCGGCTGCTCGGGTGCGTCCTCACCTACTCCGACGAGAACTTCGACCGGGCCCTGGAGCTCGGCTTCAAGAGTTCCATCCAGCGCGAGTGGGAGTGGCGGGAGAAGCGCGGCGAGAGCATCGCCAACCTGCAGGCCTTCGCCTCGTTCGCCGATCCCGCCCGGCGCTGACCCGTCCCCGCCTTGATCCGCTGTGATCCGGCGTACGCCCGGGTGCACCCTGTGTCGCTGTGATCAGTCGGCGCCGGCGGCATCACTTCCGGGCCTGCGGGAGCACTAAGCTTTGGGGCTATGGCGACCTTGGTTTTGCTCCGGCACGGCGAAAGCGTGTGGAACGCGGAGGGACTGTTCACCGGCTGGGTGGACGTCGACCTTTCTGAAAAGGGGGAAGGCGAGGCGACCAGCGGCGGAGATCTGCTGCTGGAGGCCGACATCGTCCCCGACGTCGTGCACACCTCGGTCCTCAAACGGGCCATCCGCACCGCCAACATCGCGCTCGACGTGGCCGACCTGCTGTGGATTCCGGTCCGCCGGTCCTGGCGGCTCAACGAGCGGCACTACGGCGCGTTGCAGGGCAAGAGCAAGGCCCAGACGCTCGAGGAGTTCGGCGAGGAACAGTTCAAGGTCTGGCGCCGTTCCTTCGACACCCCGCCGCCGCCGATCTCCGACGACGACCCGCTGTCCCAGGTGCACGACCTGCGCTACTCCGAGCTGCCCTCCGAGCTCGTACCCCGCACGGAGTGCCTGGCCGACGTGATCGACCGGATGCTGCCGTACTGGTACGACGCGATCATCCCGGATCTGGCGGCCGGCCAGACCGTGCTGGTGGCGGCGCACGGCAATTCGCTGCGGGCACTGGTCAAGCACCTCGACGGCATCTCCGACCAGGACATCGCCGGGCTGAACATCCCCACCGGCATCCCGCTGGTGTATGAGCTCGACAACGACTACGTGCCACTGAAGCGGGGCGGCGTCTACCTCGACCCGGAGGCCGCCAAGGCCGCCATCGAAGCCGTCGCCAACCAGGGCAAGGGCGCGCCCAAGGCACCCAAGGCACCCAAGGCACCCAAGGCGGTGGCCATACCGCCGTCCGAGGCCAAGGGCAAGCCCGAGGCCGGACCGGCCGCCAAGACCGAGCCCAAGGCCCAGCCCAAGCCGCGGAGCAGGCGTCTCGGCAGAAAGTGACCTTCCTCGCGTGATCGCGCAACCGAAGAGGCGCCGCCCCAGGAGGGGGCGGCGCCTCTTCGACGTGGGCGGTGCCGAAAGTCCTACTGGTTCTCGATGATGTCCTCGGGGCGCTGGCCGGTGACCAGGTAGACCACGTTTTCGGCCACGTGCACCGCGTGGTCGGCGAATCGCTCGAAATAGCGGCCCGCCAGCGTGATGTCGACGGCCGGCTCGACACCGTGCTTCCAGTTCGGTGACAGCAGCATCCTGAACAGCGTGCTGTGCAGCCGGTCCATCGCGTCGTCGTCGGTGTCGAGCTCCAGGCCCATCTCGACGTCCTGCGAGGCGATGACGCTGCCGGCCTTGGCGATCATGCGCTCGGCGATCTGGCCCATCTCCAGGATGGTGGCCTGCAGCTCGGGCGGCACCGCCGACTCGGGGTGACGGCGGCGGGCGGTCTTGGCGATGTGCACCGCCAGATCGCCCATGCGCTCCAGGTCACCGCTGGTGCGCAGAGTGGTGATCACCTGGCGCAGGTCGCTCGCCACGGGCTGCTGCCGCGCCATGAGCTCGAAAACCGACTCCTCGATCTCCAGATGGAGCTTGTTTACCTGCTCGTCGGAGCTGATGACCTCCTCGGCGAGCCGCAGGTCCGCGTCCAGCAGCGCCGTGGTGGCCCTGGCCATCGCGGACCGAACCAGCCGGGTCATCTCTACGAGCTTGTAGGAGAGGGAGTCGAGCTCCTCGTGGTAGGCGTCGCGCAATTGATGTCCTTCTATGGTGAACGAAGGGGGCCGCGGCATGGCCTGCCCTACCCGGAATAGTCCACGGCACACCCTGCATGACCGGCATGAACAAACTCGGATAAAGAGGTGAACTTTGGGCGAACGTGACTTCAGTAGGTCCTCCCGTGGTGCAAGACCGCACTGAATGACACCTACGATCCCAAGTGTGGAGGTCGAAGTTGTCGCAGGTCTGGCTGCGCTCGTGGGGCTCGCGACGGGGTTGGCGACCGGATTGGCGGTGAGGGTGAGCGAGAAAGCCCAGCGCGCGGCCCAGCCGCCGGCGCCGCCCTCTGGCCTGCCACCGGGAGTCGCGTCGGTGCTCAGCGTCCTACCCTCGTCGGCGGTCGTCATCGACGGTGAGGATCGGGTGCTGCGAGCCAGTTCCGCGGCCCGGGCCTTCGGCATGGTCAGCGGAGACCGGCTCGTCGTCGACGACCTCCTCGCCATGGCCCGGCTGGTCCGCCGCGATGGTGAGATCCGTGAGATGGAGCTCCAGGTGGGCTCCTCGCGCATCCACCGCGAGGGTCGCTGGTTCGCCGTCCGGGTCGCGCCCCTGGGCGTCCACGGGCTGGTCCTGGTCCTCGCGGAGGACCTCACCGAACTGCGGCGCGTCGAGGCGATCCGCCGCGACTTCGTCGCCAACGTCAGCCACGAGCTCAAGACCCCGGTCGGCGCCCTGTCGCTGCTGGCCGAGACCGTCGAAGAGGCCGCCGACGATCCCGAAGCCGTACGCCGCTTCGCCGGCCGGATGCAGCTGGAGTCCATCCGCCTCACCAACCTGGTGCACGACCTCATCACGCTGGCCCGCGTCCAGAACGACGAGCCGCTGCCCGAGCTGCGGCCGGTGTCGCTCGACCAGATCGTGGTGGAGGCCGTCGACCGCTGCAGGCTGAAGGCCTCGGCTCGCAGCATCGATCTGGCCACCGGCGGCCGCGACGGGCTCAAGGTCCGCGGCGACGAGGAGCTGCTGATCACCGCGCTGCGCAATCTCGTGGACAACGCCGTGGCCTACAGCCCCGAGAACACCCGAGTGGTGATCGCCACCCGGCAGACCGACGACGACGACGTCGAGATCAGCGTCACCGACCAGGGCATCGGCATCCCGGGCGCCGACCTCGAACGGATCTTCGAGCGGTTTTACCGGGTCGACCCGGCGCGATCCCGGCAGACCGGTGGTACGGGCCTCGGGCTCGCCATCGTCAAGCACGTCACCACCAAGCACGGCGGCGAGGTCACCGTCTGGAGCAAGGAGGGCTCCGGCTCCACCTTCACCCTCCGGCTGCCCCTGCTGTCCCCCGCACACCCGACCACTTCCCATAAAGCCCCCGAATCCCCTGAGGATGCATCTGTGATGGACACCGCCCGGGAGGAAACACCGTGACCCGCGTTCTCGTCGTAGAAGACGAGGAGTCGTTCAGCGACGCACTGTCATACATGTTGCGTAAAGAGGGTTTCGAGGTCGCCATCGCGGCGACCGGCCCGGACGCGATAGAGACCTTTGAACGCAACGGCGCCGATCTGGTGCTGCTCGACCTGATGCTGCCGGGCCTGCCCGGCACGGAGGTGTGCCGCGAGCTACGGGCACGTTCCAATGTGCCGGTGATCATGCTGACCGCCAAGGACAGCGAGGTCGACAAGGTCGTCGGTCTGGAGCTCGGCGCGGACGACTACGTGACCAAGCCGTTCTCCTCCCGCGAGCTGGTCGCGCGGATCCGTGCCGTACTGCGCAGGCAGGGTGACGTCGAGGAGCTCGCCCCGGCGACGCTGGAGGCCGGCCCGGTCCGGATGGACGTCGAGCGGCACATCGTGAGCGTGAGCGGCCAGTCCGTGCAGCTCCCGCTCAAGGAGTTCGAGCTGCTCGAAGTGCTGCTCCGCAACGCCGGCCGGGTGCTCACCCGGATGCAGCTCATCGACCGGGTCTGGGGAGCCGACTACGTCGGGGACACCAAGACGCTCGACGTGCACGTCAAGCGGCTGCGAGCCAAGATCGAGCCGTCCCCGTCGGCGCCTCGCTACATCGTCACCGTGCGGGGCCTGGGCTACAAGTTCGAGCCCTGATCACCCCCGCCGGCCATGGCACCTTCGTGATTCGCGGTCGGTGCCGGCACCGACCGCGAGATCACGGCGTCGGGGTGGGGACGGCCGTCTTGGCCACTTTCTTGCGCTTCTTTGACGCCGCGGAGGCGGTGGCCTTCGGCGAGGCGCTCGGCGACGTGGCAGTGGGGCTGGCCACCGGGGTCGGGGCGGGGCCGTAGGTCTGGAAGTCGCCGCTCTGTGGGACGACCGGGAGCGTGGCCTTCACCACGCCCGCGCGCTCGAACTGCAGAGCCACCTCGATGTTCTCGCCGCCTCTCAGGGCCGTGGTGAGACCGGCGAGGACCGCGCGGGGGCCGGTCGGGCTGTTCAGCGAGACGGCCTGGCCGGGTGGCAGCGCGAGGCCGCCGCCCGGCAGCGGCGTGGGCGTACCGGACATGTTCGAGGACACCGCGACGAGCTTGTCGGGCCGGCCGTCGGTGGCACTGCTGATCAAGGTGGCGTAGACGGGCGCCGATCCGCCCGCGGGGAGGGTCTTGCCCTCGGACGGGCCCAGCACGAACATGTTCCGGATCTGGACGTCCAGGTCCGCCCGGGAGACGTTGACGCCCTCGGTGAGCTGGGTCGGCCGGGCGGTCTCCGGGTTCGTGCCGGCGCCACAGCCGGTCACCGCGGAGGCGAGGGTGATGGCACCGGCGATGGCGAGTGCGGTCACCCGGCGGCTGTTGCGGATCACAGCGTCGATCTCCTCATGGTGCGGAAGGGGTGCTCGGAGCTCGCGCGAAGGGGGAACTCTCGGCGTGTTGCGGAAATGCCTCAGCGAAGCGTAGCGACCTCGGCGGGGTCGTTGGTTCAGGGGGTGGGAATCAGACCCTGTCCCGGCGATCGCAGCTTGTCCAGCTCCGCCTGGAGATTGAGCCCGGGCTGCACGTTGAGGCGGACGTCGCGGAGCACGCCGTCGGTGTGGACGAGCAGCAGGGTGAGCCCGGCGGCCCGGTAGGTGCGGCTCAGCACCCCCTCCTCGTCCCGCACGATCCTCGCGCCGTTTCCGGAGGTCTGGGCCAGCGCCCGCAGTTCATCGGCGGTCTTCTTGGTCCAGTGGTGGCTGCCCACCAGGAACCGCCTGAGGTCGTACTTCTGGGCCTGCCGGGTCACGTCCCGGAGGGCCTGCTCGCACCGGCAGCCATCGGGCACCAGGGCGACGAGCCCCACCAGGTCGCCCGTGGGGCCTTGTGGCTCGCCGGTGATGGTCACCTTCCCGGTCGGCAGGAGGCCGCCCGGCCTTCCCGGCTGGGCGGTGACGGGCACGTCGGCCGTCGGGGTGCCGCTCGCGCGGGGGATCGCGCTCCTCGGCCCGAAGACGGTCATCAGCGTACCGCTGACGACCGCGATCAGCAGGGCGACGGCGATGATGGGCGTCGCCAGGCCATAGCGCGTGAAGGGGCCGGTCAGCCGCCGCATCCGCTGCCGGCGGCGACGCTGGCGTTCCTCCCGCCGGTAGGCGATGAGATCACGGTCGAGCTCACGCGCGTCGTCGGGGATGATCACCTCGACGCGTGGCAGCCCGTAGTCATCGCGCTCGGGGTCGCCGTCTTGCCTCACGCCGCACCTCGTCCTGCACAGCCAGGTTGTCCGTTCCCGTCGGCCTCTGACGGGACATGCCCTCACCTCCAGTATGAGCGGCGAAACCAGGAGTGCGAGCGGTGTGACCAAGGTCTTCTGTGGGAATCTCGTCAGGACCCCGAACCGCGTTACGGAAGCATTGCCAGGAGGTCAAGACTGATACCAAAGCTTCCAGTTGCACCATCTTGCGGCTTTGTCAAGACCTCAATTAGGGTGCTGACCTGCGGATATGTCCCGAAGGTCGGTGCGGCCACCTGGAAGTGCGTGCTACCCTTGTTCCTAGCGGAAGGGGTACTTGTCACATGACTTTCACGGTCGGCGACACCGTCGTCTACCCCCACCATGGGGCTGCTCGTATCGACGCCATCGAGATTCGCACCATTAAGGGTGAGGACAGGACCTACCTGGTTTTGAAGGTCGACAAGGGTGACCTGACAGTACGCGTCCCCGCCGAGAATGCCGAGCTCGTGGGCGTTCGTGACGTGGTCGGCCAGGAAGGTTTGGAGAAGGTGTTCGAGGTGCTGCGTGCACCCTACACCGAGGAGCCCACCAACTGGTCGCGACGTTATAAGGCGAACCTGGAGAAGCTTGCCTCCGGGGATGTGAACAAGGTCGCCGAGGTTGTGCGGGACTTGTGGCGTCGCGACAAGGAACGCGGCCTGTCGGCCGGAGAGAAGCGGATGCTGGCGAAGGCCAGGCAGATATTGGTCAGTGAGCTCGCGCTGGCGGAGAAGACCAACGAGGACAAGGCAGAGGCCCTCCTTGACGAGGTTCTGACGGGCTGAGGCCCCCCGAGCCGGGGAGCCGGAAGATTCTTGGCCTGCTGAATGAGGGACGTAGAACTGCCACGGGTGGGCGTCGGCACCGACGTCCACCCTTTTGCGCCCGGACGGCCCCTGTGGGTGGCCGGGATGCAGTGGCCCGACGAAGGCGACGGCCTGGCCGGCCACTCGGACGGAGACGTGGCAGCGCACGCTGCCTGTGACGCGCTGCTGTCGGCGGCCGGTCTCGGTGATCTCGGAGCGGTCTTCGGCACGGCCGATCCGCGCTGGTCGGGCGCGTCGGGCGTGGACCTGCTCCGCGAGGTCGCACGGCTCGTCCGTGCGGCGAACTTCGCCATCGGCAACGTCGCGATCCAGATCATCGGCAACCGCCCCAAGATCGGGAAGCGCCGGGCCGAAGCCGAAAAGATCCTCGGTGAGGCCCTCGAGGGTGCGCCGGTGAGCATCTCCGCCACCACCACCGACGGCCTGGGCCTGACCGGGCGTGAGGAAGGCCTCGCCGCCGTCGCCACGGCCCTGGTCGTCCGGCTCGGCTGACCTGCCCACGACCTGGTCGCGAGACACGACCTGGTCATGAGGCCGGTACGGCGGGATGGACGGTGCCGGTGACCTCGCCGAGGCTGATGCGGGAGCCGTCGGTGCCGGGAGCGGTGGCCCTGACCGTCACGGTGTCACCGTCTTCGAGAAACGTGCGCTTGGTGCCGTCCGGCAGTTCCAGGGGTTCTTCGCCGTTCCAGGTGAGCTCGAGCAGGCACCCGCGCTGATCACGGTCCGGCCCGGAGACGGTGCCGGAGGCGAACAGGTCCCCGGTGCGCAGCGCGGCGCCGTTGACCGTCGCGTGGGCGAGCTGCTGCGGCGGCGTCCAGTACATCTCCCGGAACGGCGGCTTCGAGGCCGGCTGCCCGTTCACGAGGACCTCCAGGGTGAGGTCCAGCCCCCATGGTTCGGCGCAGCGCAGATATGCCAGTGGCTCGGGATCCTGCGTGGGAGGGGACACCCTGGCGGCCTCCAGCGCGGCGACCGGGACCACCCAGGGTGAGATCGAGGTCGCGAAGGACTTCGACAGAAACGGTCCCAGCGGCTGCGACTCCCACGCCTGTACGTCGCGGGCGCTCCAGTCGTTGACCAGGACGAATCCGAAGACATGGTCGCGGAAATCGGCGGGCGAGACCGGGCCGGCCGCGGGCACGCCGGCCACGAACCCCACCTCGGCCTCCAGATCGAGCCGCAGCGACGGGCCGTAGGACGGGGTCTGCTCGCCCGGACGCAGCCGCTGCCCACAAGGCCGTACCACCGGCGTGCCGGAGACCACCACCGTGCCCGCCCGTCCGTGATATCCGACCGGGAGCCGCCGCCAGTTCGGCAGCAGCGGCTGTCCGGCCGGCCGAAAGATCCGTCCCACGTTCGTCGCGTGGTGCAGCGAGGAGTAGAAGTCGACGTAGTCGGCCACCTCGATCGGCCGGTGCAGGTCCACGTCGGCCACCGCCATCAGATGAGGCTGGACGTGGTCGGCGTACGAGTCGTCGGTCAGCAACTCGGTGATCCTGGCCCGGTTGGCCCGCCATGCGGACGGCCCGGCGGCCATGAAGCCGTTCAGCGACGCTGCCGCGAACCAGCGCCCGCGGTCCTCGATCAGGCAGTCCGCGGCGAGCCCGGCCAGATTCAGTACGGAAGCGCCCACGGCCACCCCGACCCGCGGGGGCCCTCCGGGCGGCGAGAACACGCCGTACGGCAGGTTGGCCAGGCCCAGGCCACTGTCCTGCGGGATCTCAACCCAGCTCATGCGGGCTTACCTTCCCCTTCGGGAACCGATCAGCCCCTCGTCCGGCCGTACGGACGCGTTCACTCGTCCGGTGGGGTCGGAGAGCTGCGGAACGTGCTGGACGGTGGCTTCCACTCCACCTCGGTGGTCCGCTCCGGTTCGAGGCCGGGCCGGCCGGTCCCGAGGCCGTCGGCCGCCTCCTCGGCCCACCTCCGCGCGTCCTCGGCGGCCTCGGCACTCCAGCGCTCCACTTCCTCCGTGGTGCTCTGCGGCGCTTCCTGGCCCGGGTCGTCGGCGGTACGTCCGTGCCCGAGGTGATCGTCGCCCGCGTCGGGGTCCTCGGCCCGGTCCACCACCGGAACGTCCGCACCGTCCTCGTCCCCGCTGGAGTCCCGGGTGCGGGCCGTCGCCGGCTCCGTACCGGGCTCGCTCACCGGGGTCTCGGTGTCCGTACGCGGATCGCTCTCCGGGCGGGCGCCCTCGGCGTCCGGCTCGGCGGCACCGGGCACCACGAGATCGGGCTGGGTGGTCGCGGCGGGCCGGCCCACCAGCTTGATGTCGGTGGGCAGCGAGGTCTGAGGGACCGGCTTATCGAAGGTGATCGGGTCGGGGATCGCCCTCGGTTCCGGGATCACCGTCGGTTCGGGGGTCACCGTCGGTTCGGGGACGGCCACCGGTTCGGTGATCGCGACCGCCTCCGGGATCGGGTCCGGTTCATACGACCGCATCGGATCGGGCTCGTAGGGCTGTATCGCGGGATCAGGCTCGTACGGCGCGGGCTCGGGATCGTAGGGCACCAGCGCCCAGTCGAGCGCGGCCTCCACGGGAGGCTCCTCGGGGACCCAGGGATCGCGCCAGGTTGTGTCCTCCGCAGGTGCGCGGATGTGGTGGTCGCCGGGCTCTCCGGCCTGTTGCCCGGACTCGGGGGCCGAAGAGCGGGCCGGGGCGAAGCCCGGGACGTCGGCCCGCTCCTCAGCCTCGGGCGGAGATCCGTCGTCATCGCCCGGGGATGCTTCGGCGGTGGCCGCGGGCCGCCGCGCCAGTGCCCTCCGGGCCTGCTTGAACATGGCCAGCCACAGCCAGATGGCCAGTAGCAGCATCACGTGCGGGGCGACGGCAGTGCCGGCCTTCAGCGCCTCGTCCGGCAGCGCGGCATATCCCCTGGTGGCCCGCTGGACGCTTGCCGCCGCGGCTCCGGACAGCAGGACGAGCAGCAGCAGCCAGCGTGGCCAGCGGATCCACCAGCGGCCGTTCCGGGCCACCACCAGCGCCAGGATCGTCACCGTGATGAGCGCGTCGAACATCACCGGGTAGG
Organism: Streptosporangiaceae bacterium; assembly: GCA_025964695.1. Classification (GTDB taxonomy): domain Bacteria; phylum Actinomycetota; class Actinomycetes; order Streptosporangiales; family Streptosporangiaceae; genus Actinomadura_E. The sequence continues at coordinate 20,572 of JAOPYK010000270.1, read as the reverse complement.
CCGGGGCGAAGCGCCGGGGAGCGTGGCCCGCGACGACGAGGGCGCGCACGTCGCCGTAGGTGACGACGAAGGTGACGCCCGCGAGCACGGCGATGCCGAGACCCGCGGACACGGTCAGCAGCCGCCGCCGCGTGCTGGTGTAGCGCGGCGTCCCGGCAGGGGTGGGGGGCATCTCACTCATCTCCGGGGAGCGTAATCAAGTGACCGGTCCGTTGGCTCTATCTTCGGCGCGATCTCCCGGTTAGATGCGGAATGCCGGCGCGTGTCGGCGGTGTCTTTCCGGTTCCCGGGTCCCGTCCGGCCGCCTCGGACCGGCTCCTCGGTCATCCGGGCCGAGAGACGTACTGTGAGGGGGAAACAGGGGCAAACGGAATCCGGGACTCAGCGTGGAGGCGACGATGCCGTACTACCGGGCCGTGGGACAGATCCCGCGCAAACGTCATGTGCAGTTCCGCAGGCCGGATGGGCGGTTGTACGCCGAGGAGCTGATGGGCGAAGAGGGATTCTCCTCCGACGCGAGCCTGCTCTACCACGTGCACGCGCCGACCGCCATCGTGAAGGCCGAGGGGGTACCCGAGGCCGTCAAGCCGGAATTGGTGCCCAACCATCCGTTGCAGCCACGCGGGTACCGCACCCAGGATCTGCCCGGCGGAGGCGATCTGGTGCTGGGCCGTCAGGTTCTCGTGGGCAATCAGGACCTACGGCTGTCGTACGTGGCCGCCGACGTCGCCAGTGAGCTCTACCGCAACTCCACCGGAGACGAGGTGGTCTACCTCCAGGAGGGCTCGGCCAGATTCGAGTCGACCTTCGGGGCGTTGGAGGTCGACCCCGGCGACTACGTCGTCATCCCGGCCGGGACGATCCACCGGTGGCTGCCGGAGAGACCGCTCAAGGCATTGGTGATCGAGGCGCGCGGCCACATCCGGCCGCCCAAGCGCTACCTCTCCCAGCACGGTCAGTTCCTGGAGCACGCGCCCTACTGCGAGCGGGATCTACGGGCACCGGTGGAGCCGCTCGTGGTCGCGGAGGGCGGCGAGGAGACCGCGGTGCTGGTGCGCACCCGTGCCGGACTGTCGCGGCTGACCTATCTGCATCATCCCTTCGACGTGGTCGGCTGGGACGGCTGCCTGTACCCGTACGCGTTCAACATCGGTGACTTCGAGCCGATCGTGAAGCGCACCCACGCGCCGCCGCCGGTGCATCAGACGTTCGAGGGCCCGGGGTTCGTGATCTGTTCTTTCTGTCCCCGGCCGCTGGACTTTGACCAGGAAGCGGTACCGATCCCATACAACCACCACAACGTGGACTCCGATGAGGTGATGTTCTACGCCGCCGGCGACTACGAGGCCCGCAAGGGGTCGGGGATCGGGGTCGGGTCCATCTCGTTGCATCCGTCCGGCTTCACGCACGGTCCGCAGCCGGGCGCGGTCGAGGCGGTCCTGGCGAGCGGGCAGACCGCCACCACCGAGCTGGCCGTCATGATCGACACCTTCCGCCCGCTGCTGCTCGGTCCGGCCGCGGCCGGCTGTGAGGACCCCGAATACGCCTGGAGCTGGGCCCGCTCCTCGTGAGCTGACCGCGGTTCTCCGGCACCATTGCCACGCCGTGAGACTTTTGTATACGAATGACTGCTTTCCTGCGGAGTTGCGTTGGGTAGACGGCATAGCGCGATGAGAAACGAGCCGTTTCCCCCACGGGTCCGGAAGGTCGCCAGACGATCACGCCTGGGTGCGCCGGTCCGGGCGCACGACTCGCGTGGCCGAGCGTTCGCCTGGGTGGCGCTGCTGGGAGGCGCGGGCCTGGTGCTGGTGCCGGCCGGGCTGTCCTATCTCGACGACGGCGAGACCTGGCTAGGCGTGCCGAGCCTGCTGCTCGCCGCAGCATACCTCGGCGGCGCGGGCTGGATCCTCGGCCGGACGGGCCTCGCCGGCCGGGGCGTCTATCTCTACGAGCACGGGTTCGTGCGGGCGGCGAATCCCCCTCAGGTCTACGCCTGGGACGACCTCGTCGCGGTGACCATGGCCGGAGTGCGCCGCTCGCGGCGGGGGCGCACGACCTGGCGGTTCACCGTCGTGGGCAGGGACGACCGGGAGGTGACGCTGGGCGGCGAGACCCCCGGTGTGGGGGACCTGGGCGAGGTGGTGGTGGCCGAGGTGACACGCCGGCTGGTCCCGTGGTACGTCAGCGTGATCGCAAACGGCGGCTCCGTCCAGCTGGGGCCCTTCACCCTCGGCCCGCCCGGCATCGCCAAGGACGGTGACCTGGTGCCGTGGGCGTACGTCGATGAGGTCGTCGTCAGCAACGGTGTCGTCTACGTGTGCAGCACCGGCGGAAAGGTCGCGCTGGCCGCCACGGTGGGGCGGGTGCCGAACGCATTGGCGCTGGCCGCCGTGTGCGGGCAGGTACTCGGCTGGGGCGACAGTCCACAATACGAATGTGGGCGAGCTTCTCCCGGCCGATCCAATAACCTTGACCTGTGAGCCTGCAGCTATACGACACCAGCACGCGTACCATCCGCCGCTTCGAGCCCCTGCGTGAGGGCCGTGTGGGGATGTACGTCTGTGGTGCCACCCCGCAGGCCGCACCGCACATCGGCCATCTCCGGTCCGGCGTGATCTACGACGTGCTGCTGCGCTGGCTGATCCGGTCGGGCTACGACGTCACCTTCGCCCGCAACGTCACCGACGTAGACGACAAGATCATCGACGTGGCGGCCCGGACCGGGATGCCCTGGTTCGCCGTCGCGGAGGGCAACCAGCGGGTCTTCAACCGTGGCTACGACCTGCTCGGCTGCCTGCCGCCCACCATTGAGCCACGGGCCACCGGGCATGTCCCGGAGATGATCGTGCTGATGCGCCGGCTGATCGAGGCAGGTCACGCCTACGAGGCGGGCGGCGACGTCTACTTCTCCGTCAAGTCCTGGGCCGATCGCTACGGCGCGCTCTCCAACCAGAAAGTGGAGAACATGCGCGATCCCAAGGACACCCCCAACGCGGAGCTCAAGCGTGATCCACTTGACTTCGCGCTGTGGAAGGGCGCCAAGCCCGGTGAGCCCACCTGGGAGACGCCCTGGGGTCCCGGCCGGCCAGGCTGGCACCTGGAGTGCTCGGCGATGGCCACCAAGTATCTCGGGGAGACCTTCGACATCCATGGTGGCGGCGTCGACCTGATCTTCCCGCACCATGAGAACGAGATCGCCCAGTCCCAGGCGGCCGGTGACGGCTTCGCCCGCTACTGGCTGCACAACGGGCTGCTCACCGTCGACGGCGTGAAGATGAGCAAGTCCCTGGGCAACGTCGTGCTGCTGCCCGACCTGCTGGGCAGGGCCCGGCCGGCGGAGATCCGTTACTACTTGGCCTCCGCCAACTACCGGTCGCTCATGGACTACACCGACGCCTCGCTGGCCGAGGCGGTCGCCGCCTACCAGCGCATCGAGGGGTTCGTCACCCGGGCCGCCGAGGTCGTCGGCCCGGTGCCGTCCCCGGCCGACGCCGGCCTGCCGGAGGCCTTCACGGCCGCGATGAACGACGATCTGGGCGTGCCGCAGGCCCTGGCCGTCGTGCACGAGGCCGTCCGCGAGGGCAACACCGCCCTCGCCCAAGGAGACGACGAGACCGTTCGTGCCCGGCTGGTGGACGTACGGGTCATGACCGACGTGCTCGGGCTCGATCCACTCTCGCCGCAGTGGGGCCAGGAGAGCGGTGACGACCTGCGGCCGGTGGTGGACGCGCTGGTCGCGGTGGCACTGGAGCAGCGCGAGGCCGCCCGGGGGCGCCGCGACTTCGCCGCGGCCGACGCCATCCGGGAGGGCCTCGCCGCCGCGGGGATCCTCGTCGAGGACACTCCGCACGGTCCGCGCTGGGAGCTCAAACACGACTGAACCCTCGTGACATGCACGCATCGCGTGATCACCAAGGGGCCGGCGGGAGCGGCCGGGGCTGCGGGGACTGGGCGCCTCGTATCCTGTACGCCGCGTAGAGTTTCATCGTTGGGGCGTTCATCGAGTGTGCCGCCCAGCCGATCAGGAGGGCGTACGAGACCGATGGCGAAGAGCAAGAGAGGTGCCACCCCCAAGGCCGAGGACCGGCACTGGCACGACAAGCGGCAGAAGGCGCGGGCGGCGAAGCCCGCCTCGCGCAGCAGCAGCCGTACGACCGGGCCCGCGGCTCCCCGGGGCAGCGCGGCCACGGGAGCCCGGGGTGCCGGAGCGGCGGCCGGGCGTGACACCGACACCGGCCGGGCGGGCGGGCCGCCGACGCGACGTTCCCCGGACGCCCCGGAGGTCGTGGCGGGCCGCAACCCGGTGCTGGAGGCGCTCCGCGGATCGGTGCCCGGCACCACGCTTTACGTCACGTCGGACTCCTCCGACGAGCGGGTTCGCGAGGCGATCCAGCTGGCCGCCGACCGCGGGATCCCCCTCATCGAGGCGGCCAAGCCGCAGCTGGACCGGCTCACCGACGGCTCCATTCACCAGGGCATCGCGCTCAAGGTGCGGCCCTACCGGTACGCGCACGCCGACGACCTGCTCAAGGGGACCGCCCCGCTGATCGTCGCGGCCGACGGCATCACCGATCCCCGCAACCTGGGCGCCGTCGTGCGATCCGCGGCGGCGTTCGGGGCGACCGGCGTGGTCGTGCCGGAGCGCCGGGCGGCCGGGGTCACCGCCGGCGTGTGGAAGTCCTCCGCGGGCACGCTGGCCACGGTGCCGGTGGCGCAGGTGACCAACCTGACCCGGACGCTGAAGGCCTACCAGAAGGCCGGCTGTTTCGTCGCCGGGCTGGACGCGCGGGGCACCACGCCCGTGGGCGAGCTGGACCTCGCCACCGGGCCGTTCGTGCTGGTGGTCGGCTCCGAGGGCAAGGGACTGGCCCGGCTGGTGGCCGACACCTGTGACCTGCTCGTCAACATCCCCATGAGCGGTGGCCGGGCGGAGTCGCTCAACGCCGGGGTCGCGGCCGGGATCGCCCTCTACGAGATCTCGCGCCGGCGCTCCTGATTGCTAGTGTTGCTCCTGATACATAACAGAGTTCTGTTATCACTCAGGGGGCGTAGATGGACACGCGTGTCATAGGCGGGCTCGAGGTCGGCGCGATCGGCTTGGGCTGCATGGGCATGACCTTCGCCTACACGACCGGCGAACGCGACGACGCGGAGTCGATCAAGGTCGTGCACCGGGCCATCGACCTGGGCGTGACCTTGATCGACACCTCCGACGTGTACGGCCCGTACACCAACGAGGAACTCGTCGGCCGGGCGCTGCAGGACCGCCGGGACGAGGTCGTGCTGGCCACCAAGGTCGGTCTGGTCCTTCCTGCGGGAGGGGGTGCCATGTACCGCGACGGCCGGCCCGAGCACATCCGCGACGGCGTGCGCGAGTCGCTGCGCAGGCTGCGGACCGATCACATCGACCTGTACCAGCTGCACCGGGTGGACGAGAAGGTGCCGCTGGAGGAGACCTGGGGCGCCATGGCCTCCCTGGTGGAGGAGGGGCTGGTCAGGGCCATCGGGCTCTCCGACGTCCGGCCGGCCGAGATCGAGAAGGCGCACGCGATCCATCCGGTCGCCACGGTGCAGAACGAGCTGTCGCTGTGGACGCGTGACGATGAGGTGGTGGAGTGGACCGCCACGCACGGCGTCGGGTTCATCCCGTACTCTCCGCTCGGCCGGGGCTTCCTGACCGGGCGCTACACCTCCAGCGCCGAGTTCGGCGCCGACGACTTCCGGTCCCGGCTGCCGCGTTTCGCGGACGGGGCGCTGGACGCGAACCTCGCCATCGTGCAGCGGGTCCAGACGGTCGCCGAGCGCCACGGCGCCACCCCCGGCCAGATCGCGCTGGCCTGGGTGCTGGCCACGGGCGACCAGATCGTGCCGATCCCCGGCACCAAGCGGCTGACCTACCTGGAGGAGAACGCCGGCGCCGCGCAGGTCCGGCTGACCCCCGAGGACGTCCGCGAGCTCAACGAGATCCCGCCCCCGGTCGGCACCCGCTACTGAGGCCCCGCGGCCGTCCGCTCGCAGCGTCGGAGCCCCCAATCGTGCCCAGCGCACGCGTAGCGCAAGAGCGCTGGGCGGGGTGGATGCCCAGACTGATCGCGATCTCCATGGTCGTGGGACCGGTGGCTTTGCGGACGACTCGCGGACAGGCGGGTTATGGAGGCGCGGCCGGGGGCCTGCGTCGACTACGATTTCGGCAGGCCCGCCTCCGTAGCTCAGTTGGCCAGAGCAGCCGCCTTGTAAGCGGCAGGTCATCGGTTCGAGTCCGATCGGAGGCTCCAGCTCAGAGGCCACTTCCGATCTTCTGAAGTGGCCTCCGATATCGGGTGGATGACCAACTGGGTGACGATGCTTCCCCGGCTTCGCTCGGGAAGATGCGGTCCATCATCGTTGCTCGGTCTTCAGGAAGCCACTGGGGTCAGCGGTCGGGAGGGGGATCGCATCTGGGGGAGGCGCAGGACGAAGCGGGCTCCGCGTTCGCTGTCCTGGATGGTCAAGGTGCCCTCGTGTGCTTCGGTGATCTCGCGGGCGATCGCCAGTCCCAGCCCGGTCCCTCCGGCGTCGCGGTTGCGTGAGGCGTCCAGCCGGGTGAAGCGGTCGAAGACCTTCTCGCGGTGTTCGGGGGCGATTCCGGCGCCGTCGTCGATGACCTCCAGGGTCGCGGTGGGTCCGTCGGTCCGCACGATGACGGTGATCTTCGAGGTGGCGTGGCGTTCGGCGTTGTCGAGCAGGTTGGTAAGCACCCGGGTGATCCGTAGCCGGTCGCAGTCGATGAAGACGTTCTGGCGTAGATCCTTGACGATCTCCATCCGGTAGGTGCGGCGGTCGAGTTCGGCGCTGACCAACCGGCCCAGATCGGTCGAATTGCGGGTGAGGGGGGCGCGGGCGTCCAGCCGGGCCAGGGTCAGCAGGTCGGTCACGATCGCCTGCAGCCGTTCAATTCCGGCCAGCACCGCGGTCGCCGTCCGCGGCCAGTCGGTGTCGTCGGGGTGCATCAGCGCCTCCTCCACCTGGGTTCGCATGGCGGTGATCGGGCTGCGCAGGTCGTGGGAGGCGTCCGAGGTGAAGCACCGTAACTGCTGGTAGGCGCCCTCAAGGCGGTCCAGGGTGTCGTTCACCGTTTCGGCCAGAAGCTTGATCTCTTCCGTTTTGTTGCTGGGCACCGGGACCCGGCGGTCGAGGCCGGTGGCGGTGATCTCCGCAAGTTCTGTGCGGATGGCGTCCACCGGAGCCAGGTCCTTGCCGACCGCACGGAAGACCCCCACCGCCATCATCGTGGTCATCAGCAGGGACGCGCCGATTGCCAGGAACAGCGCTGTGGAGTTCCCGTACCAAGGGACCACCGGAACCGCCACATAGAGCACCCAGATCCCATCCGGCGGATAGACCTTGTACGAGACGACGGTCATGCAGCCCTTGAGCCCGGCCGGAGGGCATAGCTCCCGTGCGGCGCGCGTGTCCCCGTTGGTCGAACGGAAGGTGGCCATCGGCGGCTTGCCGGCGAGTTGCCGGGTCGCCGCAACCGCCCGGCCGTGTGCGTCCACGACCTGGAGCGCCTCGCCCTTGCCGCCCGAGAGTACGGACGGGAGGGGACCCTGTCTGATGAGGGGGACCACGCGGTTCCTTTCCCCGGCGGCCTGAACCCGGGCCTCGTCGCGCTCCTGGCTGCCCACGAACACGAGGAAGAGCACACTGACCCCGATAGACACCAGTGCCGCCACAGCCCCGTACTCCGACGTCCTACGAACCCGAATGGATGATCGGTTCCAGTTCAATATCTGACCCCCCGAAGGTGAGGCGTTCACCTCCTCCAAGTCAAAGAACCGCGATATCTGGTCATAACGTTCCGAAGCAAGGCAAAGTTTTGGTAAGTCAGCCAGGGACTGCAGCCTCCGGCGGAGGCTGACCTGGCGTGACCGGGGTCTCACGAGCAGGACCGGCGGCCTGCTACCTTCCGGATCCGCGACCACCGTCGGCTTTTGGCGCTCAGGAAGGCACGGGGGTCAGCGGTCGGGAGGGGGATCGCATCTGGGGGAGGCGCAGGACGAAGCGGGCTCCGCGTTCGCTGTCCTGGATGGTCAAGGTGCCCTCGTGTGCTTCGGTGATCTCCCGGGCGATCGCCAGCCCCAGCCCGGTCCCTCCGGCGTCCCGGTCGCGTGAGGCGTCCAGCCGGGTGAAGCGGTCGAAGACCATCTCCCGCTGGTCGGGGGCGATTCCGGCGCCGTCGTCGATGACCTCCAGGGTCGCGGCGGGCCCATCGGTCCGCACGATGACGGTGATCTTCGAGGTGGCGTGGCGTTCGGCGTTGTCGAGCAGGTTGGTAAGCGCCCGGGTGATCCGTAGCCGGTCACAGCTGATGAAGACGTTGTGGCGTAGATCCTCGATGATTTGCATCCGGTAGGTGCGGCGGTGCAGTTCGGCGCCGACCAACTGGCCCAGATCGGTCGGATCGCGGGTGAGGGGGGCGCCGGCGTCCAGCCGGGCCAGGGTCAGCAGGTCGGTCACGATCGCCTGCAACCGATCCACCCCGGCCAGCACCGCCTCGGTCATCTTCGGCCAGTCGGTGTCCTGGGGGTAGATGAGCGCCTCCTCCAGCCGAGCCCGCATCGCGGTGATCGGGCTGCGCAGGTCGTGGGAGGCGTCCGAGGTGAACTGCCGCAGCTGGTGGTAGGCGCCCTCGAGCCGGTCCAGGGTGTGGTTCGCGGTTTCAGCTAGAAGCCTGATCTCTTCGTCTTTCCTGGGCACCGGGACCCTGCGGTCCAGGCCGGTGGCGGTGATCTCCGCCAATTCCCTCCGGATGGCGTTCACCGGAGCCAGTGCCTTGGTGATATTACGGAAGGTCCCGGCGGTCACCATCGTGGTTATCAGCAGGGACGCGCCGATCGCGAGGAACAGCGCTCTGGAGTTCCCGTACCAAGGGACCCACGGAATCGCCACGTCGATCAGCCAGTTCCCATCCGGCTGGGAATAGACCTTGTATGAGATGACGGTCATGCAGCCCTTCAGCCCGGCCGGAGGGCACAGTGTTCGCTGGGTGCGTACGCCGCCGTCGGTAGAACGGAGGGTGGCGATCGGCGGCTCGCCGACGAGTTGCCGGCTCGCCGCGACCACCCGGTTGTGGGCGTCCAGGACCTGGATCGCCTGGACCTTGCCGTCCTTGCGGTCCGGCAGCACGGCGGGGAGGTGCCCCAGTTTGATGAGGGGCAGCACTCGGTCCCAGCCCGTCGTGGCCCGAGACTGGGCCATGGTGGTCTCCTCGCTGCCCACCAAGACCAGGCAGAGCACACTGAACCCGATGCACACCAGCGCGGCGACAGCACCGGTCACCGATGTCCTACGAGCCCGAACCGATGATCGGTTCCAGTTCAACATCTGAATCCCCCGAAGATGAGGTGCTCACCTTCCATAAGTCAATGAACCGCGATATCTGGCCGTAACGTTCCCCAGGAAGGCAAAGTTTCGGTCCCGGTTGCCGCTCGGGCTACCCGACCTCCGAGACGGCCGCCTCCGCGATCCGCTGGTTCGGCGGACCTGATCTGGTGATGCGCGACGACCAGCGCGCCTGGCTTTGGGTTCGCACTCGCACCGCCGAGCGCTCGACTCGGTACGCGATGATGCCCGTCAGCCGGTGACGGGAGACCGCTGCGCGCGGTCGGCGGGAGGCGGGGCGAGGGCGGACAGCAGGGTCGTGGTGAGCAGATGGGGGGCGTCGGCGGGGGTGAGGCGACCGGCCTCGACCTCGTCGGCGGCGGTGTGGAGCAGGCTGAAGGTGAGGGTGACCGGCCAGTCCGTGGGCAGGTCGGCTCGGAAGGCGCCCTGGCCCCGGCCCCGGACGATCAACTGCTCGATCCGGCCTCGTACCGGGTCGTGGTGTTCGTGGAGCCGCTCGGGGCCGAGGTCGGCCAGTGCGTGCCGGCGCAGCCTGCGGTGGCGCTGGACACGGTCCAGGTGGAGCCGATCAGGTCGGCCAGCGCCTGGTCGGCGGGCTGGTCGCCGAGGGTGGCGAGCCTGGCGTCCAGGGCCTGCTCGGCCTCGGCGATCGCGCGTTGGACCAAGGCCTCGACCAGGTCGGCGCGGGAGGGGAAATGGGCGTAGACGGTGACGCGGCCGAGGCCCGCCGCCCGGGCGACATCGGCCATGCTGACGTTGGCGTCACGGCTGAACAGTTCCAGACCGGCGGTGAAAGGCGAGAGTATCGCTATTCCGTACAGACGTGTACGGGTTAACGAGGACATGCTCTACTCGGCCTCCGCCTCGGCCTGGGCCTCGGCCTCCGCCTCGGCGTCGGCGTCGGCGTCGTAGGCGTGCAGGCCGAGGAGTACGCCCGTCGGGTCCAGGACGTAGCAGCCGCGTCCGACACCGGCGATGGCGAAGGGCTCCATGACGACCTGGCCGCCGTGCTGGATGACCAGGGCGGTGGCCGCCGTCAGATCGCCGATCCGGATGACCGGGATGGTGCGCGGCTGGCCGTCCATCGACTTCATCAGCCCGGTGTCGACACCCGGGACGTCGCCGTGCGGTGCGACCAGGTAGTCCGGGGTGGCGAAGGGCTGCAACTGCCAGCCGAACACCGAGGCGAAGAACTTGTGGCTCGCGGCCGGGTCAGGGCTGTTGATCTCTACGTAACTGACGGGGTGGCTCATCGTGAACCTCTCCAGAGGGTCGTAGTTCGGGAGCGTTGCCGGCGCGATCGGCGACCTCGGCGGCCCATCCGGCGATCTGCCTGAGCGGGCCCGGCCGGAGTTCGTGCCATCGGTGACGGCCGATGACGGTCGTACGGATCAGGTCGGCGTCTTGAAGGACCTTGATGTGCTGCGAGACGGCGGGGCGGCTCATCGGCAGCAACTCCGCCAGCTGACCGGTCGTCGCCGGGCCTTGCGCGAGTCGCTGCAGGAGTATCCGCCGGGGGGACGCGGCGATCGCGAGCAGCACCGACTCGAGGTCCGGCACGCCACCCCCTTTCCGGCGCGATCAATCCGTAAGCTATACCTTACGCATATGCCGGGCCGCCATCCACCGCGCCACGCACGGCACCGCGACCGCGGGGTCGTCGACCCAGGTGGGACCGCCACCGGCAACGCATCCCGATCACGCCCGGATAGCCGTCCAATGCCCGAATCGCCGGACGCGGACGGAGACGCAGGTGCGCCATGGCAGAATGAGGCGCCGCATGGCGGACGGCTCGGGCAAGGTCACCACGGGCGATGCTCGACGACGCTTCGACCGCGGCCGATGAGGCGGGGAGGAGGTGCGGTCCATGTCCAAAGCCGGCTTTCATCGTTCCGGACGTGCCCGCGCTTCCAGCGCCGGTTTTCGCGCCGGGTTTCCCGCCCGTTTTCCCGCCCGTTTTCCCGTTTGGGGCATTCAGGGCATCCGGGTGGCCGCGGCGGGGCTCGCGGGTCTGGCGGCCCTGACCGCCGCCTCCGTTCCGCTCACCGGGGAGTCACCTTCGGCGACCCAGGCCGCCCAAGCAGCTCAGACGGCCCCTGCGACGGTCGCGGACGGCATCCGCACCAGCCAATGGTGGCTCAACGCCATCCACGGACCCGGTAGCTGGAAGTGGACCAGGGGCGCCGGCGTCACGGTCGCCGTGCTGGACACCGGGGTCGACGGCCATCACCCGGACCTGACCGGACAGATCATCCAGGGCCCGGACTACACCACCGGCGGCCGTACTCTCGGCAACAAGTTCTGGGGCCGCCACGGCACTTTGATGGCCAGCATCATCTCGGGGCACGGTCACGGTGCGGGCCGGAGCGCCGGCGTGCTGGGCGTCGCGCCCCAGTCGAAGATCCTCTCGATCCGAGTGACCTGGGAGAACGACGACCCGATCCGCAAGAACCACGCCACGGTCATGCGCAACAGCGACTCCGTGGCCAAGGGGATCAGATACGCGGTCGACCATGGCGCCGAGGTCATCAACATGTCGCTCGGCGGTGGCAGGTCGCTCTACGACGGCAATCCGGTCGACGAGGCCGCGGTGAAATACGCCCTCGGTAAGAACGTCGTCCTCGTGGCCTCGATGGGCAACGACGGTGCCGGGATCAACGGAAAGAACTTCCCCGCCGCCTACCCCGGGGTCATCGCCGTCGGCGCCGTCGACCGTAACTTCAAGCCGTGGAAGGGTTCCAACCACCGCGACTACGTCTCCGTGGCCGCTCCCGGCAAGGACATCGTGGGCGCGGACGACCTCGGCACGCACTACTCGACCGGCGTCGGCACCAGCCCGTCGTCCGCCATGGTGGCCGGGGTCGCGGCGCTCATCCGGTCGCGCTATCCCAAACTCACCCCCGATCAGGTCAAGCAGGCCATCGAGAAGGGCACCGCGCACAAACCCGCCGGCGGCCGTAACACCTGGGTTGGGGCTGGCGTCCTGGACGCCAAGGGCGCCCTGCTGGCGGCGCACAGCATCAACAAGACCACGAACGGTGGCGTGTCCCGAACCCCCGCTCCGGCGCAGCCCAAGGCCTCCCCGTCGGTGGTGGACAAGCCGCTGAATCTGCTGCTCATCGTGATCCTTGGCGGTGGTGGCGGACTGGTGCTGGTCGGGGTGGTGCTCGGCTGGCTGCAGCGCCGCCGGCCCGGTGACGAGTGGGAGCCCATCGCCGACGAGCCGCTGGAGCCGGTCGCGGCCTTCGCCGACCTCCCGCCCGCCGCGGATCCACGCGAGGCCGCCCAGATGTACGCCGCGCCGGCGAGCATCCCGAGCCGGCCGAGCACCGTTCAACCGCCCGCCGACAGCGAGCCCGCACGGGAGAACAGCGCCGCCGTCTTCGATCCGGGAGCGCTTCAGCCGTACCAGGTGCCGGTCGCCGCCGTCCTCAACGGCAACGGGAAGGGCAACGGGAAGGGCAACGGCAACGGAAAGGGCAACGGTCATCGTCCGGACGGTCAGGTGGGCGGCTTCCGGATCGAGGACTTCCAGATCGGGTTGTCCTCTGAGAGTGCCGAGTCTCGGCCCGACGATCTCCGAAGCCGCGATGACGTTCCGCCCGGGTTCCACAGTGATCCGCTGAGCGGCGAGCTCGGGCCCATGCCCGAACCCGAGACGGACACCCCGTTGGCCGACGAGAGCTGGCGGAGTCTGCTCGGCGGTCGCGACCAGACGGCCAACGGAAGGCCGCACGACCTCGCCGATCTCTCTCAGGACGAGGTGCCGACGAACGCCTTCCCAGCCGTCGACCCCCTGAGTGACCCGCTCACCGGGCCCCTGCACGATCCGCTCGCCGGTCCGCTGAGCGACACCCCGAATGACCTGCTGAGCGACCCTCTTACCGGTCCGCTGAACATTCCGCCAGACGGCCCGTTGACCGGACCGCCCGGCAACGCTTCAGGCGGCCCGCTGGGCGGTCCCCCCAAGGACCGGTCCCGAGGTACGCGCAACGTACCTCGGGAGCGGCAGCGCCCGGACGGACCCGGCGGCGGCGACCCCGGGGAGGCCCGGAAGACCCCGTCCAATGAGGAGAGGGACGAGTCGTTCGGGCGGCCGGCCCGGCCGAGGACCCCGGAGGAGCACCCCTTCGGCAGTCCGGCCGGGCCCAGGGACACCGACGACGATGAATTCCGCGCGCCCTGGTGGTAGGGCGACACCCGCTCAGCCACGCCGTCGGCCGGGGTCATGCGGCCGGTAACGAAGAACGGCCGCACGACCCCGGTGGGGACGGTGCGTCAGTGCAGGGAGGCGGGTGCCGGATCGGGCTGGACCTCGCCCATCGGATCGGCGGAGGCGCCTACGCTGGGAGCGCCGCGCAGCGGCTCCTCTTTGAGGAACCACGAGACTCCGAACGCCACCACGAGGAACGGCACCGCATAGCGGAACACGTCGGTCAGCGCGTTGCTGAACGACACCAGGATGCCGTCACGGAGCGGCGGTGGAAGCAGATCGATCGCGTGTCGGGAGATGGACGAGGTCTTCGGAGCCTGGGAGCCCTTGGGCATGTGCGCCGAGATCTCGGCGCTCAGCCGGTTGTTGAAGATGGCGCCGAAGACCGCGACGCCGAAGGAGGCGCCGACCTGGCGGGCGAAGGTCACCGTGGAGGTCCCGCTGCCGATGTCGCGGCGCTCAATGGTGTTCTGGGTGGCCAGCACCACCGTCTGCATCACCATGCCGAGCCCGCCGCCCAGGACGAACATGTACAGGCTGGACGACAGCCGGCCGGTGTGCACCCCCATCGTCGAGAGCAGGTAGAGGCCCACGACGGAGACCGCGGTGCCGAGGATCGGGAAGAGCTTGTAGCGGCCGATCCTGCTGATGATCGACCCGGACACGATCGAGCTGAGCAGCAGACCCCCCATGAGCGGGAGCAGCAGCAGGCCGGAGTTGCTCGCGCTCGCACCCGTCACGATCTGCAGGAACAGCGGCAGGAAGGACATGCAGCCGAACATCGCGAAGCCCACGAAGAAGCTGACCCCGCTGGACGCGCTGAAGGTACGGTTGCGGAACAGCCGCAGCGGGATGATCGGCTCGGGGGCCCGCACCTCGGCGAACGCGAAGACCACGAAGAGCAGCACCCCGCCGACGCCCAGGCCGATGATCGTGGGTGAGCCCCAGGCGTACTGCGTGCCGCCCCAGCTGGTCATCAGCACGATGCAGGCCACCGCACCGGCGATCAGCGCCGCACCGAGGTAGTCGATCTTCGGCTTGCCGCCGGGCTTGTGCAGCTTGAGCCCGAAGATCGTGACGAGCAGTGCGGCCGCACCCAGCGGCATGTTGATGTAGAAAATCCAGCGCCAGGTGAGATGGTCGGTGAAGAAGCCGCCGACCAGCGGGCCGGCGACCGAGGCCAGGCCGAACACCGCGCCGAACAGGCCCTGGTAGCGGCCCCGGTCACGGGGCGGGACGACGTCGGCGACGATGGACATGGCGCTCAGCATCAGTCCGCCGCCACCCAGTCCCTGGACGCCCCGGAAAATGATCAGCTGGGTCATCGACTGGGCCAGTCCGCACAGGACCGACCCGACGAGGAAGACCACGATCACGAAGATGAAGATCGGCTTACGCCCGTACTGGTCGCCGAGCTTGCCGTACAGCGGCATGGCCACCGTCGAGGCGAGCAGATACGCCGTGACGACCCAGGAGATGTGCTCCAGGCCGTGCAGGTCCTTGACGATGGTCGGTAGTGCCGTGGAGACGATCATTTGGTCGAGGGCGGCCAGTAGCATGCCGAGCATGAGCCCGGAGAGCACGATCAGCGTCTGCCGGTGGCTCAGGAAGGCCGGTGAGTCCTCGGGTTGGGGGGTCACCGACGGGGGGTTCTGGTTACTCATCGATTCCCTTATGCGCAAAACTACATGTACCGTACATATGTAGCGGTTACATGCACCGTACATCTGTATTGCGCAGGTATCAAACAGGAGGCCCCTGATGGGGACCAACGACGTCTCGGCCGAGCCGGTGGACCCGGTGCTCGCCGACATCGGACAGGCGGTCTTTCACCTGCGACGGGTGTGGGCCAAGCCCGGTCTGATGCGCAAGATCCGCGAGCAGACCGAGGGCTCCCGGCCGCTACAGATGTCGAACCTCATGGTGGTACACGCCGTCTCCGGGCTGAGCGCCGAGGCGACCGACGATGACGCGGGTGAAGTCACGGTCGGCGCGGTCGCCGATCGGCTGGAGATCGACCCCTCGACCGCGAGCCGTCTGGTCGGACACGCCATCGACGCCGGTCTGGTCTCCCGGCGGCCCTCACCGTTCGACGCGCGGCGGGCCAATCTCCAGCTGACCGACGCGGGCCGCCGGGTCAGGCAGGTCGCTCATCGTTTCCGGATGGCCTACCTGGCCGACCTCACGGCAGACTGGACCGAGGAGGAACGGGTCCAGTTCGCCCACTTGCTCAAACGGTTCACCCACGCGGCCGCACAGGCCCCGGTGGACCCGGACGGCATCGGCAAGATCTTCGAAGAGGCCAAAGTCGCCGATTGACCGGCGGCCGGAGAAGGGCTCAGCCCCACCAGAAGGCGGCGGCGATGATGCAGTACAGGACGATCAGCGTGGCGCCCTCGAGCCAGTTCGACTCGCCGTCCAGCACCACCACCACGGTCACCAGCACGGCCAGGATCAGCACCGCGATGAGCAGAGGCGACAGGACCAGCGTGAAGGACGCGCCGACCAGCGGTGACAGCAGCACCAGTGCGGGCGTGACCACGAGCGCGATCTGCAGGGGGCTCTGAAGGATCACTTGCAAGGCGTAGTCGGACTGGTTCCTGGCGGCCAGCTGGATGCCGACGACGTTCTCCACCGCGTTGCCCGCGATGGCCACGATCACCAGACCGGCGAATGCCTGGGAGATGCCCATGGCGTCCATCGCCGGGGTGAGGCCGCCCACGAACCAGTCGGAGACGAAGGCGGCTCCGATGCCGGTGACGGCCAGCATGCCGATCGCGACCGCAAGCGGCCAGCTCGGCCCGTGGTGGCCCGCCGGCTCCTCGGCGGCTCCCGGTTTCTTGGCCTCCGCCGGCTCCCCGGCGGCTCCCGGCTCCTCGGCGGCTCCCGGCTTTTCGGCCTTCGCGGCGTCTTCGGCGGGCGTCTCGGCGGCCTTCTGCCGCTTCAGAGCGGCCGGCAGCGAGGCCACGAACAGCCCGAGAAGCAGCAGCGACACCACGATCGACAGAGCGCGCTCATGCTCTCTGGCGGGGGTGTGCAGGGCAAAGGTGATGGCGGGCACCACCAGCGCCGAGACCGACAGCACCAGCAGCATGGCGATGGTGCGGGCCGAGCCCTTCTGGAACCGCTGCGGGCCGTTCTTGATGCCGCCGACCAGGAAGGCCAATCCCAGCACGAGCAACAGGTTGGCCAAGATGGAACCGACCAGGGAGGCCGTGGCGACGTCGTACAGCTTCGCCTTCAGGGCGAACAGCACGACGAACAGCTCGGGCAGGTTGCCCAGCGCGCTCTGCACCACGCCGGTGGCGCCGGCGCCCAGCCGGTCGCCGAGCGCCTCCACGCTGCGGCCGACCAGGCTCGCCAGCAGCGCGAGGGCGAAGGCGGAGATCACGAATGGCGCGACCGTGCCGCCCAGCTTGCCGTAATACGTGATCCCGGCCATCAGAGTGACGATCCCGGCCAGCCCGATCAGTCGCCAGTCGGAGCGCGTGAAACCCATGGGGAGATCATGCCGTATGCACGGCGCTACGTCCCGCTTTACCCGTTCCTTACCTTGAATGTTCGGCTGCCGCACAGTCACCACAGGTCCCCTGAACGAGACTCGCCCCAGGCGTATCGGGGTGGCCGGGACCCGGGTGCGGCGTTCCGTGAGAACACCGGAAGTCGTCGGTCGGGACGCGTAGCATGACACCGGCCGAACCCGGACGACCGGGACTAGAACCCACAAGAGGGGACCTGATGCGAGCGGCTAACGCCTCGGGCGACGGCCCTGATAACGAAGGCCCAGTAGACGACCCCGACGCCTTCCCCACCGACCTCCTGTCCGAACGTGACCGCCAGATCCTCGCCTTCGAGAGGCAGTGGTGGAAGTACGCCGGAGCCAAGGAGCAAGCCATCCGCGAGCTGTTCGACATGTCGGCGACGCGGTACTACCAGCTCCTCAACCTACTGATCGAACGACCCGAGGCGCTCGAGCACGACCCCATGCTCGTCAAGCGCCTTCTCCGGATGCGGTCGCAACGGCAGCGGAAACGCGCCGCCCGACGACTCGGTATCCAACCCTGAGTGGCCGACAATGGTCGCATGAACCCTCACACCCCTGAAGGCGCCGAAGGGCTCGCAGCAATCCTCAAGAGTCCCGACGAGGCGCTTCTCGCCTTCGACTTCGATGGTGTGCTCGCGCCGATCGTGGCCGACCCCGCGGCGGCCCGGGCCCACCCTCGGGCGGCGCCGGCGCTCGCCCGCCTGGCGCCGCTGGTCGGCTCGGTCGTCGTCATCACCGGCCGCCCGGCCGCGGTCGCGGTGGAGTACGGAGGTCTGGCAGGCATCGACGGGCTCATCGTGCTGGGGCAGTACGGCCTCGAACGCTGGGAGTCCGGGAAACTCATCGCCCCTGAGCCGTCACCGGGGGTGGCCGAGGTGCGGGCCAAACTGCCCCGGGTCCTGGAGGCGGCGGGCGCACCCCCCGGGGTCTTCATCGAGGACAAGGGTCACGCGCTGGCCGTCCACACCCGGCGCGCGGCCGAGCCGGAAGTCGCTCTCGAGCGGCTGCGCAGTCTCCTGGTCGCGCTCGCCGAACGGCATGGGCTGGTGGTGGAGCCCGGTCGATTCGTGCTCGAACTCCGGCCGCCCGGCATGGACAAGGGCGTCGCGCTGCGCGCCATCGTGACCGAGCGCGGCGCGGGGGCGGTGCTCTTCGCGGGCGACGATCTCGGTGATCTGCCCGCCTTCGACGCGGTCGAGGCGTTGCGCGCGGAGGGCATCTCGGGGGTCAAGGTCTGTAGCGGCTCCGCCGAGGTGACCGCGGTGGCCGAGCGGGCCGATCTGATCGTCGACGGCCCGGATGGGATCGTCGAGTTGATCAATTTCCTGGCCGACTCACTCGCCCCCTGAGCCAAATATGAAAGGCCTTCGCCTTTCATGTGCGTCCAGGTCATGGATCCGCAGTCTGATTTCCGCATATATATCGGTGAAGAGGGGGGTTTGTAGCGAACCTCGCGACTTATTCCGCCAAAATGGGGCCGAGCGTTGTGACGCGAGGTGAACGAGGAGCCCGTGATGTCGGAAGTCGAGCCGCTGCGACGGACTGATCCGCAGCGCCTGGGGAACTTCCGGCTGACGGGCCGGCTGGGCGAGGGCGCTCAGGGGGTCGTCTACCGGGGCGAGTCCGCGTCGGGCGAGGTCGTCGCGGTCAAGCTGCTGCATGCCCGGCTCAGTGAGGAGCCCCGCACGAGGGCGAACTTCGCCAAGGCACTGGCGGCGGCGCAGAGGGTGGATCCGTTCTGTACGGCCCGGATCCTGGCCGCCGACGTCGAGGGGGACGCCCCGTACATCGTCAGTGAGTACATTCAGGGACCTTCGCTGCGGGGCGCGGTGGAAACTCACGGGCCGCGCTCGGGTGATGTGCTCAACCGGCTCGCGATCACCACGGCGACCGCGCTCACCGCCATCCATCAGGCCGGTGTGGTGCACCGGGATTTCAAGCCGAGCAATGTCCTGCTCGGCTCCGACGGCGCCCGGGTCATCGACTTCGGGATCGCCCGGGCCCTCAACGCCGACACCTCGGCGTCCGGCGGGGTCATCGGCACGCCCGCGTACATGGCTCCCGAACAGCTCTCCGGCCGTGATCTCACCGCCGCCGTCGACGTCTGGGCCTGGGGCGCGACCATCGTGTACGCCTCGTGCGGCTGGCCGCCGTTCGGCCAGGACTCCATTCCGACCGTGATCACCCGGATCCTGCACGAGCAGCCCGACCTGGGCACCCTCGAAGGGCGGCTGCGGCAGCTCGTCCTCGAGTGCCTGGTCAAGGACCCGCGAGAGCGGCCGTCCTCGCAGTACGTCCTGATGCGCCTGCTGCGCACCGATGAGGGCGCTCCGGTGGCCCCGCGGCCGCCGGCGACCGGCGTGTACCCGGTCGCTCCCCGCCCGGCCGCTCCGGTCACCAGGGCGGGCCAGGGCGCCGACGTGGCCGGCACCGGGACCTACCCGGTCGTGACCGGCGCCCCGCAGGGGGACGCCGGGATGACCCAGCCGGGCGACACCGGAATCCAGGTACGGATCGGCCGGGCGGCCACCGATGGCCATGAGCGGCGACCGGCGCGGGAGGCCCGGCGGGCCGGGCGGGCCGGGCGGCGGACGACGATGCGCAACGCCGGACTGGGGGCGGCCTCGGTGATCCTGGTCGGCGCGGTGGCCGCCGCGCTGTTCCTGTGGCCGGACTCGGCCGGTTCCCAGACCTACAAGGGGCCTGCGGGCGCGGCGAGCCCGCAGCCGGGCGATGAGGCCGGTCCGGTGAAGCCGCCGCAGACCGGTCCGGTGATCAAGGTGAACGCGACCCAGGGCGAGGTGAACGCGCTCGCCCTTGCGGCGGTGGGGGGCGGCACGACCGACCAGCCACTGGAGAAGACGGGAACGCCCGCGCCCAGCGGGCAGACCTACGCCTATGGCGACTACGTGCTGACCAACACGCTCGGCCGGGCCGTCCTGCTGCCCGATCTCACGAGCGGGCCCGCCGACCTGTTCGTCAAGCGGGACTTCGTGGCGGAGACGCTGCGGCCGCGGTGCATGCCGCAGGCCGGGGCGCCCGCCGACACCTGCACGCTCACCAATGAGCAGAAGATCATCGGTTTGCTGGGCGGCTCCGGGGCACCGACCAGCCAGGACGGCGACCAGTACATGCCGGCCGGCGCGTCCTATCTGATCCGGATCGAGACCACGCTGCCGGTGCGCACGGGCCTGACGCGGTCCGACTTCGGGCTGTACGTCTGGCAGCCGCTGTACGTGCCCGACCGGGTGGCGCGCCCGATCCCCTTCCCCTGACGTCGCTTTCGGCGTCCCCGCGGCGGCTCCCGCCCCGGCGGGAGGCCCGCCGGGGCGAGAGGGGCCGCTTCACTCGGCGGCGTCGTCGGCGAGGATGCCGTAGAGGCGGCGGCGGGCGTCGGAGACGACGTCCAGCGCGCGGGCCTTCTGATCCTC
>JAOPYK010000267.1 GCA_025964695.1 Streptosporangiaceae bacterium | reverse complement strand
CGGTCCACCGGGCTCAGCGGCTCCGGGCTCGGCGGCCCCGGGCTCAGGGTTCCGGGCCCACCTGGGAGGACGGAAAGTGGACCAGGACCTTGTCGCGCCTCTCCTGTAACGCTAGTCTCATCTGCGGCTTTAGTAACGATCCGCTCACGACGCGGTGGTTTGTGGCGGGAACCTTGGCCCTACCTCTTCCTTTTCGTGGATCTACCGCTACCTTAGTGGAACTCAGTACTTACTACTGGCCAGTAGTTACGAGCTAGTGGCACTCCGTTACGGCTTGGTCCCCGTTCGCTGTTCCGGAAAACTACCCCCGGCCGGACGAAAGGTTGCGCGTGGGCGTTGAGATCAGGGTCGAAGGATTGACGAAAGCCTTCGGACGTCAGGTCATCTGGCAAGACGTATCGCTAACCCTTCCGGCAGGGGAGATCTCCGTTCTCCTAGGGCCGTCGGGCACGGGTAAGTCCGTGTTCCTCAAGACGCTCGTAGGTCTTCTCAAGCCAGAGCGTGGCCATATCTGGGTCGGCGACAGGGATCTTCCGTATCTGTCGGAGAACCTGCTGTACGAGACCCGCAAGTTGTTCGGTGTGCTGTTCCAGGACGGCGCGCTCTTCGGCTCCATGAGCCTGTTCGACAACATCGCTTTCCCCCTTCGTGAGCACACGAAGAAGGGCGAGAGCGAGATCAAGCGCATCGTCATGGAGAAGATGGAGATGGTCGGCCTGCTCGGGGCCGAGGGCAAGCTGCCGGGAGAGATCTCCGGTGGTATGCGCAAGCGCGCGGGTCTGGCCCGTGCCCTCGTGCTCGACCCCGAGATCATCCTCTGCGACGAGCCCGACTCCGGTCTGGATCCGGTACGCACCGCGTACCTCAACCAGCTGATCGTGGACCTCAACGCGCAGCTCGGGGCGACGTTCCTGATCGTCACCCACGACATCAACACGGCCCGTACCGTCCCCGACAACATCGGCCTGCTGTTCCGCCGTGAGCTGATCATGTTCGGATCGCGGGAGATGCTGCTGTCCAGCGATGAGGCCGTCGTCCGGCAGTTCCTCAATGCCCGCAAGGTCGGCCCGATCGGGATGTCCGAGGAAAAGGACGTCTCCGAGCTCGAGGCCGAGGCCAAGCTGGGCCATGATCCGGGTGGGCTGCCGCCCATCCCGCCGCAGCTGATGCCGAGCGACGGACGAGTCCGTCCCGCCCAGCACCCGCCCGGTGACTGGCTACGTCAGCAGGGGGTCCAGCCGCCGCCCGGCTCGTTCATCGATGACGTCGGGCGCAACTGGATCGACGAATGGCCGCGCTACGTCGCCTCGGCGGCTCCCGTCGCCGGCGGCCCACCGCCTGGAGGCTCCCGCTAATGACCACCCCCACGAGGCGCGAGGGGGGGCAGATCAAGGCTAGGAACGGCGGGATGGGACAGCGGCTCCGTCCCGTCGGCGACGGTTTCGTGAACCTCACCGTGAAGGAGCCCGGTCGCTTTTTCGCGCTCTGCCTTGACACCTTTCGCGCAATGTTCAAGTTCCCGTTCCAGTGGCGGGAATTCATTCAGCAGGCCTGGTTCATCGTCGGTGTGACCGTGGTCCCCACGGCGCTGGTGGCGATTCCGTTCGGCGCGATCCTTTCGCTTCAGGTCGGAAACCTCATCCGCCAGCTGGGCGCGCAGTCGTTCACCGGTGCCACCGCGGTGGTCGCGATCGTCCGTGAGGCGAGCCCCATCGTGACCGCGTTGCTGATCGCCGGCGCGGCCGGTTCGGCCATGTGCGCCGACCTCGGCGCACGGAAGATCAGGGAAGAGATCGACGCGATGGAGGTGCTGGGGATCAATCCCCTGCACCGCCTCGTGGTGCCCCGCATGCTGGCCTGTGCCTTCGTCGGGCTCTTCCTCAACGGGCTGGTCTCCGTCGTCGGCATCTCCGGTGGCTACATCTTCAACGTCGTTCTGCAGGGCGGGACGCCCGGTTCCTATCTGTCCTCGTTCAGCGCGGTGGCGCAGCTCCCGGACCTCTACCAGGCAGAGATCAAGGCGTTCGTCTTCGGTATCACCGCCGGGCTGGTGGCGGCCTACAAGGGCCTTAACGCCAAGGGCGGTCCGAAGGGCGTGGGTGACGCGGTGAACCAGACCGTGGTCATCACCTTCATGCTGCTCTTCCTGGAGAACTTCCTGATCAGCGCGCTGTACTTCCAGTTCGTTCCGCAGAAGGGGATGTGATGGCTGAGGCCCGCGGCGTCACCAAGGTGGCGAACAGGATCGTCGGCCGTCCGGTGGAGGTGCTGGACGACCTCGGCCACCAGCTCGCGTTCTACGCGCGCACCTTTGCGTGGACCTTCCGGGTGCTGCGCCGTTATCGTACCGAGGTGCTGCGGCTGCTCGCCGAGGTCACCCTCGGTACGGGTGGCCTGGCCGTGATCGGCGGCAGCGTCGCGATCGTCGGATTCATGACCTTCTTTACCGGTACGGAGGTCGGTCTGCAGGGCTACAACGCCCTCAACCAGATCGGCACCGCGGCGTTCACCGGTTTTGTGTCGTCGTATTTCAACACCCGTGAGCTCGCTCCCGTCATCTCGGCCCTGGCGCTGTCGGCGACAGTGGGCTGTGGTTTCACGGCCCAGCTGGGCGCCATGCGCATCTCCGATGAGATCGACGCGCTCGAGGTGATGGCGGTTCCGTCGCTGCCGTTCCTGGTGACCACCCGGATGGTGGCCGGCTTGCTGGCGGTCATCCCGCTGTACGTCATCGGCCTGCTGGCGTCCTACTTCGCCACCCGGTTGATGGTGACGATCTTCTTCGGGCAGTCGACCGGCACCTATGACCACTATTTCAACCTGTTCCTGCCGCCGACCGACATCCTCTGGTCGTTCGGCAAGGTACTGATCTTCGCCACCCTGGTCATGCTGATCCACTGCTACTACGGCTACAACGCCAGCGGCGGCCCCGCGGGCGTCGGTGTCGCGGTCGGCCGGGCCGTACGGACCAGCATCGTGGTCATCAACATCACCGACCTGCTGCTCGGAATGGCCATCTGGGGCGCCTCGACCACTGTCCGGATTGCGGGGTGACCTCACGATGACGCATGCGACCGCATCCTCCGGTATCCGCCAGCAGGTTCGTTACAGGCTCTACGGCCTGGCGTTCCTCGTGGTGGTGGCGCTTGCACTGGCGCTTACCGTCGCGCTGTACCAGAAGACGTTCAAGGGCGTCGTCAGCGTGAAGGTGCAGACCGACCGCGCCGGGCTGCAGCTGCTCAACCGCTCGGATGTCAAGGTACGCGGGCTGATCGTCGGCGAGGTCCGGGGGATCAAGGCCACCTCGAACGGCGCCGAGATCCAGCTGGCGATCGACTCCGACAAGGCCAAGCTGGTCCCCGCCAACTCCCAGGCCCGGCTGCTGCCCAAGACGCTCTTCGGTGAGAAGTACGTCGACCTGGAGACGCCCGCCCAGCCGGGCGCGGCCATCCGCGAGGGCCAGGTGATCCAGCAGGACAGAACGCAGGCCGCGGTCGAGGTCGGCAAGGTCCTCGACGACGTTCTGCCGGTGTTGCAGGCGGTGCAGCCCGAGAAGCTCAACGCGACGTTGAACGCCCTGGCCACCGCGTTGCAGGGCCGGGGCGACCAGCTCGGGCGCAACCTGGAGCAGGTCGACTACCTGCTGAAACAGGTCAACCCCAAGTTGCCGACGCTGATGTACGACATCCGCGCGCTCGCCGACGTCTCCGACATCTACAACCAGGCCGCGCCCGATCTGCTGCAGACGTTGCGCAATCTCAACGTCACGAGCCAGACGATCGTCGACAAGAAGGCCGAGATCGAGTCGCTCATCCCGGCGGTCACCGCGGTCTCGGACAAGAGCACGCGTTTCGTCGGGGACAACACCAACAAGATCATCGGTGTGAACATCGCCAGCCGGGCCGGGCTGGAGCTGGCGGCCACGTACTCGCCCGAACTGCCGTGTGTGTTCCAGGGGCTGATGAAGTTCAAGCCACGGGTCGAGTCCGCGGTCGGGGGGCGCAACCCGATGCTGAACCTCACCGTCGAGATCGTGAAGCCGCGGCCGGCGTACAAGAAGATCGACCTGCCCCAGACCAAGGACTACCGCTTGCCCCGCTGCTACGGGCTGCCCAACCCCAAGGTGCCGTTCCCGGACTATGTGGCGCTCGACGGCACCCAGGACGACCTGTGGTGGAAGGGAGCCAAGAACAGCGGCGTGCCCAACACCGACCCGATCGCCACCACCCCGGGATACCGGGGGCGCGCGCTGTCGGGGATCTTCCTCCAGCCAGGTAGTGACATGAGCGACCAAACCATGATCAAGAACGTGGTGGCACCGCTCCTGCGGGTGCCGGCCGACCAGGTCCCCGACATCGCGGCGCTGGTCTTCGGCCCGGTCATGCACGGCGGGGTGGTGACGGTCAAATGAGTGAGAACACGCGTACGGCCAGTGCGGGGATCAAGCTGCTGATCTTCGTGGTGCTGACCTCGCTGGCCACCGCCGTGCTGGCGGTCACGATCTCCAACACCAGCTTCAAGGACGCCCGGACCTACAAGGCGATCTTCACTGACGTGGCCGGTGTGCTGACGGGTGACGACGTCCGGGTCGCCGGTGTGCGGGTCGGCGAGGTCAAGAAGATCGACCTTTTCCAGGGCGACAAGGCCCGGGTGACGTTCACCGTGGCCAAGGAGGGCATCTTCGCCGGCGGGCTGCCCAAGTCGGTCACCGCGCAGGTCCGCTACCGCAACCTCGCCGGCCAGCGCTACATCTCGCTGTCCGAGGGCCCCGGCTCGGCGGCCGACGTACTGTCCCCGGGCGGCACGATCCCGATCTCGCAGACCACGCCCGCGCTCGACCTGACCGTCCTGTTCAACGGCTTCCGCCCGCTGTTCAAGGCGGTCGCCCCGGAGGACGTCAACAAGCTCTCCTTCGAGATCGTGCAGACCCTGCAGGGCGAGGCGGGCACGGTCAACGGACTGCTGGCGCACGTGGCCTCCCTGACCAACACGCTCGCCGACCGGGACAAGGTCATCGGTGACGTCATCACCAACCTCAACCAGGTGCTGGGCACCATCGACCAGCGTCATGAGCAGGTCAGCACCTTGATCGTCAACCTGCAGAGCTTCGTCAGCGGGGTGGCCGGCGACCGACAGGCGATCTTCGACTCGATCGGGGCCATCAACGACCTGACCGGGGTCACCTCGGACCTGCTCATCAAGGCGCGGCCTTCGGTCAAGCAGGACATCGCCGGGCTCAACAAGGTCGCCGGGACGCTCGCCGACAACAGCGGAAGCCTTGACACGGCGCTGCGTCAGGCCCCCGAGCGGCTGAACAAGCTGGCCAATGCCTCGTCCTACGGCTCCTGGTTCAACTTCTACCTGTGCGCGCTCGACGCCCGGGTGGCGCTGCCGGGTGGGCCCGCGTACCAGACGCCCGCGATCATCAACGACAACGCGAGGTGCAAGTAGATGAGAGTTCCCTTCCGGGAGCGGAATCCGCTGCCCCTTGGACTCGTCGCGCTGGCGGCGATCGTGATCGTCGTCGCGCTGGCGCTGAACCTGCAGAGCATCCCGTTCGTCTCCGGCGGTAAGACCTACCACGCCGCGTTCGCCGAGGTGGCCGGGCTGAAGAACGGCGAAGAGGTCCGGATCGCCGGGGTCAAGGTCGGCAAGGTGACCGGCCTCGGTCTCGAGGGCGACCACGTGAAGGTCGACTTCCTGGTCAACGACGGGGTCCGTGTCGGCGATCTGAGCAGGGTCGAGATCAAGATCAAGACACTGCTCGGCGCGCACTACCTGTCGATCGACCCCCGCGGCCCGAGCGGGCAGGACCCGGGCAAGACCATCCCGGTCTCCCGCACCTCGACCCCCTTCGAGGTGGTGCCCGCGATCAACGAGCTCAGCCAGAAGTTCAACTCGGCCGCCGGTGGTATCGACACCGCGCAGCTGGCCAAGTCGTTCAACGTGCTCTCGGACACGT
This sequence comes from Streptosporangiaceae bacterium, assembly GCA_025964695.1. Taxonomy (GTDB): domain Bacteria; phylum Actinomycetota; class Actinomycetes; order Streptosporangiales; family Streptosporangiaceae; genus Actinomadura_E. The sequence goes on along the minus strand of JAOPYK010000267.1, from coordinate 6,723 downwards.
TCAAGAACTCGCCGGCGGAGATCAAGGCCTCGCTGCGCGGTCTGCGGCGTCTGTCGGCCACGATCTCCTCGCGCGACGACCAACTGCACCAACTGCTCGGCAGGTCCACCAGGGTCACCCAGGTGCTCGCCGACCGTAACCAGGAGTTCACCAAGCTGATCACCGATGGGGACAAGATCCTGCAGGCGGTCTCGGCCCGGCGCGCGGTGATCCATCAGCTGCTGGTGAACACGGTGGCCCTGTCCGCGCAGATCAACGCGGTGATCAATGAGAACCAGGCCCAGATCGCCCCGATGCTGGCGAACCTGCAGCGGGTGAACAAGGTCCTGCTGAAGAACCAGGACAACCTCGACCGCACGATCCAGTTGCTGGCGCCCTTCGCCAGGCAGTTCACCGACGCGACCGGCACCGGCCGCTGGTTCGACAGCTACATCCAGAACCTGATCCCGATCCCGGCTTCCATCGGCCAGGTGCCCTCGAATGGCGGGACATCGCAGAAGTCCGGAGGGACGAGCCAGACGCCATCCGGCAATCAGGGTAAGCAGTCCACCAACCCGTTGCCGTTCCTCCCGTGAGCCCTCCCGTGAGCAGGCAGGTAGACGTGACGTCCCCCACTTCCCCCCCACGCCGCAGCCGGCCCATCCTCGGATGCGGTGTCGTGTTCATCATTGCCGCCCTGCTGGTGGGCGCTGTCGTCGTGCTCTGGCCCGGCGGCAAGGAACGCCACCTCACGGCGTACTTCACCAGCGCGGTCGGGCTCTACCCGGGCGCCGACGTGCGGGTGCTGGGCATCAGCGTCGGCCAGGTGACCAGCGTTGACCCGGCCGGCGCCTCCGTCCGGGTCGAGATGAAGTACGACGCCAAGCAGAAGATCCCCGCGGACGCCCAAGCCGTGATCGTCAACCAGACGCTGGTCTCCGACCGCTACGTCCAGCTCACTCCCGTCTACAGGGGCGGCGGCGTGCTGGCCGAGGGGACGACCCTGCCGGTCACCCGTACGGTCGTGCCGGTGGAGGTCGACGACGTCACCAGCAGCCTGAACGGCCTCAACAAGGCGCTCGGGCCGGAGGGCGCGAACTCCAGCGGGGCGCTGTCCCGGCTGCTCCAGGTCGGCGCGAGCAACCTCAGCGGGCAAGGCGCGGACATCCGCGGCACCATCAAGGACACCGCCACGGTGCTCAGCACGCTGAGCGAGGATCGCGGTGACATCACCGCGACCGTGGAGAACCTACGGAAGATCACTGCGGCGCTGGCGGCCAACGATCAGCAGGTCCGCAGCTTTACCGACAATCTGTCCGGGGTCTCGGGACAGCTGGCGGGGGAGAAGGACGAGCTGGGCGCAGCACTGCAGACCCTAGGGCCGACGCTGCGCAACGTGACCCAGTTCGTCAAGGGCAACCGGACTCAGCTGGCCGCCAACGTGCGGCAGCTGGCGCAGGTGACGTCGGTGCTGGTCAAGCAGAAGGACGCGCTGGGCCAGTTCCTGAGCGCGGCGCCGGTCGGCATCGCCAACCTGGCCCACGCCTACGACCCGATCAGCGGGACACTGGGCACCCGGGCGGACCTGCGCCAGTTCAAGAACCCGGCCATGTGGATCTGTTCGCTGGCCTACTCGCTGGGCTCTCCGCCCAAGCAGTGCGAGGCCATGCTGGCGCCGCTCAACAAAGCGGCGGCCGGCATCAACCTGAACCTGGATCTGTCCTGGATCACGGCGCTGACCACCACTTACGACCCCGTACTGCCGCCCCCGGACGCCTACGGCCCGAACGGCAAGAGCTCGTCGGGCAAGACCACGGCGGCCAAGACCACGGCCGGCAAGGGCGCGGCGAGCAAGAATTCCAAGACCGCGACGTCGGGCAATCAGGGCGGCACCAACCCGAACAAGACCCTCGGCGGGCTCTTCCCTGGAGGTACCCGATGAAGCGCCGTGCGCTGACCACCCGGCCCGGGGGCAAGGCCGCGACCGCGGCCGCGGCGTTCGCCGGGCTGATCGCTGTATCCGGCTGCTCGTTCGGTGGCATCGCCTCCCTGCCGCTGCCGGGCGGTCCGGACACCGGCAGCAACCCGTACGAGGTGAAGGTCGACTTCGCGAACGTGCTCGACCTGGTGCCACAGTCCACCTGCAAGGTGAACGACGTCTCGGTCGGCAAGGTCACCAAGATCCAACTGCAGGGCTGGCATGCCCAGGTCGTGTGCAAGCTCCGGCGGGACGTGAAGCTCCCGGACAACGCGGTCGCCACCATCGGCCAGACCAGCCTGCTGGGCGAGAAGTACGTCGCACTGTCGGCTCCGACCCAGGAGCCGGCCTCCGGCACGCTCGGCCAGGGCGACGAGATCCCGTTGTCCCGTACGACCCGTACGACCGAGGTGGAAGAGGTGCTGTCGGCGCTGTCGCTGCTGCTCAACGGCGGTGGCATCGAGCAGGTGTCTACCATCACCCAGGAGCTCAACGCGGCCATGCACGGGCGCGAGGACACCATCAAGGACGTGCTGCGCCAGGTCAACACCTTCGTGGGGACCCTCGACAAGCAGAAGGCCCAGATCACCCGCGCGATCGACAGCATCGACCGGCTCTCGGGCAAGCTCGCGGCCGAGAAGCAGACGATCGCCGACACCATCGACAAGGCAGGGCCGGCGGTCGAGATCCTCAAGCAGAACCGGGCCGACCTCACGCAGATGCTGGTCAGCCTCGGCAAGCTCGGCAACGTCACCACGAACGTGATCAACCAGTCGCGGGACGACCTGCTGGCCAACCTCAAGTCGCTGGAACCGCTCCTGATCAACCTGAACAGGACGGGCTCGAACCTGCCCAAGGGGCTGGAGCTGCTGCTCTCCTACCCCTTCCCGCCGACCTACACGAACGCCCAGGTCGGCGACTACGCCAACATCCACATGACGATCGACCTCGATCTGAAGAACCTGGCGCACAACCTGCTGGGCGGCACCGCCCTCGACGGGCAGCTCGCCAAGCAGAGTGACCAGCTGCGGGCACAGCTCAAGCCGCCGCAGATCACCATTCCGCAGTCGCCGCTGGGTGTGCTCCCGGCCGGTCTCACCTCGCCCGGCGGGCTGTCCGGCGGGTCGTCCGGTGGCACGGGCACCGGTACCACGGGCGGGGCGCTCCCGCCGTTGGGCAGTGCCGAACCGGGTGTGCAGACGCTGATCACGGGAGGGCTGTCATGATCATCAAGAGTGGCGTCAAGATCCAGCTGATCGCCTTCGCGTTGATCACCGTGCTGGGGGTCGGCTACACGCTCGTCCACTACCTCGGCTTCGGCTCGGGGCTGTTCAACACCCGGTACACCGCGTACGTGGAGCTGGCCGACTCGGGTGGCGCGTTCAGCAACTCCGAGGTGACCTACCGCGGCGTACGGGTGGGCAGGGTCGGGCCGATCAGGCTCACCAAGAACGGCGTGCGGATCGAGCTGAAGCTCGACCGCGGGCGGCACATCTCCCGCGACACCATTGCGGTGGTGGCCAACCGCTCGGCGGTCGGTGAGCAGTACATCGACCTTCAGCCGCGCACGGACAAGGGTCCGTACCTCGACAGCGGCCCCGCCTACACGATCAAGGACACCCGGGTCCCGGTCCAGACCTCCGAGCTGCTCAAGAACATCGACAAGCTCGTGACCTCGGTCAACCCCAAGGACCTGGGCACCATCGTGGACGAGCTGAACAAGGCGTTCGCCGGCTCGGCCGCCGACCTGCAGACGATCCTCGACTCCGGCGGCAAGCTGGTCAAAGAGGCCAGCGACCACTACGACTCCACGTCACAGCTGCTGGACAACAGCAAGACCGTGCTGGCCACCCAGCGGGACAAGGGCGCGGCGATCAAGAACTTCGCCCGTAACCTCTCCGTCCTGACCCAGGAGATCCGCAAGGACGACCCGAGCATCCGTTCGGCGATCAGCGCCACCGGGCCGACCGTGATCCAGGTGAGCAAGCTGATCGATGACCTGGGACCGACCCTGCCGGTGCTGCTGTCGAACCTGACCGCGACCGGGCAGGTGATCGCCCAGCGGATCGACGGTCTGCGGTCGCTGCTGATCCTCTACCCGGCGACCCTGGGCGGCGCCTTCACGGTCACCCCCGGAGACGGCACCGAGCACTTCGGCCTGGTCCTGAACTTCGACGCACCGCCGCCGTGCACCAAGGGCTACGAGAAGGCCCGGGTCCGGTATCCACAGGTGACCAGCAATCCGCCCGCCAATCTCAATCTCGGCTGTACCCTGCCGAAGAGCTCGAATCTGGACGTCCGGGGTTCTCGCAACGCTCCTCCGCCCAAGCCGGGCCCGGCACTCCCCGCCGGGGCCATGGACGCCGCCGGTGCGCCCCCTGGCGGAGCATACGGTTCGTCGTCCGGGGGGAGCCAGGCGGGCGGCCAGAGCAAGCAAACAGACTCCAAGATCCTTCCGTACCAGGCGGCTTCGACCAATTCGGTCTATATGACCGGCTACGATCCCGTGACCGGCGCATATGTCGGGCCGGACGGTAAGCGGTACGTCGTCGGGGCGACCGGAGGACAACAGCGCCTATTGGGGGATGCCTCGTGGAAGTGGCTCTTGCTAGGACCGCTGACGAAGTGACGTCAGACGAGTCCGAGACCGTACCTGCCCGGGCCGGGCGGGGGATCTGGATCGCCGCCGCCGTGCTGGCGGTGCTGGTCGTCGGCCTCTCGGCGACGGCGATCGTGCTCGGGCTGGGGGTCGGTAGCGCCCAGAAGACCGTGGACCGCCGTACCCAGCTCGAACGCGCCGCCCGTCAGGAGGCGGTCAACCTCGTCAACGTCGACTACAGGCAGGCGCAGCAGGCCTCGGACCGCATTCTCAGCGGTGCCACCGGTGAGTTCAAGGACCAGTGGGGCAGCACGGTCTCCAAGCAGTTCCTGGACGTCATGACCAAGGGCCAGGCCGTGCAGACGGTGCAGACGGTCCACGCCGGGGTCGTGAACTTCGACTCCGACTCGGCTGAGAGCATCGTTTCCGTCTCGGCGCTGGTGGTCACCCCGCAGGTGCCGAAAGGCGTTCAGCGCAATTACCGATACTCGATGGAGCTCACGCGGGTCGGCGGTCGCTGGCTCGTGTCGAAGGTGGTGCTGGTCCCATGACGATGCTGGGTCGTCGCAAGCGCGACAAGGCGGCCAAAGAGGCCGCCACTGATGCAAAGACCACGGCCACCGAGGCCGAGAGCGAGGCCGTCGACACTGAGGCTGTCGACACTGAGGCCGCGGACACCGAGTCCGAGGCGGTGGCTGACGAAGACCTGGCTGACGAAGACCTGGCTGACGAAGAGCCGGTCGACGAAGATCTCACCGAGGAAGATCTGGCCGACGAGGACTTGGCCGACGAGGCGGCCGAAGGTCCCGTCAAGAAGATCAGGTCGAGGCCGGCCAGGGTCGTCAAGGTCGCCAGGACCGAACCGGCCGAGGTCGATGAGGAGCAGGTCGGCTCCCCGCGGGGTGCGGTTCTGGTGGTCGCCGTGCTGTCGGTGGTCACGATCGCGCTGGCCGCCACGGTCGTCCTCCTGTGGTCCTGGAAGAACGACCTGAACGCCAAGGAGAGCGCGGCCCAGGACGGTCTCAACGCCGCCACCAGCGCCGCTCAGGACTTCTCCTCCTACGACTACCGGACCCTCGATTCCAACATCAAGACCACTGCCGACACCACCACGGGTACGTTCCGGCAGCAGTACCTGAGCACGATGAACCAGGTGCGCCAGACGGCCCAGCAGCAGCAGACCGTGGTGGTCGGAACCGTGCTCAAGGCTGGGATCGAGCAGCTCGGCGCCGGTCAGATGGTCGCGGTGATCTTCCTCAACCAGGAGACCAGCAAGTTGAACCAGGCCCGTGGGACGGACCAGTACCGGCTGCGTCTCACGGTCGACAAGGTGAAGGGCCGCTGGCTGGTGTCCAAGCTCGAGGCACTCTGACCGGACGTAGCCGGAACCTGAATTCGAACGCTCATGCGGTCGGCCCCTGCGGGGTCGGCCGCATGATCCTTTAGGCCCCTTTTTGGGTGGCCAAGACCGGTACCGTGTGATCCAGGTCTCTAAACTGTGGCGTTACTCACTGCTGATCGGTGGACGAAATGTCCACGTCAGCCCTTGACTGAGCGGCGCTGACGAGCAATCCTACGAGGCAACTGTGATGCAGACTGCGGGGCTAGAGTTGCGTGCAGTGTGCCACTCGGCTACACTGCCCCTTTGCGCTGCCTTCTGACTTTCCACACGCGAGTGCCACCTCTGAGCTCCCTGCTCACGGCCTTGCCATGGAAGGTCTGGTCTGCGCGTCGTCAGCCCGCCGCGAGCCCTCGGAAGGACCACTCTTGGCAGCCTCGCGCAACGCCTCGAAACCCGCAACCGGTCCGAACCGCGTATCTTTCGCGCGCATCAAGGAGCCGCTCGAAGTCCCGGACCTCCTCGCGCTGCAGACCGAGTCCTTTGACTGGCTGCTGGGCAATGAGAGGTGGAAGTCCCGGGTCGAGGCGGCCCAGGAAGCCGGTAGCAAGAGCGTCCCGACCCAGTCGGGTCTCGAGGAGATCTTCGAGGAGATCAGTCCCATCGAGGACTTCTCCGGGACCATGTCCCTCTCGTTCCGCGATCACCGGTTCGAGCCGCCCAAGTACTCCGTCGAGGAGTGCAAGGACAAGGACATGACCTACTCCGCGCCGATGTTCGTGACCGCGGAGTTCATCAACAACTCCACTGGAGAGATCAAGAGCCAGA
>JAOPYK010000264.1 GCA_025964695.1 Streptosporangiaceae bacterium | reverse complement strand
CGTAGTCGCCGGTCTCCATGCGCTGCTTCTGGTCGCCGCCGGTGCAGAAGGCCTTGTCGCCGGCGCCGGTCAGCGCGATGGCACCGACCTCGTCGCTGCCCCACGCCTTCTTGAAGCTGAGCACCAGTTCATCGACGGTGCGGGCGCGGAACGCGTTGTAGCGCTCAGGGCGGTTGATGGTGATCCAGGCGAGACCGTTCTCGACCTCGTACGTCACATCGGTGAAGTCGTCCATTGACCTCGTGGTCCTTTCTTGACGGTGGCTGACGACCTCGTCGTCCGCCCTATGACCCCGGACGGGCGATTCGGCCTGACCATTGACCAGACTGTACGACTGTGAACGATCGTTATCAACTCCGCCGCGATCTGATGCCGGTGGCGAGGACGACATGAGGCCGTGGGCAGCCTTCCTGGCGCTCGCCTGCGAATTCTCAGCTCGCCACTGGGCTGACGGGGCCGAATCTGTGGATGAGGCAAATGAGCCATGACACGCATACCGCTCCGGCGCGGCAACTCCGTTGAGGTCGTCCTGGCGCTGTTCAGCAGTGCCAGGGTCGAGATGGTCGCGGTGCCCGGGATCTCGTTGCTCGCGGTCAGCGGGCGAAGGTCTCGATGATCGCCTGTGTGTTCTCCGCGACGCGTTCGGGAGACAGGGTGAAGCTCGGCGAGTACAGGGCGGCGTGGTCGTACCGTTTCTCGAGTGCGGGTAGCGCGTCGCGAACCTCATCGACCGAACCGGCAACCGCCATCTCGTCGAGCATCTTGTCGGAGACGGCATCGACCATCGCCTGGTGGTCACCCTTCCGGAAGGCCGCCTGGATCGCGGCAGCCTCGGCACCGAAACCCGACGCCTCCATCACCGGGCCGTAGGCCCTGGGGGCGACGTAGAAGGCGATCTGTGCGGCGGCTTCGCGTCGCGCGGCCGCTGTATCATCAGAGATCGCGCAGATCACCACGCCCTTGAGCTTGACGTCGTCCAGGGAACGTCCGGTCTTATCGGCGCCGCGGGCGATCGCCGGACGGGCGACTTCGTTGAGGTACCGGTCGGTGATCGTCGGGTGGCAGATGAGCCCGTCGGCGACTCGGCCGGCCACCTCGATCATCCGGGAGTTCACGCCGGCGGTGTAGATCGGGATCTCGGCCCTCAGCGGTGGCTGAATGTCGGCGGTGGGGCTGATGCCGACGGAATAGAATCGGCCTTCGTGCTTGACCGGTCCCTCATGCAGCCGCCACAACCGCCGGAGCAGGGGTATCAGCTCCTCCATGCGGGTGGCCGGGCCGTCAGGGTCCTTCATCCCGTGCCAGCCCTCCATCATCCTTCGGGTCCCGGTGCCGAGCCCCAGCGTCAGGCGTCCGTCGCTCATCTCGTCCAGGAACCGCGCATCGTTGGCGAGTACCAGGGGAGAGCGGCCCACGGCGTAGGCGATCGCTGTCCCGACGCCGATGCGCTGGGTCGCCGCGGCCATCGCCGCCACCGACACGATTGCGGACCGGTTCAGGAACTCGCCGGACCAGGCTGCGTCGAACCCGGCCTCCTCGGCCCGCCGCGTGATCTCCTGTGTCTCCTTGAGCCCACCGGCCAGAATCGTGATGCCTCGTGTGGTCACGCAAGCGCCCTTCGCGTCGGAACCCTGCGGCCAGTCTTCCATATAAAAGGTCAGACCGTAAAGTGCGATGGTTCGCGTGTGCGCAAAGGTCGCGGGGGCGCGTGCCGGAACGCTACGTCGTGAGTGCCTGGACCATCTGCTGATCTACGGTGCCCAGAATCTGCCAAGGTCGGCCTTTGCGTGACGCTCCCGGTTGTCAGGCCGTTGCGGGAGGCCGGGGCGCGAAGATCTGGATGTGGCCTTGGTATTCGCGTACGGGTAGGCGGGGCAGCGGTGGCAGTGCCTGGCTGGTGCGAGGGTGGGTGAGTGGCTGCCCGGCGAGGGTGAAGGTCGCGCCGTGGCAGGGGCAGGCCAGGGTGTCTCGTGGTGGTGTGAGGGCGAGCCGGCATCCCTGGTGGGTGCAGATTCCGGAGACCGCCTGGACGCGGCCTGCGTTCCGGCGCAGGAATCCGGTGACCGGCCCTAGATCGAAGGGATGGATGCCGCCCTCGGGGAGGTCGGCGCTGACGGCGACGGTTTGCCACGCGCCGGTGGTGGGCGAGATTTCCGTCTGGGCGTTTGTCGGCGTCTGGGTTCGGTCACCGGTGAGCAGATGGTCGGCGGTGGCGCCTGCGACCGCGGCCACCGCAGCCAATGTGGTGGCTTGCAGCACCCGCCGGCGACCCGGCGCCCACTGGGTCCGGGGCGGGGCCGCGGCGGGCTGCTGCGCGGGGGTGGATTGCGCGGCGATGCGGCGGTGCAGGTCATCGACGAACTGTTGGCGTGGCCCGGCAGCGTCTGGGCTTTCAGCGAGCAGAGTGATCGCGGTGCGTGCCACGGCCAGGTCGTCCTGGGTGGGGGCGAAGCCCTTGGGACGGCGCCGACGCAGCAGGCGGTCCACGTAGCGGTCCACTGCTCGCCTCATGACGTTTCCCCTTTCTCATCCAGGCGCGCGGCCTGACGCAGGGCGCGGTGCTGGAGAACCTTGGCGTTGGCGACGGAGACCCCGAGTTCGGCGGCGGCCTCCCGTATCGAGCAACCCTGGAGGAAACGTAACGTCAAGATCCTGCGATGCCGCTCGGGCAGCCCGGACAGGATCCGGGCAGTGCGTTCCTGAAGGTCGCCGGACGGCCGGGGATCGGCCGGGGCAATGAAGTCTTCCAGGTCGGTCTGTTCCAGATCTATCTCGGTGACCTGGTGTCCCAGTGTGCTACGCCAGTGCGCCGCGAGGACCGTGCGGGCGACGGCGAGCAGGTAGGCGCGGACCTCGCCGATGCTCGAGGAACTGCGCAGCGGGCCGAGAGCTGCGAGGAAGACTTGCGAGGTGAGGTCCTCCGCGTCCGGCCGGTTGCCCACCTTGGCGAACATCAGCCGGTAGATCCGCCCGACGTTGTCGGCGTAGATCGCTTCCCAGTCAGGGTAGGCGGCTGTGGACAGCAAGCGCAGTCTCGGCATGTCGCCGACTGGGGTCGACTGTGCGTCGCAACCCTTACCGCGCGTGGCCGGCCGCACGCCGGACCTCCGCGCCCAGACCAGCCAGCGTGTGGTCACATTTCATGGTATTCCGCCATCGGTTCCGAACTAAAAATGTTCATCAGCGCAGAACGGCTGTCATGGAGTAATAGCGACCCGGGTTACACGACGGAGGTCGAAGGTCGAGACGGGGTCGGGGGGTGTAACCCGTCCGCCTATCTCACAGTGTCGATGCTGATCCGCCGATACCGGCCCGCACCGAGGGGATGTACACGGCACGGCAGGTGTCGCGAACGGCGTCGTTGACGACATAAGCCCGATAAGGACTCCGTCACAGTCGACAAGGATCGAAGGTGAGAGTCATGTGTCAGCACCAGCCTCCATGTCCGCCCGCGGACGCCCCTGACCACCAGGCCGCCTGCGTCGTGGCCTTCCACCCGGAACAGGGATGGGAGTTGCTGTGCAACGGTGTGGTGATCTTCGATGACCTCGGCGAGCTGCTGCCCGACCGGCGCAGCATCCCGAGCGCCCGCGATCTGTATGGGCGGGCGGCATGAGACGGCCCACCACCACCCTCGACGCACCCTGCGCCCGCCGGGCCGTCTGGCCGCTCCTGCACGACCGCTCTTCGGTGCCCCAGGCGCGCCATCTGATCCGCACCCAGTTGGCCGGCTGGGGACTGGCCGAGCACAGCGATGTCGCCGAACTGCTCGCCAGCGAACTCCTCACCAACGCACTGCACCACGCCTGGGGCACACCGATCCTCACCCTCTGCCTAAAAGGCGCCACACTGCGCTGCGAGGTCAGCGACGCCAATCCCGCCCTGCCCCACCTGTCCCCTGCCCACCACCACGACGATGAAGGCGGCCGTGGACTGTATCTGGTCGACCGGCTGTCCTGCTCCTGGGGCAGCAACACCGCACCCGAAGGCAAGGTCGTCTGGTTCGAACTACCCGCACAACCCAAAGGCCCCGCCCACGGATGA
>JAOPYK010000216.1 GCA_025964695.1 Streptosporangiaceae bacterium | reverse complement strand
GGGCCGACAGCCGCTGCTCCCGGACGGTCAGCACGACGAGGTCGACGGTGACGGCGACCCGGGGAACTGACATGTGTTGAACGTTATCCGCCCTGGCCGCCTCGTACGGCCACAAACCGCAGGGGGGCCCGGGCGAGTACGCGCCGGGCCCGCCCGCCGTTTCGAGTTACTTCTATGGGTGATATTCGATTATCACCACGATCGCCCCCACCGCGATCTCGTCACGCGGATCGACGGGGTGGGCAGACCGGCGCTAGGGCAGGATCCGCTCGGCCTGCGCGTAGGCCTCGCGGGCGGCCTCCTCGGCGTCGACCTGGGTGACGTTGACGCCGTACATGGTGATGCTGGCCAGGTAACCGCGCGAGCGCAGCACGACGTACCAGGTCTTCACGTGCGAGCTTCCGCTGGTGGTGGCCACCCCCACCGTGCGCGAGCCGCCGCCGAGCTGGGTCTGGGTGGCCTCGACGATCTGATGGGTGGACCACTGGTCGCCGACCAGCGCCCGGAACGTCCGGCAGCCGGCCGGCACCCGCAGCTTGACCTGCCGGTCCGCCGTGGCCGCGGAGATAGTCAGCAGGGTCTCGGTGACGGTCTGCCCGTCGTCCTTGGTGAACGTGGTGATCGCCGCGGGCGCGTTCTGGGCCTCCGTCGAAGATCCGAAGGCGCGCGACGCGGTGCCGCACTGCGGCTTGTCGAGCTTCACCTGGCCCTGCAGCTGGTTGAAGTTCTGGATCGCCTTGAGCGAGCCGTACTCCCCGGAGTCCGGCTCGCCCGCCCGGCGGTAGCCGGACAGATCGGTGAGCAGGGCCTGCCGGAGCTGATCCGAGGTGTAGCCCTGCCCCACCGCCACCGTGTGGCCGGGATTTTGTACGGGTCGCGCCGGCGAGCCGGCACAGGCGGCACAGGCGGAGGCCATGACCGCCATCAGCGCGATGGTCATTGCGGCCCGACGAGTCATGCAGTGACCTTACCGTCCGGTGTCACCCATTCCGGAGTGCCTCACCATTGATCGCTGCGATACCGGGTACAAGAGGAGGCAGCGTTTTCGCGGAAAAACATTTCGGGGGAAAACAGATGTTCCGAAAAGCATTGGTCATTCCTGTCCTACTCCTGGCACTGACCGCCTGCGGGGGCGCCAACGACGCCGCCAGGATCGATACGAGGGTCTCCGTATCCGCGTCGGCAAGTGCGATGTCGCCCATGGCCGCGACGAGCTGCCCGACCGCCGCCACCAAGAAGTTCGCCAAGACCCGGTTCGTCGCCGACCTCGGCCTGGCCTTCGGTTCCTTCAACCGCTACATCCTCAAGCCCTACAAGGCCGGCACGTTCAAACCGAACGCCGCAGGCCGGACCAAGGCCCTGATCAAGGCGGCCGCGGCGGGCGCCTTCGCCATCAACCGGCTGAACGCGGCCCGGCGGCTGGTCAACGATGATCCGACCCTGTGCAAGACCCTCAAGGCCCCGCTCGACGCACTCTGGACGCAGTTGTCGGCGCTGACCAGCAAGCTCAAGTCGGGCAACGTGGACCCGGCCTTGATCTCTGGCGCGTCCGGCGTCATGGAAGGCGTACGGCAGAAGGCCGGCAAGCAGGGCGTGCCCGTCAAGGACGAGTAGCCCTCACTCAGGCGCCGCGACCTGCGCGCTCAGCCGGGAATCGGACGGCCGCGAGAGCACGTCTCAGACGTGGTCTCGCGGCCGTTGTCCGTCCACGGTCTCAGGAGGCCGGGCCCCGGTCGTTGTAGACACCGGTGTACTCCTGGCCGGAGAGTTTCTGGATGGCCTGGATGACCTCATCGGTGATGGCCCGGCGAGCCCGCGCCGGCGGATCGTTCTCGTACTGCCCGAACTCCAGGGGCTGGCCGATCCGCACGATCACCCGGGCGAACGGCGTGGGCAGCGACTTGCCCACCGGCTGCATCCGGTCGGTGCCGACTACCCCGACCGGCAGCACCCGGGCGCCGGAGCCGAGCACCAGCGCGCCCACCCCGGTCCGGCCGCGGTATAGCCTGCCGTCCTGGGAGCGGGTGCCCTCGGGGTAGATCGCGAAGGCCTTCCCGGCGTCGAGAATCCCGATCGCCTGGTCCAGCGCGCCCATCGCGGCCCGCTGGGTGCCGCGCTCGACCGACACATGCCCGAGCGAGGTCATGAACCAGCGGGAGAAGGCTCCCTTCAGGCCCGGCCGGTCGAAGTACTCGGCCTTGGCGATGAAGGTGACCTCACGGGGCAGCAGGGCCAGCGGGATGATGAAGCTGTCGATGAACGACAGGTGGTTGCTGGCCACGATGAGTGGGCCGCTGGGCGGCACGTTCCTCAGTCCTTCGACCCGTGGGTGAAGCAGCAGTCGCAGGATCGGGGCGACCACCCGCACCATGAACGTGTTCAGCAAGGCGATCCTCCAGAATTGCGCTCCCACACTGTAACCCGACCTGCGGAACAACCCGCAAATCACAGCGGTGACGAATCACACTGCCCTTATCACAGTCCGAATACTGGACAGTAGATCCAATCCCAATTACTTACTCAATGGTAGGTTCCTGAGCAGTAGTGGCGTCTGGTAGCCCTGTGCACCGAGTGCGGCCTGGAAACATCGCCGCACAGGATGAGGCGGACCACCCGGGAGACGTGTCACCATCGTGCCGTGAAGATCCTGATAAGAGTGCTCATCACCGCACTGGCGCTCGGGGCCGCCACCTGGTTCCTGGACGGCATCAAGCTGAGCTCGCCAAGCGAACCGTCCCCCGACACGGCGAAGAAGATCGTTACGCTGCTCGGCGTGGCCGTCATCTTCGGCCTGATCAACGCCTTCCTAAAGCCGATCATCAAGACGTTCGGGTGCGTTTTCTACATCCTCACCCTGGGCCTGTTCGCCCTAGTGGTGAACGCCCTGCTGCTCGAGCTGACCAGTCGCGTCGCCGACAAGCTGAAGCTGCCCTTCTACGTGGACGGCTTCACGTCCGCGTTCTGGGGCGCGATCATCGTCGGCGTGGTGAGCTGGCTGCTCAACTGGCTGGTCAGCGACGACTAGGTCATCCCGGGCACAGTGAATCCTGCTGGTCGCGCTGCGAGGTGTCCAGCGGCTGGTTCGGATGGCCGGCCCGGTATCCGCAGGGCATCAGCCGCCGAATCGGGGAGTCGTTTTCGAACGGGGATCTACTGCCCGTACGGTCACGGGTCGTGCGTGTCGTGTCAGGCGCGACGGCGCAGCACCCAGGGGCGGACCTTGCCCAGCCCCTGGAGGGGACGGGGGCGCAGCGAGACGGTCTCGTACGTGCCCGACACGGCGGCCGACAGCGCGGTGTCGACCAGCACCGAGGCGGGGTAGGTCACCGAGGTCAGCCGGGCCGCGAGGTTGACCGGTGTGCCGAAGACATCGCCCAGCCGCAGGATGACCTCACCGTAGGCCACCCCCGCCCGGACCTGGGGGAAGCCGTCGTCCAGCCCGGACCGCTCCGTGATCTGCAACGCGATCTCGGCGGCCGCGCATGGGTCGTCGGCGCAGAACAGCACCTCGTCACCCAGGGTCTTGATGATGCGGCCGCCGAGGTCGGCGCAGATCTCGGTCGCCACCGTCTCGAACCGTTCGACGAACGCGGCCAGGGTGTCACCGTCCATCTGCCGGCTCAGCCGGGTGAAGGACACGATGTCGGCGAAGCCGACCGCCAGCCGCGCGGTGCCGGCGGTCGGATCGGCGGTGGCCGCGGCCGTCGCCGTCATGGCCCGCATCCCGGAGGCGGCGAGCTGGCGGCGCCAACCCTGCAGCAGCAACCGCTCGAACCCGGGCAGCAGGTCATGGGTGGTCTCGATGACGTTGGCGATGGTCTCATCGGTGACCGCCTCGCCCGGCTGGAGCAGGTGCTCGCCGACGCGCAGCAGCCATACGTCCACGAGCCAGCTGGCCAGCCGGCCCATCGTCTGCCCGACCGCCCGGGACAGGTGCAGCACCATCTCCTCGTCGACGAACTCGTTGTCGAGGAGCTCCTTGATGTCGCGCAGCGCCGCGGCGTCTCCTTCGGTGAAGGCGGTCGCCCCCTCGGGCGGCATCGGGAAGCCGAGCGCCCGCCAGATCATCATTCCGGTCTCGAGCGACAGCCCGGATTTCTCCGCGATCTCCTCCTGGGTGTACCGAGGGGAGCCGCCGAGCAGCATCTCTTCGAGCCCGCGTTCCGTCAGCATCTCGCTGTCAGCTCCCTGTCCTGATCGTGCGTACCTGGACCTGACGCTCTCAGGAATGGAGCAGGGACAGCCCCCAGGTCACATCGACATTCTGCGGCTGACCGACCGAACCGGTAAAGGTGATCACCGCCTGGCCCGGCAACTGCACGAGCAGGCGCTTCAACGTGATCTTCAGTTTGTAGGTGTGGTCCTTGGCGATCGTCCCCCGCTGGGCGGCGAGTTCCAGCTGGCCGGTCGAGGTGACCGCACTCCAGGTCACCGGCCCATTGAGCGCCGACAGCTCAACATAGGCCTCCTGCCCCAGCTGCAAGGTCACCACCGTCGGACCCACCTCGAGCTGAACGGGTGCCGGCGTGCCGTGGGGCGTCCCCGGCGTTGCACCGGGCGTCGAAGGGGTCGCCGCCGGATGGCCGTCCAGCTGCGGCACGACCGGGTCGGCCTGCTCCCCCTGAGCCGGTGGCTGGCGCACGGGCTGGCGGACTCGCTGGCCCTTCGAGGGCGACCCGCCATCGATAGAGGGATAATGCTGCCACGGCCACTCGATCTCCGAGTTCGGCAGCGACGGCCCCATGATGAAGGCCGCCACCAGCGCCGATGCCAGCGCCCCCGCCACCCCACCCGCGGTGAAGATCCACCTACGCGCGATGGGAGAGGGCACATCGGGCTGCCGGGGCATGCCGTCGGAATTCAGGTGACCGCCCCGGGCGGCGATGTCGGCCCGGTAGCCGGCCAGCTCAGAATCCGTCCCGGTGTGCATCACGCGATGCCGCAGCGCGGCCGGCACCACGGGAGCGGGCGGCACCCTGAGCAGCGCGGCCACGGACACCTCCGTGCGCAGCAAGCAGTCCGGACACATCGCCGCATGCGCCGCCAGGTGGTCCGGCGCCCACTCGAGGCGCTCCGTCCCCAGAGCGGACTCCTTGGCCGCCGCACGCCGCGGGCACTGGGAGAGGACCTCGGTGGTGACCGCGGAGTCCGCCAGGGACCAGGCCCGCGCCGCCTGGGAGTTCGCCCGCCGCGCGGGAACCCCCATAACCGCCGCGAGATCCTCGCCGGTCACGTCGTGGCGTAGCGCCAGCAGCAGCAGTTCCTGGTCGCCGAAGTCGAGACGTTCCAGCGCACCTTCCAGCGCCGACCGCAGTTCGCTGAGCGGCAGCCCGCTGTCGGGATCGACCCCCGTGCCCGTCTCGCCGCTCCAGTCCCAGTGCAGCCCGCGGCCGCGGTTCCGGGTCCGTTGCAGGCAGCGGCGGCGCGCGGCGGCGTACAGCCACGAACGCAGCAACTCACGATTGCGCATGCGCGGAGCACGGCGGGAGGCATCGATGAAGGTGTCGTGCACGATGTCCGCGGCAGCCTTGGGCTCCTCCGTCAGCGACACACAGTAGTCATAGAGGCGCTCAACGTAGACGTCATAAAGCGTGGCAAGCGTGTCCTCATTGCCCTCATTGAGACCCATTACCAACCTGCGGTCGGTCTCTGGATCAAACGGTGACCAGTTCGCCATGCTGCTCCCGACATTTAGCGCCGCACCTTACATACACCAGGTGGCACGCGTCACACCACAAGGTCCCCCAAAATGGAGGGCTCTGGACCGTGCTAGTGGGTGAACAGTGAGTGGCCGAATCTGTCAAGCGTGTCATGATCGGTCAAGTTCACTGTCAAGGCACTGAGGATGCCCTACTCGCTTGGCACTGGTCATGTGACCACAGCACCTTCCCGGCCCCGTGTCCTGTGGTCCGCACGGATCAGCATGGATCTGCCTGAAGCCTGCATCGAGCATCCCTGGAGCCTTCCCTGGATCGCGGACGGGCACGCTGAGTCGTCACCCCACCGTCCGCCCCCACCGTGCCGGCCAAGGCCGACCGGCTCTTCCCCAGTCGCTTTCGTCGTGTCCGGCGGTATCCGGTCGTATCCGGAGACGTCCGGGTGTGTCGGGGCGCCCTCGCCAGGTCACTGCTCTGGCGGGCGAACCACGGCCGGGCTGCCGCTACACTTGCTAGCTGTCGGGCCGGACTTATGAGCTCAATCGCCTATCTGCGAGCTGGTAGAGTTCCTTCCCGTGGAAGCTCCTGGTTGACCCAGGAGGGACCTTTGCAGCCGTAGCTCAACGGATAGAGCACTTGACTACGGATCAAGAGGTTGGGGGTTCGAATCCCTCCGGCTGCGCATCGCCTGAACAGCAGAAACGCCCCTCGCAAGATCATCGCGAGGGGCGTTTCTGCTACCTGGGAGCCATTCCGGGAGCCACGGCCGGATCAGGTCCCGAACCGGGCTTGGCTCATCGAGTCGGCCGCCGCCTTCTTGTCGTCCACGAGCAGATGCCCGTACACGTCCTTGGTCATCGCGATGCTGGTGTGCCCGAGGACCTCCGCAACTCCACACCTACGTCGTGGGCTACGAGGAGCTCAGCGGCGACCGTGCGGACCTCATCGAGGTTCTCAACCTCGACGACAAAGCTGCCAGCAAGCGCGAGGTCGTCAGCGAAAGCCTGCTTTCAGGCATCAGAACCAAGATCCACGATGCCGGGAACGCCCTCCGCGAGAACGACCTTCCCCGCTACAAGACCTGGTGCCAAACATGTGATCGTTGCGACCTCGCGGGGATCTGCCGCAACCGGCCGTAGCCTTCACGCGCACGGCTGTAGACGATCTTCGTTATTCTCGTGGCGATCGCTGCCGCGCCCTTAATCCTGGTTGCGGCGCGAATCGGTCAGCGGCCGAAGTCCGCCTTGCGAATCAGCGCGTGGACGCCCTTGGTGCTGTCCACGACCTGAGATACGTGGAAGTCGGCCGCCGCGGAGAGGTAGGCGTACGCGACCGCCTTCGCCATCCCGGTCTCCTCGTGCAAGAAGTTGATCGCGTTGCGCACCGCGGTCTTCATGGCTTCGTCGAGTGAGGTGTTGGGGTGTTTGTTGAGCTGGGCGTTCGGGTCCGACAGTCCGAAGGGGATCCAGTGGCCGGCCGTCTCGGCGAATGGGTAGGAGAAGGCGATCCGCGGTGCCGGTCCGCCGGGCTTGATCACGGTGAGCCGGAAGGTCCCGCGCAGAGATGCTTCAAGTGCGGTGAGTGCCACCTCGCCGTCCCCTTGGACGAAATGGGGATCGCCGGCGAAGAACAGCGCATCGGGGACCTGCACCGGCAGGTAGAGGGTGGAGCCCACCCCGAGCATCTTGATGTCCAGGTTGCCCCCGCCGAGGTTGGGAGGTACGGAGTTCATCGGCTTGTCCGTGTCGGTGGCCACACCCATGAGCCCCATGAAGGGGGCGAGGGGGAACGCCACAGTGCTGCCGGGCATGGGCAGGACACCGTGCCAGTCGCCCTGTCGGTGCTCGACCGGCGTGAAGACCGAGATGTTGTCGCTCTTGATGAGATACGGCGCAGTCTGCGGGTCGTGGACGATGCTCTCCGGATACTCACCGGGCAATGCCCCCAGCCCATGCCGACTGGAGACCACGCCGTAGGGCACGCGCTTTTGCAGTTCGAGTACTTCGACCTTGAGTACGTCTCCGGGGCGTGCCCCCGTCACGGCTACCGGTCCGGTGACGACGTGCGGCCCGTCGTTGATCAGGTCGTGCTTCATCGATGACCTGGCGATCGCCCGGGCATCGTCCAGCACCTGGTCGCGCGGGACTCCATGGTCGCCGAAGTAGGTGTCTGGGTCGCGCCCCTGATCTTCGAGGATTCCCTCGTGAGACAGAGTGTCGATGGTCACCAGATCGCCGGACCGAACCTTGAGCACCGGTCGCGAGGCGCGGTTCGGCAGGTAACCCCATTTGACGGTCTCCGGTGTCGCCCTGAGGTAGGCACCGCGCACCCGGCCGACTCCCGGCTGCAGGATGGGCAACGGGCCGGTGCCAGGCGCCTGTGCCGCGGCTGGCTCCGGGCGGAAGATCTGTCCTCCGACGGCTCCGACCCCACCAAGCACCGCCGTGGCCCGCAAGAAGTTTCGGCGGGCCACTCCGTCCACGAACGATTGTTCGGCGTGGCCCTCAGTTCCGTCCGCTTGCATGCTCTTGCTCCCTTACAGAGGATTTGTTGCCAATCGGACGGTAAGGTACATATGTTTCAAAATTGTTACCTGTTGTCTCGAGGTGGAACGGTCCAGATCATGGGCTCGATCATCTTGGCGGGTCGGCATCGGTGCCTGGCGAGGACTGTGCCTCGTGTTGGAAACAGGCCAAGGTGACAATGGGCACGAGGCGAAACCGACCGAGGCCATCAACCACGTGGATCTTGCTAACGCGTTGCTAACACCGGCCCTGGACAACCCTGGACGAGCGTGGACGGTGCGCCAGTCTGAACCGCCCGTAACGTGGCACCCGGGACTGCGATGGACGGCCCTGGACGGTCGTGATTCTCCTACGGATCAAGAGGTTGGGGGTTCGAATCCCTCCGGCTGCGCCAGAGTCTTAGCAGGTCAGGGCCCTAGTTCTCTTCGATGAGACGGGGCCCTGAAGCGTTTCTAGGGCCGGTCGTCTCACAATTTCTCACACGGCCTTGCCGCCTTCGTAACCGCCCGGCAGCAGCCGGCCGCATGGCAGTACGGCTCCGGCCGTGCGGAAATGGACAGAGCCTGTCGTCATCGGTGGAACATGTCGTCCACGATGTGGTGCAGGTGCGCACGGAACCGCCGGAGGAACACGGTGTTGCGAGCCCCCTCGAGCCGGCCGCTCGGGTCGAGCACACCGCCTACGACGAAGCCGCGGACGCACCAGACGACGGTCCACCATGCAAACTCAAGGTTCACGTCGGTTCCGACGACGCTCCGAATTGTGTTGATGAGCCGGTCGAGCAATGGCTTAAGGTGACGAGCCTCCAGCCCGGTGACGTCGGCGGCGTCCGACAGCCATCGGTGTATCCACTGGCGTAGGCCAGCCGCGCGGCGGCCGAGTAGGCGCGCGGGTCACGCGGGTTCGGGCTATCGGAGCACACCGTGGCCAAGTACTGCTCGTGACCGGTGTATGGGGCCGGGGACGTGGTGGTGGACTCGGCGGATCTTGTCGGCGGGGCCTTCGGCTTCGGGACAGCCGACGCCGAAGCGGTCGCGCCGCCGTGCGATTTCACCCACATTTGCTGCAGCAGGTCGGCTCCCGTCTGCCATGTGGAAACGCTGCCCAAGGGAATGCTGAGGACCCCGCAGGCGTAACCGCAGCTTTGCGTGTCCGGCGGGGTGCCCATGGTCACCGGATGCCGGCGCAGCCGCCGCAGCAGCGTGTCGTACTTGGCGCGTGTCGCGGCCGGTGTGCCTGCGGAGAACGCGCAGGCGGCCGTGGACGCCTTGCCGCACAGGTCGAGGAAGCCTTTCAGGACCGCGGCGGACGCCTGGTCGTTGCCCAGGCGCAGGAAGCTCGGCAGCCCGCCGTTCCCGTTGGTCCAGGCGACCGGGTCCACATCGCCGTCCAGGGCCATGCGCCCGACAGTGGCGGGGAACTGGTTGGCGTAGGTGGCGCCAAGCACAGTGCCGTACGAGAGGCCCATGTAGTTCAGCGTTCGGTCGCCGACGGCCTGGCGCAGCAGGTCCATGTCCCGGGCCACGTCGGCCGTGCTGAGGTGTTCGAGCAGGCTGCCGTTGAGCTTGGCGCATCGCCCGTCGAAGCCGGCCCACGTACGAATCCAGGCCGATGTCTCCTTCGCGCCGTCGGGGAACCCGATCGGCGCGCCGGACAGGAACTCGTCTTCCACCTCGGCGGTCGGGAAGCACCGCAAAGCGGTGCTGGAGCCGAACCCTCGAGGGTCGAACCCGACGATGTCGTACTGGGCTCGCCAGGCTGAGGGAAGCTGCTTGTAGCCGGCTGTGAAGTTCGCGAGCTGCTCGCTGGGGCCACCGCCGTTGACGAACAGTGAGCCGATGCGGTGCGTGGTGTCAGTCGCCTGGTGTCGCTCAACGGCAATATTGATCGTTTTGCCGTACGGGTCCCGGTAGTCCAGAGGGACCTGAGCCGTCGCGCATTGGAAATCCTCGTCACAGGTCTTCCAGTCCAGCTTTGGAACCGGCGGTGCGATCGGTGTCGAGGCCGCGGCCGGCGTTGCCGCATCGCCTGACTGTGATGTCGCGACGGATAGGGAAACGGCGGCGAGCAGGCCGGCCGCCCATATCGCGGTGGCCGGCCGCGGAAATCGCGTGCCGGCCGCGCGAGGCCTGGCGGAGCGGCGTGGATGATCGGAATGGTCGTCGGTCGATGCGCGGTTGCGCCGCATCTCGTGTCGTCCTTTCTTTATCGCGTGGAGGCGCGAGCTCGGCGCCGTGTCACGGTGGGCATGCGCCACTCGCGGCCCGGGAAAGTCGTGATCGGGGCCGAAGGTCTCATCGGGACAGGCGGCGGCGGACCCACCAGGTGCAGAGCCCGGCCAGCGCCAGGGCGAGGCCGAGGTAGATGACCGTTTCGCGCAGCTGGGTGGCCCAGAAGCTACTGGCGGGATGGTAGGTCACCTGCTGTCGGTAGCCCAGGTCGGCGAGCTTGGTGAAGCACGCCTGGCGTTCCTGCGGCGACCGGGCAGCACAGTTCACGAGCCAGGAGGGCACGGCGGCCGGGCGGCCGGCCGCGTCGATGGTCTGCTGAGAGGCGAGCCAGGCGCCGGGCTCGTCGATGGTCACCGTCACGTGGTTGAACATGTTGATGTTCAGCATGTTGTGGTTCGAGATCGTCGTGGTGACGCGGTCGGGGGCGGTGAGGTGCGGCCGGACCGCCATGGACATGGTGATCTGGGTGACGGCGAACAGGACGCCGAGGATCGCCATGGCCGGCAGGGTGCGGCGTACGACGATCCCGGCCGTGACTCCGAGAACGAAGAAGAACGCGGCGTAACCGATGGGAACGATGCCGCGGGAGTCGAACACCTCGGGGGCCAGCCTTGGGAAGAGGAGGAACCCGGGCCCGGGGGCGCCGTTCTTGGCGGCGATGGCCTTGTCGATCGGACCGGCCCACCAGGTCACCGCGAGGCCGAGCAGTCCGGCGGCGGCCATGGCAGCCAGGCCGATGAGGCCGAGCTTGGCGACCAGCCAGCGGGTGCGGGTGGTCAGGGTCCAGGCCAGCCGATGGGTTCCGGCGTCCAGCTCCCGGGTGACGAGCGGGGCGCCCCAGAACATGCCGACGAGGGCGGGCAGGGCCAGCAGTGCCAGGGCGGAGATGAGGTAAAGGTCGGTGTCGAGGCCACCGACGCCGTCGAGGAATCGGTTACCGCGGCTCTGGTACACCTGGGCCAGGTGCGGGCCGGTGGCCGCGAGGGCGGCGAGGATGACGACGATGGCGCCGAAGACCACCGCTGCCTGCGTACGGAACTGACGCCAGGTCAGCCAGATCATCGGTGAGCCTCCGGTACGGGAACGGACTGGCTCATGTAGGCCAGGACGAGGTCTTCCAGACCTACCGGGCTGGTGGTCCAGGCGGGGTCGTACACCCCGGAGTTGGAACGGACGAGCATGGTGGTCTGCCGGTCGGTGTGGTGAGCCGAGATGACGTGCAGCCCGGCGGGGAGGGTGGCGGGGTCCAGGCGGGGCGTGGTGAGCAGGCGGTGGGTGGCCAGAAGTTCGCGGACATCACCGGCCAGCCGTACGCGGGAGGCGACGAGGATGATGAGGTAGTCGCAGACCCGTTCCACGTCGGAGACCAGGTGGGAGGAGTGCACGACGCTGAGTTCCTGTTCGGCTGTGGCGTCGCTGAGGTCCTGCAGGAAGTCCCGCCTAGCGAGCGGGTCGAGGGCGGCGACCGGCTCGTCGAGGATGAGCAGCTCAGGCCGCTTGGCGATGGCGAGGGTCAGGGCCAGCTGAGCGCGCTGGCCGCCGGACAGGCTCCCGGTCTGCTGGTCGGGGCGCAGGCCGAGGCGTTGGATCCGCTCTTGTGCCACCCGTGCGTCCCAGCTCGGGCTGAGCCGGGCGCCGAGCTTGAGGTGGTCGGCGACGGTCAGCCCGGCGTAAGTCGGGGTGTTCTGGGCGACGAAGCCGACCTTCGCCAGCTGCGCCCGGCTGGCGCCGGGCCGCCCGCCGCATACCTCGATCGTGCCCGCCGTTGGTGTCAGCAGGCCGGCGGCCAGGCTCAGCAGGGTGGTCTTCCCCGCGCCGTTGGGGCCGACCAGGCCGACGACCCGTCCGGCCGGGATGTCAAGGGTGCACTGCGACAGCGCCCAGCGCCGCCGGTATTTCCTGCCCAGTTCCCGGGCCTGCAAGACGGCGGTCATGCCGGCCCCTCCTGGGTGGTCGATTGAAGAAGCATGCGGTCAACGGTGCTGGTGGCGACCGTGCGTCCGCACCGGCCGAAAGTACGGTTCGCGCCAGACGCGCGGTACTTTCGGCCGGTATCCCGGGCCCTGGCCGCTGCGTAGCCTGAACGGCGTGAACCTGCTGGATCGCCTCGCCGCATGGCGCGGGACAGTGGCCAACGCCGCGCTCGCCGTCGTGTTCGCCATGGTTCTCGCCGTGGAGGACTACAACATCGCGGTCTTCCACCAGAACTGGCTGGTCGACTGTGTCGTTGGGCTGGTGGTGTGTACGGCCGCTCTCCTGCGCGCGCGCAGCCGTGTGTGGACCGCGGCGGTGGGTCTTGCCGCCTCCGGAGCCTCTGAGCTGGTTGCCGGGCTGTGGCAGCTGCGCGGCCAGCCGGGCATCGCAGCCAGCCTGGCCCTGTTCGTGCTCGTCGGTTCCGCGGTCCGGGTGCTACCCGTCCGGCGGGCAGTGGTCATCGCGGCCGGCGGGGTGGCGGTGGCCGCCGGCGCGATGAGCAGCCATCCCGCCGTTTCCAACGCTCTCGGACTGGGATGGGGCGCCGCCATCGGGATCGGGCTGTCGCTTCGCATCCTCGACGCCCGCCGCCGGGCCGTCATCGAGGCGGTACGGCGCGGCGAGCGCCTGGAGCTGGCCCGGGAGCTGCACGATTCGGCGGCCCACCACATCACCGGCGTCGTGCTCCAGGCGCAGGGCGCTCGTATCGCCGCCCGCAAGAACACCGGAACTCTCGACGCCGCTCTGGAGGGCATCGAGTCCGCCGGAACAGACGCGCTCGCCTCCATGCGCCAGGTCATCGGCCTGCTCCGGAACGGCGACGATGCCGGCGGACTCGCCCCCGCGCCAGAACAGCTCACCGACCTCGTGGACCGGTTCGCCGCGCATGTCCCCGCGGCGCGGCTCCACCTGCCCGACGGCCCGCCCGATCCGATATGGCCGCCCGAAGTGACCACCACCATCTACCGAGTCGTCTCCGAGGCCCTGATCAACATCAAGCGTCACGCAGCCGACGCCCGCCAGGTCACCGTGACCCTCACCCACGACCAGCGAGCCATCACCGTCGAGATCACCGACGACGCACCCCCGGCCGGCTCGGCCCGGTTCCCCCAGGGCGGCGGGTGCGGTCTCCTCGGGATGCGCGAACGTGTCGAGTCCCTCGGCGGCACTCTCGTCACCGGCCCGCGACCCGATGCCGGCTGGTCGGTGCTCGCCACTCTGCCCGCCCCGGGCAGGCCATGACCATCCAGGTCCTGATCGCCGATGATCAGGCGATGGTCCGCAACGGACTACGCCTCATCCTCGAAGACCAGCCCGACATCACCGTGGTCGCCGAGGCATCGGACGGCGCCGAAGCCATCGCCCTGGCCCGGCGCCTGCGCCCGGACGTATGCCTCATCGACATCCGGATGCCCCGCCTCGACGGTATCGAGGTCACCCGCGCCCTCGCCGGCCCTGACGTCGCCGACCCCCTCCGGGTGGTCATCGTCACCACCTTCGACCTCGACGAGTACGTCTACGGCGCACTACGAGGCGGAGCCGTCGGATTCATCCTCAAGGACGCCGGCCCCACCCTGCTCGTCGAAGCCGTCCGGGCCGCCAGCACAGGAGACGCCCTGATCTCCCCATCGATCACCGTACGGCTCCTCAAGCACCTCGCCCCCACCAAGACGCCGGCCGTCGCCGACTCTGCGGCCCGGCTCTCCGAGCGAGAGACCGAGGTCGTCCGGGCCATCGCCAGGGGTCGTACCAACCAGGAGATCGCCACCGAACTGTTCATCTCCATGAGTACCGTCAAGGGCCACCTGGCCAGCGTCCAGACGAAGCTGGAACTTCGCAACCGAGTGGAGATCGCCGCCTGGGCATGGGAAAACCGGCTCGCCGAACCCACCAACGATCAACGTGCCCGCTAACCGAAAATCCGCCCCAGCGGCCGAAGAAACTCGACGGGCTACCGGATCACGGCTGCAGAACCTGTGGCAGATCACGCCGCCCCTACATCTTGGTGTCCGAAAGAGGAACGATCTACGCACATGATCATTTCGAGCGTGGCGCGGCGTGGATCGCCAGGTCGGGGTGTCTCAGATAGGTTGTGCGGTGATGTTCTCAGTTGAGGGGACCTCTACCGTACGATGAGCGGGTGATCGACACTGACGCGGCTGCTCCATCCGCACCCGCGGCGCGGTCTAGCGCGCTCATCGGGTACGCCCGATGCTCGACCGTCGCCCAGGACATCGAGATCCAACGCGCCGCCCTCGCCGGGTACGGCGTCCCCGAACACCGCATCTACGTCGATGAGGGATTCACCGGAACGACCACCGCCCGGCCCGGCCTGGATCAAGCACTCGCTGCCCTGCACGCCGGGGACATCCTGATCGTCCCCAAGCTCGATAGGTTCGCCCGATCGGTCCCTGACGCGCGTTCCCTTGCCGACATCATCACCGGGCGCGGCGCCCGCCTGCGGATCGGCCCGACCCTTTATGACCCGGGCGATCCGTTCGGGAAGATGTTCTTCAACATCCTCGCCTCCTTCGCTGAGTTCGAGGTCGACCTCATCCGGCTCCGCACGATCGAGGGCAT
This sequence comes from Streptosporangiaceae bacterium, assembly GCA_025964695.1. Lineage (GTDB taxonomy): Bacteria > Actinomycetota > Actinomycetes > Streptosporangiales > Streptosporangiaceae > Actinomadura_E. The sequence goes on along the minus strand of JAOPYK010000216.1, from coordinate 5,643 downwards.
GGCTCGCGCCCGCCAGCGCGGAAAGCTCAAGGGCAAGCAACCCAAGCTCAATCCCCAGCAGCGCGCGCACCTGCTCCAGCTCGACGGCGAGGGGAAGAAGACCCCGACCGAGCTGGCCGAACTGTTCGGGGTGTCGCGGGCCACCATCTACCGGGAACTGAAGAGGGCCCAGGAAGGGACCGCCGCATGACCGCCCAGCCGATCGAACAGCCGCCGGGCCCGGACACCGGCTCGTATGAGGTGATCCATCTGGGCGGGCAAGCCGCCGTGGTGGTACCTCTAGCCGACTTCATGCGACTGCGGGCACTGGAACGGCTCGCCACCGCACAGGAGCTGGAGGACGCCGAGGACACCGCGGCGCTGCAGGAATGGCAGGCGCGGGAAGCAGCCGGCCACACCTCCTACGTACCCACTGATGAGGTACGGCGGCGGCTGGGCCTGACCCGGTGAGCATCCAGATCCTCTACGAGGAGCTGGCAATCAACCAGGCAGCCGGATTCCTCGGCGATGATCCCGAAGGCCTTGCCGGGGTTCTGGACGCCATCGACCACTTGGTCGATGACCCTCGCCCTGCCACCTCATTCCCCTACGGATCTGCGGACCTGCGCCGGCTACGCGTCGGCCGCTACCGCGTGCTGTATGAGATCAAAGGCGGTGTTCTGTCGATCGGGCACATCGCACGCGGGAAAAACAGCAGCTGAGCCCCCTCGCATCAATGCAGGTCACGCAATCCGACCAAGATTTCCCCAGGCCTGCCGGGAACCCTGCCACGCGCCAAGCCGCAGGCACGAGCCAAGCCACAAGAACCTCACATCGATGCAGGTCAGCGATATCCGTTGTTTTTTCGGCCAGGACTACCGGGACCCCTGCTTGGCTCTCCTGGTGTGATCAGTCCTCAGGGGGGCCGAGGCGTGCATGACCGTTCATCTGCAGTCGCCGCCAACTTGAAACCAACGAGTTCACCATCGTGATCCCGGTTGAACCAACGCCCGCATAACCAAGGGCCGCCTGATCGTCAGCGAGCGAGTGCCGTCATCGGTCGAGGGCGCCGCAGCAGCCACTGCCAGAAACTGCGGCGGGGCGGCCTGGGCGGTCGTACCGTGATACTCCCGCTGTGCACCTTCCCCGTCACATGGACGCGTAGCCGGACTGGCGTCGCGGAGGTGAGTTGTGCCCGATTGCGCACGGTGCCGCTGCTCACCGCCACATCATCGACGTCCACGAAAACGTCCGGCGGAACCACCAGCGTTACCGACCCGCTGCGCACCGACGCATCGATCTCCAACGTGGGCAGCGCGATGATGGCACTGGTGAAATCAAGAACGACGGAGCCGCTCTTGGACTCGATCTCCATGCGCTGCGGTACCACCCAAGGGCCCTCTCGCTTCGCGTTCGCGCTGCCGACCGCGATACGCGACATGTCCTTCGGGGAAACGGCCGCGACACCGCCTGCCAACGCTGGTCCGATCGCCGGTAGATCCGCGAGCAGCGTCTCAAGCTCCCCGTATGTACGGGCCGTCAGCGCCACTTCAAGCCGTTCGTCCAGTTCGTCCGCGGTCAACCGGCCGTCTCCGGCGGCGACCCGTAGCCGCTCCACGACCCGGTCTCGATCCTCGTGAGACGCGCGCAGCTCCCCGCGATCGGGCACCAATTCACCGGACATGCCTTCACTGTAAGGGTTTGACCGTCCGCCGTGGTAGCGCCCTGACTTGGCGGAGTTATGTGCACTGCAGGGACAGCAGAGCCCGAGGGAACTCGGGCGCCGTCTACGGGACAGGCAAGGACTCGACGCCGATACGCGCGTCCTCAATGGTGAGCAGATGCCGGACGTTGGGCATGGGCGCGCTCTCAGCTGTGTCATCGCAGCGCGTCGCCCCAGGCAGCCCCTGTCCAGCGCCCCATTGAACCGGCGCAGCACCGCGCCGATTTGGACAGCTCACACGATGTGGGCTGGTCAGCCGGTGGTGAGGAGCATGTAGGCCATGGCGACGCCGACGGCCATGTGGCAGGCGGCGTCCGTTGCGGGCGGCCGGTCGGCGAGGAGCAGCGTACGAAGGCCCCAGGCCGTCTCGCCGATGAAGTACGCGGCAAGCGCGGCGCTGATCCAGGCGTACGCGCCGCCCGCGCCCATCGCCATGCCGGCCATGCCGGCCATGGGCATGCCGGGGACCGCGAACATGTACGCCATCGCGAGGGAGCCGGTCACCGCGTGCCGCCGGTGTCCGCCGAGCCCGCGGGACGGCAGGCACCAGCAGGCCACCGCGACGTACACGGCGACACCGGCCGCGCGCGGGCAGGACCAGCCGACCGGCGCGAACATCATCGCCATCCCAAGGCACATCAGCAGATGCGCGGTGCGCACGCGGCGCTGGGGAGAAGCGGTGGCCAGCCGGTAGGTATGGTAGGCGGCGACGCCGGTCATCAGTCCGGCGAACACCCATCCGAGCACCACCGGGGCCTCCTTTACCGGACATCGTCAATAGCCTTCGGGTCGGTTTCCACGGGTGAGCAGGGTGTTGTAGGGGCGTCCAATGCTTCCTGGTCCCATCGACGTCGCCGCTGCCATGCGGTCGTCCGTGGCCAGTGACGTCGAGCACCGCCCAGCGTGTGAACTCCGGGAAGGTTGCCGGCGCGGCGGCGCAAATCGTGCTGCGCGGCGTACGGGGCGAGGGCGAGCAGGTGGCGCCGTCTCGCGCTCTCTGTGGGCTGCCGGTCATGCGGTCTCACCTCCGGTCATCGGATCGTCTGAGAAAGCAGAACGGTCGTCTCGTCGATTTCGCTGGTACGGATGGTGATCGCGATCCGCCATCTCCCGGTGGAGGTGATCGGGGCTGTGACGGCGGTGTAGCGCCCCGGGCCGTCGTGGCCAGCGCCACGATCACAACCGAGGCGGCTCCGGCGCAGCTCAGCGCCCGCTGCGAGGCATGCTGGAAAGACATGATGCGTCTCCGGACGATCACATTGGGACCAGGGACACAGCTCATCGCGTGAGCAGCGCAACATGACGACTCCTGCCAGTGGGCCGGCCATCCGGCACACGCCGGAAATCCGCGAACGCGGCATCCGCGGAGGCGACCGGATGTCGGCTTTCCCGTATATAGATCCGGCGCGGCGCGAAGACTCATCGGTCCGGCCGAGGCTGATGCCGGCTTCATGAGCTGGTCAACATCGTTGATCTCGCAGGCGAGCTGCTGGTGGCAGGCCGCTGAGCCCGTGCCCGTTCGTACGGCGGGAGTCAGCCGTCCCCGGCGCCCGCGCGCAGTGGCACCTGGGTGAACACCGCCGTCCGGCCGCCGCGACGACCCTGATCCTCCGCATCCGCCTCGCCACGATCCCAGCCCGCCCGATGGTGTTGCGCTGACCGATGAGATTCGGCCGCTTGCCGGATCTATATACGTAGGCGGCGTTCGAGACGGCGCCCACGCCTCATGAGAGAGCGACCGCCGAGTAGGAGGACCCCAATGAGCAGGACGGTCGTCGTGCGTTATGAAACGCGCACGGACGCCGCTGAGGACAACCAGCGGCTGGTGGAGGAGGTGTTCGCCCAGCTGAACAGGGACGATCCTGGCGGCCTGCGCTACATGACATTGCGGCTGGCAGACGGCGTGAGCTTCGTCCACGTCGCGGTCATCGAAGGTGAGAACGACCCGCTCTCGGAGTCGCCCGCTTTCTCCGAGTTCCAGAAAGGGATCCGTGATCGCGTGGTAGGGCCACCGGAGCCGGCGAGCGCCACCTTGATCGGGTCCTACCGCTTCCTGGCGGGGTAAGCCTGGGCTGGTCCAGCTTGCCCCCTCGAAATCCAAACAATAAGGAATGAAAGATGAATCTCCCGAAAATCGTATCGCCAGACGAATGGCTGACGGCCCGCAAGGAGCTTCTCAAGGAAGAGAAGGAGCTCACTCTCCGGCAGGACGCGCTGAATGAACGACGCCGCGAACTGCCCATGGTGAAGCTGGACAAGGACTACGTCTTCGAAGGTCCCGACGGGAAGACGAGCCTGCTCGACCTCTTCGAGGGCCGCCGGCAGCTCATCATCTACCACTTCATGTTCGCACCCGAGGACACCGAGGGTCACAACAGTTGCTCGCTGCTGGTGGACAACATCAGCCATGAGGAGCACCTGCACGCCCTCGGCACCACGATCGCGCTCATCTCCCGCGCACCGTTGAGCAAGCTCACGCCGTTCAAGGACCGCATGGGATGGACCGTTCCGTGGTACTCCTCCTTCGGCAGCGACTTCAACTACGACCTCCACGTCACCAACGACGAGTCGGTCGCTCCGGTGGAATACAACTACAAGGACAAGGACACTCTCATCGAGAAGGGCACGCCCTGGTACGTCAGCGGAGAATGGCAGGGCCTGAGCGTCTTCCTGCGTGACGGCGACGACGTCTACCACACCTACTCCGCATACGAACGCGGCATCGACGCACTGGTCAACACCTACAGCTACCTCGACCTGACCCCCCTCGGCAGGCAGGCCCACGTCACTCAGTTCAGCCTCCACGACGCCTACGCGTCATAACAACAGCACAGCGGGGAGCACCGGCCGATGGCCGGCGCTCCCCATACCGCGTTGGCGGTCGACCGGAAGTGATCACCGTTTGATGCCGCCGACAGTCGGCTACACGAAACGATAAAAGGAGCGACGTGTCACCGGTACAGGAGCAACAGGCCATAGAGGTGTTCCCGGCCAGCGAGGATTTCGCTCGTCTCACCGATCCGTTCCGACGAGAGTTGCTGGCCCTTTGCTACCGGATGCTCGGCTCGGTCGACGACGCCGAAGACGCGGTCCAAGAGACCTATCTGCGCGCATGGCTCTCCTACGACAAGTTCGAGGGCCGATCATCGTTGCGGACCTGGATGTACCGGATCGCGACGAGGGTTTGTCTGAAGGCGCTGGAACGCGGCGTGCGCCGGCCGCTACCTTCGGGCCTGGGCGGTCCCAGCGATGCTCCGAATGGACCAGTGGACGCCCAACTGCCAGAGGCGGCGTGGCTGCAGCCCATTCCCGACGCGTTGTTCGGTACCGATCCAGCCCGCATCGTCGAATCTCGGCAGAGCATAAGGCTGGCCTTCATCGCCGCGCTGCAGCATCTGCCTCCCCGGCAACGCGCCGTACTGATCTTCCGTGACGTACTTGCCTGGCAGGCGAACGAGATCGCCGAACTACTCGAGATGACAACCGCTGCGGTCAACAGCGCGCTGCAACGGGCTCGAGCGCAGATCGCCGAGATCGCACCCGCCGAAGACCATCTCACCGAACCCACCGACCCAAGGCGGCGCGCATTGCTCGATGGGTACGCTGCCGCGTTCGAGAACGCCGACATCACCGCTCTCACGAAACTGCTCAGGGACGATGCCGTTTGGGAGATGCCGCCGTTCCCGACCTGGTTCAGCGGCCGTGAGACCGTCGGCCGTTTTCTGGCGACCCGGCTCCAGATCGCCAGCGACAACCGGCTGATCGCCACCGCGGCAAACGGGCAACCCGCGTTCGGGGTGTACACGCGCGGCCACGACGGCGCACACCACCCACATGCTGTGCAGGTGCTCACTGTCACCGCCTCGGGCATCGCCAACATCGTCTCGTTTCAGAACCCGCGCCTCTTCGCAACATTCGGACTGCCGCCGGCCCTGCCTGCC
>JAOPYK010000208.1 GCA_025964695.1 Streptosporangiaceae bacterium | reverse complement strand
GACGGCGACCGGCAAGATCCAGAAGCACCTTCTGCGCGCTGACATCGCGCAGAAGGTGAAGGCTTGAAGCCTGATTGCCTGACGACGGTGGCCACCTGCGGATTAAGAGTCCGTTGGTGGCCACCGTCATGCAAAAGGCAGTTCGACGACTCTGCTCAGGTGGTGGTGACCACCACGGTCGCTCGTCCGGCGACGAGCGTCGTACCGCCGCGGGTCGCGGCGAGCTCGAGCGTGGCCAGGGCGAGGTCGTCCTCGATCGGCTCGACCGTCATGACCTCACCGGACAGCTCCACGGTGTCGCCGATCGCGAGCGGAGCGGTGAAGCGCACCTCGTAGTCACGCAGATTCTCCACACCGCACCAGTCCGTGAGCCATGCGGCCAGTAGGCCGGCCGTCATCTGACCCATGGCGATCGGCTGCTCGAAACCGGCCGAGGCTGCGAAGGCTGGGTCGTGGTGCAGGGGGTTGAAGTCGCCGCCGGCACCGGCGAACCGCACGATGTCGGTCTGGGTCACCGGACCGATGGTGCGAGGCGAGGGGCGCTCCCGGACGGCGGTCTTGATCGGATTTCTCACGCACGTTCCCTCTCGATCAGGACCTCACGCTGCGTGACGGCGACCACGCCGTCCTGGTCGATGAACTCGGTCTCGAGGGTGACCAGCCGCATCGTGCCACCGCGGCGCCCCTCGCGGGTCTTGTCCGCAACCACTCTGCGTATTCCCTCGAGCGCGTCGCTGGCCGTGAGTGGTCGCTCGTAGTGCCAGCTGACGGAGCCCACGACGACGCGGCTCAGCTCCAGGCCCAGCTGCGCCACGAAGCCTCGCTGGTCACGATGGTGACCCGAGACGACGACATGGGTGCCGGTCGCCAGGACGTCGCGGAAACCCCTGCGCGCGGCGACCTCCGGGGCGGTGTGGATGGCGTCCTCGGCAAAGGTCGCGCGGGCGAATTCCTTGACCTTGCCGCGCTCGACGTCGAATGCGACGCGGTCCACGACGGTTCCGATCAGATCGCTCACACTGGCCCCCTCATTTGGTCTGACCTATAGTACAGTTTGAGACCAGATCGACAAGGTGGTGACCATGGACCTCGCAGACGCCCCCGACGAGGCACAGTTCCGGCACGACGTCCGCACGTGGCTCGAGAACAGCCTGCCCAAGCTGCCGTGGCCCGAGCCGGCCGACCTCGTCGAGAAGGCTCCCTTCTGGCGCCAGTGGCAGCGCATGCTCTTCGACGCCGGGTATGGGGGGCTCACTTGGCCACGCGAGTACGGCGGCCAGGGGCTCGACGAGCGGATGCGCGCCATCTTCGGCGAGGAGTGCGACCGCGCCGGTGCCCCCGAGCGGCTGAACACGATCGGCGAGGACTTCGCCGGGCCGACGATCGCGCACTTCGGCACCGCCCGCCAGAAGGAGCGCCACCTGCGTCCGATCCTCACCGGCGAGGAGATCTGGTGCCAGCTGTTCTCCGAGCCCGATTCCGGCTCCGACCTCGCGTCCTTGCGTACCAAGGCGACCAAGGTCGAGGGCGGCTGGCGGATCCAGGGCCAGAAGATCTGGACGAGTCGAGCCCAGCTCGCCGCGCACGCCATCCTGCTCGCGCGCACGGGCGGGGGCGAGCGGCACAAGGGCATCACCTACTTCCTGCTGCCGATGAACAGCGAGGGCGTCACGGTGCGCCCGCTGGCGCACATGCTCGGCGAGGTGGAATTCAACGAGGTGTTCCTCGACGAGGTGTTCCTGCCTGACGAGGCCGTGGTCGGCGAGATCGACGGTGGCTGGAAGGTCGCGATGGCCACGCTGGCCTTCGAGCGCGTCGCCATCGCCACCGGCCGGGTCAACACGACCAAGGCGGTCCAGGACATCGTCGCCGACGTCCGCTCCAAGAAGGCCGCCGACGGCAGCCCTCTCGGTGCCGACCCGCATGTCCGGCAGAAGGTCGCCGACCTGTGGGGCCGGGCCCTCGTACATCGCACGATCAGCCAGCGGGTCATATCCGGAGCCGCGTCCGACGGGCCGCCCGGACCGGTGACATCGATCGGCAAGCTGTACTTCTGCCCGCTCGTGGAGGACCTGGCCGACTTCCGGCTCTCGCTGGAGCCGTTGGGCGATCAGTTCGCACTCGACGACGAGTACGCCGAGGCACAGCATTGGCTGCGGCTCGCCAACCAGTCGCGTGGGACCGCGATCGCCGGCGGCTCGACCTTCATCCAGCGCAACATCGTCGCCGAGCGCATTCTCGGCATGCCGAGGAGCTGACGTGTCCTACACCTGGCACCCTTCGCGGGACTACCTCGAGAACTCCAACGTCGCCCGTCTCATGCGAACGCTCGGCGTGTCCACGGCCGACGAGCTGCGCGCCCGCTCGGTCGCCGACATCGGTGCCTTCTGGGACGCCGTCGTGAAGGACCTCGGCATCGATTTCCGCACGCCGTACACGGACGTGGTGGACGTCAGCCGCGGCATCGAGTACCCCGAGTGGTTCGTCGGTGGCGAGATCAACATCATCGACGCCTGTCTGGGCCGCTGGGCGCGCGAGACGCCCGAGGCGACCGCCATCGTCCACGAGGCCGAGGACGGCGCCGTGCGCCGGCTCACCTTCGCCGAGCTCGACGACCAGGTGGCCCGCGCCCGCGCGGGGCTGCGGGGCCGTGGGATCGGCAAAGACGACGCGGTGGCCATCTACCTGCCGATGAGTCCCGAAGCGGTCGTCGCGACGTACGCCGTCGCGAGCATCGGTGCCGTGGTCGTGCCGCTGTTCTCCGGCTTCGCGCCGACGGCCATCGCCTCGCGCATCCAGGACGCGCACGCCAAGGCCGTGGTCACCGCCGACGGCACGATCCGCCGTGGCAAGACCACCCGCATGCTGCCGCAGCTCGAGGAGGCTTTGGCGTCCTGCCCGAGCGTCGAGCTCGTGGTCGTCGTGGACAATCTCGGTGAGACCCTCGCACTCGAGGACGGGCGCGAGATCTCCTGGCAACAGCTGCTCGCAGCCGGCCCCGACCACGTGGTCGAGCCGACCTCGGCCTCCGACGTGCTGTTGCTCGCGTACACCTCGGGTACCACCGGCAAGCCCAAGGGTGCGGTCCACACGCACGCGGGCTTCCTGCTCAAGGTGGCCGGCGAGGTGGCCTACGGCTTCGAGATCAAGCCTGGACGCACGTTCTGCTGGATCACCGACATGGGTTGGATCATGGGCCCGCTGTCGATCTTCGGTACCCATGGCTGCGGCGGCACCCTGCTGCTGTACGAGGGCTCACCTGACGTGCCCGACATCCACCGGCTCTGGCAGCTCGTCGAACGCCACGGCGTGTCGATGTTGGGCGTCTCGCCGACGCTCATCCGCACGCTTCGCGCGGCCGGGCATGAGCCGCCCGCCGCCGACCTGTCATCGGTCCGGGTGCTCGGTTCGACCGGTGAGCCGTGGGATCCGGAGTCCTACGAGTGGCTCGCTCGCGACGTCTTCGGTGGCCGGGTCCCCATCATCAACTTCTCCGGCGGCACCGAGGTCGGCGGCTCGTTCCTGTGCCCGTACCCGGTCGAGGACATCCGCAGCTGCTCGCTCGGCGGGCCCGCGCTCGGCATGGACGTCGACGTCGTCGACGACGATGCCCAGCCGCTGCGGGGGAGCGTCGGTGAGCTGGTGTGCCGCCAGCCATGGCCGGCGATGACGCGTGGCGTCTGGAACGACGACGAGCGCTACCGCGAGGCCTACTGGTCGACGTTTCCCGGACTGTGGCGCCACGGCGACTACGCGCTCGTCGACGAGAGTGGCAGCTGGTTCATCCTCGGTCGCTCCGACGACGTCATGAACGTCGCAGGCAAGCGGGTGGCTCCGGCCGAGATCGAGTCCGTGCTCGCGGCGGATGCCGCCGTGGCCGAGTCCGCGGTCGTCGGTATCCCGGACGCCACGAAGGGTGAGGCGATCTGGGTGTTCTGGGTCGGTCGCGCTGATGCCGACGACGACGAGACCGTCTCCGCCCGCCTGCGGCAGCGGGTCGCCGCAGAAGTAGGCAAACCGTTCGCGCCCTCGCAGGTGCTGCGCGTGGATCAGCTGCCCAAGACGCGTTCGGCGAAGATCCTGCGTCGTGCGGTGCGCGCCGCGGTGCTCGACTCGGACCCTGGCGACCTGTCGGGCGCGGAGAACCCCGAGGCGGTCGACGAGATCCGCGTTCAGGTGAAGGGGCTGCGCCGGTGAGCGATCAGTCCTCGGGGACGTCGATCTCGGTGCGCTCCTCGACCTGGATCACGGCCTCGGCGTACGCGTGGACGTGGCGGTTCATGCGCCGCACGGCGGCGTCCGCGTCCTGCGCCCGGATGGCCTCGGTGATCGTGCGGTGCGCTCGGACCGTCGTGCGCCGGACCTCGGTGTCAATGAAGGCCTGGTTGTCGGTGGAGGCGTAGATGGCCGGAGACAGCGCCGACATGAACCCGGTCAGGAGCTCGTTGTGGCTGCCCACCGCGACGGCGAGGTGCCAGTCGACGTTCGCCCGCAAGAAGCCTGCCAGCGAACCGGACTCCACTGAGATGGCCTCGTTGGCCTCCTCGAGCCGGGCCAGGTCGTCGTCGGTGCGGTACTTGGCGGCGAGCTGCGCGCACACCGGCTCGATGGCCTCGCGCGTCTCCAGCAGTGCTGCGATACGGATGTGCCGGCCGCGGATCAGCAGGCTCACCGAACTCGCGACCGACGCTCCACCCGGGTGTTGCACGAAGGCGCCGCCGGAGCGCCCGGTCTTGACGCGCACGAGTCCCTGGACCTCCAGGATGCGCAGTGCCTCGCGGACCGTGGCGCGGCTCAGGTCGGTCTGGATGACCAGCTCGCGTTCGGGTGGCAGGGCCGTGCCCTCGGGAAACTCACCGGACAGGATGCGTTCGCGCAGGTTGTCGGCGAGGACGTCGGAGGCCTTCGGCACCTGCATGGGGGAGAGCCGCACCGCCTGCCTGGTGGCCACGGGCTCGGAGGTCACCGGGTCGTCCATCTTGGGTCGCACTCCTGTTTCTTTGGTCATACCTAATCTATCAGTTCCCGGTCATCATCTATCGGTTCCCGGTCATCGTGACGGGCAGTGACGGGCCGCGCGGGGGAGAGGACAAGTAGTGCAGTGGAAGTTGTCGCAGGAGCAGGACGCCTATCAGGAGGCGTTTCGCGACTGGCTCGCCGGCGTCGCACCGTCGGACACCGTACGTGAGTGGCTGGACTCCGGCGATGCCTCGGTCTTCGAGGCCCGGTTCGTCGCCGACGGGTGGGCCGGTGTCGGCCTGCCCGAGGAGCTCGGTGGCCAGGGAGGCGGCCTCGTCGAGCTGGCGCTGACGGCCGAGGAGCTCGCCCGGGCCGGAGTGCCGTCGGCGGGATGGCTGGCGACGGTGCTCGCGGCTCCGGTCCTGGCGCGACGAACCGATCTCGTGGGGGCGGCTCTGGCCGGCGAGACGATCGCCCTCCTCGTCCCCGCCGAGTCGATTCCGCAGACCGCTCCGTCCCTCACGGTCGATGGCGAGGGTGCGATCACGGGTTCGGTGTCGCGGGTGCTGGCCGGCGACACGGCGACCCGGTTCGTGGCGCTCGCCGGTGAGGGGGCCGAGCGCGAGCCGCGGCTCGTCGATGCCCACGCCACCGGGGTGGGCGTCACCCGCCGCCGGCTGCTCGACCGCTCACGTTCGGTCGCCGACATCTCGCTGGACGGGGTGCCGTCGCTGACGCTCGACGCGGACCCCGCCGGCGTACTGCGGCAGGCATCGGCCCGGGCAGCCGTGCTGGTCGCCGCCGACGCGCTGGGGGCCAGCGAGCGCATGCTCGACCTGGCTGTGGACTACAGCAAGCAGCGCCATCAGTTCGGTGTGCCGATCGGCTCCTTCCAGGCGGTCAAACACGCCGCGGCCACGATCCTGGTCGGCGTGGAGGCCGCACGGTCGTCGGTCTACTTCGCCGCCGCATCGGTCGACGCGGATGACCCACAGGCCCTGATGCACGCGGCGGCGGTCAAGGCGCAAGTCACGGCCGAAGGCGTGCGCGCGGCTGACAGCGCGCTTACCATGCACGGCGCGATCGGCTACACGTGGGAGCACGACCTGCACCTGTACTTCAAGCGGGCCAAGCTCGACGAGCAGCTCTACGGCAGACCGGCGGAGTGGAACGAGTGCATCGCCGACGGGCTGGCCCTCGCGTAGGTATTTGGTCAGTCCTTTGATACGATCATTCCAAATAGGTCCCGGAAAGGAAGGTCGCACCGTGGACTTCGAACTCACTGAGGACCAGTCGACGATCCGCAAGGCGGTCGCCGAACTCGCCGCCAAGTTCGACGACCACTACTGGATGGAGAAGGACGCGGCGCACGAGTTCCCGACGGAGTTCTACCAGGCGTTCGCCAGCGGCGGCTGGCTCGGAATCACGACCCCTGAGGAGTACGGCGGACACGGCTTCGGAATCACGGAGGCCGCCCTGCTGCTCGAGGAGGTCTCCGCCTCCGGAGGCGGCATGAACGCCGCCAGCTCGATGCATCTGTCGATCTTCGGCATGCATCCGGTGATCGTGCACGGCTCGGAGGAGATGAAGAAGGAGACCCTGCCGCGCATCGTGAACGGTGACCTGCACGTCTGCTTCGGCGTCACCGAGCCCGGTGCCGGACTCGACACGACGCGCATCACGACCTTCGCCAGGCGCGACGGTGACGACTACGTCATCAACGGCCGCAAGGTGTGGATCTCCAAGGCGATGGAGTCCGAAAAGATCCTGTTGCTCACGCGTACGACCAAGTTCGAGGACTCGGCCAAGAAGACCGAGGGCCTGACCCTCTTCCTGACCGACCTCGACCGCGAGCACATCGACATCCGCCCGATCAAGAAGATGGGCCGCAACGCCGTCACCTCGAACGAGCTCTTCATCGAGGACCTGCGGGTTCCCGCCGCCCACCGGATCGGCGAGGAGGGCCAAGGGTTCAGGTACATCCTCGACGGCCTCAACCCAGAGCGGATGCTCGTCGCCGCCGAGGCGCTCGGTCTGGGACGGGCCGCGCTTCGCCGCGCGGTGCGCTACGGCAACGAGCGCGAGGTCTTCGGCCGGCCCATCGGCATGAACCAAGGTCTGCAGTTCCCGCTCGCGGACTCGCTCGCACGCCTCGACGCCGCCGAACTGGTGTTGCGCAAGGCCACGTGGCTCTACGACCAGGGCAGGCCGTGCGCGCGCGAGGCCAACACGGCCAAGTACCTGTGCGCAGACGCCGGCTTCCAGGCGGCGGACCGCGCTCTGCAGACGCACGGCGGCATGGGGTACGCCGAGGAGTACCACGTCTCGCGGTACTTCCGCGAAGCCCGGCTGCTCAAGATCGCACCGTTGAGCCAGGAGATGGTTCTCAACTTCCTCGGCTCGCACGTCCTCGGACTTCCCAGGAGCTACTGATGTTCTCGCTGAAGGGGCGCTCCGCGCTCGTGACCGGAGCGGGCAACGGCATCGGGGCCGCCGTGGCGAAGGCTTTCGCCACGGCCGGGGCCGCCGTCCTCGTCACCGACGTCGACAAGGACGCCGCCGCCCGGGTGGCCGAGGAGATCGTGCGGTCGGGGGGGCGCGCCGAGTCCACCGTCGTCGACGTACGCGACGCGGAGCAGGCCGCGCAGGCCGCCGAACAGGCGGCCGGCCTCACCGGCGGCGTGCTGAACATCGTGGTGAACAACGCCGGGGCGATCGCCCCGGCGATGTTTCCCAAGATGACCGCCGAGGCGTTCCAGCTGGTCCTGGGCGTACACGTGGGCGGAACCTTCACCGTGAGCCAGGCGGCCCTGCCCTACCTGCCCGAAGACGGTACCGGCCGGATCATCAACGTGACGTCGGCGGCCGGGCTCGTCGGCACGATCGGCCAGGTGAACTACGGAGCGGCGAAGGCGGGCATCGTCGGCCTCACCAAGTCGTTGGCCCGGGAGCTGGCCAAGAAGCAGATCACGGTCAACGCCCTGGCGCCGCTGGCCGCCACCTCGATGACCGAGAACATCCGCAGCAACGAGAAGCTCGCCGCGAAGACGCTCGCTCGTATCCCGCTGGGACGCTGGGCCCACCCCGATGAGATCGCCGCCAGCTTCGTGTTCTTCGCATCCGATGCCGCGTCGTACATCACCGGCCAGGTGCTGCCGGTCGACGGAGGGACGGTCATCTGATGCCCACCAACCCGTTCACCACGCACGGTCGCGAGGCTCTGGTCGTCGAGGCTCTCCGGACCCCGATGGGCAAGTCACACCCTGAGCGCGGCTGGTTCCGCGACACCCACCCGAACGAGATGCTCGGTGCGGTCTACACCGCGCTGCTCGAGAGCACCGGACTGGCGCCCGAAGCCGTCGAGGACCTGGTCGTCGGCTGCACCGCGCCGTTCGGCGAGCAGTCTCGCAACCTCGCACGCAACGCCTGGCTGCAGGCCGGCTACCCGCCTGAGGTGCCCGCGACGGTACTCGACCGACGTTGCGGCTCTGCCCAGACCGCCGTCGAGATGGCCGCCGCTCTCGTCGCGTCCGGTACGCACGACGTCGTCATCGCCGGTGGTGTCGAGCACATGGGGCACGTGCCGATGAACTCACCGGCCAAGATCTCGGAGCTCTACGGCGACCCGTGGCCGGCCGAACTGCGCGCCCGCTACGACTTCGTGCCCCAGGGAGAGAGCGCCGAGCTGATCGCCGACCGGTGGGACATCTCACGCACGCAGATGGACGAGTTCGCCGTGCGCTCACACCGGCTCGCGGCCGAGGCCGTCGCCGCCGGACGTTTCGAGCGCGAGATGATCCCGCTCGAACTCGACGGTGACAAGCGCGTCAGTGACCAGACCATCCGCCCGGAGACCTCGTTGGAGGGCCTCGCGAGGCTCAAGACCGTCTTCCGGCCCGAGAACGGCCGCATCACCGCAGGCAGCTCCTCGCCGATCAGCGACGGCGCGGCAGGCGTACTGCTCGCCTCGCGCGAGGGCGCCCAGCGGTACGGTCTGCGCCCGCGTGCCCGCATCCTCGACCAGACCACGGTCGGCGTCGACCCGATCATCATGCTGACCGGTCCCATCCCGGCGACCCGCAAGCTGCTCGAGCGCAACGGGATGTCGATCGGCGACATCGACCTGGTCGAGATCAACGAGGCGTTCAGCTCGGTCGTGCTCGCCTGGGAGCGCGAACTCGAACCCGACCTGGACCGGGTCAACGTCAACGGCGGCGCCATCGCGCTCGGCCACCCGGTCGGCGCCTCCGGCTCGCGTCTGTTCGGCACCCTCATCGCCGAGATGGAGCGGCGCGACGTCGAGATCGGGCTCGTGACGATGTGCTGCGGCGGCGGCCTGGGCACCGCGACCCTCGTGCAGCGGATCGACTGGTGATCGACCTCGGCGCGCACATCCGTGCCGGCGACGGCGTCTGGTGGGGTCAGGGGGGCGCGGAGCCCGAGCCTCTCGTCAACGCCCTGCTCGATCAGGTCGACTCCATCGGTGCGGTGCGCGCCTTCTGCGGCCTCTCGTGGAACGAGCGGCTCTCCGAAGACCTGCCTGATTCGCTGACCGTGCTGTCGTACGGCGGGCTCGGTGAGCTGCGCGGCCTGAGCCGGCAGGGACTCCTGGACGTGGTGCCATGCCACTACTCGGCTCTGCCGCGCATGTTCGCCACCGGGCGACTGCCCTGCGACGTCGGCCTGCTCCAGGTCTCGCCACCCGACGAACACGGGCTGGTCTCGCTGGGCATCGGCGTCGAGTACGTCGCCGACGCTCTCCACCACACCAGGACACTGATCGCAGAGATCAACCACAGGATGCCCCGCACGGTCGGCGCTGAGCGACTGCCGCTCAGTGCCTTCGCGGCCACGATCGAGACCGATCGTCGGCTGCACGAGGCGCCGTCGCGCGCGCCGGACGCCGTCGAGCGAGCCATCGCCGATCATGTCGCGAGTCTCGTCGACGATGGCGACACGTTGCAGATGGGCATCGGATCGTTGCCGAACGCGGTGCTCGAGTCGTTGTCCGGCCATGCCGACCTCGGCTTCCATACCGGCATGATCACCGACGGCGTCATCACCCTGATCGAGAGGGGTGTCGTCACCGGCGCGAAGAAGGAGGCCGATCGCGGACTGGTGATCACTGGGGCCGCGCTCGGCAGCGCCCGGATGTACGACCGCTTGCACGAGTTCCCGGTGGAGTTCCGGGCGGTCAGCTACACGCACTCCCCGATCGTGCTGTCGAGCCTGCGTTCACTGGTGTCGATCAATTCCGCCATCGAGGTGGATCTGCTGGGGCAGGTCGGCGCCGAGGTGCGGCGCGGCGTCCACATAGGCGCGGTCGGCGGTCAGGTCGACTTCAGCCGGGCCGCCTCGCTGACCGGCTCGCGCTCGATCATCGCGCTGAGATCGGAGTCCGGCGGCGAGTCCACCATTACCCCGACGCTGCGCGGCGGCGTGGTCACCACGGCTCGCGCCGACGTCGATGCGGTCGTCACCGAGCACGGCATCGCGATGCTCACCGGATGCACCGTGGACGAACGGGCCCGGCGCCTCATCGAGGTGGCCGCGCCGCAGCACAGAGAGAGGCTGAAGAGAAGCCTCATGGACCAGGAGGTGTCGATATGACGCAGGGCAACCGTGCCCCCGGCGAGGCCCGCCGCGTGCACATCCGGGAGGTCGGTCCCCGCGACGGCTTCCAGAACGAGCCCGAGACGATCTCGACACCCGACAAGATCGAGCTGATCAACGCACTCGGACGGGCCGGCTACACCCGTATCGAGGTCGCCAGCTTCGTCCGGCCCGATGTCATCCCGCAGCTGTCGGACGGGGTCGAGGTGCTCAAGGGCATCGACCTGCCCGCCGGGGTCGAGCGCATGGTGCTCATCCCGAACAGCCGGGGGCTGGACAACGCCCTGAAGGTCCGTGAGTTCTTCGAGGACGCGACCCTGTTCGTCAGCGCCTCGCAGACCCACAACAAGAAGAACATCAACCGCACGATCGAGGAGACCATGGCCGACGTCAGGGTCATGGGCAAGCGCATCGTCGCCGAGGGCCTGAAATTCTGCGCCGTCGTCGCGACCTCGTTCGGGTGCCCCTTCGAGGGCAAGGTTCCGATGGAACAGGTGCTCGACCTGGCGGAGGAGTTCGCCGAGGCCGGCGCCACCGAGATCGGCTTCGGTGACACCACCGGCATGGCGAACCCGGCGCAGGTGTCACAGTTCTTCGAGGCAGCGCTCGAACGGCTGCCTCACGTCGAGCTGACGGCCCACTTCCACAACACCAGAGGGCAGGGCCTGGCCAACGCCTATGCCGCGATCGAGGCCGGTTGCACCAGCTTCGAGTCGAGCTTCGGCGAGCTGGGCGGCTGCCCCGTGCCGGCCGGCTCGACCGGCAACATCGCGACCGAGGACCTCGTGAGCATGTTCCACGAGATGGGCGTCGAGACCGGTCTGGACCTGGGCAAGGTCATCGAGGCCGCACGCGAGGCCCAGTCCATCCTCGGCCGCAAGCTGACCAGCCACTCGATCGTCGCCGGGCCCGTGCTCTGGACCCCGGCAGCCAGCTGACCCACCACACGACAGGGGAAATCGCATGAGCAACCGCGTCGCAATGGTCACCGGAGGCGCCCAAGGCATCGGCAAGGGCATCGCCACGACCCTCAGTGAGCACGGGTTCAAGGTGGCGATCGCCGACCTGAACCTCGAGACCGCCACCCAGACCGCGAAGGAGATCACCGCCTCGGGCGGCACCGCGATCGCCGTGGAGATCAACGTCACCGACACGGCCTCGGTCGAGGCGGCCGTGC
>JAOPYK010000200.1 GCA_025964695.1 Streptosporangiaceae bacterium | reverse complement strand
CTGGGTGCTGGCGGGTGCCGCGCTGGCGTGTGCGGCGTCCTCGGCGGCCGGGGTCGGGCTGCGGCTGTCCGCGGTTGGATCGGGTCCGGTCCGCGCCCTGGCCGTCGCCCAGGCGCAGGCCACCCTGGAGGCCGTGGTCACCGAAGACCCGCGGGTGAGCGAGGTGCGCGGGCGCGAGCTGGTGACGGTACGGGTCCGGGCCGAGAGCGTACGGGTCCGGGGACGGGTCACCGGCGTCCGGGTCCCGGTGCTGGTGCTGGCCCGCACCCCGCAGTGGCGGGCACTGGTGCCGAGCAGCCGGGTGCGGTTCACCGCGCGGCTCGTGGTCCCGCGACGGGGCGAGCTGCTCGCCGCGGTGGCACTGGTCCGCGGGCCGCCGCTCGAGGTCGGCCCTCCGTCCGCGGTGCAGCGGGCGGCCGAGAGCGTCCGGGCCCGGCTGCGCGAGGCGGCCGGCGGGCTCCCCGAAGCGCCGCGCGGCGTACTGCCAGGCATGATCGTCGGTGATACCTCTCGGCTCGACCCACGGCTCGCCGACGATTTCAAGGCCGCCGGGCTCACGCATCTGCTGGTCGTCTCCGGAGCGAACATCGCGATCCTGACCGGGGCGATCCTCGCCCTGGCCCGCTGGGCCGGGATGAGCCGGCGCAGCGCGCCCCTGCCCGCCGGGGCCGCCGTGCTCGCCTTCGTGGTCATCGCCCGGCCGGAACCCAGCGTGCTGCGCGCCACCGTCATGGGGATGATCGGGCTGATCGCGCTGGCCACCGGGCGGGAGCGACGTGGTGTGCCGGCGCTGTCCGCGGCGGTGCTGGTCCTGGTGCTCGCCGATCCCTCGCTCGGCCGCTCCTACGGCTTTGCGCTGTCGGCGCTCGCCACGGCGGGTCTGCTCGTCCTGGCTCCGGCCTGGCGGACACGGCTGCGGCGGCGGCTGCCGGGCGGGGTCGCGGACGTGCTCGCGGCGGCGGCTGCCGCCCAGGTCGCGTGCACCCCGGTCCTGGTGATGCTCTCCGGTGAGATCGGCCTGGTCGCGGTCGCCGCGAATCTGCTGGCCGAGCCGGCGGTGGTGCCCGCGACGCTGCTCGGCGCGCTCGCCGCCGCCGTCGCGCCGGTCGCCATGCCGGTGGCCCGGCTGCTGGTATGGCCGGCCGGGCTCGCCGCGAGCTGGATCATCTGGGTGGCCCGTGCCGCGGCCGCCGTGCCGTACGCGAACGTGGGCTGGCCGGACGGGCCGCTGGGCGCGGTGCTGCTGCTGGGCGTGCTGGCGGCGGCGATCGTGGTGGTCAGGCACCGGCGGTTGCTGCGGTTCGCGGCCGCCGCCGTGGCGGGGACGGTCACCGTGGCGATCGTGGCGGCGATCGTGACGCCCGGCTGGCCACCGCGGGGCTGGTCCTTCGTCGTCTGCGACGTGGGGCAGGGCGACGGACTGGTGCTCAGCGCGGGCGAGGCGCGCGCCGTCGTAGTCGACGCCGGGCCGGATCCGGAGCTCATGGACCGCTGCCTCGAGCGCCTGGGCGTGCGATCCGTGCCACTGCTGGTTCTCACTCATCCGCACGCCGACCATGTCAACGGCGTGCCCGGGGTCCGGCATGGCCGTACGGTCGGCGCGGTCCTGCCCAGCCCGCTGAGCGAGGGGGAGGAGTCACGCTTCCTGCTCGGTCTGGGGGTCCGGGCCGCCGAGCCGGGTCAGATCTGGCAGGCAGGGTCCCTGACCCTGTCGGTGCTGGCCCCCGCCCCGGCCGGCCCGAAGGTCTCCACCAGGGACGACGGCACCACCGTCAACAACGCCAGCGTCGTCCTGGTGGCCCGCTGGACGGGCCGCGGGGGGCTGCCGGGACTGAGCGTGCTGCTCCCAGGCGACGTCGAGTCGGAGGCACAGCACGACCTGGCTCCCCAGGTGCCGCAGGTGGACGTCCTCAAGGTCCCCCATCACGGATCTCGCCGGCAGGATCCCGGGTTTCTCGCGGCGGCGCGCGCCCAGATCGCGATCACCTCGGTCGGGGCCGGCAACGACTACGGCCATCCCGCCGCGGCCACGCTGGCACTGCTGGGCAGGCTGGGCATGCGCGTCTACCGGACAGATCATGACGGTGACGTCGCCGTCCTCCGGACCGGTGCCGGAATGTCCGTGCTCACCCGCGGATCACCCGGGCGCTGACGCTGATCAGGACGTGCCGAGCTGGGGGGCCACCACCACGCCGAGCATGCCCGGCCCGACATGTGCGCCGATCACCGGGCCGACCTCGCCGACGTAGACGTCGACCAGGTGCGGGATCCGCTCGCGCAGCCGCGCCGCGAGCCCCTCGGCCCTAGCCGCCGCGGCCAGGTGCTGCACCGCGATGTCGACGGAGCGGGTGCCGGCCGTCTCGACGGCGAGCTCCTCCAGCCGGGCCACCGCCCGGGACGCCGTGCGGACCTTTTCGAGCGGGGCGATCCGGCCGTCCTCGATGCCGAGCAGCGGCTTGACCATGAGCGCCGAGCCCAGCAGGCTCGCGGCGGCCCCGATCCGGCCACCGCGGCGCAGGTGTTCCAGGGTGGCGACGTAGAAGAGCGAGCGGCAGATGTCGGCCCGCTCCATCGCCGCCTTCGCGACGTCGTCG
This sequence comes from Streptosporangiaceae bacterium, assembly GCA_025964695.1. Lineage (GTDB taxonomy): Bacteria > Actinomycetota > Actinomycetes > Streptosporangiales > Streptosporangiaceae > Actinomadura_E. Next base: position 95,660 of record JAOPYK010000200.1, on the reverse strand, counting down.
AGGGAGGCGCCGGTCAGCGAGGTCGCCGCCGCAGAGAGCGCGGCGAACCCCAGTCCCATGCCGATGGTGCCCGAGTCGACGACCCGGACCGGGACCGGCGCGGCCTGGGCGGCCAGCCGGGCAGCCTCAACGGTCCCGGACATGGCACCGGAGAGATGAACCGAGACGATGGCGTCGGCCCCGGCCGCGGCGGCCGCCGTGTACGCCTCGGAGAACCGCTCGGGGGACGGCCGGGACGTGGTGACGGGGTTCCATTCGCGCAGCGCCCGTGCGGCCTCGGCGGCGGAGATGTCCACGCCCTCTTCGCGGAGGGTCCCGCCCACCGTCAGCTGCAGCGGCACCACCGCGATGTCATGCCGCTCGGCGAGCCCCGGCGGAAGGTACGCGGTGGAATCTGTGACAATCGCGACCGCAGCACCCATGCCCGGAGACTACCTCTACTGGACGGGAACGCCACCCCTCCACACGCGTACGGCCCGCAGGCCGAAGGACCAGGCGAAAGCACCCTCGTGGTCGGCGTCCCACAGGACGATGTCGGCCATCATGCCGGGCGCCAGCGAGCCCCGGTCACCCACCCGGAGGGCGGACGCGCCGCCGAGCGTGGCGGCCCGCAGCGCCTCGGTGACGCTCAGTCCGTACTCCGCCACGGCGAGGCCGATGATGAGCGGCATCGAGGTGATGCCGCACTGCCCCGGGTTGTGGTCGGTGCCGAGGGCGATCGTCACCCCGCGGTCGAGCATGGCCCGGACCGGCGCCTTGCGGCGTCCGCCGGCGAGCGAACTGCCTGGGCAGACCGTCGCGGTGACCCCGGCGTGCGCCAGGGCCTTGATGTCGTCCTCGTTGGCCTCGTTGAGCAGGTCCGCGGAGGAGCAGCCGACTTCGGCGGCGACGTGCGCCGCTCCCATCCGCTCCTTGCCGCAGGCGTGGATCCGCGCCTTGAGGCCGACCCGCTTGCCGGTGAGCAGCACGGCCCGCGCCTCGTCGGCGGTGAAGTGACCGTCGTCGCAGTAGACGTCGATGCTGTCCGCGCCCGCCGCTGCGGCGTCACCGGCCCACAGCCGCACGGCCTCGACGTACTCCCTGCGCCTGCCGAAGAACTCCGGCGGCAGCACGTGCGCGGCCAGGAAGGTGGCGTGGATGCGCGGCATGGCGGGCTCGCTCTCCAGGCCACGCAGCAGCCGGATGTCGGCGAGTTCACCGTCGCGGGTGAGGTGATAGCCGGTCTTGGCCTCGACGGTGGTGGTGCCGCTGTGGATCCAGTGGCGCAGCCGCTCGCGGACCGCGTTGCACAGCGTCCAGGGATCGGTCCCGCGGGTCACGGTCACCGTCGAGTAGACACCGCCGCCGGCGGCCATGATCTCGCGCTCAGTGGAGCCGCTGGAGAGCATCGCGAGCTCGGCCCAGCGGTTGCCGGCATAGACGGGATGGGAATGCGCGTCGATCAGCCCGGGCGTGACGAGCCCGCCGCCGAGGTTCTCGACATGATCCACGTCGACGATGTCGTCAATGACGCCGGGCACGCTCTGCGGGAGATCCGCGGCGGGGCCCGCCCACACGATGCGGTCGTCGTGAATGAGAATGGCGGCATTGCTACAGACATCGGTGCCCGTCCAGAGCCTGCCGATGTTCGTCAGCAACCGTACCGTCATAGTTTCACCGGCCAGTTTCGCGGCAGCGCGCGGCAGCGGACAGTCTGAACACCATGCACATCGTGATGGGTCTCCCCTGCTCCCCCTCGCACATGGTGGCGGGTTTCACCTGCTCTCGATCCCACACCAGACGGTCACCTGCTCTCGATCGTCATGGCCGACTGGGTGCCGGCGAACCATCGCGGGGTTATCGGTGATCGGACGACCACCATGAGCAACGAGCCCGGAGATATCGGTTTCGTCACGGTAGTGCACTGAAGGCCCGGCATACAACCTCTTGCCACCAAACGCAGGGGACACCGGGGAAAGTTCCGGCCGGAGCGGCCGCGGACGAGCGTCCTGCCCCGCTCCATAGTTTCCCAGGTCCGGACGGCGAGCGGGTCTGGATATCGAAACCGACAAATCTCGCATGAAAGGAAATATTGCATGCAATACCCGCTCACCCCCCAACGGTTGCGTCGTCCCCTCGACCAACAGACCGTACGCAAATATGCGGCCCCGTCAAGATGGATTCGCGAGATGCCACTGCCGGGCGACCACCATTTCCTGCCAATGCCCAGCAATAAGCCCCGGGCGGATAGATGCCCGGGGCTTACCGTCACGCGGCCGGACGGTGCCGGCCGCGCCCGCGTCAGGCGGGAGCCGGGATCACGGTGAAACGCTCCAGCTCCGAGTAGAGACCCAGCGGCACCCGCGCGTGCAGCGCGGTGCCGTTCTCGGTGTGCTCCTGCTTGAACACCTCACCCTGGTCGTGCGTGCGGGCCACCAGATCGCCCCGCCCATACGGCAGCAGCACGTGGACCTCACGGTCGAGGAGAGGCAGTTCCCGCTCGATCGCCGCGAGGAGCTCCTGCATGCCCGCGCCGGTGCGGGCCGAGACCACCACGCTGTGCGGTTCGCGACGCTGCAGCCGGGCCAGCGCGAGAGGATCGGCGGCATCAGCCTTGTTGATGACCACCAGTTCCTTCACCGACCCGGCGTCGATCTCACGCAGCACCTCACGGACCGCGTCGAGCTGTGCCTCCGGGTCGCCGTCCGAGCCGTCCACGACGTGCAGGATCAGGTCGGCGTCCGCGACCTCCTCCAGGGTCGAGCGGAACGCCTCGACGAGCTGGTGCGGCAGATGGCGGACGAAACCCACCGTGTCCGCCAGGGTGAAGTTGCGCCCGGACGGGGACTGCGCCTTGCGCACGGTCGGGTCGAGGGTGGCGAACAGGGCGTTCTCGACCAGCACCCCGGCACCGGTGAGCCGGTTCAGCAGCGAGGACTTGCCGGCGTTGGTGTAACCGGCGATCGCCACCGACGGCACCTCGCGGCGCCGCCGTTCCGCCCGCTTGGTATCGCGGGACGTGCTCATCTCGGCGAGCTGCCTGCGCAGCTTGGCGATCCGGGTGCGGATCCGCCGGCGGTCCAGCTCGATCTTGGTCTCACCGGGGCCACGGCCACCGATGCCGACGCCGCCGGCCGCCCGGCCACCGACTTGCCGGGACAGGTTGCCACCCCAGCCACGCAGGCGCGGCAGCAGGTAGTTGAGCTGCGCCAGTTCGACCTGCGCCTTGCCCTCACGGCTGCGCGCGTGCTGCGCGAAGATGTCGAGGATGAGAGCGGTGCGGTCGATGACCTTGACCTTGACGATCTCTTCGAGCTGGCGGAGCTGGCCGGGCGTGAGCTCACCGTCGCAGATGACGGTGTCGGCGCCGGTCGCGATGACGACGTCACACAGCTCCTCCGCCTTGCCGGAGCCGACGTAGGTGCCGGGGTCAGGCTTGCTCCGGCGCTGGATCAGGCCGTCGAGGACCTCGGATCCGGCGGTCTCGGCGAGGAGCGCGAGCTCCCGCATGGAGTACTCCGCCTGGGCGGCCGTGCCCTCCGTCCACACGCCGATGAGCACCACGCGCTCCAGGCGCAGGGACCGGTATTCGACCTCGGTGACGTCGGCGAGCTCAGTCGACAGGCCCCCGACGCGACGAAGAGCCTGCCGATCTGCGAGATCGAGGTCTCCCGTCATCAGCGGCTCTTCCTCATGATCTTCATAAGGGGCAGTAGTCATGTTCCTCCAGACTCAACGAACTCATCTTCATCAACGTCCAGGCATGGCCGGAACTTCCCGGCGATCGTCCCACGCCCCATCTGCGGGGTCATCTGCTTTATTCCCCGGCCGCCGGGACCGGATGCCGGTCCGGAGCCGGAGTCTCCTTCGGCTCGACGGGTATGACGGCCAGATGATGTGTTCCGGCCGGGTGGGGAAGCCCACTTTGACCGGAATCCGGGGAACCGACTAGCGTTCCACTGAGCAGAAGTTAATTTTCGCTAGACGAAAGGTTAGGCAGATGGCTGGTCCCGAAGGCGTGGAGGTCACCGGACCTCTCCACGATCGTTACGACGAGATCCTCACGCCGGAGGCGGTCGGCTTTCTGGCGACCCTGCAGCGGGAGTTCGGTGCCCGCCGCGAGGAGCTCCTGGCCAAGCGGGTGGAGCGGCAGGAGGCGCTGTCCAAGGGCGGCACCCTTGACTTCCTCCCCGACACCGCCCAGGTGCGCGACGACTCCACCTGGCGGGTGGCCGAGCCGGCTCCGGGTCTGGCCGACCGCCGGGTCGAGATCACCGGTCCGACCGACCGCAAGATGACGATCAACGCGCTCAACTCCGGCGCGAAAGTGTGGCTGGCCGACTTCGAGGACGCCAACACCCCGCTCTGGGACAACATGGTCGAGGGCCAGCTGAGCCTGCGCGACGCGCTGGACCGCACGATCGACTTCACCGACCCCAAGAGCGGCAAGTCCTACGCGCTCAAGGCCGACGGTGAGCTCGCCACCATCGTGGTGCGTCCCCGCGGCTGGCACATGGAGGAGAAGCACGTCCTGGTGGACGGCCGGCCCATGTCGGGCTCGCTGTTCGACTTCGGCCTCTACCTGTTCCACTCCGGGCGGCGCCAGCTGGCCAAGGGCAAGGGCCCGTACTTCTACCTGCCCAAGATGGAGAGCCACCTCGAGGCCCGGCTCTGGAACGACGTGTTCAACCTTGCCCAAGACGAGCTGGAGATCCCCCGGGGCACCATCCGCGCGACGGTGCTCATCGAGACGATCCCGGCCGCGTTCGAGATGGAAGAGATCCTTTACGAGCTGCGCGACCACTCCGCGGGGCTCAACGCCGGCCGTTGGGACTATCTCTTCTCCGTGATCAAGAAGTTCCGCGACCGGGGCCGCGACTTCGTGCTTCCGGAGCGCAACTCGATCACAATGACCGCGCCGTTCATGCGCGCCTACACCGAGCTGCTGGTCCGGACCTGCCACAAGCGTGGCGCCCACGCGATCGGGGGCATGGCCGCCTTCATCCCCTCCCGTGACGAGGCGATCAACAAGGTCGCCTTCGAGAAGGTGCGGGCGGACAAGACCCGCGAGTCCGGCGACGGCTTCGACGGCTCCTGGGTCGCTCACCCCGGCATGGTGGATCTGTGCCGTGAGGTCTTCGACGGCGTGCTCGGCGACAAACCCAACCAGCGAGACCGGCTCCGCGAGGAGGTCGCGGTGTCGGCCTCCGACCTGCTGGCGATCTCCCAGACCCCCGGTGAGATCACCGAGGCGGGACTGCGCAACAACATCGACGTGGCACTGCGCTACCTGGCCACCTGGCTGGGCGGAGGCGGTGCGGTCGCCATCCACAACCTGATGGAGGACGCCGCCACGGCGGAGATCTCCCGTTCGCAGGTCTGGCAGTGGATCTACAATGACGTCGAGCTCGCGGACGGCCCGACGGTCACCAAGGAGCTCGTGGAGCAGATCCTCGAGGAGGAGCTGGCGAAGATCCGCGAAGAACTCGGCGGCGCCTTCAACGAACCGCGTTACGCTCAAGCCGTGACGCTGTTCAAGGAGGTCACTCTGGCCGGCGACTATGCCGACTTCCTGACCCTCCCCGCCTACGAGCGCATGCCGTGACACCTTCCTTCCTCCGTGATCATGCGGTCTGCGGCCGATCGACCACATGATCACGGAGGTGGGACTCAGGGACGAGGTGACGACCATGGACGTTGACGCGCTCGCTGAGCGGTTCACCGAGATCGCCGGAGCGGACGGGGTCATCACCGATCCGGTGCGGCTGCGCACCTACGAGTGCGACGGCCTGACCTACCACAAGGCGACGCCCGGCATCGTGGTGCTGCCCGGCACGGCCGAGCAGATCGCGGCGATCGTCCGGGTGTGCGTGGCGGCCGGGGTCCCCTATGTCGCCCGCGGGTCGGGCACCGGGCTGTCCGGGGGCGCACTGCCCCGCACCGACGGCGTACTCATCGTGACCTCCCGGATGCGCCGCATCCTGTCCATCGACGTGGCGAACCAGCGGGCGGTCGTCGAGCCCGGCGTGATCAACCTGGACGTGAGCAAGGCCGCGAGGCCGCACGGTTACTACTTCGCGCCCGACCCGTCCAGCCAGCAGATCTGCTCCATCGGCGGCAACGTCGCGGAGAACTCCGGCGGTGCGCACTGCCTCAAGTACGGCTTCACGGCCAACCACGTGCTGGCCTGCGAGATCGTCACCCCGGCGGGCGACATCGTGGAGATCGTCGCGGGCGGCCCCGGCTACGACCTGCTCGGCGTCTTCGTCGGCTCGGAGGGCACCCTCGGCATCACCACCAAAATCACGGTGCGGCTGACCCGGCTGCCCGAGACGGTGCAGACCTTGCTGGCGGCATTCACCTCGATCGGGGCCGGCGGTGAGGCGGTCTCGGAGATCATCCGTACCGGGGTGGTCCCCGCCGCGATCGAGATGATGGACGCCCTGGCCATCGAGGCGGCCGAGGCCGCCGTGCACTGCGACTATCCGGCCGGCGCCGGCGCCGTCCTCATCGTCGAGCTGGACGGTCCCGCCACGGAGGTCGAGCATCGGTTCACCGAGGTACAGCGGCTCTGCCGGGAGGCCGGCGCGTTCGAGGTCCGGATCGCCGCCGACGACGAGGAGCGCGCCCTGATCTGGAAGGGCCGCAAGTCCGCGTTCGCGGCCGTCGGCCGGATCAGCCCCGCCTACCTGGTGCAGGACGGGGTGATCCCGCGGACGGCACTGCCCGAGGTTCTCGCCCGCATCGACGACCTGTCGCGTGAGTCGGGCGTACGCGTGGCCAACGTCTTCCACGCCGGCGACGGCAACCTCCATCCGCTGGTGCTCTTCGACGACGCCGAACCCGGCGCGGGCGAACGGGCCGAGGAGGTCTCCGGGAAGATCCTCGACCTGTGCATCGAGCACGGCGGATCGATCACCGGCGAGCACGGGGTGGGGATCGACAAGGCGCGCTACATGCCGCGCATGTTCACCGGCGCCGACCTCGACACCATGCAGATGGTGCGGTGCGCCTTCGACCCGGCCGGGCTCTGCAACCCCGGCAAGGTGTTCCCGACCCCCCGGTTGTGCGGAGAGGTGCCGGGCGTCCGAAAAGGCGTCCACCCGCTGGTGGAGCAGGGAAGAGCGGAGCAGTTCTGATGGCGACCAGAACGATGACGGCGCTGATGAAGGCCTGCGAGGACCTACGGGACGGGACCGCCGCGGAAGGGGTGCTGGGCGTCGCGCCGACGTACGTCGCCGCACCGGCGACCGTCGCCGAGGCGAGCGAGGTCATGCGGGTCGCCGCCGAGCGGGGGCTGACCGTGATCCCCCGGGGCGGTGAGACCCGGCTGGACTGGGGGCGGCCGCCGGCCGGCTGTGATCTGCTCATCGACACCGTACGGCTCGACCGGATCATCGAGCACGCCGCGGGCGACCTGGTCGTCAAGGTCGAGGCCGGGCTGACGATGGAACGGCTTGCGGAGCCGCTCGCCGAGCAGGGCCAGCAGCTCGCGCTGGACACCCCGCTGCCGGGCTCCACGGTCGGCGGGACGCTGGCCACGGCGGCCGCGGGACCGCGCAGGCTGCTGTACGGCTCCGGCCGCGATCTGCTGATCGGCGTCACGATCGTGCGGGCCGACGGCACCATCGCCAAGTCCGGCGGCAAGGTCGTCAAGAACGTCGCCGGTTACGACCTCGGCAAGCTGCTCACCGGGTCGTACGGCACCTTGGGGTTGATCGTGGAGGCGGCGTTCCGGCTGCATCCGGTGCCGGACGCGCAGGCGTACATCACCCGCACGGTCGCCGATCCGGCCGGCGCGCACCAGGCCGTCCAGGCGGTGCTGCACTCCGCGGTCGTGCCCAGCGCGATCGAGGTGGACGCCCCGGCGGGCGGCCCGATCACCGTCGCGGTGCTGATCGAGGGCGTGACCGAGAGCATGCCGCCCCGCGGTGCGGAGGTCGCCCGGCTCCTGGCGGCCGACGCGGCCGTCCTGCCGGACCCGCCACCGTGGTGGGGCCGCTATCCGGACGACAGCACCCTCGTCGAGGTCACCGCTCCCCCCACCGCCCTCACCGAGGTGCTGGCGCTCACGGCCGGCGACACCACGCCGGCGGGTGTGTCGGCCCGGGGATCGGCCGGCAGCGGGAACTGGCAGGTTGGAGTGCCCGCCGAGACACCTCCCGCCGAGGTCGCCGCACTGCTGGCCCGGCTGCGCACGGCGCTGACGCCCCACCGGGGCGGCGCCGTGGTGCGCTACGCCCCCGAGGCCGTGCGCGACGAGATCGATTTCTGGGGACCCGTCCCCGCGCTGTCCCTGATGCGGGGGGTCAAGGACCAGTTCGACCCGGCCCACCGCCTGTCGCCGGGCCGATTCGTTGGAGGCATCTAATGGGCACGGACGAGCCGGGGACCGGTCTGCCGGTCCCCGGGAACGAACTGATGAACGCTCTGATCGACGACTGCGTCCACTGCGGATTCTGCCTGCCGACCTGCCCCACCTACCTGCTGTGGGGCGAGGAGATGGATTCTCCGCGCGGCCGCATCCATCTGATGAAGCAGCATGCGGAGGGCACCCCGCTGTCCGAGCCGATGGTCGGGCACTTCGACGCCTGCCTTGGGTGCATGGCGTGCGTGACGTCCTGCCCCTCCGGTGTGCAATACGACCGGCTCATCGAGGCCACCCGCGCCGAGGTGGAGCAGGAGCACCCGCGGACCCGCGGCGAGCGGGCCATTCGCGAAATGATCTTCGCCCTGTTCCCGTATCCGAAGCGGCTGCGGGCCCTGCGGGGGCCGCTGCGGGCGTACCAGCGGTCCGGGCTGGAGAAGCTGATCAGGCGCAGCGGGCTGCTCACCCGGCTGCCCCCGACGCTGGCCGCGATGGAGAGGCTGACCCCGCGGCTGGGCGCGCCCTTGCGGCTGCCCGACCGCGTGGCGGCCCGTGGTGAACGGCGGGCCACCGTCGGCATGCTGACCGGCTGCGTGCAACGGGAGTTCTTTCCCCAGGTCAACGCGGCGACGGCCCGGGTGCTGGCGATGGAGGGCTGCGACGTCGTCATCGGCAGGAGCCAGGGCTGCTGCGGGGCGCTGTCGCTGCACTCGGGCCGCCAGGATGAGGCCAGGGAGTTCGCGAAGCGGACCATCGAGGCGTTCGATGATGCCGACGTCATCGTGGTCAACTCGGCGGGCTGCGGATCGGCCATGAAGGACTACGCGGAACTCCTCGCCGATGAACCGGCCTGGGCCACCCGGGCCGCCGCTCTCAGCGCCAGGACCCGCGATCTCACCGAGTTCCTCGCCGAACTGGGTCCGCGGGCCGTGCGGCACCCGCTGCCGATCACCGTTGCCTACCATGACGCCTGCCATCTGTCGCACGCCCAGGGCATCCGGAAGCAGCCGCGCGATCTGCTGCGCGGCATTCCCGGTCTGGAGCTCAGGGAGGTCGGCGAAGGCGAGATCTGCTGCGGCTCGGCCGGCACCTACAATCTGTTGCAGCCGGAGGCCGCGGCCGAGCTGGGCGATCGCAAGGCGGGTCACGTCGAGCGGACGGGGGCCGAGCTGCTGGTCGCCGCCAACCCGGGCTGCTCGATGCAGATCGCCACGGCGCTGCGTCGGCAGGGGCGCGACATCGCCGTCGCGCACCCGGCGGAGCTCCTCGACGCCTCACTGCGCGCGATCGGCCGGGAGACGTTCCTGCGGAATCGATGAGCCTCAGCCCGCTCGAACGGCGGCCGGTCTTCTCCTGGGCTCCGATCGGCGAGTAAGGCGCGCGCACCTGCGTGCACGGGCGCCTTCCGGTAGTTTGTCTGGCTATGCCGTGCCGTGATGTGCTTTCCCGCTTCCAGTACAGCCCACGGCGACCAGGATCACACGATGCGTGACGGCAACCGGCCGGACACGCTGAGGGGCCCGGGGAAGATGATAGACAACGGTCATGGCGCCGGCTCGCACCGGCGGCGCAGCAAGAAGAGCAACGCCGGGCGGATCGGGTTCGCCGGAGCCCTCGTCGGTGCGCTCGGGATCGTCGTGGTCGCCGTCGTCATCATCTTCCTGCGTCCCGGGCGCCACGACGCTCCGAGCCCGGTGAGCGCCGGTGCCGGGCAGGACGTCAGCGCCGGATCGTCCGGCGGGGCGAAGGCGGTGGCCGCCCCCAAGACCGGGCCGACGCTCAGCATCGCCAACACCGACGGCTACGACTACACCATCGCGGCGGCCCGCGGCGGCACCAACAACAAGCCGCTGCCCGGCACCGGCACCCCGCCGCCAGACGGAGCCGGCTACGCGTACGCGGACTACGTGCTCACCAACACCGGGCAGAAGCCCGCGCTGCTGGACTTCCCCGCGGACTTGTTCGTGCAGCGGACGGGGGTGGCCGGAGGCGCCCAGGCTCGCTGCATGCCCCAGCCAGGCACGCTCCCCGACATGTGCACGCTGCCCAACCACAGTGCGATCATCGGCTACCTGAACGGGTCCAGGGGACCCTCGACCCAGGACGGCGACCAGTACATGCCGGCCGGGGCGTCGTACCTGATACGGGTCGCGACCGATCTCCCGGTGAGGACGGACCTCGGCCAGAGCCAGATGAACCTCTACATCTGGGACGCCCGCTACATCAGCGACCGCAAGGCCGTCCTGGTCGCGTTCCCCTAGGGTCGTGCGGTCAGGGGCGCGCCGTCAGCGGCGTGCGGTGAAACCGATGTCCTCGTAGGCCAGGTCGTAGAAGCCACTGGCGCCGAAGTTGGCCAGGTTCGCCCGGGTGCCGATCAGCTGTGGCCGCTGGTAGAGCGGGAGCACGCTGACCTGCCGCCAGACCAGCCGGTCGACGTCATTGGTGAGCCGCCGCGCCTTCTCCGGATCGAGTTCTCGGATCGCCTGGTCCATCGAAGCGTCGATCTGCGAAGTGCCGACCCGGGCGTAGTTCTGCTGGATCCGGTCACCGCGCGGCTGGGCGAAGACCGACCGGTTCGAGGAGACCGGGAACGGGGTCCCCAGCCACGCGAACGGCACGACGTCGAAGTTGCCGGGCGAGACGTACTTGTCGAACAGATCGTCGGTCGGCACCGACCGGATGTCGACCCCGACGCCGATCTCCGCCAGCATCGCCTGGATGAGCTCGGCCTCCTGCCTACTGCCGGTCACCCCGGAGGGCACCACCATCTGCAGCGTCAGGGCTCTGCCGTCCTTGATCCGGTGGTTTCCGCTGCGCACCCAGCCCGCCGCGTCGAGCAGCCGCCCCGCCCGGGCGGGGTCGTATCCCCGCAGGTCCCCCGCGTTATCGCGGTAGCCCTCCTGAGTGTTGACGAAGAAGTGGTTCCCGAGGGTCTGGACGGGCCAGTTCAGGCCCTTGAGGTCCGACTCGGCGATCGCCTTGCGGTCGATGCCCAGCGCGAGCGCCTGCCGGACCCTGAGATCGGACAGCGGCGGCCGGGCGGCGTTGAGCGTGAGCTGCCGCCAGTCCGGGCCTCCCGCGCGGCGGACGACCGCTCCCTTGACCTCCTTGACCCGGGCGTACGCGCTGGCGTCGCCACCGATGTCGAGCACGTCGACCTCACCGTTGGCGAAGGCCCCGGGGATCGCGCTGGAGTCCATCGCCCGGAAGACGATCGAGTTGAGCTTGGCGGGGCGTCCCCACCAACGGGTGTTCCGGACGATGGTGACGGTCTTGGCGGTCCGGTCGAGCCCGCCCAGCCGGAACGGCCCCGCCGTCATCGGTATGCGGTTCAGCCAGCCCCGGTTGAAGACCTCCGGGTCGGTGCCGGTCCTGGCCGGGTAGAGCGGGCTGAACAGGCCGGTCCAGTCCGCGAACGGCCGGGCGAAGGTCACAACGACCTGGCGGTCGTCACGGCCGCGCGCGATTCGCCCGATCTGGTCGTAGCCGGTGCTGGAGACGATCTGGAAGCGCTTGTCCCGTCCCGAGAGCGCCGACGCCTGCGCGGCGAAGTCCCGGTAGGTGATCGGGGTGCCGTCCGACCAGACGGCCCTGGGGTTCAAGGTGTAGGTGACGACCTGCCGTGGCGCGTTCCGGGTCATCCTGGCGCTGAGGACGTAGTCGGGGTCCGGGTGCGGGACGCCCTTCTCGTCGGTCGGCATCAGCACGGGCAGGACTCCGCGGATGACGTCGAGCACCACTCCCTTCGCGCCGTTGGCCTGGTTGGCGTTCCACTGCGCCGGGAACTCGGGCAGCGGCCAGCGCAGGGTGCCGCCCGTCCGGAGCTGTTCGCGCGGCACCGGATTGACGTCGTAGGCCGCGAGCTTTGTGATCTTGGCCTGGCCCGACGACTCGGGGGCGCCGCAGGCGCTCACCAGCACGAGCACCGCGGCCAGCGGAATGGACGGCTTCACGATCTCTCCTCGGTGTGGTGGCACGCCACCCGCTGGTCCGGGTGCAGCGCGCGCAGCCCCGGCTCCTCCCGCTCACAGCGCCGGCGCCGCTCGGGGTCCAGCTCCGCGTACAGCGGGCAGCGGGACCGGAACCGGCAGCCCGGCGAGGTGCCGTCCGCGGCGCCCGGCGGCTCGCCCCGCAGCAGCACCCGAGGGCGGGCCCGCTCGCGGTCCGGGTCAGGCACCGGAACGGCGGACACCAGCGCCCGGGTGTAAGGATGGGCAGGCGACCGGAACACCCGCGACGCCTCGCCCAGCTCGGTGATCCGCCCGAGGTACATCACGGCGACCCGGTCGGCGACGTGCCGTACGACGGCGAGGTCATGTGCGACGAACAGGTAGGACAGGTCCAGTCGGTCCTTCAGCTCCTCGAGCAGGTTGATCACGCCCGCCTGCACGGAGACGTCCAGGGCCGACACCGGCTCGTCGAGCACGACCAGCCGGGGCTTGAGCGCGAGCGCCCGTGCGATGCCGATCCGCTGCCGCTGACCGCCGGAGAAGGCACCCGGATAGCGCTCCGCGTGTGAGGGTTCCAGCCCGACCAGGCCCAGCAGCTCATGGACGCGGGCGGAGACGGCGGGCTCCCGCCGGCCGTGCGCGCGCAACGGCTCGGCGAGGATGTCGGCGACCGGCATCCGCGGGTCCAGCGAGGCGAGCGGATCCTGGAAGACGACCTGGAGGTCGCGCCGCAGTTCCTTACGCTCGGCCCGCCGCAGCCCCTCGACGTCCCGCCCGAGCACGGTGATCCGCCCCCGCTGGGGCGCGGCCAGCCGCAGGATCTCGTGCAGGGTCGTGGTCTTGCCGCAGCCCGACTCGCCCACCAGGCCGAGCGTCTCGCCCTCGCGGATGTCGAAGCCGATCCCGTCGACCGCGTGCACGGTGCCGACCCGCCGTTTGAACACCGTTCCCCTGTGCAGGGGAAAGTGCCTGGCCAGATCGGTCACCTCCAGGACGACGGCTCGCTCGGCCCGCGGGGGACGGGGGCCCGGCGGCGGGATCCGCGGCCTCGGGAAGACCTGCCCCGGGTCGCTGATCTCCTTGACGCAGGCGGCCAGATGACCCGGCGCCCCGGTGGGCGCGAGCGCGGGCTCCGCCGCAGCGCACTGCGGGATGGAGACCGGGCATCGGGGCTCGAACGAGCAGCCGGGCGGCACCTCCGGCGGGGACGGCGGGCTCCCCTCGATCGGCACCAGCGCGACCATGCCGTCCCCGTCCAGCCGCGGAGTGCAGCCGAGCAGGCCGATGGTGTACGGCATCCGGGGCCGGTAGTAGACGTCGTCGACGGCGCCGGTCTCGACGACCCGTCCGGCGTACATCACCATGACCCGGTCGGCGAGGCCGGCGACCACCCCGAGATCGTGGGTGACCAGGACGATTGCGGCGCCGGTCGCCTCCTTGGCCACCCTGAGCACGTCGAGGACCTGAGCCTGGATCGTCACGTCCAGCGCGGTGGTGGGCTCGTCGGCGATGAGCACCGCCGGATCGTTGGCGACCGCCATGGCGATCATCGCGCGCTGGCGCATGCCGCCCGAGAACTCGTGCGGGAACGCCCGGGCGCGCATGCCCGGGTCGGGGATGCCCACCAGGTCGAGCAGCTCGACCGCCCTGCGGCGGGCCACCTGCCTGGAGGCGCCGGTGTGGATCCGGACGGCCTCGGCGATCTGGTCGCCGATCGGATAGACCGGGGTGAAGGCCGACTGCGGATCCTGGAAGACCATCGCCAGATCCTTGCCGCGCACCTGGGCGAGGTCCCGGTCGGAACGGCCGAGGAGTTCCCGGCCGTGCAGCCGTACGGATCCGGTGACGCGGGCGGACGGCGGCAGCAGGCCCATGACGGCGAGCGAGGCGACCGACTTGCCCGAGCCGGACTCGCCGACGATGCCGAGCACCTCACCGGGTGACAGCGCGAAACTCACCCCGCGGACGACGCTCCGGGCGGGCCGGAAGACGACCCGCAGGTCGTCGACCTCGAGCACCGGGGCCGGCACGGAACCGCTGCTGGGGCCACTGCCGGGGCCGCTCATAGAGCCGCTCATGGGGCCGCTCACGAGGACGTAGCCGGGTCGAGGGCGTCGCGCAGTCCGTCGCCGATGAGATTGGCGCTGAGCACGATCAGCACCAGCAGCGCGGCCGCGGGCACGAACAGCCATGGGTAGGTGGTCGCGGCGCCGGCCCCGTCGGCGATGACGGTGCCCAGTGAGCTGTCGGGGGGCTGGACTCCGAACCCGAAGTAAGACAGCGCGCTCTCCCCGATGATCGCGACGCTGACGTTGAGGGTCGCATCGATGATCAGCAGCGAGGCGAGGTTGGGAAGGATGTGCCGCAGGATGATCCGAGGTGCGCTGACGCCCATGTAGCGGGCCGCCAGAACGTACTCCCGGTCCTTCAGCGAGAGCGTCATGCCCCGGACGACCCGGGCCGTCACCATCCACATGAACCCGGCCAGCAGCCCGATGAAGACCGGCCAGCATCCGTGTGCGAGGGTCGGGCCGACCACGGCGATGACCAGGAACGAGGGCAGGACCAGCAGCAGGTCGACGCACCACATCAGGATCCGGTCCGTCCAGCCGCCCAGGTAGCCGGCGAAGGACCCGACCAGGGCGGCCAGGCCGGTGGAGATGACCGCGACGAAAAGTCCGATGATCAGAGACTTCTGCATCCCGCGCAGGGTGACGGCGAATACGTCCCGGCCGCTCTGCGTGGTGCCCAGCCAGTGCGCGCTGGACGGCGGTTCACGGAAGGCGGTGAAGTCGGTGGCCTGCCACGACCACCTGGACAGCTGCGGTCCGGCGAACGCGAGCAGGAACAGCAGCACCAGCAGGACGATGCCGGCCGTGGCGCCGGGACTGCGCAGCAGGCGCCGCAGCACGGCGGGTGCGCGCCGCGGGGCCTGGGACCGCATCAGGACCGGGGGATCGTCCAGCATCGTGCTCATGCCGCCACCCGGACCCGCGGATCCAGGGCGCCCTGCGCCACATCGGAGAGCAGCCCGGCCAGCAGCACCAGCCCGGCGGCGAAGCAGTCGAACGCCGCGACCACGTTGACGTCACCGCGCGAGATGGAGTCGATCAGCCACTCCCCCATGCCGTGCCAGCCGAAGATCTTCTCGGTGAAGGTCGCCCCGAGCAGCAGCAATCCGAAGTTGTAGGCGAAATACGTGGTCACCGGGATCAGCGCGGTGCGCAGCGCGTGCCGGCGCAGCGCGGTCCGGCGGCGCAGCCCCTTGGCCAGCGCGGTCCGGACGTAGTCGGCGGACAGCACGTCCAGCATCATGCTGCGCTGGTAGCGACTGTAGACGGCGACCTGGGCGAGCACGATGGTCAGCGTGGGCAGTACCAGGTGCTGCAGCCGGCTGCCCGCTCCACCGCCGGGGGCGGTCTCCCCTGTCCATTCGAACAGCCGGGTGCCGGTGAGGTCGTTGAACCACTGGCCGCCGGTCTGCAGCACTACCGCCAGCACGAACACGGGTACCGCCAGGATCACGAAGGAGCCCAGGGTGGTGACGCGATCGCCCAGCCGGTGCTGCCGGACCGCCCCATAGGCACCGGTCAGCACGCCGAGCAGGCAGCCCAGCACCGTCCCGATCAGCAGCAGCCGCAGGCTGACCCACGCCCGGCGCTCCATCTCGGTGCCGACCGGCTCGCCCTCCCAGGTCCGGCCTAGGTCGCCGTGCAGCACCCCGGAGGCCCAGATCGTGTAGCGATCCAGCAGCGGGATCTTGTCGTTGAGGTTGAGCTCGGTGAGCTGGGCATCGATGACCCATTCCGGCGGCCGCTGCCCGCGGTCCTCGAAGTTGGCCCGGGGATCGAGGCTCGCGGCGGCGAGCAGGTAGGCCAGGCTCGCCGCCAGTGTGACCAGCACGGCGTAGTTCAGCAGCCTGCGCAGCAGGAACCCTGTCACCCGCTCCCCTCCTCGTGCCCGCGATGTACGCGCGATCGTGACAGTACGCTACTGGAGTATCACGAAACGTATGGGCGGAGTGGCCAGTCCCGGCAGGCGGCGGAAACGATTCTGAATAGTGTCCGCACAGGCCCGCGAGATCGGGACATTCGCCTCCTTTCCCTTACGCTTTCCCACGACGTGTCGTGTGCGAGAGCGGAGGGACACCAAGGATGACGGCCGGCCGCGAGCGCTGGGTCGTCCGGGCGGCCCTGCTGCTGACCCTGACGGCCGTCCTGATGGTCGCGGCGTCGCTGGTGATCGGCACCGACGTACCCGGGCCGCTGCGCATGCCGTTCTGGCACCCGGAGATCGTCGTCGCGCTGACCTACACCCCCGTCGGATCCCTGCTGCTGCGGCACCGGCCCGGTCTCAAGGTCGCCTGGCTCATGGTCGTGGCGGGGCTGTGCGCGGCGCTGTACGTGCTGTCGCTCAACCTGGCCCCCTGGCTCATCCTCCACCACGGCCCGGGCGGGGACTTCTTCCTGTGGCTGACCTACTGGCTGTGGGCCATCGACACCTACGGGCTGATCCTGGTGATGCCGCTGATCTTCCCGGACGGGCGGCTGGTGTCACGCTGGTTCCGCCCGGTGCTGCTGTCGGCCCTGCTGGTGCCGGTCATGATCTGCGTCAACCTGACGTACGAGCCGGACATCCGCCGCTTCGACAACGGCGTCTCCTCCTATCCGGTCCAGGACGTGCCCCTGATCATCAGCGGGACGTTGCTGGTCACGCTGGCGCTGGGCCTGGTGTCGGTCGCCATCCGGTTCTGGCACTCGCCCTCCGACGTGCGCCGCCAGATCGTCTGGGTCATCTATCCGGGGGTGATCACCCAGGCGGTGGTGTTCGTCGGCGAGGTGACCCCCATCCCGGACGTGGTCCGCAACGCCACGGTGGCGCTGGTCCCGCTGTGCGTGGCCATCGCGATCACCCGCTACCGGCTCTACGACATCGACGTCGTCGTCAACCGCACCCTTGTCTACGTCGGCCTGGTGGCCGTGATCACGACGGTGTACTTCGCCCTCGTCGGCGCGGCCAGCCTGTTCGTCGCCGGCCAGGGTCAGCTCGCCGGGCTGGTGGGGGCGATCGCTGCAGGCGCCGTCTTCGAACCGGCCCGGCGGCGCCTGCAGCGGACCGTGGACCGGCTGATGCACGGCGAGCGGGACCCCTACCGCCTGGCCGACCAGCTCAACCGCCGGTTGCAGACCGCCTCGGACCCGGCCGACGCGCTGGCGACGGCCGCCCGCACTGTGCGCGAGGCACTGGGGGCGTCCGGCGTGGTGATCGAGGTGCTGGACCGGGACGGCCGGGCCGCCCGGGCCGAGGACGGCGACCTCGGGGCCCGTCCCCAGGTCGTCCCCCTGATCTGGGGAGGCGAGCCGGTGGGCCGGCTGATCTTTTCGCGCTCGGACCCTCCCGACATCCGGCTGGCCTCCGTACTGGCCCGCAACCTGGCCACGGTCGCCAACGCGGTGCGGCTCGCCGCCGACGTCCAGCGTTCCCGGGAACGGATCCTGAGCACCCGGGAGGAGGAGAGACGCCGGCTGCGCCGCGACCTGCACGACGGGCTGGGGCCGACGCTGGCCAGCCTCGCCATGACGGTGGACGCGGCGCGCATCACGCTGCCGAAGGACCCCGCGGCGGTGGACCCGCTGCTGGAGGTGCTGCGCACCACCATGGGCCGGGCGATCGGCGACATCCGCGAACTCGTCTACGGCCTGCGCCCGCCGGCCCTCGACGATCTGGGCCTGCTGGGAGCGATCATGGCGTTGGCGGACAACATCACCGAGATCACCGGGCCGCGCGTCGAGGTGGAGGTCGACGGGGAACTGGAGGATCTGCCGGCGGCCGTCGAGGTCGCGGCCTACCGCATCATCCAGGAGGCGATCACCAACATCCGCCGGCACGCCGCCGCGGGCATCGTGGTCGTGCGGCTCGAACGCAGCACCGCGTTGCAGGTGAGCATCACCGACGACGGGGTTGGGGTGTCCGGGCGGAACCGCGCGGGGGTGGGCCTGTCGTCGATGCGCGAACGCGCGGCCGAGCTGGGCGGATCCTGCCAGATCGGGCCGGGCCCGGAGGGCGGGACCCGGGTGCTGGCCCGCCTTCCGATCAACGTGGCGGTGGGTTGAGCCCCGAAGGGCCGGTGGCCGCCCCCCGCCAAGACGGTGACCACCGGCCCGCTCGCATCCGCGCGGATCGCAGGGCTCCCATCCGTTGCTCCGCGCGGCCCCTCACAGGGTGTGCGGGTAGAACGTTACGAGCCCGGGCATCCCGGCCAGAAGGGACGAGGGTCCCGTCGTGGATGGGACGAACGGCTAGCCGAAGACCGTGGCGTCGGCCTTGCCGAGCAGCGTGATCAGCTCGTTGGCCTCGTCCGCGCTGAGAATCTCGAAGGCGGGGGTGACCAGGGCGTCGGTGAGCCGCTCGGCCCGCGCCCGGCGCTCCCTCAGCTCGGCGGTCGTCTCCGGGTAGGGCCGGGGCCAGCCGAAGAACTCCGCATTGGCCTCGCCGCCCGGGATGAGGCCCGAGGCCCCGGTCAGCACGGCCTCCAGCGGGGACAGTCCGGTCGCCAGAACGGCGACCAGGTGCAGCCCGTTGCGCAGTTCCCGCAGGACATGGGCGAGCTGGGAGACGCGGGCCGGACCGTCCGCCGCCAGCGGCATGGCCCGCCAGCCGGCGAACAGCGGGGCGCCCACCACGTCGGCGTTGCCGACGACCAGCCGGAGCAGGTCGGCGAGCCGGCCGGCGTCGGAGAATCCGGTCAGCTTGCGGCGCCCAAAGTCCTGACATATCACTGCATAACGGTTGGCCGCCTCGGCGGCGGGCAGGCTCACCGCCGCCTCCCAGACCTCCCGGACGATGTCCGCGGGGAAGAACCCGGTCGCCGAGACGACGACATCGGCGTCCACCTCGCCCAGGACGCCGCACCGGCCGCGGAAGTACGGGGCCCAGCCGGCGAAGCCGGTCTCCTGAGCGAAGACCTTGGCCTCCCTGGAGATCATGAAGGCCCCGCCGAGGCGGCCGACGGGGTCCTTCACCGCCGTCGCGACCGCGCGCGCGTCAGTCATGGGAAGCCCTCCTGGATCCGAATCAGATTCTAGGGATCCTAGGCCGCCTCAGTCTCCGTGTCGCGGCCCGGGCCACCCGGCACGGGTCTCGCCCTCGGCCACCAGGACCGCCGGGCCCCGCAGCCGGCTGGTCGTACCGTCGAAGGTCACCGTGACCCGGCCGCCGGGGACGTCCACCAGCCAGTCGCCCACCGGCGGGCTTCCCGCCGCCTCTCCCGCGCCTGCGAGGGCCGCGGCGACGGCGGCCGCGACGGCACCGGTGCCGCAGGAACGGGTCTCGCCGGAGCCCCGCTCGTACACCCGCATCTCCACGTGCCGGTCGGCGACCGGCCGGAACAGCTCGACATTGACCCCGTCAGGGAAGACCGCCGGATCGAAGGACGGCGGCAGGGACAGGTCGAACCCGCGCACCGGCTCCTCGACCGGGCAGGCCAGATGCGGATTGCCCAGGGAGACACGCAGCCCGGCGTAGGACCGCCCGGCCACCAGCGCGGTGCCGGGGCCCTGCACGTCCGGGGGGCCCATGTCCACGGTGACATCGCCCGACGCGGCCAGCTCGACCCGGCGCAGGCCGGCACGGGTGGCCACCGGCCATTCCCCCGGCGCGGCCAGGCCCGCCTCGACCAGGTAACGGGCGAATACGCGGAGCCCGTTGCCGCACATCTCGGCGAGGTTGCCGTCGGCGTTGCGGTAGTCCATGAACCACTCGGCGTCGCCGGCCAGCGCCTCGGCCCGCGGCTCCCCCGAGGCCTTGCAGCGCACGACGCGCAGCACGCCGTCCGCACCGATCCCCGCCCGCCGGTCGCACAGGGCGGTGACGGTCTCAGGCGTGAGGTCGAGAGATCCGTCGGGGTCCGGCAGGATGACGAAGTCGTTCTCGGTCCCGTGACCCTTGAGGAATCGCATGCTGAGATCGTATCCGGGCTGTGATCCGCTATGTGCGGACCAGGGCGAGCGCCTCGTCTAGGAGGCCGGGAGCGTCGTAGCGCAGCCAGCGGACCCGGGGATCACGGCGGAACCACGACTCCTGACGCCGGGCGAACCGCCGGGTGGCCCTGGCCGTCTCCTCGATGGCCTGCTCCCGCGTCCATTCGCCGGCCAGGAAACGCAGCACCTGGGCGTAGCCGAGCGCGCGACCGGCCGTAAGCCCCTCCCGCAGTCCCACCGCCTCCAGGGCTTTGACCTCCTCGACCAGACCCGCGTCCCACATGCGCCGCACCCGGAGGCCGATGCGCTCGTCCAGCTCCGCGCGGGGCACGGTCAGCCCGACCTGGACGGCGTCGTAGAGATAGCGGTGGGCGGGCAGCGTGGCGGTGAACGGGCGCCCGGAAATCTCGATCACCTCGAGGGCGCGGACGATCCGGCGCCCGTTGCCGACCAGGATCGCCTCCGCGGCGGGCGGGTCCTGGGCGCGCAGCCGTTCGTGCAGCCGTCCCGGCCCGTGCTCGGCCAGCTCCGCCTCCAGCCGGGCCCGCACCACGGGATCCGTACCGGGGAACTCCAGGTCGTCCAGGGCGGCCCTGACGTACAGCCCGGAACCGCCGACCAGCAGCGGAACCCGGCCCCGCCCGCGCACCTCGTCGATGGCCCCGCGCGACAGCTCCTGGTATTCCGCGACGCTCGCGGTCCGGGTCACCTCCCAGACGTCCAGCAGGTGGTGCGGGACGTTCCGCCGCTCGGGTACGCCCAGCTTGGCGGTGCCGACGTCCATGCCCCGGTACAGCTGCATCGAATCGGCGTTGATCACCTCACCGCCGAGCCGGAGCGCCAGGTCCACCGCGAGATCGGACTTGCCCGCGGCGGTCGGGCCGACCACGGCGATCACACGCTGCGTCGGGGGGCCGGCTCCTGGGACTGCGGCATTGCCAAGGGTCACGCGCTAAGTGTGGCAACAGAATGGGTATGGGTTGTCCCGTACAGGTGCCGGACCGGCGCCGAACCGAGTATCGGGGGGTACCGCAGACATGTCGATCATCGACAAGGTCAAGGAGATGCTGGCGCAGCACACCGACAAGGCCAACGATGCCGTCGACAAGGCCGGCGACACGTTCGATCAGCGGACCGGCGGGAAGTACGCCGACAAGGTCGACAAGGCACAGGAGCAGGCCAGAAAGTACGTCGAAGAGCAGCGCCGGGAGGACGGCCGCCCGCCCGCCTGATCATCTGCGCCGAGCGGCCGGCCCTCGCGGGTCACCGGGTCCAGCTCGCCACGAGGTAGCCGACGCCGTACGGCGCTTCGTCGGCGAGCAGGGTGCCCCGCAGCCGCGTCCGGCCCGTCGCCCCGGCGAGCACCTGCCACGCCGCCCGCCCGGCCGCCAGCAACTCCCGCGACGACACGGGGTCGAGCCCGGCCAGCACCGCGGCGTCGGCGGCCGCAAAGGCGCCGCCGACCACGGCGTCGTACGGCTCGGCGCGATCGTCGCGGTAGCCGGGTGACTTCTCGCCCCGGCAGGCGGACCCGTCGCCGAGGACCAGCAGCGCGACCCGGTCGGCCGAGCCCGCCAGCTCCGCGCCGAGCTCCAGGCACTCCGCCGTCGATGCATCCTCGGCCACGCCCTGGAACCTCACCTCCTGGACCTTCACGTCGCGGAGCGTGCCGTCCGCACCGCCGGAGTGCCGGGTCAGCAGCCACCGCCCGATGGTCAGCGACAGCGGGAGCACCGGTTCGCCCGCGCCGACGGTCAGCTCGAGCCCGTACGGCCCGAAGCTCCCCGCCGCCTCCGATCCGTACGTCCTCGTCGCGGCGTCCGCGCCGACGACGATCAGCGACCCCGTCCTCAGGGCGGCGAGGAGGTGGTCCACGGCCTCGTCACAGGCGGCCCGCAGGGCGTCCAGCTCCGGGGCCGCGGCTCCGGCGATCTCCGGGACGAGCAGGGGCGGGTGCGGGCAGACCGCGGCCGCGATCAGGGGCACGCGGAGCAGCCGGAGGCCACCGGCGCCTTCGCGGGCGGGCCGACCGCGGGCATGCCCAGCGAGACTCCCCTGGGTGCGGCGGCCTGGCCCTGCCGGGCCTGCCAGGCGTCCCCGGCACGGGTCCGGCGGACGGTTGCGGGGGCGCCGTCGGCGACCAGATGGTGCGGTGCCGCATAGGTCACCTCCACCGTGGCCATGTCCCCGGGACGCGGTAGTTCCACGCCCGGTGAGAAGTGCACGAGGCGGTTGTCGGGGGCCCGGCCGGACAGCCGGTGGGTGGCCTGGTCCTTACGCCCCTCGCCCTCGGCGACCAGCACCTCCAGCGTGCGGCCGAGCTGCCTTTTGTTCTCCGCCCAGGAGATCTCCTCCTGCAGGGCGACGAGCCGCTCGTACCGCTCCTGCACGACCTGCTTGGGCACCTGGCCGTCCATCGTGGCGGCGGGCGTGCCCGGGCGTTTGGAGTACTGGAAGGTGAACGCGCCGCAGAACCGTGCCTCCCGCACCACGTGCAGGGTCTGCTCGAAGTCGGCCTCGGTCTCGCCGGGGAATCCGACGATGATGTCGGTGGTGATGGCCGCGTCTGGGATGGCCGCGCGGACCCGGTCGATGATCCCGAGGTAGCGCTCCTGGCGGTACGACCGCCGCATCGCCTTCAGCACGGGGTCGGAGCCGGACTGCAGCGGCATGTGCAGCGACGGCATGACGTTCGGGGTCTCGGCCATCGCCGCGATCACGTCGTCGGTGAAGTCGCGCGGATGCGGGCTGGTGAAACGCACCCGCTCCAGCCCGTCGATCTTCCCGCAGGCGCGCAGCAGCTTGGCGAACGCCTGCCGGTCGGCGGCGCCCTCCAGGTCCCCGAAGCCCGAGCCGTAGGCGTTGACGTTCTGGCCGAGCAGGGTGATCTCCAGCACGCCCTCGGCGACCAGCGCCTCGATCTCCTGCAGGATGTCGCCCGGCCGGCGGTCCTTCTCGGTGCCGCGCAACGCGGGCACGATGCAGAACGTGCAGGTGTTGTTGCAGCCCACCGAGATCGACACCCAGGCGGCGTACGGGGACTCGCGGCGGGTCGGCAACGTCGACGGGAAGGTCTCCAGCGACTCGTGGATCTCGACCTGCGCCTCCTGGGCGATCCGCGCGCGCTCCAGCAGCACCGGCAGCGAGCCGATGTTGTGCGTGCCGAAGACCACGTCGACCCAGGGCGCCCTGCGGACGATCACGTCACGGTCCTTCTGCGCGAGGCAGCCGCCGACCGCGATCTGCATGCCCGGGTGGGCGTCCTTGACCGGGCGCAGATGGCCGAGGTTGCCGTAAAGCCGGTTGTCGGCGTTCTCCCGGACGGCACAGGTGTTGAAGACGACGACGTCCGGATCGCCTGCGTCGTCCTTCACGTAGCCGGCCGCCTCCAGCAGGCCGGCCAGCCGCTCGGAGTCGTGGACGTTCATCTGGCAGCCGTACGTGCGGATGTCGTACGTACGCGGGTGCGTGATCGTGGGTGCGCTCATGACAATCACCAAGGGTACGCGTCGGCGGAGGGTACGCGCTCGCTACCGGCGGCACGTCCGAAACCCGCTCACGGATCGCCGCGACACGCCCGACACGCCCGGCCCGCAGAGGAATTTCCCAAAAGAAACCAGTAAAAGTTTGGGAAAAACACCACATCTACCAGGTGCCATGTGATCCGTAATCTGATCGGTACCGTCCGAAGCCATGATCTGCCGGCCTTCACGTCGTAGTGTTCTGGGCCATGGCGGACAGCGGCGTAGCGCCCCCGGTGCCCGGCGGCAGACCACT
Source organism: Streptosporangiaceae bacterium (assembly GCA_025964695.1). Lineage (GTDB taxonomy): Bacteria > Actinomycetota > Actinomycetes > Streptosporangiales > Streptosporangiaceae > Actinomadura_E. Next base: position 71,607 of record JAOPYK010000200.1, on the reverse strand, counting down.
TGTCGTACTCGAGAACGTCAACAAACACTTCGGCGATCTGCATGTCCTCAAGGACATCGACCTGACCCTGCACGAGGGCGAGGTCGTGGTCGTCATCGGCCCCTCCGGCGGCGGCAAGTCCACGCTCTGCCGCACCATCAACCGGCTGGAGACGATCGACGAGGGCACGATCACGCTCGACGGAGTACCCCTGCCCGGCGAGGGAAAGGCGCTGGCCCGGCTGCGCGCCGACGTCGGCATGGTGTTCCAGTCCTTCAACCTCTTCGCCCACAAGACGATCTTGCAGAACGTCACCCTCGGGCCGACCAGGGTGCGCAAGATGGGCCGGGCCGAGGCCGAGGGGGAGGCCATGACCCTGCTGGAACGCGTGGGCATCACCGATCAGGCGCAGAAGTATCCGGCTCAGCTCTCCGGCGGTCAGCAGCAGCGCGCGGCCATCGCCCGCGCCCTGGCCATGAAGCCCAAGGTGATGCTCTTCGACGAGGCCACCTCGGCACTCGACCCCGAGATGGTCAACGAGGTGCTCGACGTCATGACGAGCCTGGCCCGCGACGGCATGACCATGATCGTCGTCACCCACGAGATGGGCTTCGCCCGCAGCGCCGCCCAGCGCGTGGTCTTCATGGCGGACGGCCAGATCGCCGAGGTGAGCACTCCCGGCGAGTTCTTCACCCATCCGCGCACCGAACGCGCCAAGGACTTCCTCTCCAAGATCCTCACCCACTGACCATAGAGAACTCGAGGTACCCCCCATGAACGTGAGCCGACCCGGAATCGTGCTGGCCGCGCTCGCGACGGCCTCCCTCGCCGTCTCGGGATGCAGCGCCAAGAAGAACTCGTCCGTAGCCGACAAGGCCAAGAACGACAAGAAGCTGGTGATCGGCGTCAAGTACGACCAGCCGGGGCTGGGTGAGAAGACCGGCAGCGGCGCCCAGGGCTTCGACGTCGACGTCGCGAAGTACATCGCCAAGAAGCTGGGCGTGACCGACGAGAAGAACATCGAGCTGAAGGAGGCGCGGTCCGCCAACCGTGAGACGTTCCTCCAGAACGGCACCGTCGACCTGGTGGTGGCGACCTACTCCATCACCGCGGCGCGCAAACCCAAGGTGACCTTCGCCGGACCCTACGTCGTCACCCACCAGGACATCATGACCCGGGCGGCCGACACCTCCATCAAGACCGTCACCGACCTCAAGAAGAAGAAGCTCTGCCAGGTGACCGGCTCGAATTCCTGGAAGAACATCACCGAGGGCCCCAACAAGCTCAACGTGAAGGTGGCCGCGGAGCTCATCCCGGCCGCGGGGTACGAGGACTGCGTCACCAAGCTCAAGGGCAACTCGGTAGACGCGATCTCCACTGACGCCACCATCCTCGCCGGCTTCTCCGCGCGCGAGCCCGGCGTCTTCAAGATCGACAACGCCCCGTTCACCGACGAGAAGTACGGCGTCGGGCTCAAGAAGGGCGACCTCAAGGGCTGCGAGGCCGTCAACAAGGCCATCACCGCCATGTACTCCGACGGCACCACCAAGCAGCTCTGGGACAAGTGGTTCGGCAAGACCGGCCTGAACTTCGACTCCACCGCGCCGGCCGCGGCAGGCTGCAACTGACGCATCGCCGTGCCGATGAGCCCCCCCGGGCTCATCGGCTCCGCGTCCAAGGAGCTCAATGAACGCGCTCTTCGACTTCAGCCCGTTCGCCAAGGACGCCGACGAGGTGCTGGCCGCCTTCTGGGCCACCATCCGGCTGTCGGCGATGACCGGGCTGCTCTCCCTGGTCCTCGGCACCGTGCTGGCCTCGATGCGGGTCTCGCCCACCCCGGTCCTGCGCGCCATCGGCACCGTCTACGTCAACACGCTGCGGAACACCCCGCTGACGCTCGTGCTGCTGATGTGCAGCCTCGGCCTGAGCGACACCCTCCAGATCAGGCTCTCCGACCAGAGCACGGTCAACTCCTACTGGCTGGCGGTGCTGGGCTTCTCCGCCTACACCGCCGCCTTCGTCTGTGAGGCACTGCGGGCCGGCATCAACACCGTCCCGCTGGGGCAGGCGGAGGCGGCGCGGGCGATCGGCCTGACCTCCACCCAGTCCCTGCGCCTGGTCATCCTGCCGCAGGCCTTCCGCGCGGTCGTCGCCCCCCTGGGCAGCGTCATGATCGCCATGATCAAGAACTCGACGGTGGTACTGGTGGCCGGCTACCTGGAGGCCACGGCCCAGATGAAGCAGATGTTCGATGACTACGGAGCAACGTTGCCGATCTTCATCGGTTTCGCGGCAGGGTTCATGCTGCTGACCCTCCCGACCGGCTTCTTCTTCGGCTGGCTGGCCAAACGACTGGCCGTGTCCCGATGACCGCCCCCGCCGAAGCCCCGGCCCCCGCCCGGCGGCGGCCCGCCGCCACCGCGAAGAAACAGGCCTCGGTCCTGTTCGACCTCCCCGGCCCGCGCGCCCGCCTGCGCAACAACGTCCTGGCGCTCGTCTTCGTGGCCCTGCTGCTGGCCGTCGTGTACGCGGTCGTCGCCCGTCTCGACGACAAGGGTCAGTTCAAGCAAGAGCTCTGGCGGCCCTTCCTGCTGGCGAGCACGTGGACGGACTTCATCATCCCCGGGCTGGAGGGCACCCTGAAGGCGGCCGGCGTGGCCGCGGTGCTCGCCCTGGCGTCCGGGGTGCTCTTCGGGCTCGGGCGGCTGTCGGACCACTGGTGGATCCGGCTGCCGGCGGGGGCCGTCGTGGAGTTCTTCCGGGCGATCCCGCTGCTGCTGCTGATCTTCTTCGTCTTCTCGGGGCCGGCCACCATCGCGGGCGCGCTCAACCGGGAGGGCCCTCAGATCAGCGCCTTCACCGCCGTCGTCGTCGGGCTCACGCTCTACAACGGGTCGGTGCTGGCCGAGATCTTCCGCGCCGGCATCCTCGCCGTGCCGAAGGGCCAGTCGGAGGCGGCCTACTCGATCGGGCTGCGCAAGGGCGGCGTCATGCGCCTGGTGCTGATCCCGCAGGCCACGACCGCGATGATGCCCGCCATCGTCAGCCAGCTGGTGGTGCTGCTCAAGGACTCGGCGCTCGGCTGGATCATCTCCTACGAGGACCTGCTGAACTCGGGCTTCCGCTTCATTCCGACCAAATATCACAACCTGCTGCCCGCGGCCATCGTCATCGCCCTCATCTACATCGCGATCAATGTGACCCTCGGCTTCACCGCCAACTGGCTCGAACGACGCACCCGGCGCCTCGGTAAGACCTCCGCGCGCACCCTCGGCAACGCGGAAGGAGCCCTGGGTCAAGAGGGGATCCCCTGACGAGGCGAACGACCCCGTATCATTCCGAGCTCAACTCTCAGGTCAAGGCCCCATTCCGCCCCACTTTGCGGGACGATTCCGCTATGACCGCTCGCATGACCGCCCCCTATGGTTCCTGGCCCTCTCCGATCTCCGCGGCAGACGTCGCCAAGGCGCGATTGCGCCTCAGTTTCCCCACCGTCCACGGCGACGATGTGTGGTGGCAGGAGACACGCCCCGACGAGGGCGGACGAACGACGATCGTCCAGTTGCACGGCAACGACGCCGTGGAGTTGCTCCCCGCCCCGTGGGACGCCCGCACTCGGGTCCACGAGTACGGCGGGCGGTCATACCTGCCGGTCCCCTTGGACCCGGCGGAGGGCGGGGGCCGGGCGGTCATCTTCGCCAACTACGAGGATCAGCGGCTGCACCGGCTGGACCCGGGCGATGCCAAGCCGAGGCCGCTGACGCCCGAGCCCGCCGTCGCGGCCGGACTGCGGTACGCCGATTTCGTGCTGTCCCCGGAGGGCGACGAGATCTGGTGCGTCTGCGAAGGCCACACCCCTGACGGCGTACGGCGTGCCATCGTCGGCATCCCGCTGGACGGGAGCGCCGCCGAGGATCCCGCGGCCATCCGCGAGCTGGTCACCGGCGCGCACTTCTACGCCTCTCCGACGCCGTCGCCCAGCGGCGGCCACCTCGCCTGGGTGCAGTGGAGCCACCCGCGGATGCCGTGGGACGGCACCGAGCTGCGGGTCGGCGTGATCGACGACGGCAAGGTCACCGCGCCCCGGACGGTCAAGGGCGGCCTGACGGAGTCCGCGCTGGCCCCGACCTGGCGTGACGACAAGAGCCTGTACGTCATCTCGGACTGGCCCGGCTGGTGGAACATCTACCAGGTGGGTCTGTACGGCGAGTCCCCGCAGGCGCTCTACCCTGCCGAGGAGGAGTTCGCCGGACCGCTCTGGCAGCTCGGTGGCATGCCGTACGCCCCGCTGTCGGACGGCCTGCTGGCGGTCCTGCACGGTCAGGGCGACCAGCGGCTCAGCGTGTACGACCCCGAAACGCTGGAACTGACCGAGCTGAACCTGCCGTACTCCGACTGGCAGATGTCGCTGTCGGCCGACGGCACCACCGTGGTCGGCATCGCCGGCGGCCCCACCACCTCACCGACCGTCGTGATGATCGACACCCGCACCGGACGGCATCGCGAGCTCCGCCGCGAACTCGCCGCGCTGCCCGACATCGCCTATCTGCCGACGCCGCACGAGGAACGGCTCGAGGGTCCGTTCGGCCGGCCGGTGTACGCCTACGTGTACCCGCCCGCCAACCCGGCCGCGCAGGCCCCGCAGAACGAGCTGCCCCCGTACGTCGTCTTCGTGCACGGCGGGCCCACCGGGCGCGCGTCGAGCGTGCTCAGCCTCGAACGCGCCTACTTCACCAGCCGCGGCATCGGCGTCGTTGACGTCAACTACGGCGGATCCACCGGATATGGCCGGGCCTACCGCGAGCGGCTGCGCCGGCAGTGGGGCGTCGTCGACGTCGAGGACGCCGTCGCCGCCGCGGAGGCGCTGGTCAAGGCGGGCGCGGCGGATCCGGCCCGGCTGGCGATCCGGGGCGGCAGCGCCGGCGGCTGGACCACCCTGGCCGCCGTCACCCACACCGACGTGTTCCATGCCGCGACCTCCTACTTCGGCATCAGCGACCCACGCAGCTTCCTGGACGAGACCCACGACTTCGAATCGCAGTATGTGTTCGGCCTCATCGGGCCGCTGCCCGGTTTCGAGCGCGCCTACGAGGAGCGGTCGCCGCTCACCAGGGCCGACCACACCTCGTGTCCCGTGCTGCTGCTGCAGGGCATGGACGACCCGGTGGTGCCGCCTGTCCAGTCGCAGAAGTTCGCCGCCGCGCTGGCCGACCAGAACATGCCGTACGCCTATCTCACCTTCGAGGGCGAGTCGCACGGATTCCGCCGGGCTGAGACCACCATCACCTGCCTGGAGTCCGAGCTCTCGTTCTACGGCCAGACCCTCGGCTTCTCCCCGCACGGAGTACCGAAGATCGAGATCACCGTGGGGTAAGGCGCCGGGCGCGCCCAGCGTGTCCGGCGCCTGCCTCAGGCCGCCTTGTCGGCGAAGTCCCGCAGGTTCCACACGTCCTTGTCGAAGTAGGGCGAGTAGGAGATGTAGGAGTACCTACCTCCACGCTGGTAGCCACCGATGACACCGTTGGTGTAGCCGGTCTTGGTCCTGGAGTTGTACGACAGCAGCCAGGGGCTGCCGCTGGTGCCACCGGTGAACCCGCCGCAGTCGAACCGCAGCTGGTATTTCGCCTGCTTCTTCGCCGTGTTGCGACAGTAGATCGGGTGATCCGTGCCGGCCGGATATCCCGCCACGTTGACGGTGTGGCCGAATCCCTTGTTGATGGCCAGCCGGTTGTTGCCGACCACATTGGCGATCTTGTGGCCGCCCAGCGAGTTGACCGCGACGAAACCGAAGTCCAGGTCGGGGTCGCTGTAGTGGGTCCAGGCCCACTTCACGACGAGCAGCTTGGCCGTCCACACCCCATAGGGACGCCGCCCGCCGTCGTACTTGGGCACGAAGGCCACATGGGAGACGTAGCCCTTGCCCTCACCGCCGTGGATGCAGTGGGCGGCCGTGATCAGCAGGTTCCGCTTCTGGCTGTCGATCACGCTGGCGGTGCAGTAGTGGTCGCCGCTGCCGTTGCTGAAGAACAGCGCGCCGATCGACGGCACTCCGTGGAACACCGTCGCATTGCGCGACGCCGCACGGCTGGCGGGGTCGGGCGCCGGCGCCCCGGGCACCCGCGGGTCCGCGGGGGTCGCCTCGCCCATCCGATCCGGCGTCCAGTACGACTCCGATTCGGCCGCCTCGGTCGTTCCCACCTGCTGAAGACTCAACGGCGCCTCGCTCGCCCCCGAGCTCACGCCGGCGCCTGCCAGGGAGAGACAGCCCGCCACCGCTGAGGTCAGCGCCACCGCCCGAACACGTGCTCTTCTCACTCCGGCCTCACGAACCCCACCTGTCCTGAACACATGACCAGCAACTTATGGATCACCCATCCAATAAGGCAAGTCCTGGACTGCCAAGACTCCTTTTCCATAGCGGCAGCGATCGGCCTGGTCAGCGGGCGAATTCGGTCGCCCGAGACTCCCTGACCACAGTGACGCGAATCTGGCCTGGATAGGTCAATTCATCCTCCACCTGCTTGGCGATGTCACGAGCGATCACCTGGGCCTGGATGTCGTCGACCGCGTCGGGCTTCACCATCACCCGGATCTCCCGCCCGGCCTGCATCGCGAACACCTTCTCCACGCCCTCGTGCTTGCTCTTCGCGATCTCCTCCAGCCGCTCCAGGCGCTTCACGTACGCCTCCAGCGACTCGCGACGCGCCCCCGGCCTGCTCCCGCTGATCGCGTCCGCCGCCTGGGTCAGCACCGCCTCGACGGTACGGACCTCGACCTCGTTGTGGTGCGCCTCGATAGCGTGCACCACATCGTCCTCCTCGCCGTACCGCCGCGCTATCTCCGCCCCGATCAGAGCATGGCTGCCCTCGACCTCATGGGTGAGCGCTTTGCCGATGTCGTGCAGCAGTGTGCATCGCTTCACCAGGGGCACCGGCAGCCGCAGCTCCGCCGCCATGACCCCCGCCAGATGCGCCGACTCGACCAGATGCTTCAGCACGTTCTGGCCGTACGAGGTCCGGTAGCGCAGCTGGCCCAGCAGCGCGACCAGCTCCGGGTGCATCTCGGTGATGCCCAGATCCACCAGGGCGTCCTCACCGGCGCGGACACATAGGTCCTCGACCTCGGACTTGCTGCGTTCGTAGATCTCCTCGATCCGCTGCGGGTGGATCCGGCCGTCCAGCACGAGTTTGTCCAGCGTCAGCCGACCCACCTCCCGCCGCACCGGATCGAAACAGCTCAGCAGCACCGCCTCGGGGGTGTCATCGATGATCAGATTGACTCCGGTCGTCGATTCGAACGCCCGGATGTTACGGCCCTCCCGGCCGATGATCCGGCCCTTCATCTCATCGCTGGGCAGATGCAGCACCGAGACCACGGACTCGGCCGTCTGCTCACTCGCCACCCGCTGGATCGCCAGCGTGACGATCTTGCGCGCCCGCCTGTCACCCTCCTCGCGGGCTTTGCCCTCGATCTCCCGGGTGAGGAGCACGGCTTCCCGCTTGGCCTGGTTCTCGATGGCGGCGACCAGCTCACCCTTGGCCTGTTCGACGGTCAGCGCCGCGGCCTGCTCGAGTACCTGGCGACGCTCCTCGCCGAGCTTGGCCAGTTCGGCCTTACGGTCGTCCAGGCTCCGCTCCACCGTGCCGAGCCGGTCCGTCCGCTCGGCCAGCCGGCGCAGTTCGTCGTCGAGCCGCTGCTCACGCTCGGCCAGCCGGGTCTCCCTGCGCTCCAGATCCTCCCGGATCGTCCGCAAGTCCTCCTTGACGGCCTTGACCTCTTGCTCGAGCTCTGCTTTGGCCGACTGGGCGGCGCTCTGCGCCCGCGCCTCCGCCTCGTGGAGGATCTCCTGGGCCTGGGACCTCGCCTGGGCGCGGATGCCGCCGGCCTCCCCGTGCAGTGCGTCGAGATCCTCCTGCGTCGGTGTCTTCCCGGTGGGATCCTGGGGCCCGTGTGGTCTGCGCAGCAGCACCACGAGAAGAGCGATGAGGGTGACCAGCAACGCCGCACCCAGCAGTGCGCTCTCCATGGTCTAGACCCCTTTCTCCGCGCCGGCTCCACCGGAGGCTCGAGGAGCCCTGCATCGCGAGGGGTTCACTCACACCCGGGCGGACCACCGAACGTCGACGCAGGGCAACGCAGAGCAAGCGCCACGGTCCGGACTCCGGTCATACCGAAGCCGGTGGGCACGTACCCGTCGGCCGGACTCTTGCCCTTTATGTCCCTCAGGTGCTCGCACATGTCACGTCGTATGGCAATCCGCAGTGCGCGGAGTAACTCCTCACTGCCGTAACGGTAAGCGGCAAGAATGTAATGAGCAAGCAAACAAGGAGCAATTGGGACACTGCACCCGCCGCGATCAGGCGGTCGGGTGCGCGGTTCCCTCTCGGACACCTGGCCCGCCACCAGCCGCTTTACCGGGAAAGTGGCGGTTCGTGAGTGATAAGGATCGTGTGGCGACCAAGATCCGCCACCGGGCGTGTCGTGTTGCTCACGCTCGGGACAACTCCTACTCTCCGGGCTCGCAGACTCACTCTTCGGGGCCGTCTTCGGGAAAATCCTCGACGTCCGCCCCTTCGTCCGCCAGCGCGTCCTTGACCACCCGGTAGGCCAGCCCGGGCGAGTAGCCCTTGCGGGCCAGCATGCCCACCAGTTTGCGCATCCTCCTGACCGGGTCGATGCCCCGTGTCGACGCCAGCCGGCGGTCGACCAGCTCGCGGGCCCTGCTCTCCTCCTGATCAGGATCGAGCGCGGCCACGGCCTCCTTGACGGTCTCGTCGTCGACCCCGCGCTGACGCAGCTCCGCCGCCAGTGCCCGCCCGGCCAGCCCCCGGCCCCGGTGCCTGGACTCCACCCAGGACTGGGCGAACGCCGCATCGTCGATCAGGCCGACCTCGGAGAACCGGCCGAGCACCCGCTCGGCCACATCCTCGGGAACGTTCTTGCGCTGCAGCGCCTCCGCCAGCTGGGACCGGGTGCGCGGCGACATGGTCAGCAGCCGCAGGCAGACCTCCCGGGCCACCGTCTCCGGATCGGCGGGCGGCGCGTCGGCCGCGCCGCTGCCGGGCGTGGGACCGTCCGGGAACCGGTCGCCGCCTCGCCGCCGTCCGCCGTGCCCCCCTCGGCCGCCTCCTGGGCCACCCCTTCGGCCGCCCCTTCCGCCACGCGGAGTGTCCGTGCTCATCGGAAATCCCGGGCGGGGGCGGCGGCACCACCGGGGAAGGGTCTCCCAGCGAATCCGCTCCCGGGTCGGCCGACCTCGGTCGATTCGAGATCGACCGGCCCGGCGCTTCGCTGTGAGGTACGGCGCCGCCGCCCGTCAAGAGAGATCATTACTCACTCTTCGTCAGGATTCGCCTGGCTTCCGAGATTTAGGTCAGGAATCTCCGCTTTTGCCGACTTTCGTCCCACGCCGGGCGGCCCCGCCGTTCACGCTCGCGACCGGCGGGGCGTCCACCGGCGCCACAGCCGGGGCATCCACCGGCTGGTCGAGCTTGGGACCGACCCCGAGCTTCTCCTTGATCTTCTTCTCGATCTCGTCGGCCATGTCGGGGTTGGCCTTCAGGAAGTTCCGGGCATTCTCCTTGCCCTGCCCGAGCTGGTCGCCCTCGTAGGTGTACCAGGCACCGGACTTACGGACGAAGCCCTGCTCGACCCCCATGTCGATCAGGCCGCCCTCCTTGCTGATGCCCTGGCCGTACATGAGGTCCATGTCCGCGACCTTGAAGGGCGGCGAGACCTTGTTCTTCACGACCTTGACGCGCATCCGGTTGCCGACCGCCTCGGTACCGTCCTTGAGCGTCTCGATCCGCCGCACGTCCAGCCGGATGGACGAGTAGAACTTCAGCGCCCGCCCACCCGTCGTCGTCTCGGGGCTTCCGAACATGACGCCGATCTTCTCGCGCAGCTGGTTGATGAAGATGACCGTCGTCTTGGTCTGGTTGATGGCGCCGGTCATCTTGCGCAGCGCCTGGGACATCAGCCGGGCCTGGAGGCCGACGTGACTGTCGCCCATCTCGCCCTCGATCTCGGCGCGCGGCACGAGCGCGGCCACGGAGTCGATGACGATGATGTCGATCGCGCCGGACCGGATGAGCATGTCGGTGATCTCGAGCGCCTGCTCACCGGTGTCCGGCTGGGAGACGAGCAGGGCGTCGGTGTCGACGCCGATCTTCTTCGCGTACTCCGGGTCAAGGGCGTGCTCGGCATCGACGAACGCGGCGATCCCGCCCGCCTTCTGAGCACTCGCCACGACGTGGAGCGCGAGGGAGGTCTTACCGGAGCTCTCCGGTCCGTACACCTCGACGACCCGGCCCCGCGGGACACCGCCGATCCCGAGGGCGACGTCCAGAGCGATCGAGCCGGTCGGGATGACCTCCATCGGGACCCGCGCCTCGTCGCCGAGCCGCATGACCGAGCCCTTGCCGAACTGCCGCTCGATCTGCGCGAGCGCGGTCTCGAGAGCCTTCTCCCGGTCGTTTGCTGCCATGAGATATCCCTGTCCTATCCCAGGCCGTGCGCCTGGAGGTGACCCTGATGGGTACGAAGCCGTTCGTTGACGAGAGCGACGCTACGGGGAGCCACCGACAGTTTCGAGGGCTCGCCGCGGCTGTGAATATCGTCGCATGCGGATCCCACATTACCGAACACTCGTTCGATCATGGGCCGACGCACTGAATTGCCGGGGAATCTTCGTGCGCGGGCACCACGCGGACCGTACAGTGATCGGTCAGGGAGACCCGATGCCGCTGACCGTTCTCTTCTGCGCCGACCCGCTCGATCCCCGGCGCGCCGACCCGCACTTCGCTCGTGAGGCCGCCTCGGTGCGGGCCATCTACGGTGAAGCGCCCCTGATCGACCACGACGCGCTGCAACGCGGCGACCTGGCCGAGGCGGTACGGCGCGTACCCCGCGACCTGGGGCCGGCCTGGTACCGCGGCTGGATGGTCACCGGCGGCCAGTATGAGCAGCTGGCCGCGGCCCTGGACGACAAGGGCACCCCGCTGATCACCCTGCCCGCCGACTACCGGCGAGCGCACGAGCTGCCCGGCTGGCACGACACGTTCGCCGGTCTCACCCCGCCGAGTGTCTGGCTGCCGCTCTCCCCCGGCGACGACCCGGACGACGAGGTCCTCGCGGCCCTGGTCCGGGACCTTCCCGACGGAGCGGCCGTCGTGAAGGACTACGTGAAGTCCCGCAAGCACGAGTGGGACGAGGCCTGTTTCGTCCCGGACCTGCGCGACACCGAGGATCTGCACCGGGTCGTCACCCGGATGATCGAGCTCCAGGACGACTTCCTCGCGGGCGGCGTCGTTGTGCGGGCGTACGAGCCGTACCTCGGCCCGGAGGCGCGGGTGTGGTGGGTCGACGGCGAGCCGGTGCTGGCCGGGCCGCACCCGGACACCCCGCACAGCAGGCCGGATCCGGTGCTGGACGACGTCAGGGCCGCGATCAGGGCCCTCGGCTGCCGGTTCGTCACCACCGATCTGGCCCTGCGCGCCGACGAGGTGTGGCGGGTGGTCGAGGTCGGTGACGGACAGGTGAGCGATCTGGCCTCGTCTGAGGACCCCCTCGAGCTGTACGAGCAGCTCCCCGGAGGCGCCCTGTTCTAGGCGCCCTGTTCTAGGCGCCCTGTCTCAGGCGCCCTGTTCTAGCTAGGCGCCCTGTCTCAGGCGCCCTGTTCTAGGCGCCCTGCCCTGAGCGTCCTGTCTCAGGCGGTCTCTGCCCAGAGGACGGCGACCGTCCCAGGCGATCGGGACCACGGTCCCTTCAGCACGGGCGTGCGCGCGGCCTAACGTGAGTGCCGCTCGCCTCCCACCGCTTCGCGCTCCGCCGACTCGCCCCCAACCGTTTCGCACTCCACCGACTCGCCCTCCACCAGCCCTCACCAGCCCTCCACCAGCCCTCCACCAATGGAATGCACCGCATGGAACGCACCGGACCCGCGGGAGCGTCACAATGTCACGGCCCGCGCCCCCGATGAGACGAAATCCTGATCTGGCAGGACTACTGCCCTCATATCGCACACCCTAGACTCGCTCTTCGCATCAACCCCCGGAGGAACCCCCACCATGCCAGCACCGGACGCCAGACGGCGGTTGAGCTCCCGCGTCGTGAATATCGGCATGTTGAGCGTCCTCTCCGTCACCCTGGTGGCATGCTCCTCCTCGTCGACGACCCGGTACTGCGTGGACCGGCAGGACCCGGCCGGGTTCTTCGATCGCTCCAAGGGCGGCTACCAGGTGGCCCCCGACGTCTACTGCGCGGCCAGATACTCCATGGGCTCCAGCAACTACAACCGCTACTTCTGGTACTACGGCGGTCGCGGCTACACCTCGCACGGGCGCCACTACATCTACCGGGGTTCCACGATCACTCCCCGCGGCAGGACGATCAAGTCGAGCAGCGGGCACACGATCAGCCGGGGCGGTTTCGGCGGCCACTCCTCGCACCACTCCTCGGGGGGCTGACGTGCACCGGGAACGGTCCGCCCCGCGGCCCGGTTGGGAGAAGATCATCGAGGAGCAGGGCCTCGCCTTCCACCGCACCTCGCATCCGGCCCACCTGAGCAGACCGTACTGGGACGAGTCGGTCCACTACGTGTTCGACATGGAACAGGTGCTGGCACTGGAGAAGGTGGTCGAGGAGCTCCACCAGATGTGCCTGCAGGCCGTGGACCACGTGGTGACGACGGGCCGCTATCACGTGCTGGGGCTGCCGGACTGGCTGGCGGCGCCCATCGAGGCCTCCTGGCGGCGGCGAGACCCCTATCTGTACGGGCGGTTCGACCTGCGCTACGACGGCGAGGGCCCGGCGAAGCTGCTGGAGTACAACGCCGATACCCCGACCTGCCTGGTGGAGGGCTCGGTCGTCCAGTGGTTCTGGAAGGAGGATCTCTTCCCCGAGGACGACCAATGGAACTCGGTACACGAGGCGCTGATCGCCCGCTGGGAGGAGATCTCGCCGCGGCTGGTCCCGGGCCCGGTGCATTTCGCCTGGCCGGGCGAGGACGAGTCCGGTGAGGACTACATGACGATCGCGTACATCCAGGAGACCGCCGAGCAGGCGGGGATCCAGGGAGTGTCGATCGCCATGGAGGACATCGGCTGGCACTCGGGGACCAGGCGGTTCGTCGACCTGCAGGAGCGGGAGATCAGGACGGTCTCCAAGCTCTATCCGTGGGAGTGGATCGTCACCGAGAGCTTCGGCCGGCATGTGCCGGAGGCTCCGACGGCGTGGATCGAGCCCATGTGGAAGATGCTGCTGTCCAACAAGGGCCTTCTGGTGCTGCTGTGGGAACTGTTCCCCGGGCATCCGAACCTGCTGCCGGCCTATCTCAACACTCCCGCGAACCTGACCTCCTACATCCAGAAGCCGCTGCTGGGCCGCGAGGGCAACAACATGCGGATCGTCACCCCGGACGGCCCGCAGGCGCAGACCGGGGGCGGCTACGGCGCGGAGGGCTTCGTCTTCCAGGAGTTCATGGCGCTGCCCGAGTTCGACGGTGAGTATCCGGTGCTCGGCACCTGGGTGGTGGGTGAGGAGCCGGTGGGGCTCGGCATCCGGGAGACCACCGCGCTCATCACCGATGACACCTCTTCCTTCGTCCCCCACCGCATCCGCCTCTGAAGCGACCCCTCTGAAGCGACCCCCTTCAGGCATCCCCTTTTAAGGAGCAACATGGCACTGGCGCTGGAAAGCGGCTTTGTTTCGACGCTGGGCCACAACACGGCGGCGATCTCGGCGTACGCCGGTGTCGGCCTGGTCCTGTTCGTGGCAGGTTTCTACGTGGTGGACCTGGCCACGCCGGGCAGGCTGATCTCGGTGATCCGGCAGGAGCGCAATCCGAACGCCACGGCGCTCGCGACCGCGGCGATGGTCGCGGTCGGCCTGATCGTGGCCGCCTCCATCTACGGGGCCGAGGGCAATCTCGGCGAGGGCCTGATCGCCACCGTCGTCTACGGCGTGGTCGGGATCGTCGTGCAGGCGATCGCGATGCTGGTCTTCAACCTGCTGATCGGGGTGAAGATCAGCGGTCTGTGCCAGGAGGAGAAGCTGGAGCCCGCCGCCCTGCTGCTGGCCGCGACCTATGTGATGATCGGCCTGGTCACCGGCGTCTCCGTGATCTGAACCGGACCGTCCCGATCCGGTGGCGTAGGCGTGAGCTCGCCGGCGCCGCCGGGTCGGGACGGCGGGGTCCGCCGAGCTTCACTGGGGAGGCGAAAGTGACGCAGACGGCGGCCCACACGCTCTTGGCGCTGTCTCCGTCGGCGAGTGCCTGTTCGATCGTGCGGCCGCCGAGTTCGGCGATGACGTAGTCCTTGGCGACGCTGGCCGCGTAGGCCTCGCCGAACTGCTCGTTCATCCGCTGCCAGAACATCGTGAGCCGCACTCGCTCAAGCTACCGGTTGCGGCGCCATCGCCGGTCCCGCGCAGAGCCCGGGCGGCCATGGAGGCGACCGGTCCGTGCATCGAGTGGGCCGGGGCATTATAGAGGGATGCCCGACCGCTTCTCAGCCGCCACCCGTGCCTGGTTCACGGGGGCGTTTCCAGCCCCCACCGCCGCGCAGGCCGGCGCCTGGGAGGCCATCTCACGTGGCGACAACACCCTGGTCGTCGCGCCGACCGGTTCGGGCAAGACCCTGGCCGCCTTCCTGTGGTCGCTGGACCGGCTGGCCGCCACACCGGCCCCCGAGAACCCCAAGCACCGCACCCGGGTGCTGTACGTCTCGCCGCTGAAGGCCCTCGCGGTGGACGTGGAGCGCAACCTGCGGGCACCGCTGACCGGCATCCGGCAGGCGGCGCGCCGGCTCGGGCTGGCCGAGCCGGACGTCCGGGTCGGCGTGCGGTCCGGCGACACCCGCCCCGACGAGCGGCGGCGGCTGGTCTCCCGTCCGCCGGACATCCTCATCACCACCCCGGAGTCGCTCTTCCTGATGCTGACCTCGCAGGCCAGAGAGTCGCTCCGGGGGATCGAGACCGTGATCATCGATGAGGTGCACGCGGTGGCCGCCACCAAGCGCGGCTCCCATCTGGCGCTGTCGCTGGAGCGGCTGGACGCCCTGCTGGAGCGACCGGCCCAGCGCATCGGGCTGTCGGCGACCGTACGGCCCGTGGCGGAGGTGGCGGCCTATCTCGGCGGCGCCCGGCCCGCGACCGTGGTACAGCCGCCGAACGAGAAGGTCTTCGAGCTCCGGATCATCGTGCCGATCGAGGACATGGCCGAGCCCGGGGAGTCCGCCGGGGACCTGGAGCTCGAGCCCTCGCGGCGCTCGATCTGGCCACATGTCGAGGAGCGGTTGCTCGACCTGATCGAGGCGCATCGGTCGACGATCGTTTTCGCCAACTCCCGGCGGCTGGCCGAGCGGCTCTGCGGGAAGCTGAACGAGCTCGCCTACGAGCGCGCGAACGGAGAGGCGCTGCCAGAAGACCTCGCCCCGGCCGAGACGATGGCCCAGGCCGGCGCGTTGAAGGGCGCCCCGCAGGAGGTCGCGCGGGCGCACCACGGTTCGGTGTCCAAGGAGGAGCGGGCCGTCATCGAGGAGGCCCTCAAGCAGGGCCGGCTGCCCGCGGTGGTGGCGACCTCCAGCCTGGAGCTCGGCATCGACATGGGCGCGGTGGACCTGGTGGTGCAGGTCGAGTCGCCGCCGTCGGTGGCCAGTGGCCTGCAGCGGATAGGCCGGGCGGGCCATCAGGTCGGCGCGATCTCCAAAGGCGTGATCTTCCCGAAATACCGGGGGGATCTGGTGCAGACGGCGGTGGTGGCGGAGCGGATGCGCGACGGGCGGATCGAGGCGCTGCGCTATCCCCGCAATCCGCTGGACGTCCTGGCCCAGCAGATCGTGGCCATGGTCGCGATGGACGAGTGGACGGTCGACGAGGTGGAGACGCTCGTACGGCGGGCCGCGCCGTACGCCACCCTCCCCCGGTCGGCGCTGGAGGCCACGCTGGACATGCTGGCAGGGCGTTATCCGAGCGACGAGTTCGGGGAGCTGCGGCCCCGGCTGGTGTGGGACCGGGTGACCGGCACGTTGCGTGACCGGCCGGGCTCCCAGCGACTCGCCGTCACCAGCGGCGGGACCATCCCTGACCGCGGCCTGTTCGGGGTCTTCCTGGTCGGCGAGAAGTCCTCCCGGGTGGGCGAGCTGGACGAGGAGATGGTGTACGAGTCGCGGATCGGCGACGTCTTCGTGCTGGGCGCCTCCTCATGGCGGATCGAGGACATCACCCCGGACCGGGTGCTGGTCTCGCCGGCTCCCGGGCAGCCCGGGAAACTGCCGTTCTGGCATGGCGACTCCCCGGGGCGCCCAGTCGAGCTGGGCCGGGCGCTGGGCGCGTTCACCCGCGAGCTGGCCGGCATGGCACCCGAGACCGCGCGGCAGCGGGTGGCCGCGGCGGGCCTGGACGAGTGGGCGGCCGGCAACCTGGTGTCCTATCTGGCCGAGCAGCGCGAGGCCACCCTGCATGTGCCCGACGACCGCACGCTGGTGGTCGAGCGCTTCCGTGACGAGCTGGGCGACTGGCGGCTGGTACTGCACTCGCCGTACGGCGCTCTGGTGCACGCGCCGTGGGCCCTGGCCATCGCGGCCCGGCTACGGGAGCGGTACGGCGTGGACGCCCAGGCGATGCACGCCGACGACGGGATCGTGCTGCGCATCCCCGACACCGACTCGATGCTCTTCGATGAGGGCGCCTCCAGTACGGTCCCGCCGGCCGACCTGGTCCTCTTCGAGCCCGAGGAGATCGAGCGGATCGTGGTCGACGAGCTGGGTTCCTCGGCGCTGTTCGCGGCGCGGTTCCGGGAGTGCGCGGCCCGTTCGCTGCTGCTGCCGCGGCGCCGCCCGGACAAGCGCATGCCGCTGTGGCAGCAGCGCCAGCGGTCGTCGCAGCTGCTGGCCGTGGCCGGCAAGTACGCCTCGTTCCCGATCGTGCTGGAGACGATGCGGGAATGCCTGCAGGACGTCTTCGACGTGCCGGGGCTGATCCAGCTGATGCGTGATCTGGCGGGCCGGACGGCTCGGCTGGTCGAGGTCGAGACCGCCACGCCTTCCCCGTTCGCCCGCTCCCTGCTGTTCCACTACGTCGGCGCGTTCATGTACGCGGGCGACGCCCCGCTGGCCGAGCGGCGTGCCCAGGCGCTGGCCCTGGACTCGGCCCTGCTGGCCGAGCTGCTGGGCCAGTCGGACCTGCGTGAGCTGCTGGATCCCGAGGTGGTGGCCGAGGCGAAGCGGGAGTTGCAGCGGCTCGCCGCCGACCGGCGGGCCCGGGACGCCGAGGGCGTCGCCGACCTGCTCCGCCAGCTGGGTCCGCTGGCCACCGGCGAGGTGGCCGAACGCTGCGCGCCGGAGGCCACCGGGGAGGTGGCCGGGTGGCTGGCCGGGCTGGCGGAGTCCCGGCGCGCGATCCAGATCCGGATGAGTGGTGCCGAGCGATGGGCGGCGATCGAGGACGCCGGCCGGCTTCAGGACGCCCTCGGGGTGCCGCTGCCCGTCGGCATTCCCGAGGCGTTCCTCGAGCCGGTCGCCGATCCGCTCGGTGACCTGCTCAGCCGGTACGCCAGGACCCACGGGCCGTTCCGGGCCGCCGACGCCGCCGCGCGCTTCGGGCTGGGCGGCGCGGTGGTGACCGAGACCCTGCGCCGGCTGGCAACCGGCGGACGGGTGGTCGAGGGTGAGTTCCTGCCGGTAGAGGCCCTGTCGGGGCCGCCGGGGACGGAGTGGTGCGACGCGGGCGTCCTGCGGATGCTGCGCCGCAGGTCGCTGGCCCGGCTGCGCGCGGAGGTGGAGCCGTCCCCGCCGGAGTCCCTGGGCCGTTTCCTGCCCGCCTGGCACGGCATCGGGACCGGCAGGCTGCGGGGCATCGACGCGCTGGTGCAGGCGATCGAGCAGTTGCAGGGCGCCGCGGTGCCCGCCTCGGCACTGGAGTCGCTGATCCTGCCGGCCCGGGTCCCGGGCTACTCCCCGGCGATGCTGGACGAGCTGACCTCCACCGGGGAGGTCGTCTGGGCCGGGCAGGGCGCACTGCCCGGCGGCGACGGCTGGATCTCGCTGTACCTGGCCGACACCGCCCCGCGGCTCATGGCCGACCCGGGTGAGATCACGCTGACCCCGCTGCACGAGAAGGTGCTGGAGGCCTTGGCCGACGGCAGCGCGCTGTTCTTCCGTACGCTTTCCGATCGGATCAACGGCATCCGGATCGGCGCCACACCGGCGGCGCTCCCGTCCGGTGACCAGGCATCCGGTGACCAGGCAATCGGTGACCGGGCAACCGGCGGACACACAACGGGAGACCAGGCCGCCGGAGAACAGGCGGCGGCCCGGCCGGCCCGGGTGACCGACCAGGAACTGGCCACGGTGCTGTGGGACCTGGTGTGGGCCGGGCATGTGACCAACGACACGCTCGCGCCGCTGCGCACCACGCTGGGATCGGGGCGTCCGGCGCACCGGTCGCGGAGCACCGCTCGCCGGGGACGGCCCGTGCTCCCGTCCCGGACCGGGCCGCCGACCGTGGCGGGCCGGTGGTGGCTCGCGCCCGCCCGCGACACCGACCGCACCCGCCGGGCGCACGCGCTCGCCGAGGTGCTGCTCGAGCGGTACGGCGTCGTGATCCGTGGCGCGGTGGCCGCCGAGCGTACTCCGGGCGGGTTCGCGGCGGTGTATCCGGTGCTGCGTGCCTTCGAGGAGGGCGGCCGGTGCCGTCGCGGCTACTTCGTGGAGGGGCTGGGCGCCGCCCAGTTCGCCCTGCCGGGGGCCGTGGACCGGCTGCGGGCGATGCGGGACGTGCGACCGGAACCGGTCGACGACCCATGGTCCGTGCCGGCCGCCGGCCGAGGCAGGGACCGGGGACACCGCACGCTGGTGCTGGCCGCGGCCGACCCCGCCAATCCGTACGGCGCGGCGCTGCCGTGGCCGGAGGCCGGGCGCGCGGGCGCCGAGGGCCGGCCGGAGGCCGTCAGCGGCCACAAGCCCGGGCGCAAGGCGGGAGCCTTGGTCGTGCTCGTCGACGGAGACCTCGTCCTGTACGTGGAGCGGGGCGGCCGCACGTTGCTGTCCTTCCAGCCGCCCGGCGAGGAGGGCGCGGCCCTGCAACCGGCCGTCGACGCGCTGGCCCTGGCCATCCGGGAGGGAGCGCTGGGCAAGCTCACGGTGGAGCGCGTCGACGGGGAGCCGATCGGCGGCTCACCGCTGGCGGAGGCGCTGGAGGCGGCGGGCTTCCATCCCACCCCGCGCGGGCTTCGGCTGCGGCAATGAGGCCGCGGCAATAATCCGGAGGTCCACTTCGTTCGTCCTAGGGGCCGACGACGAATCATTCGCTCGGCGGATGCGCCGGGCCCGGCGTTTTCGAGACCATGGTGGTCAACTTCGAGACCATGGTGGTCAACGGGGTCAGTGGTGGCGTGGGCGCCACGCCACCGGTTACGGGGAGCCGGCATGACATCGACGACTCGATGGACGATAGCGCAGCGCCGCAAGCGCCTGGTGATCAGCCAGACGGTTCGTGATCGGGTCCAGCAGGACCCGAGGCGTCGGCTGGCCGGGCCTGTGCCGAAGGTCAGCGACCACTGAAGACGGGCTGAAGGCCAGACTCGGGCGGATCAGTCGTCGGTGGTGGAGGAGAAGACCTCTTCCCGGGCCTGCTCGACCGCGGAGTAGAGCGCTCCGCGCAGCACCGGGTTCCCGTCGACCTGGGTCAGCGCGATCCGCGGCCTGGTCGGGGAGATCCGGGCCACCGCCCGCTCCACCCGGGCGGCGAGCGCCTCGCCTCCGGCGCGTCCCATCTCACCGGAGATCACCACCAGGCCGGGGTCGAGCACGATGTTGACCGACGCCACGCCGTAGGAGATCCGGATGGCGAGCTCGTCGAGGAAGGCCCCTCCACGCTCCTCGTCCGCGGCGGCGGCCCGTACGCATTCGGTGGCGGACCGCGGCTCGGTGAACCCATGGGACCGTGCCAGCTCCAGCACGGCGTCCGCGCCGACGAGGGATCCGAACCCGCCGGCCAGCGCGGGCTTGCCCCAGGCCATCGACTCGGTGACGCCCTCGGGCAGCGGCACGCCCGGCACCGGCAGATAGCCGATCTCCCCGGCACCGCCCGAGATGCCGCGGTGGATTCGCCCGCCCAGCACCACGGCGAGGCCGACGCCCCGGTCCATCCACATGAGCGCGAAGTCCTCGGCGTCCCGGGCCGCCCCGTACGCGCGTTCGGCCACGGCGACCAGGTTCACGTCGTTCTCGATGACGACCGGCCGGCGAAGGTCGGTCCTCAGCCCGTCGAGGACGCCTTCGTGCCAGGTGGGCAGGTCGAAGGCGAACTGCACGTCACCGGTCCTGGGGTCGACCACGCCGGGCGTGCCGATGACGAAGGCGCTCAGCCGGGACAACGGCACCCTGGCCGACCGGCAGGCCTTCGTGACGGCGCTGTGGACCACGGCCACCGGGTCGTCGGCGTCGCCTAGGCCGACCGTGACCTGGGCGATGATGCAGCCGGTGATGTCGGCGATCCCCGCGGTCACGCCGTTGGGCCCGACTTCGAGCCCCGCGACGTACGCGGCGGCCGGGACGACGGCATAGAGGGCGGCGTTGGGCCCGCGTCCGCCGGCCTGCTCCCCCACCACCTCGACCAAGCCCCGTTCCTCGAGCCGGGCGAGCAGCTGGGAGGCGGTCACCTTGGACAGACCCGTGCGTTCGCCGATCTGGGCGCGGGTCAGCGGCCCTTCGGCGATCAGCAGCTCCAGCGCGGCACGGTCGTTCAGTTCACGCAGCAGCCTCGGCGTCCCGGGACGTCTGGCCATGCTGGACTCCTTGTATCTCAAAGCCGTGTGGCTCAAAGCCGTGTGGCTCAAAGCCGTAAACGATCTCAAAGCGGTCGACGAATCTCTCGACCATCAGCAAATCTCAAATCGTTAACGAGTTCCAAAACCGTTAAGGGCAGGTTTCATTTAGGAAAGTTTCCTGTTAGTTTACCCACGCACGCCGTGATCCAGAACCTGGACCGGGCGAGGGGCCGGCACCCCGGCGACGCGGAACAAA
Source organism: Streptosporangiaceae bacterium (assembly GCA_025964695.1). Lineage (GTDB taxonomy): Bacteria > Actinomycetota > Actinomycetes > Streptosporangiales > Streptosporangiaceae > Actinomadura_E. The sequence continues at coordinate 50,602 of JAOPYK010000200.1, read as the reverse complement.
GCCGGGCATGGCTGGACCTTACGTGGTCGGAGCCGGGTCAGGCGGAGGGAAGGGTCGCACTTATCGGGAGGCCACGTGGAAAAGGAACCGGTACGACCCATGAAGACCACCCTATGAGCGACGAGTCCATCGCCCGGCTCGCCCGGTCGGCGCTCCTCGCGCCGGTCCCGGGGGCCACCGCGCCCGGCTGGCTGCTCGACGAGCTGGAGCGCGGCCTCGGGGGCGTGACACTGTTCGCGCTGAACGGCAACGTACCGGACCGCGAGCGGCTGGCGGCTCTCACCGCGCAGCTGCGCGAGGCCGGCGATCCGATCATCTCGATCGACGAGGAGGGCGGCGACGTCACCCGCCTCGCCCACCTGACCGGCAGCCGCTATCCGGGGAACGCCGCGCTCGGCGCGGTCGACGACGTCGAGCTCACCCGGCAGGTGCACTGTTCGCTGGGCGCGGAACTGACCGAGGTCGGCGTCAACCTCGACCTCGCCCCGACCGTGGACGTCAACAGTGCAGAGGACAACCCCATCATCGGCGTCCGGGCCTTCGGATCGGACCCCGCGCTGGTGGCCAGGCACGCCGCCGCGGCCGTAGCCGGGCTTCAGGAGGCGGGCGTCGCCGCCTGCGCCAAGCACTTCCCCGGCCATGGCGCGACCGTCGGCGACTCGCACCTCGGCCTGCCCGTCGTGGACGCCGACCTCGACCTGCTGGAGCGCCGGGAGCTGATGCCGTTCCGGGCCGCGATCACCGCGGGCACGAAGTCGATCATGACGGCGCACATCAACCTGCCCCGGCTGACCGGGAGCGATCCCGCGACAATGTCGCATGCGGCGATCACGGGGCTCCTCCGGGAAAGGCTCGGGTTCCAGGGTGTCATCGTGACCGACGCGCTGGACATGCACGGCGCCAGCGGTGTCATCGGCATCCCCGAGGCGGCCGTGCGAGCACTGTCCGCCGGCGCCGACCTGCTCTGCCTCGGCTCCCGGGAGTTCGCCGCCAGCATCGATGAGATCCTGGCGGCCATCGTGGCCGCCGTGCTGGCCGGGCGGCTGTCCGAGGAGCGCCTCACCGAGGCCGCGGACCGGACCGGGCGGCTCAAGGCCTGGCTGGCGAACGGCCATCCGGCGGCGGGCCCCGCCACGCCCCAGGTCGGCCTGGAGGCCGCACGGCGGGCGATTCACCGCACCGGCGAACCGCCCGCACTGCGCGATCCGCTGATCGTCGAGCTGGAGGCACCCGGCAACATCGCCGTGGGTCCGGTGCCCTGGGGCCTGTCGCCCTGGGCACGCGAGGTCCAGCGGGTCGACGGCGCCACCGCCGACGTGGCGAAGCTGCTGGCCCGCGCCGCGGATCGATCGCTGGTCGTGGTCGTACGCGACGCGCACCGGCATCCTGAGCAGCGGCGGCTCGCGCTGGCGTTGCTGGCGGCCCGCCCGGACACCGTGATCGTCGAGATGGGCCTGCCGGTCTGGCGGCCCGCGGCGGTGCACATCGCGACGTACGGCGCCGCCCGGGCCAACGGCCGGGCCGCCGCCGAATTGCTGGGCCTGACCGAACGCTGACCCCTGCTCAACGGCATGATGGAAGCCGATCCCCACCGCTCATACCGGACGTAGGGACAATCTGTCTCCCAGGCAAGGGATACTGAGATCATGCGACTATCCGCCCGGGTTGATTACGCGCTGCGCGCTGCCGCCGAGCTCGCCGTTGCCGCCGGTGACCACCCGGTGACGGCGGTTCAGCTGGCCGACGCTCAGCAGATCCCGCCGAAGTTCCTGGAGAACATCCTCGGCCAGCTGCGCCGTTCCGGCATCATCCGCAGCCAACGTGGCCCGGAGGGGGGCTACTGGCTGGCCAAACCGGCCGAGCAGATCACGATGGCCGACATCATCAGGGCCATCGACGGGCCGCTGCTGGGCGTGCGCGGGGAGCGACCCGAACACGTCGGGTACGAGGGCGCCGCCCGGTCCCTGCAGGAGGTGTGGATCGCGCTGCGCGCGAGCGAGCGTTCCATCCTCGAGCAGGTCACCCTGGCGCACCTCGCCGCCGGTGAACTGCCCGAAGTCGTGCGGACCCTCACCAAGGACCCCGCGGCCTGGAACTCACCGGCCTTCCAATGACCTACGCCCGGCCGGCCTTCACCGGCCGTCCCACACGCGGCTGATCCACACGCCGCTGACCTCCGCTCCGGTTGACACCTGCGCGCGGATGGCCGGCCTCGCTTAGGGTGAAGACGTGCCCGAAGGGGACATCGTCTGGCTGACCGCGCAGCGCCTGCACCGGGCGCTGGCCGGCCGTACGCTGACCGGCAGCGACTTCCGGGTCCCCCGGCTGGCCACCACGGATCTGCGCGGCCGGGAGGTGCGCGAGGCGCTGGCGCGCGGCAAGCATCTGCTGATCCGGGTGGAGGGGGATCTGACCGTCCACACCCATCTGCGGATGGACGGCTCGTGGCGGATCCGGCGGCCCGGACGGGTGCCACCCGATCACCGCCTGCGGCTGGTGCTCGCCAACACCGAATGGCAGGCCCTCGGCTACTCCCTGGGCGTGGTCGAGCTGGTGAGGACCTCCGGCGAGGACCGGGTGGTCGGCCACCTGGGCCCGGATCTGCTGGGCCCGGACTGGGACCCGGCCGAGGCCGTACGCCTGCTGCGTGAGCGGCCCGAGCGCGCCATCGGCGAGGCGCTGCTCGACCAGACCAGGCTGGCCGGCATCGGCAATCTCTACAAGGCCGAGGTGCTGTTCCTGCGCGGGGTGCACCCATGGCGCCCGACCGGGGACGTCCCGGATCTGGAGGAGCTGGTGGAGCTGGCCCGGCGGATACTCGACACCAACAGGGCGCGCTATTCCCAGATCACCACGGGAGCGGACCAGCGGGGACGGGAGCACTGGGTCTACGGGCGCGCGGGACGTCCTTGCCGCCGCTGCGGCACCTTGATCGAACGGGCGGGCCAGGGCCCGGGGCCCTACGATCGGATCACCTTCTGGTGCCCGCGCTGCCAGCCCGCGGCGCCCGTCCTGTGAGCGGCTCGCCGATCGCCCGGATACTCAGCTCAAGATCAGCGCAAGATCCACGGCATGGGTCGGCGATGGGCACGGAGATGACGGCATTTGGGTCACGGCCCGTTCGCGGGCATAACGAAACGAGGTCCCGCTCGACGGTGGCTCAGGCGGCCACCATGTCGGCGCGGAAGGCGTCGCCCGCGATCTCCTCCGGAGTGGCGGGGATCGTCTCGGCGATGCGCTGTGCCTCCCTGTCGGCGTCCAGACGCTCGTGCGCGGGCGCACCGGACATGACGGGCTCGTGCTGCAGTTCGGCCAGGGACAGCTGGTCGGACACTTCCCGAAGCACGTGGGACAGCGGCACTCCAAGAGCCTTGCAGATCGACGCGAGCAGCTCCGAGGACGCTTCCTTCTGTCCTCGTTCCACCTCGGAAAGGTAGCCCAGCGACACTCTGGCCGCCGCGGACACCTCACGGAGGGTGCGACCCTGGCGCAGCCGCAGCTGCCGCAGTACATCACCAAGCAGCTGGCGAAGCAGGACCATCGTCTCGCTCCCTCCCCTGAGTTCGGACCATCTGACTGTTCCACCGTACCCGGCTTCGCGGTACGCGTGGCAGACCGAGAGATTCATGTTCGCTTCGAACGTAACGCTGTAATCAGGTGGAATCTTCCCGATCTTTCCGATCATCGCGCCATTCCCGCACCGCGTCCAGACCCAGAATCTCCCGTCTCAGCAGGTCCAGGGCGTGTACCACGGTCATCCGCCGCACCAGCGGCCGGATCCGGGGCCCCGCCCCGGGCACGGGGAGCGGCGGAGACGCGACCCGGGAGACCTCGCCCGGTCCGGCCACGGCGAGGTGAACGGTGCCCACCGGACGGCCGTCCTGGGGCTCGGGACCGGCCACCCCGGTGACCGCGAGGCCGTACGTGGCCCCCAGACGGTCCCGTACGCCCTCCGCCATGGCGGAGGCCACGTCGGGGTGCACGGCCCCGTGCCGGGCCAGCAGGTCCTGCGGGACGCCCAGCAGCGAGGCCTTGAGTGCGGTCTGGTAGGCCACGATCCCACCGGCGAAGGTCGCCGACGACCCCGGCATCGCGGTGAGCTCGGCGCCCAGCATGCCACCGGTCAGCGACTCGGCCACAGCGACGGTCGCGGAGCGCTCGGCCAGCAGCCGATGGATCACCCGATCCAGGGTGTCCTCCCCCGTGCCGTGGACGACCCCGCCCAGCAGTTCCCTGGCGAGTTCCTCGGCGCGGTCGAGGGCGGCCTGCGCGTCCGGTCCCGTGGCGGTGATGCGAACGCTCACCTCGGCGGGGTCGGGAAGGTAGGCCAGCGTGATCCCAGGCAGCTCCTGGACCTCGGCCAGCCGGCCGGCCAGCTCCGACTCGCGGACGCACGCCGTGCGCAGCAGCCGCCTGGCCGGAACCGGTCCGGTCACCGAAGCGCGCAGTTCAGGCAGCACGGCCGTGTCGGTGATGGCGCGCATCTCGGCCGGGACGCCGGGCAGGGCGTAGACAGGGCCGCCCGGGAGCTCGATCCGCAGGCCCGGAGCGCTGCCCACGGGGTTGTCCAGCATGGTGGCCCCGGCGGGGACCTCGGCCATCCGCAGCGCCATCGGCTGCAACGGCAGTCCCACCCCGGCCGAACGTTCGCGCAGCCGCCGCTCGATCCCGGGATCACGGAGCAGTTCCACGCCGGCGGCCACGGCCAGCGCGTCACGGGTCAGGTCGTCGTACGTGGGTCCCAGCCCGCCGGTCGTGATCACTGCGTCGGCGCGGCCGAGCGCTTCCGTGACGGCTTCGATGATCTCATCCTGCCGATCGGCCACGACGACGCTCCGCGTCACCTCCACGCCGTTCTCGGACAGCCGCCGGCCCAGCCACGCGGCGTTCCCGTTGATCGTGTCACCGAGCAGCAGCTCGTCCCCGACCGTCACCAGCTCGACCCGCATCCGTGCCCCTTCATGGTCTGCGATTACCGGGTGCGCGAACCCGGGTGCGCGATTCTGCCGGATCCTGCCACCGGGACCAGCCTGCCCACCGGGACCAGCCTGCCCACCGGATCACCCTGCCCACCGGACCAGCCTGCGGCCGGATCGGCCGCTCGCCGGATCAGCCGGCGGTGGAGACGAGCCTGCGCAGGACCGTGCCGCACCGGCGAGCGTAGGCCCGCCGCATCACCGGCACCAGCGGCCCGCCCGGTGCATCCACCAGTCCAGCACCGCGTCGGTGGCCGCCTCCATCACGGCGGGGCCCTGCCCGAGCAGGGCCCGCACCCGCAGCCGGCGGTAGCCGTCCGGCAACGGACCCTCTCTGGTGGTCAAGTTTTGAACGCGTTCAACAGGCTCTTCAGGGCTTGGCGGCGACCGCGCGCCGACGGAGGCTCCACGCCTTGACGACGTAGTCCAGGCCGGTCAGGATCGTGACGGCCACGGCGGCGCCCATCATGGCCCAGCGCAGCGGATCGAGGGGACCCGGCGCGATGTAGAACGTGATGGCGGCCACCTGCAGGAGGGTCTTGAGCTTGCCGCCCCTGCTGGCCGGGATGATGCCGTAGCGGATCACGACGAAGCGCAGCAGGGTGATGCCGATCTCTCTGACCAGGATGACGATGGTCACCCACCACCACAGCTCACCCAGGATCGACAGGCCCACCAGCGCGGAGCCGGTGAGGGCCTTGTCCGCGATCGGATCGGCGATCTTGCCGAAGTCGGTGACCAGATTGTGCTTGCGCGCCAACTGGCCGTCCACCCGGTCGGTGATCGACGCGACGACGAACACGGCCAGCGCGGCGAGCCGCCAGCCGGTGCCGTTGATGAAGAGCATCCAGACGAACACCGGGACGAGCGCGATCCGCACCATGGTGAGCAGGTTGGCGACGTTGTAGACGCTGACCTGCGAGGGCGGGGTGGCGATGGGGTCCATGGCGGAAGGCACGGGCATCCCCGCGGGCGTCCCGGAGGCCGGCACCGGGCGCTCCGCGGACGTCATGGCGCGTTCTCCCGGGCAGCCTCGGCGATCAGGTCGACTCCCGCGCTGGCGGTGACCCGGGCCCGCACGATCTCCCCGACGACCGGCTTCCCGCCGCTCTGACCGCTGACCTCCCCGCTGAGCACGGTCACGATCCCGTCGACCTCCGGGGCCTGGTGCGCCGCCCGGCCCTCGGCCTCGCCCTCGGCGGACACCTCCTCGATGAGCACCTCGACGAGCGAGCCGATGCGCTCCTCCGCCCGCTGGGCCGTGAACTCCTCGGCGAGCGCGGACACCTCGGCCAGGCGGGCGGCCACCTCGTCGTGGTCCAGCTTGCCCTCCAGGGTGGCCGCCTCGGTCCCCTCCTCGTCGGAGTAGCCGAAGATCCCGATGGCGTCCAGCCGGGCCGCGGACAGGAACCCGGTCAGCTCGCTCAGGTCCTCCTCGGTCTCTCCGGGGAAGCCGACGATGAAGTTGGAGCGGACGCCCGCCTCGGGCACCTGGGCGCGGATCTGCTCCAGCAGCCCGAGGAACCGCTCGGCGTCGCCGAACCTGCGCATCCGGCGCAGGACCGGGCCGCTGGCGTGCTGGAAGGACAGATCGAAGTACGGCGCCACACCGGGGGTGGAGCACAGGGTCGCGACCAGCCCGGGCCGCAGCTCGGCGGGCTGGAGATAGCTGACTCGTACCCGGCTGATCTTCCCGACGGCGGCGAGGTCCGGCAGCAGTGTCTCCAGGGCCCTCAGATTGCCCAGGTCCTTGCCGTACGAGGTGGAGTTCTCACTGACCAGGACCAGCTCCCGGACGTCGTGACCGGCCAGCCAGCGGGCCTCCTCGAGGACCTCCGCCGGCGGCCGGGAGACGTAGGAGCCGCGGAAGGCGGGAATCGCGCAGAACGTGCACCGGCGGTCACAGCCAGAGGCCAGCTTCAGCGGCGCCACCGGCCCGCCGCCCAGCCGGCGTCGCAGCACCCGGGGGCCGGTCGGAGGCGCCAGGCCCTCCGGGAGGTCCACCACACCATGACCGGGGATGTGCGTGTGCGTGGCGGCGCGCTCGACCGGGGTGAGCGGGAGCAGGGTCCGCCGGTCACGTGGCATGTGCGCCTCGCGCCTGCGGCCGGCCAGCACATCGTCGAGCCGCTCCCCGATCGAGGTGTAGTCGTCGAAGCTGATGACCGCGTCCGCCTCCGGGAGCGCCTCGGCCAGCTCGTTCCCATACCGCTCGGCCATGCAGCCGGCCGCGACGACTTTGGCGCCGGAGTCGTGCGCCTCGATCAGGGTGTCGATCGAGTCCTTCTTGGCGGCGTCGATGAAGCCACAGGTGTTGACCACGACGACCCCGGCCTCGTCACTGTCCCCCACGAGCGTCCAGCCGGAGCTCTCCAGGCGGGCGGCGAGTTCCTCGGAGTCCACCTCGTTACGGGCGCAGCCGAGCGTGACGAGAGAGACCGTGCGACTAGTGGGCATGCCCATACGTTAATGGGCGCGGCCGCCCGTCCAGACCAGCCCCCTCGGGCATGTTCCCGGAACTTCCCGGGCTCAGGCCGTCTGGGGGTCGCCCAGGCCGAAACTGAGGCGGAGCACCTGCCCGTCGCTTCCCGGTGCGCCCAGATCCTTGCCGTTCACGGTGAGCCGCACGCCACCGCCGTTGCCGATGAGGATCCCTATCCTCTTCTTGGCGGACCATTCCTTGGAGGCACCGCTGCGGATCAGCCCGCTGAACAGCTGCCTGCCGTTGCCGTCGCGAACGTTCAACCAGCTGGCCCGCCTGGCGTCGACCCGCACGGTCACCTGCTTACGGGAGGCCATCGCCACCGGGGCCGACGTGGCCGGGGCCGGTGAGGGGACGGGCTTGGGCGTCACGACACGGGACGCCTGGTCCGCGCGGATGGACTTGTGCGGTTGCCCGTCGCTGCCGAACGCGTGCACCACCCCGTAGATCAGCACGAGTATGAGGGCGACGGCCATGGCGGCCGACCAGTTCGGCGACCGGCGTTCCCGGAACCGCACCGGGGTCTCGGGCTCGAAGGCCACCGCCAGCGAGACGGCCTGCGGGGCACCACCGTGCGTGTCGTCGTACTCGCGTACCAGTGGCTCGGCGTCCATGCCGATCACCCGGGCGATGCTGCGGACGTGACCGCGCGCGTAGAAGTTGCCGCCGCACAAGCCGAAGTCGTCGTGTTCGATGGCCCGGATGACGGTCTCCCGGATCCGGGTCCGTTCGCTCACCTGCGTGACCGTGAGACCCGCGTCCTGACGCTTCGTGGCCAGGGCCTCACCGATGCTCACGCTGGACCTCCAGGTTCGCGGTCGCCGGCCGGCCAGGGGACCGGACCCGGCGGCCCGGATTCTTTTCTTTTCCGTGCGCCGCCTCCGCGTTACCAGTCTATGAACCGGGCCACCCGTAAAGCGATACGCAACGCGCTAGGAAACAGGGCGAGATTGTTGACATTTCTGGCGGCGCCCGGGAGGTGCCCGTCACTCGCCCCCGCGCAGCTCGGCCAGCAGGCCGGGAAGATCGTCAGGTTTGGCCTGCACGTCTCTCGCCTTGGAACCCTCGCTGGGGCCGACGATGCCGCGGCTCTCCATCAGGTCCATCAGCCGGCCCGCCTTGGCGAAGCCCACCCGCAGCTTGCGCTGCAGCATTGACGTCGAGCCGAACTGCGTGGAGACGACCAGTTCGGTCGCCTGGACGAGCAGATCGAGGTCGTCGCCGATGTCGTCGTCGATCTCCCGCTTGGGTGCCGCGGTCTCGGCGACGTCCTCGCGGTAGACGACTTCGGTCTGCCCCTTGCAGTGGCCGACGACCGCGGCGATCTCCTTCTCGGAGACGTAGGCGTTCTGCAACCGCATGGGTTTGCTGGCGCCCATCGGCAGGAACAGCGAGTCACCCTGCCCGACGAGCTTTTCCGCACCGGGCTGGTCCAGGATGACCCGGCTGTCGGCCAGGCTGGAGGTGGCGAACGCCAGCCGGGACGGCACGTTGGCCTTGATCAGGCCGGTGACGACGTCGACGCTGGGCCGCTGGGTGGCGAGCACCAGGTGGATACCGGCGGCCCGGGCCAGCTGGGTGATGCGGACCACCGAGTCCTCGACGTCACGCGGCGCCACCATCATGAGGTCGGCCAGCTCGTCGACGATCACGAGCATGTACGGATAGGGCGTGTAGACCCGCTCACTGCCGAGCGGCGCGGTGAGCTGCCCGGCCCGTACGGCCTTGTTGAAATCGTCGATGTGACGGAAGCCGGAGGCCGCCAGGTCATCGTAGCGGCGGTCCATCTCCCCGACCACCCACTGCAGCGCCTCGGACGCCTTCTTCGGACTGGTGATGATGGGTGTGATGAGGTGCGGGATGCCCGAATACGAGGAGAGTTCCACCCTTTTCGGGTCGACCAGAATCATGCGCACCTCGTCCGGTGTGGATCGCATGAGAATCGAGCAGATCAGGCCGTTGATACACGTGGACTTACCGGCACCGGTCGCGCCCGCGATGAGCATGTGCGGCATCTTGGCCAAGTTGGCGATGACCGTCCGGCCCTCGACGTCCTTGCCGAGACCGACCACCATCGGGTGCTGGTCGTTGACCGCGACGGCCGAGCGCAGGACGTCACCCAGGCTGACGATGTCCTTGTCGACGTTCGGGATCTCCACTCCGATCGCGGACTTGCCGGGGATCGGGGAGATGATCCGGACGTCGGCGCTCTTGACCGCGTAGGAGATGTTCTTGGTCAGCGCGGTGACCTTCTCCACCTTGACCGCAGGGCCCAGCTCGATCTCGTACCGCGTGATCGTCGGGCCCCGGGTGAACCCGGTCACCTGTGCGTCGACGTCGAACTGCTCCAGCACCGCGGTCAGCGCGTTCACCACCACATCGTTGGCCTTGGTGCGCGGCTTGGAAACGCTCCCGGGACGCAGCACCCCGGGCGGCGGGAGCTCGTAGATCTCCCCGGAGGACGACAGCGGCAGTTGCTCCGCGCGCATCGGGGCCGGTGTCGGGTCCGGCGGCTCGGGGACGTAGGGCGGCTCGGGCAGCGCCGTCTCCGCCTCGGCGGGCGGCGGCTCCGGGTCGGCGAGTTCGTCGAACAGCGCCGGCCCGTCGGCTCTGCGCGGCTTGGGAGCCTTGGGCTCCGAGATCACCGGGGTGTCGTAGGGCTTGTCGTGCTCGCCGACCTCGATCTCAGGCTTACGCCGCCGGGACCTGCCGCCTTCCGGCGAGCCGGTCTCCCCCTCGGTCTCGTGCCGCTCGCGCAGCATGACCAGGTCCCACAGGTGCGCCAGCCGGTCGGGCACCTGCTGCACCGGGGTGGCGGTCACCACCAGCAGCCCGAATCCGCCCAGCAGGAGCAGCAGCGGCACCGCCACCCAGGCGGTGAGCGAGCTCTCCAGCGGGGCCGAGACCAGCCACCCGACCAGGCCACCGGCCTTGCGGACGGGGCCCATGCCGTTCCTCGGGTACGGGCCGCCGGCCGCGATGTGCGCGATGCCGAGGGCGCTGACCAGCAGGGCGCTGGCGCCGATGACGACGCGGCCCTCGTCGGTGCGCTCCGGGTGGCGCAGGACGCGCCAGGCGAGCGCCGCCACCAGCACCGGCAGCGCCACGGCGAAAAAGCCGAACGCACCCCGGAGGATCTGCTCAACGGCGACGACGATCATGCCGTGCGGACGCCACCACAGGGCGGCGGCCATGACGATGGCGGCGCCGAGGGTGGCGAGCCCGGCCCCGTCCCGGCGATGTTCGGCCTCGAGGTCGCGGGCGCCCTGTCCGTACACCCGAAAGACCGCGCCGACGGCTCCGGCCAGCAGCAGCCACACCCTGGCGATCAGCCGGAAGATCCCGAGCAGCACCTGGGCGATCGGGTCCGGTTTGGTGCGCGGCGGCGGCGTGGCCCGGGCCGGCCGGCCGGCCTTCGCGGCGGTCCTGCGCGGGCCCGAGCCTCCAGAGGTCTTGCGCGAAGTCGAGCCCCCGGCGGGTTTACGCGCGCCCGGCGTACCCGAGGAGCCCTTCGTTCCCCCAGACGCACGAGTGGCCATGGTGACGAGACTAACCTCGTACGCCCGTGGTTGGCCGCCACAAAAAACGGCGTGTCGCCCAAATACGTCGTGATCTTGCAGTTGGCACCCCAATTGCAAGATCACGACGGGGGCGGCCTGGACCCGGCGGCCGGACCCCGACGATTGGACTTCGACTAGACCTCGACGACCACTGGGATGATCATCGGACGGCGGCGGTAAGTGTCGGCGACCCACTTGCCGACCGTGCGGCGGATCAGCTGGCGGACCTGGTGCACGTCGGTCACCCCGTCGGCCGCCGAGTCCTGTAGAAGGGCCGCGATCCGGTTGATGACCTCGGCGAAGTCCTCGTTGCCGATACCGGCGCCGCGGGCGTAGATCTCGGGACCCGCGACCACCTTGCCGGAGCCGGTGTCGATCGCGATGACGACGGACACGAACCCCTCGTCGCCCAGGATGCGCCGGTCCTTGAGCGAGTTCTCGGTGATCTCACCGACCGACGAGCCGTCCACGTAGACGTAGCCGGCCCGTACCGAGCCGACGATGGAGGCCTGGCCGTCCACCAGGTCGACCACGACACCGTCCTCGGCGATGACGATGTTGTCCCTCGGCACCCCGGTGAGCTCGGCCAGCCTGGCGTGCGCCCGCAGGTGCCGCCACTCACCGTGGATCGGCATGAAGTTCGAGGGCTTGGTCAGGTTCAGCACGTAGGTCAGCTCACCCGCCGCCGCGTGCCCCGAGACATGGACCAGGGCGTTGCCCTTGTGCACGATGCGGGCGCCCCACCGGGTGAGCCCGTTGATCACCCGGTTGACCGCGTTCTCGTTGCCGGGGATCAGTGACGAGGCGAGCAGCACCGTGTCTTCGGGGGTGATCCTGATCTGGTGGTCGCGGCTGGCCATCCGCGACAGCGCCGACATCGGCTCGCCCTGGGAGCCCGTGCAGACGAGCACGACCTTGTCCGGCGGGAGGTTGTCGATCTCCTTCTGCTCGACCAGGATCCCGGGGGGGACCTTCAGATAGCCGAGCTCACCGGCGACGCCCATGTTGCGCACCATGGAACGGCCGACGAAGCAGACCTTGCGGCCACTGTCGTGCGCGGCGTCGAGGACCTGCTGGACCCGGTGGATGTGCGAGGCGAAGCAGGCGACGATCACCCGCTCCCTGGCGACCCGGAACACCTCGTCGATCACCGGGCCGATGTTGCGCTCGCTCGGGACGAACCCGGCCACCTCGGCGTTGGTCGAGTCCGACATCAGCAGGTCGATGCCCTCGGAGCCGAGCCGGGCGAACCCGCCCAGGTCGGTGAGCCGCCCGTCGAGCGGAAGCTGGTCCATCTTGAAGTCGCCGGTGCCGAGCACCAGGCCTGCTGGGGTACGGATGGCTACCGCGAGCGCGTCCGGGATCGAGTGGTTGACCGCCAGGAACTCGCAGTCGAAGGGACCGAAGTGGGTCCGGTCGCCCTCCTTGACCAGCTCGGTGACGGGCCTGATCCGGTGCTCGGTGAGCTTGGCCTCGATCAGGGCCAGGGTCAGCTTGGAGCCGACCAGCGGGATGTCCGGCCGCTCACGCAGGAGGTACGGCACGGCCCCGATGTGGTCCTCGTGGGCGTGCGTGAGGACGATCGCCTCGATGTCGCCGAGCCTGCCCCGGATGTACTCGAAGTCGGGCAGGATGAGGTCGACCCCCGGCTGCTCCTCCTCGGGGAACAGCACACCGCAGTCGACAATGAGCAGACGGCCGCCGTACTCGAAGACCGTCATGTTACGGCCGATCTCGCCCAGCCCGCCGAGCGCCACGATGCGCAGGCCATGGGCCGGCAGAACGGGCGGGCTCGCGAGATCGGGATGCGGGTGACTCATGCGATCACCTCGCTGGAACCATCCGCCGGACGCGGCGCCGACCGGCTCGCCGCGCCCCCTTCACCCGCCCCTGACTGACTCTGTGTGCTCACGTACTGGCCTCCGGCACTTTTACTCCCCCGCTTGCAAGGTCTTCACGCAGGTGCGTCCTGAACTCCGGCGCGGCCGCCACGAGCGGTGGCCTGAGGGCCCCGCCCGGCAGACCGAGCAGGTCGAGCGCCGCCTTGACGGCGATGACGCCCTGCGTGCGGGTCATGATGGCGGTGACGACGGGGAGCAGCCGGCGGTGGATCGCCAGCGCCCGGCCCACGTCACCGGCACGGTATGCATCGATCATCTCACGGAGATCCGCTCCTACGACATGTCCCACCACGCTGACGAAGCCGGCGGCACCCATGGAAAGCCAGGCCAGGTTGAGATTGTCGTCGCCGGAATAGAAGACCAGATCGCTGCCGGCCATCACCTGCGAGCCCGCGAACAGATCACCCTTGGCGTCCTTGACGGCGACGATCCTCGGATGCTCGGCGAGCCGGATCAGGGTCTCGGTGTGGATGGGCACGCCGGTCCGGCCGGGGATGTCGTACAGCATGTTGGGCAGCCCGGTCGCATCCGCCACGGCGGTGAAGTGGTGGAGCAGCCCCTCCTGGGGGGGCTTGCTGTAGTACGGGGTGACCACCAGCAGGGCGTGCGCGCCCGCCGCCTCGGCCGCGCGGGCCAGGTGGAGGGTGTGGGCGGTGTCGTTGGTCCCCACTCCGGCGACTATCGAGGCCCGGTCGCCGACCGCCTCGACGATCGCTTCCAGCAGCCGGCTCTTCTCCGCGTCGCTCGTCGTCGGCGACTCCCCGGTGGTACCGCTGATCACCAGGCCGTCGTGGCGCTGCTCGTCGACGAGGTGGGTCGCCAGGCGCGCGGCTCCGTCGTAGTCGACCTCGCCCGCCGCGGTCATCGGGGTGACCATCGCGGTCAGCAGGCGGCCGAAGGGCGCGTCGCTCGTTGTACTGGGTGCCATGCACCGAACGGTACCGTTCCGGCCCGCTCCCGTGGACCCGCAGGTGCCTCCGGGTGCCCTCGGGAAGGCGGCCGGCCGATGGCCTCCGCGTCCCCGCCGTGCCGCCCCGTCCGGTCCTGGCCCCATCCCGGCCCGATGAAGGGGAACGGCCGGGCGGTGGCGAGCGAAGCGGAGATCTCAGGAGAAGACGCCGCCGATATGTGCTCGGGGGTACACACACCGGCGGCGTCTATAACGACATCGCGCCAAGTAAATCCCGCGTTACGGGCCTAGGGCCTAGATTCCCTGATCTCTTTCCCGGAACACGCCATAGCCGGTCATACCTGCTGCGGGACTCCGGCCAGCTCCAGCAGCCTGAGACGCAGATCCTCCGCCGTCAGCGATCGGACGAGTTGGTTGCCGCGCACCGCCCACCAGTGACCGGATCCGCCCCGGCCGATCCGCCACCCGGCGAACTCGGCGGTCAGCTCCGTCAGCCGGCGAGCGACCTGCTGTGAGGTGTGTTCCATGCTCATCGACCTCGCTTCCCAGGGCCCGCCTTTTGGGCCGTGTTCTCCGGGTTTACTCATCGATGCTTACCCGACCTCGCGGCCATTGCAACACTCTTCCCGACCTGCGGGAACGTGTGAATGGGAACGTGACAAAGCGGGTGGCCGATCGGCCAGGGTTCTCTTACGACAACCAGAGCGATCTGTAGCGGGCCCAGTCGGCCGGGCTGGTGGTCCATTCGGCGTAGACTGCGACGCCGTACGGCCTGGCGGGGGGCCGTCCGAGGGCGTCCAGCCCGCGTCTGACCCCGCGCAGCGACGTCGCCAGGTCCTCGGCCCAGCCCGTCACGGGCCGGTACGTCGGCACCCCCATGAACACCGTGACCCGGTCGCCGATCAGCTTCAGCGTCCGCTCGGTGTGCCAGGCGAAATGCCGCCCGACCAGTGACCGCGTCGGCAGTTCGGTGTCGTACGTCATGATCGCGACCTGGTCCACCCGGCCGGCCACCGCGCGCAGGTACGCCTCGGTCGGCCGCGCCGGGTAACGGAACGTCCCGCTCCGGGGCAGCGCCAGGAAGGCGGGCTGCGCGGCGTCGGCCAGGGTGAGCTGCTCCAGCGAGACCGACAGGATCCGGCCCCGGGCCCGGGTCAGCTCCCGAGTCCGGTCCAGAAGATCGAGGAAGGCCCTGTCGTCGGAGTACACGGGCTCGATGTCGTAGTGGACGCCGTCGAAGCCGAGGTCCAGGAAGGCCCGGTCCGTCTCGACGATGCGCGCCCGTACGGCGGGGTCGTCGAGCCGCAGCAGGCCGTTCCCGCCCAACCGCCGGGTCTGGCCGAGGTAGGCCTGGGCGTGCACTTCCGGCGCCAGCCTGTGCATGGCGGCGATCAGCTCCGCCGCGTGGGCGTACAGCCGCGGCGGGACGGAGCCGTCGGGCGCCAGTGGCCCGGCGTGGAAGAAGACATCGGTGATCTTGTTGAGCCTCAGGGTGCCGGCCAGCGCCTGGTACTGCGCTTCGGTGTGCGCCTCCCCCACCCACTGGTGGCGCGCCCACAGGGCGTTGGTCGCGGTCCCGTGCGAGCGAGGCTCAGACTGCCACCACACCCAGGTCTGGGCGAGGAAGACGGCCGCCAGCCCGAGCACGAACGCCGTCCCCCACGCCGCGGCCCGCACCGCACGCCGTACCCACACCGCACGCGCTACCCGCACCGCACCTCCGAGATCACCCACGATGATCCCATTGATGATCCCATCACTCGGCGGCCTCTCCCGCGAGGGCGGGCCGCGGCGTCGGCGGAGGGGGGCCCAGGGGGCGGCTTCTGGCCCGCTGGGTCCAGGCCACGCAGGCGAGGACGGTCACCGCGGCCAGACCGGTCAGGGCGTCGAGACGCTCGCCGAGGAACAGCGCCGACCAGCCCAGGGTGAGCACCGGCTGGGCCAGCTGAACCTGGCTGGCCCGGGCGATGCCGGCCCGGCCGAGCCCGGCATACCAGGCGAAGAACCCGAGGAACATCGACACCGCGGACACGTAGCCGAACCCGATGAGCGCCTTTCCGGTCCAGCGCGGGTCACCTGTGCCCAGTAGCACCAGCGTGATCGGGATGGAGATGGGCCCGGTGATCACCAGCGCCCAGGAGATGACCCGCCAGCCGGGCATGTCCCGGGCCAGCCGGCCACCCTCGGCATAGCCGACCGCCCCCGCCAGGAGCCCACCGAACAGCAGCAGGTCCGCAGCGGTCAGGCGGCCGGCGCCGCGGCTGAGCGCGAAGGCGCCGACGCAGACGGCACCCGCCCCGCTCGCGAGCCAGAAGGAGCGGGAGGGCCGTTCCCGCGCCCGCAGTACCGCGCAGACCGCGGTCGCGCCGGGCAGCAGGCCGATCACCACCGCGGCGTGCGAGCTGGAGGCGCCCTGGTCGAGGGCGAGCGAGGACAGGACCGGGAACCCGAAGACGACCCCCAGCCCGGCCGCCGCCAGCCCGCCCCACTGGTGACGGGCCGGGAGCGGGGCACGTACGGCGGCCAGCCCGAGCACGGCGAGCACCGTCGCGGCGGCCGCCCGTCCGACGCCGATGAGGTAGGGGTCGAGCCCGTCGAGGGCCAGGACCGTGGCCGGAAAGGAGAACGAGAAGGCCAGCACACCCAGGGCGGCCAGGCCGAGGCCCGGCACGACGGGCCCGATCCGGCTCACGCGGCCACCGGCCCGGGGAGTGCTATCCGGCCGGGGTGAATAGCGCTATTATGAACTGTCATGAAAAAGGATAGCAGTATCGATTCGCTGGCGGCCAGGCTCCGCGGCGAGGTGACGCGGCTGGCCCCCGGTGACCGCCTGCCGTCCAGCCGCACGCTGGTGGAGCGGCACAAGGTCAGCCCGGTCACGGTCACCCGTGCGCTGGGGATGCTCGCCGCGGAGGGGCTGGTCGTGGCGCGCCCCGGCAGCGGCACCTACGTCGCCGACCGGCCGCGTAAGGCCTCCGAGCCGCCCGACTTCGGCTGGCAGGTCGTCGCGCTCGGGGACCGGACCGTCGACACCGCCGGTCTCCATGCCATGCTCCCGATCGCGCCCGAGGGCATCATCGCCCTCAGCGGCGGCTATCTGCACCCTTCGCTCCAGCCCGCGCGGGCACTGGCCACGGCGGCGGCGCGGGCCACACGGCGGCCCAGCTCCTGGGAGCGCCCTCCGCTGTCCGGCATCCCTGAGCTCCGGGCGTGGTTCGCCGCTTCGATCGGCCCCGGTGCCGTGGACGCCGAGGTCCTCATCACCAGCGGCGGGCAGGCGGCGCTGTCCATCGCCCTGCGGTCCCTGCTGGCGCCGGGGTCACCGGTGCTGGTCGAGTCGCCGACGTATCCGGGGGCGCTGGTCGCCTCCAGGGCGGCCGGGCTGCACCCGGTCCCGGTGCCGGTGGACGCGGAGGGGGTCCGGCCGGATCTGCTGGCCGAGGCGTTCGCCATGACCGGGGCCAAGGTGTTCTACTGCCAGCCCACCTTCCACAATCCGACGGGCGCGGTGCTCTCGGCGGAGCGGCGCGCCCAGGTGCTGTCGGTGGCCCGGGCGGCGGGCGCCTTCGTGATCGAGGACGACTACGCTCGCTACCTCGGGCTCTCCGACGGGCCGCCCCCGCTGGCGGCCCAGGACGACGAGGGCACCGTCGTCCACCTCACCTCACTCACCAAGATCACTGCACCGAGCATGCGCATCGCCGCGATGATCGCCCGCGGCCCGGTGGCGGAACGGCTCCGCGCCACCCAGCTGGTCGACACGTTCTTCCCGGCCAGGCCGCTGCAGGAGGCCGCGCTCGAGCTGGTGAGCTCGCCGGCCTGGCCCCGGCACCTCAAGGCCGTCCGCGCCGCGCTGCGCCGCCGCAGGGACGCCCTGGCCGCCGCGGTCGCCCGGGAACTCCCCGGGGTCCGGCCGACCAGGCCGCCGGGAGGCCTGCATCTGTGGCTGCGACTACCGCCCGGAGTGGACGAGCAGCCGCTCGTGGAGGCCGCCGCGCGAGCCGGCGTGCTGGTCAGCCCCGGCCGCCCCTACTTCCCGGCCGAGCCGCCGGGTCAGTTTCTGCGGCTCAGTTACAGCATCGCCTCGACCGAGGCCGAGCTCTCCGAAGGGGTGCGCCGGCTGGCTCGGGCACTCTCGAAGATCTCATAGTGCGCTCCTCCGGGGATCGCTCACCCCTCCGTGATCAGGCAGAACTCGTTGCCCTCGGGGTCGCGCCAGACCTGCCACGGGGCGGCGGGGGCACCCTGCACCCCGCTCGCCGGCCGGCCGCCCAGCTCGCCGGCGAGGGCGGTGGCCGCGGCCAGGTCGGGCACGTCGAGGTCGAAGTGCAGGCGGTTCTTGCCCTTCTTCCGCTCCGGAACCCGCTGGAACGACAGCATGGGACCGTCCGGTCCCAGCCGCTCCAGGTCCAGCCAGTCGTCTGCGCGGGACGTCACCTTGAGATCGAGCAGAGTGCCCCAGAACCGGGCGGCTCCGTCGAGATCGGCGGAGTCGATGATGATGCCGGCGACCCGTGGACTCATCGGGCCGGCCTGCGCGCGGCCGCCCGCAGGCAGTAGAGCCCGGTGCCACGGTCGCTCGGCCGGGCGACGGTGCTCCGGGCCCGGCGGGTGCTCCCAGCCCGGTCGCGGCCGCTCTCCTTCAACGCTGCGTACGCCAGGTAAGGCAGGGCGTTCATCGTTCCTCCAGAGTGTTTCGACACCGGTGTAAACGTTACGCCGGTGTCGCGGTCTCTGCAACCGGTCAACGCGATATGATGGTGTTCGATATGGACGAACAGAAGGCCGCGCTGCTGCTGCAGGACTTTGTCAACACACTCGACGTCGAGTGCGACGACGATGAGATCACCACGCCCGAGAAGCTGGGCGAGTGGCTGGGGCGGCACGACCTGCTCGGCACCGTGTCCCGGCCGGGACCG
The DNA here is from genome assembly GCA_025964695.1 of Streptosporangiaceae bacterium. Taxonomy (GTDB): domain Bacteria; phylum Actinomycetota; class Actinomycetes; order Streptosporangiales; family Streptosporangiaceae; genus Actinomadura_E. The sequence goes on along the minus strand of JAOPYK010000200.1, from coordinate 31,854 downwards.
CCCCGGGCGGCCGGGGCCGCGGACCTGGAGACGGCGATCGGGCTGCGCGAAGGGCTGCGGGCGGCGATGCTCGGCCATCACGGGCCGGACGCCATGGACGCGCCACCCGAGCTGGACGGCGCGCTCGCCCGGCTGCCGCTGCGGGTGACCTTCGAGGAGGAGCGGCCGGTGCTGGTGCCGGTCCGGGAGGGCGTCGAGGGCGGGCTGGCCCGGATCGCGGCGGCGATGATGACCTGCCTGGCCGACGGCACCTGGGCCCGGCTCAAGGTCTGCCAGGAGGACACCTGCCGGTGGGCCTTCCTGGACACCTCCAAGAACCGCTCGCGGGCCTGGTGCTCGATGCGGGTCTGCGGGAACCGTACGAAGACCCGCGCCTACCGTGCCCGCCGCCGCCCCGACCCGGGTCCGTAATCGGGGGCCTAGTCTGGGCCCGCTGAGACGTACGGGGAGAGGAACCAGATGGCTGATGTCGGTGTACGGCCCGCCCGGCAGGAGGACGCCGCCACGATCGCGGACATCCAGGTGCGGGCATGGCGCACCGGCTACGCCGGTGTGGTGCCCACTCCCGCCCTGGCCGCGATGACCACCGCGGAGGCGCAGGCCGTGTGGCAGGAACGCTGGGCCGAGGCCGTCACCGCACCGCCGAGCCCGCGGCACCGGCTGCTCGTGGCCGTACAGCGGCACACCATGACCGACGACACCGTGGTCGGATTCGCCGCGCACACTCCGGCCGCGGACGCCGACTGCGATCCGGCGACGACGGCGGAACTGCTCACCCTGCTCGTCGACCCCATGGCGGGCCGGGCGGGGCACGGCAGCCGGCTGCTGGCGGCCACCGTCGACCTGGTGCGGGAGGACGCCGTCACGAAGATGGTCACCTGGGTGTTCCCCGCCGACCGGGCGATGCGCGGATTCCTCGAGCCCGCGGGCTGGGCCGAGGACGGCGCCCGGCGCCAGCTCGACCTGGGCGAACCGGTGCCCATGGTCCGCCTGCACACCGACCTCGGCACCGACGACGAGTGATGGCTTTTCCGTGCCACCCGGGCCCGGCGGGCCCGGGTGGCGCGGAAGAGCGGGAACAGCCGCTAGGCCGGGAAGCGGGTGGCGAACTCGCTGGTGAGGGCGGGCCAGACCACCGGGTCGTGGCCCGGGATCAGCGCGTAGCCCTTCGCGGCCGCGATGCCCTTGAGCTTGCGGATCTGCTCGACGGTGACCTCGGGTTCCACGTCGATGAAACCGCCCACGGCCAGCTCGTGGTCGATGTTCTCGGTCAGGTCGGCGGCGTCGAAGGCGAACACGAACCCACCGCCACCGACCGATTCGTCCAGATCAACGACGAAGCTCTGATGGCCTGGCGTGTGCCCGGGAGTCGGCACGGCGGTGACCCCGGGGGCGATCTCCACCTCTCCGTCGGCGAGCCGCCAGTCGATGCGTGGATCGTCGAAGTCGACGCGGTAGATGGAGTGCCTCTCCGGCTCCGGATGGTTCGAGAGCCCGTACTCCAACTCCGTGCGCTGGGCGTGCACCGGAACCCGCCCGGCGAAGTGCTTGAGGCCACCGGCGTGGTCCAGATGCAGATGGCTGACCGCCACCGCGTGGATGTCGGCGAGCTCGAGCCCGACCTCGGCCAGCGTCTCCTCCAGGGGTTCACCGGGCCCTGGAAGTATCGAGGCGTAGGAACCACCGGGATGGAACCGGCGGGCCAGCTCCGGGTCCCGGATCAGGGCGGTATTGAAACCGGTGTCCAGCAGCACCCAGCCGCCGTCCGCCTCCAGCAGAACGCCCGGCACCGGCTCGCGCATCCGGATGTCCTGCGGCGCGCCGTGCACCGACACCGACTTGGGCAGGTCCTCCCAGCCGAGCGTGAGCAGCACGATCCGCCGTACACCGCTTCCCATCAGATCTCCTGTTCTCTTGATCGGGGCCGCGGGGACACCCTCCCCGCGCTCCGGCGTGGTAGGGGCGTCCCCGCGGCCCCACGACTCGTGGCGGGGCCCGCACCGCAAGGGGATCGATGTACGGGGCCCGCCACGAGCCGACTACGGTCAGCCTACGGAGAGGCCGGCCAGGTAGAGGGTGTTGGGCTGGGTCACTACGTGCGACTCCGCGACCCCCTTGAGCCAAGGCTGAGCGACCATGAAGTCGTTCTGGTTGACCAGGTTGTACCAGCAGCCGGTGGCGGCGGAGAGCTGCCCGATCCGTGACGAGGACTCCACCGAACCGGTCCGCTTGTTGTCGGGCAGCAGTTTGGTGATCTCGGGGTCGCTGCAGTGCAGGTAGTTCAGCCCGCCGTCCGGCGAGAAGCTGATGTGCGACCAGGTGTACGGGGAAGCCGCGTCCGGCCAGCCGAGGGTGACCAGCATGTCGGGTGAGCCCTTCGGATCGCTGATCCACCCGAAGATGGTCGCGGTCGGGTAGGCCTGCACCTTGGCGGTGAGCCCCAGCGCGGAGTACTGGGCCGACATCAGGTTGGCCACGGTCTGGTTGTCCGGCGAGACCGAGTCGTACCCGATCGTGATGGTCTTCTGGTCCGGCGGTAGCGAGGCGACCAGCTTCTGCAGGGGGGCCGGGTCGCGCGTGATGCCCTGCAGTGCCTTGCCGTCGGCCATCATGTGCGCCGGGTAGGCCTGTGCGGCCTTGGTGGCACGACCCTCGAAGACCTGCTTCTGAATCTGGTCGATGTCGATGGCCTGGTTGAGCGCCACCCGCGCTGCCTTGTCCTTGAGGAAGCCCTTGTTGGGGTTGAGGTAGAGGTAGTCCGACATCAGCGTGGGCAGCGAGTACGTCTTGGTGATGCCGTCCTTCAGGTAGGACTTCACCGCCGACGCGGGCAGGTCATGCACGATCGCGGCCAGCTGCCCCTTGTTGAACAGCAGTTGCTGGGTCGAGGCGTCGGTCTGCACGGGAATGTCCACCGAGGTGAAGTAGGGCTTGCCGCCCCAGTACTGGTCGAAGGCCTTCATCGCGTAATGCGAGCCGACCTTGGCATCGGTCAGCGTGTACGCACCGGTGCCGACATCGTGGGTCTGGATGTAGGTCTGCGTGTGGTCCTTGCCCGCGTTGGCGGCGAGCGCCTTCGGACTCATCATCTTCGGCCCGTACGGCGCCGCCAGGTAGTCCAGGAACGAGGCGTTCGGGGTCTTCAGCTTGATGGTCACGTCGTAGTCGCCCGACGTCGTCACCGAGGCGACGTCGGCGACCATGTAGGCGGGGCCCTGGTTGACCGCGAGCCGACGGTCGAACGACGGCTTGACGGCGGCCGCGGTGAATGGCGTGCCGTCGTGGAAGACGACGCCCTTCCGCAGCTTCAGGGTGAAGGTCGTGTTGTCCTTGCTCGCCGTCCAGCTCTCCGCCAGCGAGGCCACGATCTTCGGTTCTGCGGTGCCGGGCTGGTACTTCAGCAACCCTTCGTAGAGGTTGGTGGTGAGCAGCAGGCCCTGGCCGGAATAGTAGATGTCGGGGTCCGGTGGCTGTCCCGGGTCCTGCAGGAAGCTGAGGTGCAGGACGTGGTCGGCCGGTGGTGTGCTCTTGGCCGTGACGCCTCCCCCGGATCCGCCGCAGGCCGCGGCCAGGCCGAGCAGGGCGGCCGCGGTGAGGGCCCCGGCGGTGCGCGAGAACCGTGAGGTCATCCCGCCACCCCCGCGAGAACCGGAGTCCGCTGGGCGGCCAGTTCCTCGAAGGCGGCGACGATCTCATCGGTCGTCCGCCGTGCTCCGGTCTGCAGGTACTCCATCGCGTCCAGGGAGGCGTCGTGCCGGGCCTGGGTCGAACCTGCGACACAGTCCTCGACGACCCGCGCGTAATAGTCGCGCTGGTGCGCGTCGGCGAAGGTGTAGTGGACGCACACGTCGGTCAGACCGCCGATCAGCACCAGGGTGGAGACCCCCAGGCCGCGCAGCACGATCTCGAACTCGGTGCCGATGAAGCCGGAGTAGCGGCGCTTGACGATGTGGAACTCGCCGTCGGCCGGCCCCAGCGTGGGGTACAGCTCGGTGCCGGGGTCTCCCTCGACACAGTGGGCGGTCTCGACGCCGTCGAGCTCACGGCCGAAGTCCACGCCGCTGCGGCGGTGCACCTCCTGGAAGAAGACGACCGGAACGGCGGCGGCGCGGGCTGCGGCCACCAGCCGCTCGGCGCGCGGGACGCGCTCCTCCCAGCCGCCCATGTGCGGGATGCCGTAGTCCCCGCCGGGCACCATGCAGTCTGACTGGATATCGACGACGACCAGTACCGGGTCGCCGACGAACAGGGGTTGCTCGGGCATAAGGGTCGCACTCTCCTGGTTCGGTATATTCGGGGGTTGTGATGGCCCGCGGCGGCGGGGTTCCTGGCGGGAGCCGCCGCCGTGGTCCTGTCCTGCAAAACTCATGCGCGGCTCGTGCGCGTGTCATGCCTCCTTGGGGCGGAACGTGTGCGGCTCCCCCGAGCCCGCCGAACGCGGATCCAGGTAGTCGGGCTGGGTGAGCCCGATCCGGCGCATCGCGGTCCCGGTCAGCGCCTCCAGCACGATCCGGTGCGCGAAGAGCGCGGTGATGTTGTTGCCGACGTCGTACGGGGGGCTGACCTCGACCACGTCCATGCCGACCATGCCGACCTCGGCGGCCAGCCGCCGTACCGCGCGGAGCACTTCGGCGCTCGTCAGCCCGCCCGGTTCCGGGGTCCCGGTCCCCGGTGCGTGCGCGGGGTCGGCCACATCCACATCGACCGAGATGTAGAGGTGGTCGGCCTGGTCCAGTGCCTCGTCCAGGGCGCGTTCCAACACGGCGTCGAAGCCGTCCTTGCGGATCTCGGCCATGAAATGGGTGCGGAGTTCGTGCTCCTCCATCCATTCCAGGATCGGCGGATCGGGCCAGTAGCCCCGCAGGCCGACCTGCACGAAGTTTCGGCCCGGCACCGCCCCACTCTCGATCAGCCGGCGCATCGGGGTGCCGTGCCCGGCCAGGTTGCCCCGCATGTCCGGCGCGGTGTCGGCGTGCGCGTCGAAGTGGACGATGCCGACCTTGCCGTGGCCGTACGCGTCCGCGACGGCCGTCGCGGCCGGCCAGGTGATGCCGTGATCTCCGCCGAGCACGATCGGGGTCGCTCCCCCGGCCAGGATCTCCGCGACGAAGGCCCTGATGTTGTCGTAGGTGCCGTCGGTGTTGCCGATCAGCACGTCGGCGTCGCCGTAGTCCGCGACCTTCAGGTGCTCCAGGGGGTTGACCCGTACGTCCAGATGCCCGAACGGCACCCCCAGGTAGTCGGACTCCCTGATGGCCCGCGGGCCCAGATGGGTGCCGTTCCGGCCGGTGGCCGTGCCGTCCCAGGGCGCTCCGCAGACGGCGATGTCGATGCCCCCGGCCCGCAGGTCCTCGGGGGTCAGGCAGATGGGCTGCTTGAGAAAGGTCGGGAATCCGCTCCAGCCCATCTCGTTGGGACGATTGATGGAGATCGGTCCAGCCGGGCGTTCAGACATTGATCCTCGGATCCGCGATGGCCTGCAGAATGTCCACGATCGTGTTGATCACGACATAGCCGACGCCGAGCAGGAGAGTGACGCCTGCGATGGCGGGGAAGTCCGCCACCGGAATGCTCTGGGTGGTGTACTGACCGACGCCGGGCAGGGCGAAGATCTGCTCGATCACCAGGACCCCCGCGAACATCAGACCGATCTGCAGGCCGGCCATGGACAGCGCCGGCCCCAGCGAGTTGCGCAGCACGTGCCTGCGCAGCACCCGGGCCTCGGTCAGGCCCTTGGCCCGTGCGGTACGGGTGTAGTCGGCGCTCTGTTCGCCGACCAGGCTCGAGCGCAGCACCCGGCCGATCGACACCGCAGGGCCGACGGCGACGGCGAGCCCGGGAAGCACTAGATGCCGCAACGCGTCCACCGTGACGTCGAACCTGCCGTTCAGCAGCCCGTCCACGGTCAGCAGCCCGGTCGGGCCGTCAGGGGCGTTGGCCAGGTCGATGCGCCCGGTCACCGGGAGCCACCCGAGCCGCTGAGAGAAGATCAGGATCCCGCCGATGGCGAGCAGGAACGCCGGGGTCGATGCGCCGACCATCAGCACCAGCCGGAACAGGCCCGCCCCGGGCCAGCGCAGGACGGCGCCGAAGGCCAGCAGCACGGCGAGCAGCACGGCGAAGATCAGCCCGTACAGGGCCAGCTCGGCGGTGACCGGGAGGAAGGCCCCCAGGTCCGTGCTGACGGGCCGCCGAGTCCGGAACGAGGTACCCAGGTCACCGTGGAGCAACCCGCCGAGGTAGTGCCAGAACTGATCCAGGGCGGGACGGTCCAGCCCCAGCCGGTGCCGTTGCTCGGCCACAGCCTGCTTCGAGGCGTTGCCGCCGAGCATCGCGTGCACCGGATCGAGCGGGGACATCTTCTGCAGCAGGAAGAGCACAGCAGTGAGCGCAAAGATGATCACTACCATGGCGACGAGCCGTTTGGCGATGAGCTGAAGCATCACACCTCCTTGAAAGTGGTCTCGGAAAGCGATCTCGGTGCCGTCAGCGGTCGCCGAGCAGGTTGCGGACGCCGTCTCCTGCGATATTGCCGATCAGCGCCATCACTGCGACGGCGATGCCCGGCATGACCGGGATCCACCACTGCTGGAGCAGGAAGGACAGGTTGCGGGCGCAGTCGGCGCCGAGCTCGGCGGCCGGGGCGGGCTGGCCGAGCCCCAGGAAGGACAGGCCGGCGAGGGTGAGCACGAGATTCCCGAGGTCAAGGCTGGCGGTGATGACGGCCGCGGGGACGGCGCCGGGCAGCAGATGGCGGATCGCAATCCGCAGCCGTCCCGTGCCCGCCAGCCGGGCGGCCTCCACGTGCGGGCGGGCGGCCAGCGCGCGGATCTCACCGCGCACGATGCGGGCGTAGAAGGGCCACCAGACGATCGCGACCGCCAGCAGGGTGTGCAGGAAGCCCGGGCCCAGCGCCGCCACCACCGCGATCGCCAGGATCGGCGCCGGCAGCGCCAGGAACCCGTCCGTCACCCGCATCAGGAGGTTGTCGACCACCCCGCCCGCCGCACCGGCGATCAGCCCGATGATCCCGCCGATCAGCAGCCCGGAGGCGACCACCCCGAGCGCGGCGAACCAGCTGGACCGCCAGCCGTACACGACCCGGCTGAGGATGTCCCGGCCGATGCTGTCGGTGCCGAGCAGGAAGCCCTGTTCGCCCGGGTGCAGCTGCGGCACGCCGACCGGCTGGAGCGGATCGTGCGGGCTGATCAACGGGGCGAGCACGGCGACCAGGGTCACGACCAGCAGCAGCCCGGCGGCCGTCCAGTTGAGGTAGCGCCCGGCCCCGGCGGGCAGCAGCCGGGGCCGCCCCCTGGCCGGGGCCGGCTTGACCGGCGCCTCCACGACCGGGGTGTCGGCTGTCACCATCAGTTCACCTCCGGGTGCACACAGGCCACCATCCGGTCGGCGCCGCCGCCGATGCCGATGAGCCGGGGATCGAGATCGGGATCGGAGCAGACGGGCAGCGCGATCGGGCAGCGCGGGTGGAAGGAGCAGCCGGTGGGCGGCCGCAGCGGGCTGGCCGGTTCCCCGGCCAGCGCGACCGGCCGCACCTCGAAGTCGGGGATCGCGGCGACCAGCGCCTTGGTGTACGGATGGCGGGGCGCGCCGACGATGTCCTCCGCGGGCCCCTGCTCCACGATGCGCCCCAGGTACATGACCGCGATGCGATCGGCGACGATCCGCGCCACGGACAGGTCATGGGTGACGAAGACGACGGCCATCCCCAGCTCCGTGCGGAGCCGGGAGATGAGGTTGATCACCCCGGCGGCCAGTGACACGTCGAGCGCGCTGGTCGGCTCGTCGCACAGCAGTATCTCCGGTGGGATCACGGTGGCCCTGGCCAGGACGACGCGCTGCCGTTGCCCGCCGGACAGCTGAGCGGCCCGGGCCCCGGCGACCTCGGCGGGCAGTCCCACCTGGGTCAGCGCCCGCCGCACCTCGTCCGAGCGCTGCTGCCGCGACATTCCGCGGCCGCGCAGCCGTTCGCCGATGAGCTCACCGACCGTGAGCCACGGCGTGAGCGAGGAGCCGGCGTCCTGGAAGACCATCTGGGCCCCGGCCGCACCGCCCAGCGTCACGTCGCCGTGGTCGGCCCCGTCCAGTCCGGCGATGAGGCGCAGCAGAGTCGACTTGCCCGATCCGCTCTCGCCCACGATGGCGACCGACTCACCGGCGGCGACCGTCAGGTCCACATCGCGCAGGGCCTGCAACCGGGTGCGGCCCCAGCCCCGCCCGGTCTGCACCCGGAACGTCTTGTCCGCGCGCCGCACGGCCACCGCGGGCGCCGTACCCTCCCCATCTGCCGGTGCCGGACCGGCGGACGCCGCCACCTGAGGAGCCGCTGCCCCGCGAGCCGCCGCCCCGCGAGCCGCCGGCTGGGAAGACACCATCTGAGAGGCCACAGCCTCGAGCGCCGGGGGGCCCACGGCCAGCCGGGCGCGTACCTCGGCCATCGGCAGCAGGCAGGCACTGAGGTGATCGGGCGCGACCGGTTCGGGTGCCGGCCGGACCTCGGTGCACGCGGCGGTGGAGATGGCGCACCGGGGTTCGAAAGCGCACCCAGGCGGGGGGTCGGCGGGGCTGGGCACCTCGCCGGACAGCGTCGGCAGCAGGGAATGGCGCGGCGACTCCAGGGTCAGCCGGGACGTCATCAGGCCCAGGCTGTACGGGTGGGCGGCGGCCCGCAGCACCGTGGGGGTGGGACCGGACTCGGCGAGCCGGCCGGCGTACATCACGGCGACCCGGTCGGCGACCTGCGCCGCCACCCCCAGATCGTGTGTGATCAGCAGGAAGCTGCAGCCGATCTCGTCGCGTAGCGAACGCAGCAGCGACAGGACCTGGGCCTGCACCGTCACGTCCAGCGCGGTGGTCGGCTCGTCCGCGATGACCAGGGAGGGGCGGCCGGCGACGGCCATCGCGATCATCACCCGCTGCCGGAGCCCACCGGAGAGTTCGTGCGGGAAGCTCGACATCCGGCGTCCCGGGTCGGGGACGCCCACCGCGCGCAGCAGGCGCTCGGCCTCTGTACCCGATCCGGCGGCCTCGGCGACCTGGGCGCCGACTCTCATGGTGGGGTTCAGTGAGGTCATCGGGTCCTGGAAGACGGCGCCCAGCCGGTCGCGGCGGATGCGGCGGCGGACCTGCGCCGGTGCGACCAGCATGTCCTCGCCGCACACGACGGCCCGGCCGGTCGTCACCGGCTCGCCGGCCAGCAGGCCCAGCAGGGACATGCCGAGGACGCTCTTGCCGGACCCGGATTCCCCGACCAGCCCGAGGATCTCGCCCGGCCGGACGTCCAGGGTGACGCCGCGCAGGGCCTGGATGTCGCGGCCGCCACGGCGGAACGTGACCGTCAGGTCGTCCACCTGGACCACCGGGTCGTCCGCGGCCGTCACCGGGTCGCCGCCCGAGCGGAACGGGCCGGGCGACAGGGGCCGGATCGCCGCGGATGGCCGGGGAGAGGGCTGAGTAGAGGGCCGAAGAGAGGGTTGGTCATGGGGACGGCTCCGAAATCGCGGCCTGGCACGAGGGCAGCCAGGCCTGGCCGGCCTCCCGGGCTTTTGTCCCGCCGTGGAGCGGCTGCCGCCCACCGGCACCCGCCTCGCCTCTCGGACCAGTCTCGCCGGGCCGGAGCGATCTTCCGCAACGGCCGTCAGTGGCGACGGAACCCTAGGCGCGCCTCACTTTGTGAGTCGTGGACCATATAAGGGAGCGCAGATGTCGGTCCCACGTCCCGCATGTATCCGTTACGTTAAACCGCCCGCCATCGCGAAACGTTGAAGTTTCGTCGCGTCACGCTTCGTCGTACCCATTACCACGCGGCGTGGTCACCCCGGGATAACCGAGCACCGCGCCGGGCTCCTGTTCCTGGAAACGGGCCACGGTCCTGATGAGGAACTCCCGGACGACGGGCTCCTCCGTAGCGGCCAGATGATCGAGCATCGGCTCCATCTGCTCGCCCGCCGCCTGTTGCACCTCCGCCAGCTGGCGGCGGCCCGACACGGTCAGCGCCAGCCGGACCAGCCTGCGGTCCGCCACGTCCCGGAGGCGTTCGATCCACCCCGATCGCTCCAGGTGGTCCACCGTATGGTTGAGTGTGGAGGGCGATACTCCGCAATGGCGGGCCAGCTCTCGCTGCGTGAGCGCAGAGCCCTCCACCAGGTAGGCGAGGACGGCGAGCCCATGCGGAGTAAGACCGTGACTGCCCATCAGCCGCTGCCAGCGCATGGCGACCACATGACCGGCCACCGCCAGCAGCCGGGACAGGGGCATGCCTTCCAGGTTCGGCTCCACGTCGCGCACGGCGACATTGTGCGTGCTCTCCGCGGCGAGGGCCAGCAAATGGACAGTGTTGGCCAGTCCGTGACCAGGCCCGCATCCTGTTCGACCGCCGCATCCCGTTGGACCGCCGTATCCGTTTCGACCGCCGCATCCCCTTCAACAGCAGGAAGTCCATGACCGCCCCTACCAGTTCCCGGCCACGCGCCGCCCGGCAGCGACCGCACGGAGCCGGGCGCGGGCGCTGGCTCGGCATGGTGGTCCTCAGCCTCGGTGTGTCACTGATCGTCGTCGACGCGACCATCGTCAACGTGCTGCTCCCCCGCATGGTCACCGACCTGCGCCTGCGCACCACCGACGCGGAATGGGTCACCTCGGTCTACTCCCTGGTGTTCGCCGCGCTGCTCATCTCCTTCGGGCGCGCCGGTGACCTGTTCGGCCGGCGGCGGATGTTCGTGCTCGGCACGGCCGTCTTCGTGCTGGCCAGCCTGCTGGCAGCCCGGTCCGGCAGCGGACCGGCGCTGATCGCCGCCCGCGCGGTGCAGGGCGTCGGCGCCTCCATGATCATGCCCGCCACGCTGTCGACCGTGAACACCGTCTTCACCGGCCGCGACCGGGCGATCGCCTTCGGCATCTGGGGCTCGATGATCGGCGGTATGGCCGCGCTGGGCCCGCTGCTGGGCGGCTGGCTGGCGACCTCCTACGGCTGGCGCTGGGCCTTCGGCGTCAACCTGCCCATCGGTGTACTACTCGTGATCGGCGCGGTGAAGCTGATCCCCGAGACCCGCGACGAGCAGGCCCGGCGCGGCATCGACTGGCCGGGCGCCGCGCTGTCCGCGCTGGGCCTGGGCGCGCTGGTCTTCGCGCTGATCGAGGGCCAGCGGTACGGCTGGTGGACCCCCACCCGGCCGTTCAGCGCCGGGCCCTACGACTGGCCGCTGACCGGGTTGTCGCCCGTCCCCGTGGCGTTGGCGCTGTCCGCCGTGCTCGTCGCCGCGCTGATCGTGGTCGAGCGGGCCCGGGCCGCCGCGGAGCTGCCCGTCATGCTGGACCTGTCCCTGTTCCGCATCGCCAGCTTCCGCCGGGGCAACGCCGCCTCCTCCCTGATCAGTGTGGGTGAGCTGGGCCTGCTGTTCGTGCTGCCCCTGTTCCTGCAGGGCGTGCACGGCGACTCGCCGCTGCAGATCTGCGTCGCGATCGTCCCGCTCGCCCTGGGCGCATTCCTGGCCGGCCCGTTCGCCGCACGGCTGTCGCACCGGTACGGGGCGCCACGGGTGGTGCAGATCGGGATGCTGCTGGAGGTCACCGCCGTCCTGGCGATCGGGCTGACCACCCATGCGGGCACGACCGGCTTCGACCTCGCCCCGTGGATGCTGGTGTACGGGGCGGGACTGGGGCTCACCTCTGCCCAGCTCACCAACGTCTCCCTGGGCGACGTGCCCGCCGCCCGGTCCGGGCAGGCCTCCGGCACCCAGTCGACGGCCCGGCAGATCGGGTCCGCGCTGGGCATCGCGCTCATCGGCACGGTCTTCGCCACGAGCCTCGGCCACGTCATGCACCAGCGGCTCGAGCTCACCGACGTGCCCCCGGCGCAGCGCGCCGCCGTGGCCCGGGAGCTCCGGGAGAGCGCCGGCACCTACACGCGCACCCTGCACGACCAGCCGGGCGCCGGGCAGGCGGCCCACGCCGCCGACGAGAGCCTGGCCGTCGCGGCCGACCGGGCGATGCTCGTCACCGCCGGCATTCTCGGCCTGGGTCTGCTGCTGTCCCTGCGGCTGCGCGGACGCCCGGAGGGATGATCTAGCCTGTCCTCAGTTCCCGGGCGGGGATCCGCGCCCCGCCGCCATCTCGTCGTCGCCTCATCCAGCCCTCATTCAAATCCCCTCATCCAAATCCCCTCATCCGAGAGCGAGCAGTAATCCCGTGGCCAGCCTCTCCCAGTGGATCGCCGGCTCCCGGCCGCGAACCCTGCCGACCTCGGTCGTCCCCGTCATCGTCGGCACCGGCGTCGCCATCGGCGAAGGCCACGCCGTCTGGTGGCGGGCCGCGCTCGCCGCATTCGTCGCGCTGGCTCTGCAGGTGGGCGTCAACTACGCCAACGACTACAGCGATGGGGTGCGGGGCACCGACGAGGACCGGGTGGGCCCGCTGCGGCTGGTCGGCTCCGGAGTAGCGCGGCCCAAGCAGGTGCTGGCCGCCGCAGTGGGCGCCTTCCTGGCCGCGGCGGTGGCCGGCCTGGTGCTGGCCGCGGTGACGAGCTGGTGGCTGCTGCTCGTCGGCGCCGCGGCGATCGTGGCCGGCTGGTTCTACACCGGCGGTTCCAACCCGTACGGCTATCGGGCGCTGGGGGAGATCTCGGTGTTCGTGTTCTTCGGCCTGGTGGCGGTGGTCGGCACCGTCTACGTCCAGCTCGAACGCCTGCCGTGGACCGCGTGGGTGGCGGCGGTGCCGGTCGGGCTGCTGGCCTGTGCCCTGCTGGTCGCCAACAACCTGCGCGACATCCCCACGGACGAGATCTCCGGCAAGCGGACGCTCGCCGTCGTGCTCGGCGACCGGCGGACCCGGCTGCTCTACACCGCCTGCGCCGCCCTGCCTTTCACGATCACTCTCGCCCTGGCCGCCCCGCACCCGTGGGCGCTGCTCGCACTGCTGGCCGCTCCGCTGTCGATCCCGCCGACGCGGCGCGTCCTGGCCGGCGCGGCCGGGCCGGAGCTGATCGCCGTCCTCGGCGAGACGGCCCGCCTGCAGATCGCCTTCGGGGTCCTGCTGGCGATCGGCCTGGCACCGTAGCGGACCGGCCTCGCTATCGGTCGCGCTCCTCGCTGATCCTCCAGTCGATCTCCGCGAGACCGGCGTCGGCGAGGGCCTTGTTGACGGCGCTGAACGGACGGGTGCCGAAGAAGGCCTTCTGGCTGAGCGGGCTGGGGTGCCCGGACTCGATCACGACGTGCTGAGAGCCGGTGACCAGCTTCGCCTTCTTGCGGGCGTAACCGCCCCAGAGCACGAACACGACCCGCTCGTCCTTGGCGTTCAGCGCCCGGATTGCCGCGTCGGTGAACTCCTCCCAGCCCCTCCTGGCGTGTGAGCCGGCCGCTCCGGCCCGTACGGTCAGCACCGCGTTGAGCAGCAGCACGCCCTGGTCCGCCCACGGGGTGAGGTCACCGCCCGTCGAGACCGGCACGTCGAGGTCGGCGGCGAGCTCCTTGTAGATGTTGCGCAGCGACGGGGGCAGCCGCACCCCGGACTTCACACTGAAGCTGAGCCCGTGCGCCTGTCCCGGTCCGTGGTACGGGTCCTGACCGAGGATCAGCACCCTGGCGGTGTCGTACGGGCAATGCCGGAAGGCGTTGAACAGGTCCTCGCGCGGCGGATAGACCACGTGCTGGTCGTACTCCCCCGTCACGTACGCGCTCAGCGCCGCGGTCGGCAACGGGTCGACCAGCGGCTCGAGCCGCCCCCGCCAGTCGTCGGGGAGCAGGTCCAGCAGGTCGAAGGACATCGGGGGTTCGCCTCCGGGAAAGGAATTCTGACACCAACGACCCTAGGGCCTGGCGGCGACAAAACACGATCACTCCCGCCAGAGCGGTGTTCGGCCGCCCGCGCGGCAGCTGGCGGCCTTGGACGGCGTGCGGCCTTCGACACATGAGGATCAGTGGCGCCTGAGGACCTGTGCGCCTGGCTGGAGAAGGAGGGGCGAGGCCATATTCCACCATCGTTCACCACTCAGCAGGCCTGATGGGCCGAATCACGGCCCCAAGGCATCTCCCGAACGGGTCCCCATAGGATCACGGATATGCCCTCCTGCACCACCTGTCCCCCACGGCTGCCATGAAGCGCCTCGGTGCCTGCCTGGCCGCCCTCCTCCTCGGGGTCGCCTTCCTGGCCGGGTGCGGTGACTCCTCCCCCACCAAAACGATCACCGTGTTCGCCGCCTCGTCGCTGACCGAGGTGATGGCCGAACTGAGCACCAGATATCAGCAGACCCACCGTGGCATGACGGTCCAGGCCGCGTTCGGGGGCTCACAGGACCTCGTCGCCCAGCTCAAGGACGGCAAGTCCGCCGACGTGCTGGTAACCGCTGACCTTCCCACCATGGACGAGGCCGCCAAGCTGGTCGGGTCGCGCCGGACCATCGCGCACAACTCTATGACCATCGCCGTCGCCCCCGGCAACCCCAAGCACATCCAGGGGCTGGCGGACCTCGCCGATCCCCGGCTGAGCGTGGTGCTCGGTGCCCCCAGTACCCCGTCCGGCCGCTACGCCCTGCAGGTCTTCGCCAAGGCGGGCGTGACCGTGGCGCCCAAGTGGGAGGAGATCGACGTACGGTCAGTGCTCGCCCGGGTGCGCACCGGCGAGGCGGACGCCGGGATCGTCTACATCACCGACCTCAAGTCGGCGGGCGCCGCCGCCAGCAGCGTGCCGATCCCGGCGGCCCAGAACATCACGGCCGCCTACCCCGCGGCGGTTCTCGACAGGAGCGGTCACAAGAGCCAGGCCCGGACCTTCGTCGCCTGGCTCACCTCGCCCGAGGCCGTCGCCATCCTGACCAAGTACGGCTTCACCCCGCCGTGATCATTCCGTCGGCGTGCGGTGAGGGGCATGATCACGACGGGGTGGCGATCAGGCCCGGGCCTCGATGACGCGGTTCACCGGTGTGGTCGCCGCCAGGCGTACGGAACCGAAACCGGCCTGGGCGAGCGGCTCCGTCAGCCTGGCCAGGCCCACCTGGTTGCCCAGGCCGAGCCCGCCCTCCTGGGCCGGCGAAGCCGGGGTGCAGATCATCGTTGACGCCGCGTAGAAGAGCCTGCCCAGCAGGTGGTCGTCCTCGGGCCGGGTCTCCCGCCGCGGGCTTCGCGAGCACCTCGTCCCTGCCCACGAAGGGCGGCCGGGCGTCCGCGTCGGGGTCGCCCGCACCGGTCACGGCCCCATTGTGCGACCTGCCCGGGGCGCGCGACGGCTACTCGTGCGTGGTGGCTCCCGAGCTGGCCAGCAGAATGACTCCGGCGACGATGACGACCATGCCGGCCACGGCGGTCAGGTTCAGCCGCTCGTCGTAGAGCGCGGCGGCGATGGCAGCCGTGCCCGCGGTCCCCGCCCCTGACCACACCGCATAGACGATGCCGACGTTCAGCGTGCGCAACGCCACGGCCATCAGCGCGAACGAGACGAGATACCCCACCACGACGATCAGCGCGGGCAACGGACGAAACCCGTTGGCGATCCCCCGCAGCGCCAGCGTCGCCGTCACCTCGGAGATGATCGCACCGGCCAACAGCAGCCAAGCCATCCAGCGACCCTTTCCTCTGCTCGCCGACATACTCCTACTCTACCGTCCGGACGGTACAGTAGGGCTCAGGAACGGCGATCAGAGAGAGCGCGATCTCAGACCCTGTCAGGCGATCGGGCCGAGCCCCGCGGGCAGCTTGCCATCGCACAGCTCCAGGCAGTCGTCGTGCCGCTGAAGGGCGTCCAGCACAGCGGAAGGGGGGCTCGCGTAGACGTGCGGATAGTCGATCTCGCCCAGTTCCGGCCGTACGACGTAGGCGAGGCGCTCTTCCGCGAGCGAGAACTCGGCCTGTACGCCGGGCTTGTTGCCGCGCGGGTCGAGCCGGAACCAGGAGCCGTCGACGCAGACCGCCGTGAGCCCGTGCAGGGCATGGGCGGAACCGGTCTCGTCGCGGGCGAGCCGCTGGTAGCAGAGGCCGGCCGGAATGCCCGCGGCCCGCAGCAGCGCAACGTACGCGTGTGACTTGGCATAGCACAGGCCCGTCCGCTCGCGGAGGACGTCGGATGCACGCCAGGTCACCCGCCGGTCGCCGGCGTCCATCGAGTGAGTGATCGTGTCGGACACGAGCTCGTAGGCGGCGCGGGCGAATACGGCGTCGCCCTCGCCCGCCGGCAGCCGGGCGGCTGTCGTCTGGACGAGCGGATGGTCCAGGTCGATCGCCTCATCGGCGCCGAGGTACTGCCAGGGCTCCGCGGTGAAGTCCATGGAGCCGTCAGACCAGGCCGAGCAGCGGCTCGATGCCGACGGTGAGCGGCTGGGGCAGGCCACCGACGGCCCGGACCCCGAGCAGCACCCCGGGCATGAACGACTCACGGTTCATCGAGTCGTGCCGGATGGTCAGGATCTCGCCGTGCCCGCCGAGCAGCACCTCCTGGTGCGCGATCAGCCCCGCCAGGCGTACGGAGTGGACGCGTACGCCGTCGACGTCGGCCCCCCGGGCTCCGGTGATCTCCGTGGTGGTGGCGTCCGGGGAGGCCGGGATGCCCGCTTTGCCGCGTGCCTCGGCGATCAGCTCGGCCGTGCGGTAGGACGTGCCGCTGGGGGCGTCGACCTTGTTCGGATGGTGCAGTTCGACGACCTCGACGGAGTCGAAGAACGGTGCGGCGATCGTCGCGAAGTGCATCATCAGCACCGCGCCGACACCGAAGTTGGCCGCGACGAGCACATTGGCGCCCGGATGCGCCGCCTGCCACTCCCGGACGGTGTCCAGCCTGGCCGGATCGAACCCGGAGGTGCCGACGACGGCGTGAATGCCGTGCTCGATGCACCAGTGCAGGTTCTCCATGACCACCCCGGGATGGGTGAAGTCGACGACGACCTCAGCGAAGGTCAGCGCGTCCCGCGAGTCGCCCTGGTCGACCGCGGCGACGAGTTCCATGCCGTCGGCGTTCTCAACCGCCCGGCACACCTCCGCGCCCATCCGGCCTCGCGCGCCCAGCACCCCGACCTTGATCACGATTGTCCTCCCCGTCTCGAACGCGTCGCCGAGCCTATCGCGGGCAGGGACCCGCGTGCGGTCCACCGAACACACGGAACATGAGAGGGATTCACAAGCGGCCGATGATCGTTCACGCGGGGCGGCGGCGCAAAGGCGGCATTGACCGACCAACAGGCGGCCCGGGACAGCCGGCCTGCCGGCAGTGGTCCACCGGTGGTCAAGCTCTGGCGCCTTCCGGCAAAGATTCAGCCTGGGCGGCCCTGGCCTGCAGAGATTTCTCAGCCTTGATTCCTAGCTTGCCCCCGTGCGCACCATCAGAGTCCGTAGCCCGGTCACCGCGCTGGTAGTGGTCGCCGTGGCCTATGCCGTCGCGCAGGTCATGTTCGTGTCGCCCGCGGCCGGTCTGGGCTGGGATGAGACGGTCTACATCAGCCAGGTCAGCCCGCACGTCCCGGCGGAGTACTTCAGCGCGCCGCGATCGCGGGGGATCACGCTGCTGCCCGCTCCGCTGGTCGCGCTGACCTCCTCCGTACTGGCGTTGCGCCTCTATCTGACCGCGCTGTCGGCCGCCGGTCTGGTGGCGGCGTTCTGGCCCTGGACGGCGTTGCTCGGGAGCCGGGTCGTGGCGCTGGCCGCATTGCTGTTCGCCGGTCTGTGGGTGGCGCAGTTCTACGGCAACGAGGCGATGCCGAACCTGTACGTCGCGTACGCCGCGGTCGCCGCGTCCGGCTGGTTCCTGCGCGCCGTGCGGGACGGCGGCCGGGGGCCGTTCGCGGCTCTCGGCGTGAGCCTGGCGTTCATGGCGTTGATGCGGCCCACCGACGCCGCCTTCCTGGTGCTGGTGCTGACGGTCTTCGCGCTGGTCGCCCGCCGGATCCGGGTGACGGCGACGGTGATGGTGGGCTCGGTCGTCGGAATGGTCCCCTGGGTGGCCGAAGCCTTCGCGCGGTTCGGCGGGCCGATGGGGAGACTGCGGGCCGCGAACGACACCGAAGGCGGCATGGGGTGGCATCTCGCGATAGGCATGGAACTGCGCTCGCTCAACGGGCCGACGCTGTGCAGGCCCTGCGGGGTGCCCTGGCAGCATCCGGTGCTGTCGGCCTGGTGGCTGGCGCTGCCGTTCCTCGTCGCCGGTGGGCTGGTCGTGGCCAGGGGGACCCGCGGCGTGCTGGCCCTGGCCGTGCTGTGCGGCGTCGCGCTCGCGGTCCCGTACCTGTTCCTGATCCAGTACGCGGCGCCGAGGTTCCTGATGCCGACGTACGCACTGTGGGCGCTCGCCGTCGCGGCCCTCATCGACCGGCTGGTGGCGGGGGCCGACGGCCGATGGCGCTCCTGGGCGATCCTCGCGACGGGGCTGGTCCTGGCGGTCCAGTTCGGTACGCAGAACGTCGTGCTACGGCACCGGGTGGCCGACCAGCGAAGAAGCCGCGAGGCGATCCAGCGGCTGGCCGGCCATCTGAACCGGCTGGGAATCCGGCCGCCCTGCGTGCTGGCCGGTTACAAGAACCCCTATGTCGCCTACTACGCCGGGTGCTCGTCGGCGGCGGTGAGCGAGGACAACCCGGCGGCCACCCCGCGGGCCACCCTGGCGGCCGTACGGCACGCGGGATCGTTCGCCGTGCTCAGCCGGGGAGGCGCCCGGCCCGGATACCTGAAGGGCTGGCGCCGCCATGACTACACCGGCTCCGACCGCCGGCGCTGGGCCATCTACCTTCCCCCGGCGCCCTCTTGACCCCGGCCAGCGGGTACGGCGGCTTCGGCAACGGCCAGATGCTCGTTCCGCTGCTGGCGGGCGCGGCGCTCCTCCTGCCGGGCCGGAAGTCCTGAGGCCCGCTCGGATCGCCTCGGCCGCCGCGAGGAGACCGCCCCCGGTCGTCATCAGCGCTCCCAGTCCGGTGTGGTGAACGTGGCGCCTCCGTACATCGGCAGCTTGATCTGGTCTCCGTAGCGCGCCAGCTGAGCCCAGGGGCGGTTGATCCCGCTCGATCCGAAGCGGCGGACCCTGGTGACGGCGTCGAGGTCGAGCGCGTCGACGAGGACTTCCTCGCCGCCGGCCGCCTGTTGCCGGACGATGCCCTCGGGATCCACGATGACGCTCTGGCCGACCGCCGCGGGATCGGCCGCGTTGACGTTGACCACGTAGACCTGGTTGGTCCAGGCGTTGGCGCGGGCGCAGACCAGCTCCATCTCCCGGTCCCGGGTGGTCGTCAGCGTGGGCTGGATCACCACCTCGGCACCCAGCCAGGCGAGCTGCCGGACGACCTCGGGGAATGACCCGTCGTAGCAGATCGCGAGCCCGGCCCGGCCGATTCCCGGCAGGTCGAAGACGCAGAAATCCCGGCCTGGTGCGGCGCCCTCATAGGGCTGCCAGGGGAAGATCTTCCGGTAGCGCGCGGCCACCTCCCCCTCCGGGGACACGGCCAGGGCGGTGTTGTAGACCTGACCGTCATCACCGAGCTCGTACACCGTGCCGGGCACCAGCCACAGCTCGGTCTCCCTGGCGAGCTCGGCCAGCCGCGGCACGATCTCCTCGATCGGACGGGCGGTCTGCCGCATCCAGTCCGCTCGTGCCCGCAGCAGCGGCGCCTCGGCGGCCAGCAGCAGTTCGGGCGCCACGACGAGCTGGACGTGCTCGAACAGCCGGCGGACCGCCCTGACCTGACCGGCGAACCGGTCCCAGCTCGCCTCCAGGTCGAACGGGACCGGACCGGTCTGGATCGCGGCGATGCTCAACGTACGCATGATCGGCTCCTAGTCGACGAGCTGTGCCGGAAGGCACCCACCGACGCCATCCCCAGCGTTCGGGCGGTCCGGGCGCTTGCTGCTGTCCTATGCCTGCCTGGCGACCTCCTGTCCGCTTCCTCTCCCCTGATCGCTTCTCCGATCACTGGTCCGATAGCCTGACCGATCAACGGTCCCCGGGGACGCCGTAGGAGGAGGCTCAGAGGCCGAACTCGTGGTCTTCGAACGGGCCGATCGCGGTGAGGGTCATCGGCTGGTCGAGCACGGTGGCGGCGACCGCGTGGATGTCGTCCAGGGTGACCGCCTCGATGTTGGCCAGGATCTCATCGACCGACAGCAGCTCTCGGTACACCAGCTCGCTCTTGCCGATCCGGCTCATCCGTGAGCCGGTGTCCTCCAGGCCCAGCACCATGGAGCCGCGCAACTGGCCCTTGCCCCGGGCCAGTTCCTCCGCGGTGATACCGCCCGCCGCCACCTTGGCGATCTCGTCCCGGCAGATGGCCAGGACCTCGTCGGCCTTCGCCGGCTGGCAGCCCGCGTAGACCCCGAACGTGCCCGTGTCGGAGTACTGCGAGGTGTAGCTGTAGACCGAGTAGGCCAGCCCGCGCTTCTCCCGGATCTCCTGGAAGAGCCGGGACGACATGCCGCCGCCGAGTGCCGCGTTCAGCACCCCCAGCGAGAACCGCCGCTCGTCGGTGCGGGCGAGTCCTGCGGTGCCGAGCACCAGATGGGCCTGTTCGGTGTCCTTGTCCACCACCCGGGCCGGGCCGCTCAGCACGGCGGTGGGCGAACCGCCGATGCGCGGCGCGCTGGGCAGCGCGTCCCCGGTCAGCGAGCCGCTGAACGCCGTGCTGACCAGGCGTACGACCTCGTCGTGGTCGACGTTGCCGGCCACCGCGACCACCAGGTTCGGCGGCAGGTAACGCTGGTTGTAGTAATGGGAGATGCCGTCCCGGCTCAGCGAGTTGATCGACTCGATGGTGCCGAGGATCGGGCGGCCCAGTGGCGCGTCGCCGTACAGCGCGATGGCGAACTCGTCGTGAACCAGGTCGGTCGGATCGTCGTCGCGCATGGCGATCTCTTCCAGGACCACGCCGCGCTCGGCGTCGACGTCCTCGGCGTCGATCAGCGAGGAGCTCACCATGTCGGAGACCACGTCGACCGCCAGGGGCAGGTCCTCGTCGAGCACCCGCGCGTAGTAGCAGGTGTACTCCTTGGCGGTGAAGGCGTTGAGGTCACCGCCCACCGCGTCCATCGCCGCGGAGATCTCCAGCGCGGACCGCCGCCGGGTGCCCTTGAACAGCAGATGCTCGAGATAGTGGGTGGCTCCCGCGTCCTCGATCGCCTCGTCGCGGGATCCGACGCCGACCCAGATGCCGAACGCCACGGACCGCACCGTCGGCATGCTCTCGGTGACGATGCGCAGACCACCCGGCAGCACCGTGCGCTGGACCCGGCCCGCCCCATCCGTACCCGGATGAACCGTGTAGGTGGTGCCCGGCTTCTGGTCCCTTGCCGACAACGTCACGTTGATTCCACTTCTTCAGGCTCAATAACGGGACCGGCCGGCCTCCGCTCCCGCGCCCACCGCGAACACGCGGTGGACCGGGAGCGGAGACCAGCCGGCCATCATTCCGCTGGATCAGGAGTTGCGCTGGCCGCCGCCGTCACGGCCACCTTCACGGCCGCCACCGCTACGGGTGCGCTGACGGCGCCGGTCGCCGCCGCCTCCGGACTCGTCGCCACCTTCGGCGGCCGACTCGGCCGTGGCGCCGCCTTCGGCGGCCTCACGCTCGACGACGTCGACCGGGACCAGCGACAGCTTGCCGCGCTGGTCGATCTCGGTCACCTCGACCTGGATCTTCTCGCCGACCTTGATGAAGTCCTCGACGTTCTCGATCCGGACACCGCCGTGCAGCTTGCGGATCTGCGAGACGTGCAGCAGGCCGTCCTTGCCGGGCAGCAGCGACACGAACGCGCCGAACGTCGTGGTCTTGACGACCGTGCCGAGGAAGCGCTCGCCGGGCTCGGGCATGTGCGGGTTGGCGATCGCGTTGATCACCGTCCGCGCGGCCTCGGCGGATGCGCCGTCGGTGGCACCGATGTAGATGGTGCCGTCGTCCTCGATCGTGATGTCGGCGCCGGTGTCCTCCTGGATCGAGTTGACCATCTTGCCCTTCGGGCCGATGACCTCACCGATCTTGTCGGTCGGGACCTTGATCGTGATGATGCGCGGTGCGTTGAGGCTCATCTCGGCCGGAGCCTCGATCGCCTCGCTCATCACGTCCAGGATCGCCAGCCGCGCGCCCTTGGCCTGCCTGAGCGCCGCCGACAGCACCGAGGCGGGAATGCCGTCGAGCTTGGTGTCGAGCTGAAGCGCGGTGATCAGCTCACGGGTGCCGGCGACCTTGAAGTCCATGTCGCCGAAGGCATCCTCGGCGCCGAGGATGTCGGTCAGCGTGACGTACTCCCCCGCCTCGTGGATGAGGCCCATCGCGATGCCCGCGACCATCTCCTTGAGCGGGACACCCGCGTCGAGCAGGGACATGGTCGAGGCGCAGACCGAGCCCATCGAGGTGGAGCCGTTGGAGCTGAGCGCCTCCGACACCTGCCGGATGGCGTACGGGAACTCCTCGCGGGTGGGCAGCACCGGAAGCAGTGCCCGCTCGGCGAGCGCCCCGTGGCCGATCTCGCGCCGCTTGGGCGAGCCGACCCGGCCGGTCTCCCCGGTGGAGTACGGCGGGAAGTTGTAGTTGTGCATGTAGCGCTTGGTGCGCTCGGGGTTGAGCGTGTCGATCATCTGCTCCATGCGGAGCATGTTCAGCGTGGTCACGCCTAGGATCTGGGTCTCACCGCGCTCGAACAGCGCCGAGCCGTGCACCCTCGGGACCACGTGGGCCTCGGCGGACAGCTGGCGGATGTCCTTGATCCCGCGGCCGTCCATCCGGATGCCGTCCCGGATGACCCGCTCGCGGACGAGCTTCTTGGTGACCGCCTTGAAGGCCGCGGAGATCTCCTTCTCGCGCCCTTCGAACTCGGCGGCGAGCCGCTCGGCGGCGGCGGCCTTGACCTCGTCCAGCCGCGTCTCGCGCTCCTGCTTGCCGGCGATGGTCAGCGCCTCGGCCAGGTCCTTGCTCACCGCGGCGGCGACGGCCTCGTAGACGTCGTCCTGGTAGTCCAGGAAGACCGGGTACTCCCGGGTCTCCTTGGCCGCCACCTGGGCGAGGTCGCTCTGCGCCTTGCAGAGGGTCTTGATGAACGGCTTGGCCGCCTCCAGGCCCTCGGCGACGGTCTCCTCGGTCGGCGCGGACGCCCCGTCGGCGACGAGCCGGAGGGTGTCCCGGGTCGACTCCGCCTCGACCATCATGATCGCGACATCGCCGTCCTCGAGCACCCGGCCAGCGACGACCATGTCGAAGGTGGCGCGCTCGAGCTCGGAGTTGGTCGGGAAGCCCACCCATTGGCCGTCGATCAGGGCGACGCGGACGCCGCCGATCGGGCCGGAGAAGGGCAGCCCGGCGAGCTGGGTGGACATCGACGCGGCGTTGATCGCCACGACGTCGTACAGGTGGTCGGGGTGCAGGGCCATGATCGTCTCAACGACCTGGATCTCGTTGCGCAGGCCCTTGGCGAAGGACGGGCGCAACGGCCGGTCGATGAGCCTGCAGGTGAGGATGGCGTCCTCGGAGGGACGGCCCTCACGGCGGAAGAACGAGCCGGGGATGCGCCCCGCCGCGTACATCCGCTCCTCTACGTCCACCGTCAGCGGGAAGAAGTCCAGGTTGTCCTTGGGCCGCTTCGACGCCGTGGTGGCGGACAGCACCATGGTCTCGTTGTCGAGATAGGCGACGGCCGAACCGGCCGCCTGGCGGGCCAGCCGGCCCGTTTCGAATCTGATCGTGCGAGTCCCGAAGGAACCGTTGTCGATAACGGCCTCGGTACTGTCGACTCCATCGATGCGCACAGCATCCACGGGAAACCTCCTTGGTTTCATAGGTTCCCGCGTGCGTCTCCCGTTGTTGTCGCGTAGCGCCGGTCTTCGATCGAAGCGCTCGGCTCGTGTGTCACGACCCGAGAGCCACTACCGAGGACCGGCCGCGCGTGGACGACGTCCGCGGGCTGGCGTGTTCAGTTGTCGGTTCTTGCGTGTCTGTCGGTCTAGCGTGTGCTACGGAATATGGGACGTTCTCACGTCATATCAAGATCACGTCATATGAAGCGAGGGAGCGGCTCAGAGCCGGGTGTCCCCGGGCCTCGAGCCACTCCCTCGTCCATCACTATCGGCGCAGACCGAGTCGCTCGATGAGCTGCCGGTAGCGACTGATCTCCTTGTCCTGAAGATACTTCAGGAGCCGACGACGACGGCCGACCAGCAGCAGCAGGCCGCGGCGGCTGTGGTGATCGTGCTTGTGGGTCTTGAGGTGCTCCGTCAGATCGTTGATCCGGCGGGTCAGCAGCGCGACCTGGACTTCCGGGGATCCGGTGTCACCCTCACTGGTCGCGTATTCGGCGATGATCTGATTCTTGACGGCGGTGTCGAGCGACACGTGGCTCCTTCTTACGGTCGTCACCCGCAGATCCCGGCCGCTGTGCAGCTTCTGGGTCCGCATGGCGCGTGTGGCGTGTTTCCTGAACTGACGGGCTGCCACATGAGGGTGCAGCAGACCAGACCGGGCGTCCTATCCCGGCGACCACCCACGCTACCACGGTGCGGAAGACGCCCGTCACAACGGGACACTCTTCGTGATCAGGCGCCTCCTGTTCCGGCGCCCCGAGATCAGAGGGCGGATGATCAGGGGCCTGAAGATCAGCGCCCCGCGCTCAGGTGTCCCCGGAGGTGATCTCGCGTGCCCGGTCGACGTCCCGGTGCATCTCCTCGATCAGCGCGTCGATCGAGTCGAACTTCAGCGTGTCCCGGATCCGCGCGGTGAAGTCCACCGCCACATGCTCTCCGTAGAGATCGAGATCGTCACGGTCCAGGGCGTACGCCTCGACAGTGCGCAACTCACCGTCGAAGGTCGGGTTGGTGCCGATGGAGATCGCGGCGGGCCAGCGGCAGTCCGGATAGCGGTCGGAGTCGCAGATCAGCCAGCCCGCGTAGACACCGTCGCTGGGGATCGCGGTGTGCGGCAGGGACTCCAGGTTGGCGGTCGGGAAGCCGAGAGCCCGGCCCCGCTGATGGCCGCGGACCACGACACCCTCGACCCGGTGCGGGCGGCCGAGCGAGTGCGCGGCGGCCTCCACGTCGCCCGCGTCCAGCCGCTCACGAATCGAGGTCGAGGAGATCGTCTCTCCGTTGGCCACCAGTGGAACCCCTTCAGCCACGAAATCGTACTTCTCGCCGAGCTCCTGCAGCAGGGCCACGTCGCCGCGTGCCTTGTGCCCGAACCGGAAGTTCTCCCCGACGATCACCCGGAACGCGTGCAGCCGGTCGACGAGCACCGACTGGACGAACTCGTCCGGTCCCATCCGGGACAGCTCGAGGCTGAACGGCAGGACGATCACCGCGTCGGTGCCCAGCCGGGACAGCAGCTCGGCCCGCCGCTTGGGCGTGGAGAGCAACGGCGGATGGGTGCCCGGCCGTACGACCTCGTCGGGATGCGGGTCGAAGGTGATGACGACGGCGCGCAGCCCCAGCTCACGGGCGAGCTCGACGGCTCCGCCGATGATGCGCTGGTGACCGCGGTGCACACCGTCGAACACGCCGATGGTCACCACCGACCTGCCCCAGCCCGGGGGGACCTCATCGAGGCCGTGCCAGCGCCGCACCTGCTCGCTCCCTCACGTCGACGTTCTCTCTGGGGTGACCGCCGGCCCCTGCGGGGACGGCGCTCCGACAAGCCTGCCATGCGCCACCCGGTGGCCATGAGGGCGGGGCGTAACAAATTCTACTGTTCAGTAGCGCGTCGGCGGCGAATCGCGGCCCCTCAGCCCGCCCGGGAGACCACCAGGGCCACCGCCACGAACTGCGCGACGTAGGCGGCCAGGGTGAACGAGTGGAAGACCTCGTGGAAGCCGAACCAGCGCGGTGAGGGGTCCGGGCGGCGCAGGCCGTACACCACCGCACCGCCGCTGTAGAGCAGGCCACCGGCCGCGAGCAGCACGCAGGTCGCCACCCCGGCGCCCTCGGCGAGCTGCGGCATGACGAACACCGCGACCCAGCCCAGCGCGATGTAGAGCGAGACGTACAGCCATCGCGGAGCCGAGATCCAAACCGTACGGAAGATCACACCCAGCGCGGCACCGGCCCAGACCACCGACAGCACCACGGCGCGGACCACCCCGTCCAGGGCCAGTAGCGCCAGCGGCGTGTAGGTCCCGGCGATGATCAGATAGATGTTGGCGTGGTCGAAGCGCCGCAGCGCCTCGGTCAGCCGCGGCGACGGCCGGCCCCGGTGGTAGAGCGCGGAGATACCGAACATCAGCACCGAAGTCAGGGTGTAGAGCGCCGCGGCCAGCCGGGCCTGCTGGGTCGGCCCCAGCGCGACCAGGATCAGCCCGGCCACCAGCGCGACCGGGAAGGCGACGGCGTGCAGCGCACCGCGCAACCGCGGCTTCTGCGGCGGGGCCTCGGCGACGGCGAGGCCGGGAACGAGCGCGGCGGACGGATCGGCCGGCGATCCGGTCGATGTGACCATCGGGCACCTCCTTGGCGATTGAACTTCGGCCATTCGACCTGGGCCATCAACCTCGGTCATTCAACTTCGGTCATTCAACCTCGGTCATCTAAGCCTCGTCCATTTAACCTACGCTTCCGTAGGTTACGCGACCGTAAGTTGGAAGGCATGCCGGTGAGCTCGTGATTCCCCTCACGCCCAAGCCGCCGCCGAGCCGGCCGGGCCCTCGCAGAGGAGCCCATGATGTTGTTCTGTCCCCCTCGGGCGGGGGACAGAACAACATCATGGGCAGGAGGGTGAGGGCTCAGGGGACGAAGACGGCCAGGGGTTTGGCGACTTCGCCCTGCTCCTCGACCAGGGCCAGCAGCGTGCCGTCCGGGGCGTAGACACCGATCGGACCCGGGCCGAGTCCGGCGGCGGGCAGCCGGCCGCCGTGGCTGACCGTGCGGACCTCGTCGTCGGTCACATCGCGCCGTGGGAACGCGGCGGCGACGGCCTCGCCGATCGGCAGCACCACGCACTCCTCGGTGAGCTGCTCGATCGTGCGGGCCATGGTCAGGTCGTACGGGCCGACGCGGGTGCGGCGCAGGGCCGTCAGATGCCCGCCGGTGCCCAGAGACTCGCCCAGGTCGCGGGCGAGCGCCCTGATGTAGGTTCCCGACGAGCAGGTGATCGACGCGTCGATGTCGATGAGATCGCCGTGCCTGCGGATGTCGCTCACCGTGAACTCGGCGACGGTGACCGGCCGCGCGGCCAACTCCATCTGCTCACCGGCCCGGGCCCTCTTGTAGGCCCGCTTGCCGTCGACCTTGATCGCGCTCACCTGCGGGGGCACCTGCCGGATCTCACCGGTCAGTTTCCCGATCCCGGCGCGCAGGGCCTCGTCGGTGACAGCGGTGGCCGGCGCCGAGGCGACGATCTTACCCTCGGCGTCGTCGGTGTTGGTGGCCTGGCCGAGCCGGATGGTGGCGTCGTAGCCCTTCTGGGTCAGCGCGAGATGCCCCAGCAACCGGGTGGCCTTGTCCACCCCGATCACGAGCACGCCGGTGGCCATCGGGTCCAGGGTGCCGGCGTGCCCTACCCGGCGGGTGCCCGCCAGCCGGCGCATCTTGGCGACCACGTCGTGGGAGGTCCACTCGGCGGGCTTGTCCACGATGACAAGTCCAGAACTCAAGAAACGACCTCGTCCCCGATCGGAACGGTGCCCTGCCCGGGTCGACCGGCGGACGCCGCCAGCAGTTCGCGCAGCCTGACCATGCTAGTGGCCGGCTCCTCCATGGTAGAGAAGGCAGCCGCCAGCCGATGGCCACCGCCGCCCAGCGCGCTGCAGGCGCGGCCCACGTCCACGGCCCCCCGGGAGCGGGTGGAGACGTACCAGCCGCCCTCGTCGGTCTCCTTGAACACGATGGCGACCTCGGCCTCGTCGCAGCGCCGGACCACGTCGATGACCCCTTCGAGGAGGTCGTACGGGAGCCCGTGCGCGGCTCTGTCGGCCCGCGGCACGCTCGTCCACACCAGCCCGTGGCCCGCCGCGGCGCCGGGCTCCAGGCGGGCCTGGCCCAGAGCGGCGGACAGCACTTGGAGATAGCCGAACGGCGCCCGGTCCCAGAGCTCACGCCCGACGGCGTCAGGCCGTACACCGGCGGACAGCAGCCGGGCTGCCAGGGTGTGCACCGCCGGGGTCGTGGAGGCGAACTTGAACGAACCGGTGTCGCTGGCCAGCCCGGCGTAGAGACCCAACGCGATGTCGCAGGTCAGGTCCACACCGAGCCGGGTGAGCAGTTTCTCCGCCAGGACCGCGGTCGCCGCGGCCTCCGGGTCGACCAGATGTACGGTGCCGAACCCGGTGTTGGAGGCATGGTGGTCCAGGACGATGAGCTCCCGGGCCTTCTCCGCGTGCGGTGCCAGCGAACCGAGCCGCTCGGAGCTGGCAGCGTCGAAGGTGAGCATGATGTCCGGGTCGACGGGATAGCCGGCCGGTTCGACCAGCAGGTCCTGACCGGGCAGGAACCGCAGGATCGACGGCACGACGAACGGATCGCCGAACGAGGCCACACAGCGGACGCCCCGCCGGCGCAGGCCCAGGGCGAACGCCAGCATGGAGCCGAGCGCGTCGCCGTCCGGGGAGACGTGGCAGGCCAGGCAGACCTCGTCCGCTTGCTCGATCAGGGCCACCGCCCGGCCCCAATCCAGCGCCCCGCTCATGGCTTCGCCCTGCCCGCACGCTCACTCACGGTGCGGAGTATCCCGCTTCCCCGTCGTCGTCGGCGTCGCTTTTGGCAAGCTCGTCATCGACCCGGTATGGGTTGGGATCGCCGGCGGGCTTGGCGCCCTCAGCCACCCTGGCCACCTGCTCGTCCTGGGCCCGCGCCTTGGCCAGCAGCTCATCGAGATGCTTGGCGTTGTCCATCACGGCGTCCAGCACGAACGTCAGCGTCGGGGTGCGACGCAGCCCGGTCTGCCGCCCCACTTCGGAGCGGATGACGCCCTTGGCGCTCTCCAGGGCCGCGGCGGTGTCCGCACGCTCCCCCTCCGAGCCGTACACGGTGTAGTAGACCGTGGCATCACCCAGGTCGTTGGTCATACGCGCGTCGGTCACCGTGACGAAACCGAGCCGCGGGTCCTTGATCCGCCGCTCCAGCATCTCCGCCACGATCTGCTGAATACGATCAGCGAGCTTTCGAGCCCGAGCCGCGTCCATGAGTCTTACTCCTCGTCGTTGAAGAGCCGCTGCCGGGCGGACAGCAACTCGATATCCGGGCGACCCGCGATGAGCCGTTCGCAGGCGTCGAGCATGGTGCTGCAGTGGTCCGCCGTGGAGGACACCACCGCGATCCCCAGTTCGGCCCGCCGATGCAGTTCCTGGTCACCGGTCTCCGCGACCGCTACCCCGGGAAAGCGACGTTGCACCTCCGCCACGATCGGCCGTACGACCGATCGCTTCTGTTTCAGGGACCGTATGTCGCCCAGCAGCAGATCCACTGTCAGCGCCCCAACGAACACCTAAGAGATCACCTCGGTCGAAGTCAGATTTCCATTCAGCAGGTGACATTTCACGACTTAACGCCAGGTTATGGGAACAACCTGCCGTCTGGGAACATGCCTGCCCACCTGCGCGGATCCATATTCTCTACCGTGATCATGCGGAAAGTCGACGGAATAATCGTGTTCCCGCTCGTCTCCGGCCCCCCTCCGGGCCCGGCCCGCACGCCCGCGCGGCGTCACGGACACGATGCGGGACCCGGTGACAGACCGGTGAATGACCCGCCGACCTGCCGGCGATGGGCCGGGGACCGGCCTACGACGTGCCGGTGACGTGCCGGTGCCCATGGCGGAAGGGGCGGCCCGGTGACCGAGCCGCCCCTTCCCGTGCGCCCTGGGACGAACCTCAGGCGCGGGGCTTCTCCCGCATCTCGAAGGTCTCGATGACGTCATCGATCTTGATGTCGTTGTACCCGATGCCGATACCGCACTCGAAGCCCTCGCGGACCTCGGTGGCGTCGTCCTTGAAGCGGCGCAGCGACGACACGGTGAGGTTGTCGGACACCACGACGCCGTCCCGGACCAGCCGCGCCTTGCTGTTGCGGTTGATCGTGCCGGACAGGACCATCGAGCCGGCCACGTTGCCGATTCTCGGGACCTTGTAGATCTCGCGGATCTGCGCGGTACCGAGCTGGGCCTCCTCGTACTCCGGCTTCAGCATGCCCTTGAGGGCCGCCTCGACCTCTTCGATCGCCTGGTAGATGACCGAGTAGTACCGGATGTCCACGCCTTCGCGGTCGGCCGTCTCCTGCGCGTTGCGCTCGGGCCGCACGTTGAAGCCGATGATGACCGCACCCTCGGACGCCACCGCGAGGTTGACGTCGTCCTGCGTGATCGCACCCACACCACGGCGGATGACGCGCAGGTTGACCTCTTCGCCCACGTCGATCTTGAGCAGCGAGTCCTCGAGTGCCTCGACCGAACCGGAGACGTCACCCTTGATGATGAGCAGCAGCTCCTGGATGTCGCCCCGCTCCATGTCCTTGAACATGTCCTCGAGCGAGCGCCGGACGCGGCTCTTGAGCAGCTCGGCGTTGCGCTTGCGCGCCGCGCGCTTGTCGGCGATCTGACGGGCCACCCGGTCGTCGTCGACGACCAGGAACTTGTCGCCCGCCCCTGGCACCGCGGTGAGACCGAGCACCATGACCGGCCGGGACGGCCCGGCCTCTTCGACCGTGTTGCCGTTCTCGTCCAGCATCGCCCGGACCCGGCCGTAGGCCCCGCCACAGACGATGGAGTCACCGATCTGCAGCGTGCCGCGCTCGACGAGCACGGTCGCCACGGCGCCACGGCCACGGTCGAGGTGCGCCTCGATCGCGACGCCCTGAGCGTCCTGCTCGGGGTTGGCGCGCAGGTCCAGCTCGGCGTCGGCGGTCAGCACGATCGCCTCGAGAAGCCCGTCGATGTTGAGGCCCTGCTTGGCCGACACGTCGACGAAGATGGTCTGCCCGCCGAACTCCTCGGCGACCAGGCCGTACTCGGTGAGCTGGGACCGCACTCGCTGCGGGTCCGCGCCTTCCTTGTCCACCTTGTTGACCGCGACCACGATCGGCACGCCGGCCGCCGTGGCATGGTCGATCGCCTCGGTGGTCTGCGGCTTCACGCCGTCGTCGGCCGCGACCACCAGCACCACCAGGTCGGTGGTGTCGGCACCACGGGCACGCATGGCGGTGAACGCCTCGTGACCCGGGGTGTCGATGAAGGTGATCTTGCGCTCCTGGCCGTCGACCTCGGTCTCGACCTGGTAGGCACCGATGTGCTGGGTGATGCCGCCGGCCTCGCCCGCGACCACGTTGGCGTTGCGGATCGCGTCCAGCAGCTTGGTCTTACCGTGGTCGACGTGACCCATCACGGTCACGACCGGCGGACGCACGACGAGGTGTTCCTCGCCGCCCTCGTCCTCGCCGAACTCGATGTCGAAGGACTCGAGCAGCTCACGGTCCTCGTCCTCCGGGCTGACGACCTGGACGTTGAAGTCCAGCTCCTCGCCCAGCAACTGCAGGGTCTCCTCGGTCACCGACTGCGTGGCGGTCACCATCTCGCCGAGGTGCATCATGATCTGCACCAGGGCCGCGGGGTTGGCGCCGATCTTCTCGGCGAAGTCCGTCAGCGACGAACCCTGCGCCAGACGGACGACCTTGCCGTTACCGCGCGGAGCGTTGACGCCGCCGATGGCGGGCGCCTGCATGTTGTCGAACTCTTGACGCCGCTGCTTCTTCGACTTGCGGCCACGCGTGGGACGGCCACCGGGGCGACCGAACGCACCCGCCGTGCCGCCACGGCCACGGGCTCCGCCGCCGGGTCGGCCGGCGAAACCACCCGGACGCGGGCCACCGCCGCCACCGGCGGCACCCGTGCGGGGACCGCCGAAGCCGCCACCGCCACCACCAGGACGGCCACCGCCACCGGGACGGCCTCCGCCGCCACCGCCGGGGCCGCCGGGACCG
>JAOPYK010000197.1 GCA_025964695.1 Streptosporangiaceae bacterium | reverse complement strand
TGGGCGAGTTTCTGGATGGTTCGCTGAGCTTCCTGGTCCGGCAGGCCTGGCTGAGCATGCGCTCGGCGATCGAGGCGGAGTTGAGGGTGCACGGGCTCTCCGTGGCGCAGTACGCCACGCTGACCATCGTCGACCGCCGTCCGGGCTGCTCCAACGCCGATGTCGGGCGAGCCGTGTCGAGTTCCCGGCAGTCCGCCAACGAACTCCTGGCCGGGATGGAGCGGGACGGCCTGATCGTGCGTGGCCCGCACCCCAGTGACCGGCGCGCCCAGCAGATCGCGCTCACCGAACTGGGCCGCCGGCGGTTGGAGGAGGCCAGGCCCGCGGTGACCCGCCGTGAGGGTGAACTCGAATCGGCCTTCACCGACGATCAACGTGAAGTCGTCCGGGATTGGCTCGCTCGGATGGCCAAGGCCTGAGTCCGGCTGCCACCACCATTCCCATCTCATTGCCATCTCATTCCCATCCCATCGGCCACCCTCCGGGATGGCCGGTTGGGAGTTTGTTAGCTTTTGTTCTATTTTGTGTTGGCACGCCTACCGATAGTGCTGGCCGTACGGTGGCGACCGTACGAATATGGGGACCCACAGAGGGAATGTCCCTCGAAGTGCGCGCCGCGCATGCGGGGATGATGAGACGGGGTCAGGGTGAGGGCACTTCCTATGGTGGCGATGATCGCCGCCGCCGCACTGGCTGCGACCGCATGCACGGGCGTGCAGGAGCCCAGTGGTTCGGCCAAGGCGTCCGAGCAGGGGCCGGCGGGCCTGGAGTCGTTCTACGGGCAGCATCCGACCTGGAGCGACTGCAAAGAAGGCTTCCAATGCGCCGACGTGCGGGTGCCGCTCGACTACGGCAAGCCCAACACCGGTGAGCTGAAGCTGAAGGTCATCCGGCTGCCCGCAAGCAACCGTGCAGCCCGGATCGGCTCCCTCGTCACCAACCCCGGCGGCCCCGGCGGCTCCGGCGTCGAGTTCGTCCGCAGCGCCGCCCGGGCCTTCGGCACCTCGCTCCGCGATCGTTTCGACATCGTGGGCTTCGACCCGCGCGGGGTCGGGCAGAGCGACCCCGTCCATTGCGAGAGCCCCAAGCAACTCGACCAGTACTTCGCCACCGACACCTCACCCGACAACCAGGCCGAGGTGAACCAGATCGCCGCGGTCAGCAAGGAGTTCGCCCAGGGCTGCCAGGCCAATTCCAGCCGGCTGCTGCCGCATGTCGGCACGGTCAACGCCGCCCGTGACATCGACATCCTGCGCGCGGTGCTTGGCGATCAGAAACTCACCTACTACGGAGCCTCGTACGGCACCTACCTCGGCGCCTTCTACGCCGACCAGTTCCCGCGGAATATCCGGGCCATGGTGCTCGACGGCGCGGTCGACCCCAAGCTGAGCGCCGAACAGGTCAACATCGAACAGGCCAAGGGATTCGAGCGCGCTCTGCGCTCCTTCGCCACTGACTGCGTGAAGAAGCCGAACTGCCCGCTCGGCAACGGCTCCGTGGACGAGGCGCTGAACCAGGTGTCGGCGCTGCTGGCCAGGACAGACCAGACCCCGCTGCGGAACAGCACCGGCGACGGCCGCACGATCGACGAGGCGATCGTCGCGCTGGGCATCGCCCAGCCGCTCTATGTGAAGCAGCTGTGGCCCTTCCTGCGGCTGGCACTCACCCAGGCCATCAAGAACGGTGACGGCACCAGCCTGCTGGCCAGTGCCGACGAACAGGTGGAGCGCAAGCCCGACGGCACCTACACCAACCTGATGGAGGCCAACAACGCCGTCAACTGCATCGACAAGCCGTATGCCCACGACGTCCCCGCCTTCCAGAGGCAGGCCGACGAGGCCAAGAAGGTCGCGCCGCGCTTTGGCCCCTTCATCGTGTGGAGCACCCTGATCTGTGGCTACTGGCCGGTGAGGACCACCGAGGCGCCCCGCCCGCTGGCCGCGACCGGCTCCCCGCCCATCGTCGTGGTAGGTACGACCCGTGACCCCGCCACGCCCTATGAGTGGGCGAAGGGGCTGGCATCTGAGCTCACCTCGGGGGTGCTGCTCAGCCTGGACGGCGACGGCCACACCGCCTACCTCCAGGGCAACCCCTGCATCAGCAGCGCCGTCGAGACGTACCTGACGACCGAGAAACCGCCCGCGAAGGGCACCCTCTGCCGGTGACCACCGGCCGTGAGCGGAGAGGTGCCCGGAGCCGGTAGACTTCATGCCGCTGTCCTCGGACGGCTGGCCGCCTTAGCTCAGTCGGCAGAGCGATTCACTCGTAATGAATAGGTCATCGGTTCGATTCCGATAGGCGGCTCGTGTGTGACCAGGGCGTTCACCCTCACAGGGTGGACGCCCTGATCTTGTTCCAACACAGTTTCCAACACAGTTTTTCAAACCGTCCCATTCCGGCCACTACCGGGGAAACAGTGCCTGGCCCATCCGGCGGGCGCCGTCCTGCATCAGTTCGCTCGCCACGTGGGTGTAGCCGCGGGTGACCCGGATGTCGCCGTGACCGAGCATCTCCTGGACGCCCGGCAGCGCGCCCCCGGCCTCGAGCATGATGCCGATCGCCAGGAGGAACAGCTCGGACTTCGCGTCGGAGCGGGCGTACCGGGTGCGCCTCCGAACGTCTGCCCGGTCGGTGTCGCCTGCGTGGAAACGGCGCTGAAGACGTCCGGCTGCACGCCGCCGCGGTTGAACTTGCCCATGAAAGAAGGCTCCTTCCGAAAACGAGGGGAGGAGCCTTGAGATTCGCGGTGGTGCCCGAGATGAGGAGTCGTTTCCTGGCCGCGGTCAGCTAAGGCAGCAATGGCCTAAAAGATACTGCTCTGACCTGATACGTTCCCCGGGCCTTAGCCGCATAGTTGAAGCCGAAACCGTTCTCTAGTTCTCCCCGGGAGTTCCCATGACACGCATCCGCGTCACTCGCCGCGTCCTGTTCGGCGCCGCTGCGGTCGCAGTGCTCGCCGTCGGAGGTTCCGCAGTCGCCGTGGCCGCGCCGACCCCTGACGTCTATCAAGGCTGTCTGAGCAGCATCGGCGTGCTCTACAACGTGCACGCCAACCCCAGCACTGCGCCGACATGCCGGCCCCGCGACAAGCAGATCACCTGGAACCAGACCGGACCAACTGGGCCGGCGGGACCCACCGGACCTACGGGGGCTGCGGGTCCGCAAGGTTTGAAGGGCGACACCGGACCGGCAGGAGCGACCGGGCCCGCCGGGGCTGCGGGTCCCCAAGGTCTGAAGGGTGACACCGGAGCGGCTGGAGCCGCCGGCGCCGACGGGGCTACGGGTCCCCAGGGTCCCCAGGGTGACAACGGGGCGGCAGGACCGGCTGGGGCGCAAGGTTCCAAAGGCGACACAGGTCCGCAGGGGCCCGCGGGACCAGCCGTGCAAACAACAACCGTCCCATCGCACTACACGTTTAGTACTAATGGTACGGGTCCGACTTTCCCTGCCTTCGTGTGTCCTGCTGGTTACTACGTCGTTAGCGGCGGCTACGTGCTGGATGTTGGTCAGACGGAGCAGAACGTTGAGATCATCGGCGGGTACCCCGCCGTTTACGAACCCATTGTTAAAAACTACGTTGCGGCTCACGCCGGACAGTCCGGTACCGCATGGCTGATGGGAGTAAACAGCAGCCCGTCCTCCACCGGCGGGATGTCGGTCTACATCACGTGCATCAAGTAGATCGGCAACCGCTTCCGCTGGTCGCCCGGCCGTGACCGCCTCTCCGCACGCGAAGATCAACGGCCATTCTTCCGGCTGGACGCGCAGCCTTGACCTGAAGCTGCACCTTGGCGGCCTCTCCTCACGAAGATCAACGATCATCCCCGCCGAGGGGCCGACCCGCCCGGAACTCAGCCCAGAGGGTGACCTGGACGCCGTCAACGAGGCCTTGGGCGTGTAGGCGTACGGCGCCGCCTCGCAGTCCCTCGGGATCCGGCTTCAGGCCGAGCCGAGCTGATCGCTCACCGGATCTGTCACGGACGGCGGACCAGCGTGGTGTGATGGCGCCGTGAGCCGCGCTGCAGAAGAGACCAACCGCCGCATGCTTCGGGCACGGGATGCGATGGACCGCGCCTACGCGCAGCCGCTGGACGTTCCGGCCCTGGCCCAGATCGCCCATGTGTCGGAGGCGCACTTCACGCGCACCTTCCGGGCCACGTTCGGCGAGACGCCGCACCGCTACCTGCAGCGCCGCCGTGTGGAGCGTGCGATGTTCCTGCTGCGGGAGACCGACCGCCGTGTGACGGACATCTGCTTCCAAGTCGGCTTCGGCAGCCCAGGAACCTTCAGCCGCACGTTCCGCGACATCGTCGGCCGGTCACCGAGGACGTACCGCAAGGAAGCGGCGGCCACGGGCGTACCGACGTGCTTCACGATGGCGTGGATGCGGCCGAGCGCCTGACCGTCCGCACTGCCCGTACCGTCCGACTGAGCAGTTTCGGATAAGTTTTCGTCCGGCTTGCCCGGTAGCGTGATGCACATGTTCAACGGCATCACGCACTCACAGATATACGTCCTCGACCAGGACGAGGCCCTCGACTTCTACGTCGGCAAGCTTGGCCTGGAGGTCAACGCCGACGTCGACCTGGGCTTCATGCGCTGGCTGACCGTCAGCGTCCCCGGTCACCCGGAGCGCCAAATCCTGCTGGAGAAGCCGGGCACTCCGGCGATGTCCGAGGAGACGGCGCAGCAGGTCCGCGAGCTGGTGACCAAGGGCGTGATGGGTGGGCAGCTCATCTTCAGCACGGACGACTGCCGCAAGACGTACGAGACGCTGCTGGGCCGGGGCGTCGAGTTCACCGAGGAACCCACCGACCGCCCGTACGGAACCGACTGCGGCCTCCGCGACCCCTTCGGCAACCACATCCGCTTCACCCAGCCGAGGGCGTAGAACCCACTCGCAAGCGATCCGGACCACCAGGAGCGTGATCAGGCCCATACCGACCACGATCGGAGCAGCAAGCCACATCGCCCAGCCCATCCACGTGGCCAGGGACCACATCACGGGCTGGCCGACGCGGTAGGGGTTAGCGGCCGGCTGCGCCGTTCGCGTCGCCGGCCCCGGCGCGCGAGCCCAGAACACAGCTGGACCCAGCACCAGCGGGCCGAGCGCGGCCAGGGTGTACAGCGGCCAGTCGGGAACAGCGGTCATAGGGTTGGGCATCGTCGGCCCCTCGGCGTCGGGTGTCGTCTGGCGCAATCTGGATGGCACCGGCTCCGGGCCATGCATGGCGGTGGGTTCCGGGGCCGGGCGGCTGAGTTGGTCAGGTCTTGTCGCGCAAGGCCTTCAAGATTTCGACATCTCTGCCGGCCTCGACCTTGTTGCACGTGCGGCTCATCAGCGAGGGTCTCGGCGGACTTAACCCCGGGCATGGGCCGGATGGCGTCGGCCAGTTGGTCTGCGAACTCCTCGGCACGCGCCGCTGTCGACCAGCGCTAGCTCCAGAGCGCTGCCTTCGTGGAAGACGTAGAGCTGATCGGAGCGTGTGTCCAGGTGAGGGCGCTGGCACCAGGTGGGGCACGTTCTGGGGCCAAAAGCTCAGCCCTGTGCCCAACCAGCCGCGCCGAGGGCCGTGCGTACGGAGTGTGGTGCATGTCTGCGCGACGCGCCGGAACTGTCCTAATAAAATAGCGCATCCCCGTATTGAGGTTTTGGGCGGTAAATGAAGTTGATCTACCGGTAAAACGGCTTTCGATGTTGGTAAGGATTGATTCTTCCGGACATGAACGGCGGAACGTTTTGAGTGATCAAAGCGTTGCGGCCAAGGTGATTTCGGCTGCGGAAATGGGTAAGTCGAAGGAGTCCGGAGCGTATTCAAATGCTCATCGGAACCAAATTTTGCCTTTCTGGGAGAGAAAAGATGCGCGGTCACCGCATATTGACCCTGTTCGCAGTCGAGGCGGCGGCGATGTTCGCCCTCTGCGCCGCCACGTCCATTCCTGCCGCATCGAGTGCCTCGGCCGCCTCGGCCGAGCACCTCAAGGCGGCCTCATCCGTCAGCGCCATTGCGCCCAACACCGGCCGGATGTACGAGCCGGATCCGAGCGAGGAGGGCGGCGACGGAAACCAGGGCATCGAGGAGGGCAGAGACCAGGGCGAAGGGCCCAAGTCCCGCCAGCAGGACGACACCTCGGTGAGAGTAAAAGTCCGCCAAAATCACAAGAGCCACTCGCACTCCGAGGGCCACAACCAGCACTGTGCACATTCAAGGTGCTTCCACTGCCACCACCACGCCAAGCCGCGCGTCGTTCATGCGGCGCCGGCGCCGGCGCCCGCCAAGCTCCCGTTCACGGGACGCAACTCCGCGAAGATGGCAGTGGGCGGTGGGGCCGCCGTACTGACCGGCGTCGTCCTGCTGTGGCTGTCGTCGGTCCGGCGCAAGCGGCTGCCCGGTTCGAAGTCGGCGGTCGTCTCTGCGGTTTGATGCCGCGGAACGAGCGGGGATGAAGCCGGACCGAGGTGCGGGTGCCCGGCCGCCGAATGGTGGTCCGGGCATCCAAAATCACTCGAACGCCGCCTGAGCGGGAGCAGTGGGTATTCCTGCTCAGGCGGCAGCGGGCCCCGACAAGAGTAGCCATCTTGCCGGGGCCCTTGGATGTACCACCGTGCTGTGCACGCCAGCGTCGTTTAAGGAGGCGGATCAG
Source organism: Streptosporangiaceae bacterium (assembly GCA_025964695.1). Classification (GTDB taxonomy): domain Bacteria; phylum Actinomycetota; class Actinomycetes; order Streptosporangiales; family Streptosporangiaceae; genus Actinomadura_E. The sequence goes on along the minus strand of JAOPYK010000197.1, from coordinate 32,030 downwards.
TCCTTAGTCCGTTGTGTTCTGCCTCTGAACTACCGCGGCATGAATGGCGCCGCAGGCCGGACTTGAACCGGCATCCAACGTGCTCGTCCGCCCCCGGTCGATCTGGCGATCGGCAGAGAATGCTGAATCTGGAGCGAGAGCCTGAGTTTGACGGGTTGCCTCTGCCGATTGGGCTATCCGGGCGAGGCCTCGCAGTTCGCGATGTCCTTGGTCGCGACGACGTCGAACAGCTTGGTGAGCGCCGCGGCGACATCCGTCAGGACGGTTTCGGTGCTGATCTGAACCCGGGTGGATCATCAGGCCGTGGGGAGATCGGCGAACTCCGCTTGGTGCAGGACGAGCCGCTCCTGCCGGAGCACAGCGCGGACCCGGTCGCGAACCTCCAGGGCAGAGGTGCTGGTGAGCCACTCCAGCGGAGTGACACCGCACAGTCGCCGTAGATCCGGACTGCCGGCGAGCAGGTCGGAGATCAGCTCATGCTGGCTCCTCAGCGGTCGCGGAACGCCCTGGCCGTCCACGATGCAGCCGTGCCTGCTCACATAGCAGTACGGGTCGTACAGGCGTTCTCCCGAGGGCAGTGACACGGTGAACGAATCCGATGGGAGGCGTACGCGGTGGTAGTTCGGCTCCGTGTCGTCCAGCGCGGCGAGTTGGTCGTCGTCGAGCCAGAGAAGGACCAGCGAACAGACATGGTCCGGGTCGGCGACGGGCGTCGCGGGAAGGTAGCCGGGCCGGCTCACATGGGCCGAGACCCCGGCGCGGATGCCGTGGACCTCGGCCCTGATCATCGGCAGGGCCACCTGGACGTTCCTGCTGGTGAACTTGGCGTGGATCTGCGCCGGGGCGGCATTGCTTCCGATGGAGACGACCACGTGGCGCTCGGAGACGGCCGGCCGGCCGAGCCCGCGGAGCACGTTGTCGATCAGCTGGACATCAGGACCGGCGCTGCCGTTTCCACCCGCCACGGGCCACCGGCCGAGCGGGGTCCCGGCGAGCGGACTGACCCGCAGAAAGACATCATCGAGGAGCAGGCCGGGCCAGCCGGCCATCCGGCCGGGGTAGGTGAGCGGATTCGACAGCGGGCCGATGGCGAGGCCGAGGGACTCAAGGCTGCCGTGCCGCCGTGAGTGCCCGTTCGCGACGCGCACCTCTCCCGTACCCATGTGGACCGGCCCCGGCTCAGAGGCCGAGGTCGTCCAGTTCCTTGAGCAGGGCCGCGGTACCGCCCGGGGCGGCCTCCCCGGTCCGCGCGGACGAGCCCTTCGCGGTCTTCGCGGTCTTCGCGGCCGTGGCAGGGGCCGTGGCGAAGCGGCGGTCACGGAAGATCCAGCCGCCGAGGACACCGGCGACGAGGCCGAAGACGTGCCCCTGCCAGCTGATGCCGTTGGCGGGGAGCAGGGCCGTGAACTGGTAGGCGAAGCAGAGCGCCATGACCAGGCCGATCACGAGGTCGATCGTGTGCCGGTCGAAGATGCCGCGCACGATCACGTACCCGAGGTAGCCGAAGACCAGGCCGCTGGCGCCTACGGTCACCGTGTTGGTAGGAGAGGTGAACCACTCGCCCAGGCCACCGACGATCACGATGAGGACGGTCAGTGCGAGGAACTTCTTGACTCCGCGGTAGGCCGCGAGAAAACCGAAGATGAACAGCGGGCCCGAGTTGCCCTCGATATGCGCCCAGCTCCCGTGCAGCAACGGCGAGGTGAAGATGTCGGGAAGGCTGCCCACGTCGCGGGCCCGGACACCCAGGTCATGGCTCAGGTGGTAGCCCAGGGCCCAGTTCATCACCTGGACGCTCCAGATGACGGCCAGGAAGGTGACCATCACCCACAGTGCCTTGCGAGCCTCGGCGATCATCGCTTCCGCGCTCGGACCGTTGGTCGCCATCGTCACTCCTCGGCCGTCCATCTTCATAAGAGAGTACGTACGATAACCGCGCAAGGTTTCCGGACGGCGCCCGGAACCAGCTCCGAAAGAGGTCCGGAACAGGCCGGCACAGTCGGACCGGACCAGGCCCGTGCGCAGGCGGAGATCGCGTCAGATGAGTTGCCGTGCGGTCTGCACCGACCAGCGGCCGTCCTGGTGATGGACGCGCAGTGGCCGGCCGAAGCAGGCGCTCAGCCGCTCTCCGGTGAGTACGGCGTCCAGCGCGCCCGAGGCGAGAACCGCTCCGTCACGGACGAGCACGGCATGGGTCGCCGTCTCCGGGATCTCTTCCAGATGGTGCGTGACCAGCACCGTCGTCAGCTCCGGCCGGGTGAGGGCCAGATTGTGCAGCGCGTCGATGAGGTCCTCGCGGGCGGGCAGGTCGAGCCCGGCGAACGGCTCGTCCAGCAGCAACAGGGCCGGGTCCGCCATCAGTGCCCGGGCGATGCGGACCCGGGCCCGCTCTCCTTGGGAGCAGACCCGGATCGGCCGGTCCGTCAGTTCCGCGCAGCCGACATCGGCCAGCATCGCCCGAGCCCGGGCCCGTACCTCCTCGTCATACCGGTCCCACAACGGCTGGATCGTCCCGGTGTGGCCGGTGAGCACGACGGTGTGAGCGGTGGCGTTCTCCGCGTCGAGCAGCCGCTGGCCGGTGGTGACCAGCCCGAGATGGCTGCGGAGTTCACGCAGATCCACCCGGCCCAGCCGGTGACCGAGCACCGACGCGGTGCCCGCGCTGGGATGGCGCTCGGCCGAGGCCATTGAAAGCATGGTGGACTTGCCCGCGCCGTTGCGGCCCAGCACGACCCAGTGCTCTCCGTACTCGACCCGCCAGTTCACCCCGGCCAGCAGCGTACGGCCGGGAACGCGGATCGAGACGTCCGACAGCTGGATGGCCGCCTGGGTGCGGTCGGGGACGATGTGGCGTTCCGGCATGAGAGGGCTCCAGAGTCGGGTGTCTTCGCTGCGGCCGGCGTGGCCGCCCTCGGCCGTCCGTCGCAGGGGCCGAGGTAAGGGCCCGGGCGGAATCCGGCCACAGCGCCGACCGGATCCGGCCGTCACGTCCGGTCACTGTACCGATCGTGCTCGGATGCTCGGTGACATGGCCGTTCGCCTGCCGGGCACGGGTGACCCCTGAAGAGCCGTGCACGGCCGCGGCCCCGGTGCCGGGAGGGCGTTCCGGGGCCGCGGCCGGGGCCGCGTCAGGGGCGTCTCTTCCAGAACGCCCGGGGAGGGGAGGCGGGTCCGCCGGCCGAGGGGCCGACGGAACCGGTGGAGAACTCGGTGAGCACCCGGACCGTACGTTCCCAGAGCCCGGCGAGATCGGAGCGCCGAGCGCGGTCGTCGGCGACCGCCAGCTCCGCATGCAGCGCGACCAGCGCGTCGAGGCCCGGGACGTCGGTGCCGAGGGTCCGGAGCCGGGAGATCAGGCCTTCCAGGCGAGTGCGCAGATCGGACAGCAGCTCCCACCGTACGTGCTCGGGGTCGTGGGCACAGCGGGCCAGCAGCGCGACCTCGTCGGCGGCCTGCCGGCGGACCTCCGCGAGCTCATCGACCGGCGGCGGTACGGGGGCGTCGGGGAAGGGCATCCGGCCGCGCACGAAGGACCGGCCATGGCCGCGCGGCAGCCCTCCAGGGGCGGAAGGAGCGGGCGGGCCGGCGAAGGGCGCGGGGCTCTGTGGCGCGAAGGGAGGTGCCGGCGTCCCCGCGGCCCACTGCGCCGGGCCGGAGGGTGCGGGGGCCGACATCGGCCTGGCGTAGGCCGGATTCGCGGCCGCGGGGGCGGCTCCGTACTGCCAGCCGCGCGGCTGCTCGACCGGCTGGATCACCTGGTGCGGGGCGTCACCCGAGGTCACGACCCGGTTGTCGACGGCCACGAACGCGGTGAACCGGCAGAGCACGTTGAACCGCAGCGAGATGGACACGATGCGCTTCTCGAGTTCGTCCGAGCCCGCGACGACGTAGGCGTCCTCGAGGTCCCGCAGATGCCCGCGGGCCCAGATGGCCGCGGAGGCGGGGTCGTCGACGACGGTGCCCTCGGCCCGCTGTTCCCACGCTGAACCGTCCGCCGCCACGCCTCGCACGGCCAGGGAACCGGTGGCGTCTCCGGTGAAGCGGCCGGCGATGGCCAGAGGCACTCCCGGGAACAGCGCGCCGAGCCGACGGGGGGAGACGGTGTCGGATACCAGGGACAGGCCCTCGGCGGCGAGGCTGAGCTCGGTCGCCAGTGGCGAGCCGATGCGCTGGTGGATGTGGTCCATCGCCTCATCGAGGCGGTCCTCGGACTCCACGAGTTCGAAGCGTCCCTTTCCGATCCCGGCCAGCCGGTGCAGGAAGCCCGCGTTGACGGCCTGGTCGATACCGACGGCGTGCACCCGGACCTTCTCGAGCGCGGGCGCGAGCCGGGCCAGGATCTGGTCCTCGTTGCCGACCTGGCCGTCGGTGATCAGCACCAGGACGCGGTCCCGTCCGGACTTTCCTGAGAGTTCGGACTTTCCTGAGAGTTCGGACTTTCCCGAGAGTTCGGATTTCCCGGAGAGCAGGCGCGCGGCCTGCTCGAGCGGGGCCAGCATCTCGGTGCCGCCACGTGCCTCCAGCTTGGCCAGATGTTCGACGGCCCGGAACCGGTGCCGGTCGGTGGCGGAGGACAGGCCCACGGGCAGCCCGTCCGGCTCCTCGATCCGGTCATCGAAGCACAGCACCGCGAACCGGTCCTGGTCGGTGAGCGTGTCGACGATGCGGGCGGCCGAGCGCCGGGCCGCGATCATCTTCCAGCCCATCATGCTGCCGGACCGGTCGATCACCAGGACCACGTCACGGGGCCGGGGCGCCGCGGTTCCGCCGGGCAGCACGGTCAGCGTGAAGGTGCCCTCCAGGCCGGACGAGTCCGGCACCAGGGCCAGTGACGAGGACTCCCGGGGCGCGAATCCCAGCCGCAGGATGAAGTCGCGGTCGAGGCGCTCTCCCGGCTGCAGCCGCAGGATGGTCCGGTCGGCGGCGGTCTCGGTGGCGACCACGTGCAGGCTGGAGCGGAGCTCGCTCAGCGGCAGGCCCGCCGGGTCGAGGTCCACGGTCAATGACAGCCGTACCGGATCAGGGAAACCGGGCAGCAGCACCGGCGGGCTGATCCGGGAGGCGTCCGGGACCGCGTCGGTGTCGGGCTCGACGCCGTCCCCGGCCGCGAGGTCGTCGAGCGGCCTGCCGGGAATGTAGCGAGGCGCGACGACCAGCGGGAACCGGAAGGTCGCGGCACCGTCCTCGTAGGGGAGCGGCTGGCTGAGCGTCAGCCGCACGGTCACCCGCTCGCCGGGCAGGATATTGCCGACCCGCATGGTGAAGATGTCGGGCCGGTCCTCCTCGGCGATCGCGGCGCGCTGCCCGGCGGCGATGGCGGTGTCGTAGTCCTGCCGGGCCTGGCCGCGTTCCTTCAGGGTGCCCTCGATCACCCGGTCGGCGGCCTCCATGCGCATCGCCGTGACGGCCGCGCGATCCGGGAGCGGGAAGACGTATGTCGCCTCGAGCGGGACGCCGAAGGGATTACGGAACCCCTGGGTCACCTCGATGCCGGCCGCCAGCCCGGTCACGGACGCGTGGACGTCCACGGAGTCCAGAGGCAGATTGCCCCTGCCGGTGGTGAGCGCGCCCAGCCCCGCGTCGGGGAGAGAGGGAACTTCGTCGGGCAAGGGGGCGATGTGCACGGTCATGGTGAACTCCCGGGGGAGATGTCGTGGACGGGCTGGTCGGCGGGGATGGGTGAGCCGGCGAGGAGGCCGCGCCGGTGCAGTTCGTCGAGTACGGGACGGGCGGCGACGGCGAGCGCCGCCAGGTCATCGGCCCCGGGCGCCGTGCCGCCGTCGAGCAGCAACGTCACGCCGGGAGCGAGCCGTACGCCGTGCACCGCGGTGGGCGGAGCGGCACGGTCCCACTCCACCGGGCGCGCCCGCGCGGCGACCGCGCGCACCGGAGCGGCGGGACCTGTGGCGGGGACCGCGCTGGTGGGAACCACGCTGGTGGGAACCACGCTGGTGGGGGCGGCGGCGGGCGCCGCGGTCCAGAAACGTTCCCGGTGAGCGACCGGGCCGGCGTGGGATTCCGGAACGATGTCGGGCAGCCGGGCGATCGCCCGCAGGGTGTCGTCGGGAGCGCCGGCCAGCTCGGTCTGGATCTCGGCGATGGTCAGGCCCGCCGCCTGCCGTCGCTTGACCGCGACGAGCTGCAGCAGATGCCGCTGCCCGTAGAGCGCGGTCCGGCCGCGGCGGGCCAGCGGGGGGTCGATCAGCCCGATGGTGGTGTACCACCGGATCAGCCGCTCGTTGGGCATGTCCCGCACCCGCCCGTTCACCTGGTCGGCGGGCGCGGCCGGGTCCGCCGCGAGGATCGCGGCGGCCTCCCCGGCCAGCTCGGTGATCGTCCAGGTACGTTCCATGGACCCATGATGACACTGTAATTATGACAGTGTCAACGTCGGGCCCCGGAGCGGTTCGGCCGGCGACCGGGTCCCGTGGCGCTGAGGAGTGGCGGAGCCCCCGCAGTGGGCGAACCACAACATCCTTCGCATACCCGGACGTGGAGGATGACAAGAGGTCATCGTGTGGGCGAGAAAGCGGCCACGACCTGGTCAAAGTCCTTGAACAATCACCCTCTTGACAGCACCCTGGCCTCATTGCCACAGGTGGCCGGTCCGGGAGGGGAGGGCTCGGGTGCGCGGAGCGGGTAGCGGCGCCGGGGCCTCGGCGTGGGCCCGCTACCGCATGCTGTCCGGCGAGCACCGCCAGGAACGCGTCGTCGTCCGGTTGGTGGTGGCGGGCGCCGGCGGGATCCTCGTCGCCGCCCTGGCGGGGGTGTGGACCGGGCTGGCCACGGCGGCCGGTCTCTTCGGTGCGCACGCCATCTATCTGCGCAACCGGCCCGGCCGCGCCACCAGCTGGCGGCAGGGGGCCCTGGCCGAGCGGCGCACCGGCCGCCGCCTCGCCGGGCTCGACCCGGCCGCCTTCCACGTCATGCACGACCGGGTGCTTCCGGACACGCCCACGGTCAACCTCGACCATCTGGTGATCGGGCTCACCGGCGTCTACACGATCGCCAGCCGCCGATGGACCTGGGGAGTGCGGATCTGGGCCGACCATCGCCGGGTCTGGGCCGGTCGCCGTCCACTGATCGGCCTGCACGCCACGGCGGCCCATGCGGCGAAAACGGTCGCGGAGGTCTTCGCGGACGAGCTGGATCAGATCGTCCACGTGTCCCCGGTGATCTCCGTGCACGGGGCCCGCCTGCCCCGGGGCGGACTGAAGCACGGTGGTGTCACGTTCCAGCCGGTCCGGCGGCTGGCGCGTTTCATCGACGCACAACCGGTGATCTTCACGGGGGCCGAGGTCGCCGCGCTCGCCGCCGCCGCGGAACGGATTCTTCCGCCGATGTTGACTGAAGGAGCCTACCGATACAGAGTGGCTCGCCAGTAACCTCCGTTTATGACCGAAACAGGCGGTCGTATCGTTCTTCTCGGTGCCACCGGCTCCCTCGGACGGCTGGCCGCCGGCGCGCTGACCGAATCGGGCGCCCGCCCCGTGCTAGTAGGGCGCGACCGGACCGCACTGGTCAGGCTGGCAGCCGAACTCGGAACCGATGTGCCCATCGTCGTCGCCGATGCGACCAACCCGGTCGCGATGCGGGCACTCGTGCGGCCGGGCGACGTGCTGGCCACCACCGTCGGACCCTTCCTGCAGAAGGGCACGCCCGCGCTGGAGGCGGCCATCGATGCGGGCGCGATCTACCTCGACTCGACGGGCGAGGCGCCCTTCGTCCGGGACGTCTTCGAGGTGTACGGCCCGCGTGCCGAGCGGCGGGGCGCCACCCTGATCCCCGCGATGGCCTACTGCTCCGTCGCGGGCACACTCGCCGCCGCCATCGCGCTCGACGAGGTCGGGGACGCCGCGTCCCGGGTCGACGTCGGCTACTTCGTCGGCGGTGGCAGCCTGTGGCCGAGAGCCAGTGCGGGCACCCTGGAGTCGATCGCCCCGATTTTCGGGATGCCCGGATTCACCTACCGGAAGGGCGTCGTCCAGGAGTGTCGCCCGCAGGTGCGCGACTTCACCGTCGGCGACCGGATCCGCCCGGCGGTGACCATGGCGGCCGGGGAGCACTTCACGCTGCCCCGGTTGAACGGCGAACTGCAGGCGATCGACGTCTACGTCGGCATGCTCGGTGCGGCCACCCGGCTGACGGCGCGGATCCCCAGCCCGTTGCTCACCCGGGTGGGCCGTCCCACCCTGCGGCTCATGGCCCGGTTCGCCCGGCGCCGGCCTTACCGGGCGACCCTGACGGCGCGGGTGGTGGCTATCGTCTACGACGCGACGGGCCTGCCGCTCGCGGAGGTCCATCTGTCCGGCACCGATCCTTACGAGTTCAGTGCCCGCATGCTGGCCTGGGGAGCCCGTCAGGCCCTGGACGGGAATACGAGCGGTACCGGCGCGATCGGGCCGGTCGAGGCCTTCGGACTGGGCGGTCTGCTGGCCGGATGCGCCGAGTCCGGAATCGCCCGGGTCTCCGGCTGACGGAGTTCATTTCTGCGCCACCGGCGGCCGATCTTCGGAAACCGCCGAACGCAGAGTGGTTGAACACCTACCTTCAGTGATATGGATGACCGTCTTCTGGTCGAGGCCCTGCAATCGAGAGACCCTGACGCCGTCGGCGCGGTCTACGACTCCTACGCCGCCCGGCTCTACGGCTACTGCTGGTTCCAGCTGCGTGGCCACGATGCCGCCGAGGTGGCGCTGCGGGACACGCTCATCGTGGCCGAGGCGCACATCGACAGGCTGCGCGATCCGGATCGCCTCGGTCCCTGGCTGTACGCGATCGCCCGGCTCGAGTGCTGTCGCAGACTGCCCCTGCCCAACCAGAAGCCGGACATGCCGATCGCCACCCACGACCAGACCGACGTCGATCAGCGCGTCATGGCCTGGCGGGCGGTGATGGGGCTGACGCCGCTCAGCAGGGAGCTTCTCGAGCTGTGCGAGCGCCACCGGCTGGCGGACGCCGAGCTGGCCGCCGTGGTCGGACTGCCCGTCAAGAACCTGGCGGAGACGCTGGACGAGGCCCATTCCGAGCTCGAGACGGCGCTCACCGCCGAGCTGCTGGCCCATGAGGGACCGTACGGCTGCGACGGGCGGGCGGCGGTTCTCCGCGACCGCCGCGGCGAGCTCACCGCGGACCTGCGCGGACGGCTGCTCCTGCACGCCCGCGGCTGCGAGGTCTGCGGGGCCTATCGGCAGCGAGCGATCTCAGCGGCGAAGGTGTACGGCATGCTGCCCACGGCCCTGCCGCCCCAGGAGCTGCGAACTCGGGTGATGAGCTGCTTCACCGACCCCGAGCTGGCCGGCTACCGCTTGCTCGTCGCCACCCGGACCGGTGAGCTCGCCTCCAGCGGATTCCCCCGGCGACCACGCGGGCGGCTGCCGGCCGGCGGCGGCCCGGGAGCCACGAGGGACCGGCGCCGGCGCCGGTGGCGGACCAGGACGGTGGTCGCGGTCGTGGCGCTCGTCGCCATGGGCGTGGTCGGTTCGGTCTTGGGCAGCCTGGTCTGCGAGCGCTCGCGCGGCGTCCGGACGATCGCCTCTGAGGGCCGGGCCACCGCCAGCGCCCGGCCCGGTATCGTCAACGCGCCGTCCGCTCCGCGAAGCGTGGGGGAGGGGCCCGGCGGTGTCGCGGGATCGTCGGTGCCGGCGGCCGTTCCGCTGGGTGTCAGGCAGTCGCCCGCCCCGGGTGCGGCCCCGCAGTCGCCGCCGATCCATGTCCACCAATCCTGGCCGGGCGTGCCGGAAGGCCCAGGCGAACCGGGTGGGGAGCCCGGAGGGTCCCCCGACCCGTCACCCACCGTCCCCAGCCCGACTCCCACCGGTTCGGGGCAGCCGCCCTCTTCGCCCCCTCCCGATCCTTCCCCGCCCGCCTCCGATCCGGCGCCCCCCAGGTCGGCGCCACCGGTAACCGCGCCGACTCAAGATCACTGAATGTTACGGATGTGGTGTGAGGGAGTAACGGGAGGGTAGTAACTCGTGAGTTCCATGTGATCTAAGTTCACTCTGCGCCTCAGGTTGATTACCCTTGGTCATTGCTCGCGGACGCTGAGTTGATCGAAGGGGGGGCCGTTGTGTCGCCACCGCATAAGCCCCGGAAGATCTGCCTGGCCGCCATGTCGGTGAGCGCGGCACTCGTCCTGGCCACCGCGGGCGGCTCAGCGGGGGCAGAGCCCGGACCCAGCGCGCATGAGGTCGCTAAGAGCAAACAGGTCGTACGGGATCGTGCCGCGGCGGTGGGCCGGATCAAGGCCCGGCTGGCGATGGCCGATGGTGAGCTCGAGCGGCTCGCCGACACCGCCGAAATGGCGATGGAACGTTACAACGGCGAGTACGTCAAGCTGACCCAGGCCGACCAGGCGAATCAGGCCGCTCAACAGCGCCTGCTGCGCGCGCAGCAGAGCTACGAGCAGTTCCGCGAGCAGCTGGCGGCGTTCGCGGGCCAGGCGTACCGGATGGAGACCGGGGTCAACGGGCTGAGCGCCGCCGTCTCCGGCGACGGCGGGCCGCAGGGGTTCCTGGACCGGGCCGGGATGGTCGAGGTCCTCGCGAACCGGCAGGCGGGGGCGGTCGAGCGGATGCGGGCCGCAAAAGTGGTCGCCGACCTTTTCCGCGGTCAGGCACAGGAGGCGGTGCGTGCCCAGCAGGCGGCGACCAAGGCCGCCGCGGACGCCAAGCAGGCGGCCGAGGGGGCGGCGGCGCGGCAGCGTTCGGAGGTCCAGCGGATCGGGCAGGTCAAGGCGGAGCTGGTCAAGCAGCTCGGCAAGGCTCAGGCGCACGCCGCGGATCTCGGCCGGCGGCGCGAGCTGGCACTGGAACAGGCCCGAGCCGCCGCGGCGTGGTCACGACATGGCGGCCGCTTCGCCGGGCTGCTGGGGGATTCCAGCCGAGGCGCCGTCGCGGTGCGGGCGGCACTGAACTGGCTCGGCACGCCGTACTCCTGGGGCGGTGGCACCGACTCCGGCCCCACCTACGGCACTGCCCAGGGCTCGGGAACCAGGGGTTTCGACTGCTCGGGTCTCGCGCTCTACGCCTGGAACAGAGCCGGGGTCCGGCTCGACCACTGGACCGGAACCCAATGGACCTCCGGGCCGCACGTCCCACCCGACCAGCTCCGCCCGGGCGATCTGGTCTTTTTCGCCAGTGACACCGGGGATCCGCACACCATTCACCATGTGGGCATCTACATCGGCCGCGGGCAGATGGTCGAAGCGCCTTACACCGGCGGCCGGGTCCGTATCTCGTCCATCTGGCGCAACGGGTTCATCGGTGCCACCCGCCCGGCCGGCTGATGGAACGCACAGGCCACCGGGAAGCGAAGGCCGCGGTGCGTGATCGCAGTGGTCGTTCTGCCCTCATCAGGCGGACGCACGATCACATGATCACGCACCGGGCCGCCGCACCACCGGCCATCGGTTCACGGCTCGGCCGTGACGCCGGCCACCGGGGTCGTGCTCAGTGGCCGTGATCCACATCCTCGGCCCGCTTGCGCGACCGCTCGATCTCGATCTCGGCCTCCACCCGGCCGACCCAGGACGCGCCCTCGACCGACTTGCCGGGCTCGAGATCCTTGTAGACCTCGAAAAAATGCTGGATCTCCAGCCGGTCGAACTCCGGAACGTGGTGGATGTCGCGCAGGTGTTCGCTGCGTGGGTCGGTCGACGGGACGCAGAGCACCTTGTCGTCGCCGCCGGCCTCATCGGTCATCCGGAACATCCCGACCGCCCTGCAGCGGATCAGGCATCCCGGAAAGGTGGGCTCCTGGAGCAGCACAAGGGCGTCCAGCGGGTCGCCGTCCTCGCCTAGCGTGCCCTCCACGAACCCGTAGTCGGCCGGGTACTGCGTCGAGGTGAACAGCATGCGGTCCAGCCGGATCCGGCCGGTTTCATGGTCCATCTCGTATTTGTTGCGCTGGCCCTTGGGGATCTCGATGGTGACGTCGAATTCCACTATGTCCTCCGCTCCCCGCGCGGTCGATGCACGATGCACGATACTTACGTCAATTGTCGGGGTTACCTGGGGGCGAAGCCCCCGTGGGTGAGTGTTGCCGATATAAGAATGTCGCACGTAGAGGCGTGCCGGTTGGGGAGGAGGGGGTTCTGGTGCTGAGACGAGATCGCGTCGTGGCCATGGTTACACTGTTTCTCCTTCATATCTTCACTGTCGGTGCCGCTTTCGCAGTGGTCAAACTCACACCGGCCCGCAATCTCGAACCCCGGCCGGCGGCCGTGGCGAGCCGTGACCTGGTCCGATCGAACGGTGCTCCGCTGCCCGCCGCCGACGCGGCGGCGCCCGTCCCCACCGCAACGGCATTGAGTTCGCGGCTCGCCGGATTGCTCCGTCCGGAGATCAACGCAGTGGTGATCGACGCCGCCACCCGGCGGGTGCTGTTCGACCAGCGTGGCGGGAAGGCCGCGGTGCCCGCCTCCACCACGAAACTCGTGACCTCCACGGCGGTGCTCGCCGCCGTCGGCCCCGACCACAGGCTGACCACCAAGGTCGTGCAGAGCGGAAGCGGAAGCGGCGTCGTGCTCGTCGGCGGCGGCGACCCGACGCTCGCCGGCCCCGCGGTGACCCCGGCGCGACTCGCGGCGGCCTACCCCAGGCCGGCCTCCATCGTCGAGCTGGCCAGGCAGACCGCCGCCGCGCTCAAGCGGACCGGCAAGACCCAGGTGCGGCTGGACTTCGACGCCTCGCTGTATGGGGGCTCGCGCACCGCTCCCGGCTGGAAGCCGAACTACCTCAAGGACGGCGAGGCCGCACCGGTCACCGCGCTCATGATCGACGAGGGCCGCGTCACCCCGGGCGTCGACACGGCGCCGCGGGTGCAGGACCCCGTCACCACGGCGGTCCAGGTCTTCGGCCGGCAGTTGCAGCGCTACGGAATCACCGTCCGGCCGGGAAATCGGGTGGTCGCCGCCAAGGGCGCCACCCAGCTGGCCGCCGTGCAGTCACCACCGGTGTCCGCGCTGGTGGAGCAGCTGCTGACCACCAGCGACAACGATCTGGCCGAGGCGATGGCCCGGCAGGTGGCGATCAAGCAGCGGTTGACGCCCGACTTCGCCGGCGTCGCGAAGGGCGTACACGACGCGCTGGCCGGCCTGGGCGTGTCCCAGGGTGTGCAGACCTTCGACGGCAGTGGATTGTCGATCAAGAACATGATCACCCCGGAAGGGCTGGCCCGGGTCTTGTCGCTGGCCGCATCCGGGAGGCACCCCGAGCTGCGCTCGGTGATCACCGGTATGCCGGTCGCCGGATTCTCGGGCACGCTCTCCGGCCGCTACCTCGGGCCCACCACGCAGACCGCGGCCGGACTCGTGCGGGCCAAGACCGGCACGCTCTCGGACGTGAGCACCCTCGCCGGGCTGGCCTACGACGCGGACGGCCGGCTGCTGGCCTTCGCCTTCATGGCCAACAAGGTCAAGGACGTCGCCGCGACCCGGAGCTCACTCGACCTGCTCGCCACCGCCGTCGCCGGCTGCGGCTGTTAGCCGCGCCTGTCAGCCCCGGCCAGGGCGCCCGGTCCGCGGTCACCATGACGTGTGGTCTCTCACGCTCGATCTGGTTCGGCTGGCTTCGTCTGGGGAGAAAACCTGAGCGTTCGATCGTTGGCACAGTCGAACGTCGTACCGTGGAGAACGCGGCAATGTGCATGAGCGTCGAGCGGAGTGAGTCGCAGTGAGCACAATGATCGACTGGAACACGGCCGTACAGACGGGGACTCGTCTGGTGCGCCCTGGGCCGCAGGTGAGCCAGGACGAGGCGAACCAGGTCGTCACCGAGCTCCGCGAGCTCTCGCAGGTGGCCCAGGGGCACGTCCGGGACTTCACCGGCATGGACGGGGCGCTCGATCCCTCACCCGCCGTCGTGGTCGACCGGCCGGGCTGGATCCGGGCCAACATCGACGGCTTCCGGGTGGTGCTGGAGCCCCTGATGGATCAGCTGTCCGCCAAGCGCGGTTCCGGGCCGCTCAGCGGCGGCCCGGCCGGCTTCGTGGTGCAGGCCGTCGGGTCCCGGGTCACCGGGGCCCAGGTCGGCGCGCTGCTCGCCTACATGGCCAGCCGGGTGCTCGGCCAGTACGAGCTGTTCCTGCCGCCGGACCCGGACGGCCGGGCGCCAACCGGCCGGCTGACCCTGGTCGCGCCGAACATCGTCCATGTCGAGCAGGAGCTCGGGGTGGACTCGCGGGACTTCCGGCTCTGGGTCTGCCTGCACGAGGAGACGCACCGCGCTCAGTTCGCCTCGGTGCCGTGGCTGCGCACCTACGTGCAGGAGCAGATGACGGAGTTCCTGCTGGCCTCCAACCTCGATCCGGGTGCGCTGCTGGAGCGGCTGCGCGACGTCGCCGACGCCGTGGCGGACGCGGTGCGCGGCGGCGACTCCAACCTGATCGACGCCATCCAGTCGCCGGAGCAGCGCGAGATCCTCGGGCGGCTCACCGCGGTGATGACCCTGGTCGAGGGGCACGGCGACTACGTCATGGACGCGGTCGGCCCGCAAGTGGTGCCGTCGGTCGCGGAGATCAGGGCCCGTTTCCAGGGCCGTCGCGACGGCAGCTCACAGCTGGACAAGACCATCCGCCGGCTGCTCGGCATCGACCTGAAGATGAAGCAGTACGCCGAGGGGTCGCACTTCGTCCGCGAGGTGGTCGCACAGGCCGGCATGGACGGCTTCAACAAGGTCTGGACGTCGCCCGAGACGCTGCCGACCCACGAGGAGATCAAGAACCCGGCCGCCTGGATCGCCCGGGTCAACGGCACCACGATCACGGCCGGCCCCGACCCGGCCGAACTCACCCCGGGTGGCCCGGGTGTGCCCGACGCTCCCGACCTCGGCGCCTTTGACTCCGCCGCCCCCGAGGCGGGTGGCCCCGGTTCGGACGGCCCCGGGGCGGGTGGCCCCGGCCATCGGCCGGGCGACGACGTCACCTGAGCAGGCGGGGGAAGACTCCGGGTGGGACCTGATCCGGCCGTCGCGACCGTCCGGCGGGCGGTCCGTGCCGTGCTCGCCGAACTCCCGGTGGGCGGCATGGTGCTCGCCGCCTGCAGCGGAGGAGCCGATTCACTCGCCCTCGCCGGAGCGCTGGCCTTCGAGGCGACCCGATCCGGGCACCAGGCCGGCGGGATCACCGTCGACCACGGGCTGCAGGAGGGCTCGGCGGAGCGCGCGGACGAGGTCGTACGGACCCTGCGCGGGCTGGGCCTCGACCCGGCCGGATCGGTCGCGGTGAAGGTGGACGGCCCGGGCGGCCCCGAGGCGGCGGCCCGCGCGGCGCGCTACACGGCCCTGGACGCCTCGGCGCTCCGGCTGGAGGCCACCGTGCTGCTGGGGCACACCCTCGACGACCAGGCCGAGACCGTGCTGCTCGGGCTGGGCCGTGGCTCGGGTGCCAGGTCGCTGGCCGGGATGCCCGCGGCGTTCGAGCGGGGGTCGCCCCGCCCGGGTGGCGTGATCCGCTATCGCCGCCCGCTGCTGGGTCTGGACCGGGCGACCGTCAGGCGGGCCGCCCTGGCCATGGGCCTGAGTCCCTGGGACGACCCCCACAACGGCGATCCCTCCTATACCCGGGTCCGGGTCCGGCGCGAGGCACTGCCCGCCCTGGAACGGACCCTGGGCCCCGGAGTGGCCGAGGCGCTGGCCCGCACCGCCAGGCTGCTGCGTGACGATGCCGACGCCCTCGATGCCTGGGCCGCCACCGTCCGCGAGCCGGACGTCGCCGCACTCGCCGCGCTGCCGCGAGCCGTACGGACCCGGGTTCTCAGGAGACTCGCCATCGAGGCGGGCGGCTCACCGGGTGGGCTGGCCGCCATTCACGTGGACGAAATGGATCGGCTGGTCACGGCCTGGCACGGGCAACGGCACGTTGACCTGCCCGGGGGCGTACGAGCGTTCCGCCGGTATGGCAAGCTGCTCTTCGGTCCATCCGGATCCAGGTGATCGTGTCCGGCTGGGCGGGGGAGAACGGCCACCGTGCCGTTGATCGTGGAGAGGCAGGGTGGGGTGGACGAGAACGACCTGGGTGCCGACCTTGCGAAGGTGCTCATTCCCGAGGATCAGCTACAAGCGAAGATCCGCGAGCTGGCCGCACAGATCGATGCCGACTACGCCGGCGAGGCCCTGCTCATCGTGGGAGTGCTCAAGGGCGCGGTGATGGTGATGGCCGATCTGGCCCGCGCGCTGCATTCACATGTCGAGATGGACTGGATGGCCGTGTCGTCGTACGGCTCGGGCACGAAGTCGTCGGGGGTGGTACGCATCCTCAAGGACCTCGACGCGGACATCTCCGGTCGGCATGTGCTGATCGTGGAGGACATCGTCGACTCCGGACTGACGCTATCCTGGCTGGTCAGCAACCTGCAGTCGCGGTATCCGGCCTCGCTGGAGATCTGCGCCCTGCTACGCAAGCCCGATGCGGTCAAGACCGACGTCGAGGTGAAGTACATCGGGTTCGATATTCCCAACGAGTTCGTCATCGGCTACGGCCTGGACTACTCGGAGAAGTATCGCAACCTGCCCTTCGTCGGGACACTTGCCCCGCACGTCTACGGTGGGCGGGCATAACCGCCCTCTTGACAGTACGGTGGAACGCAGGCGGACCGTCCTGGGGAACAACCAGACTGGGCGGGACGTTGCACGTTTCGAAGTGTGAGTACGCCGGATGATCGATGGAGTGCGCGGGCTGCGGCCCTTCCCATGCCGGTGTACCTTCGGTATCCCGGCTGCAAAGCGGGGCGGTCACACTTTGGGAGGTCGCCTCGGCGGGCCGTCGGGCCCGGTGAGGTTTTCACAGACGCTGGTCAGGAGGAAGGGCCCCGGAAGGGGTAACCGGATAAATGGACGTGAAGCGCTACTTCCGCGGACCACTGCTATGGGTCCTGTTGTTCGGTCTCTTGGTGGCCCTGGTCTTCTGGGGCGTCAACCCCAGTTCGTCCGACAAGGCCGACACTTCCAAGGTCATTTCAGCCATTGAGACCGGCAAGGTCAATTCCGCCAAGATCATCGACAAGGATCAGCGGATCGAGGTCACCCTCAACAAGGAAAACGGCGGCAAGAAGATGTCCGCCTCCTGGGTGGAGGGTCAGGGGGTCGAGCTCCAGAAGCTGCTCCAGCAGCAGGCCGATGCGGGCAAGCTCCCCGGTAACTACAACGTCGAGGTGCCCAAGCAGAGCTTCTTTCTGAGCCTGCTGTTCAGCCTGCTGCCCATCGTGGTGGTCGTGTTGATCTTCTTGTTCATCATGAACCAGATGCAGGGCGGCGGCTCCCGGGTCATGAACTTCGGGAAGTCCAAGGCGAAGCTGATCACCAAGGACACCCCCAAGACCACGTTCGCCGACGTGGCCGGGGCCGACGAGGCCATCGAGGAGCTCGAGGAGATCAAGGACTTCCTCGCGAACCCGGCCAAGTTCCAGGCCATCGGCGCCAAGATCCCCAAGGGCGTGCTGCTCTACGGCCCGCCCGGCACCGGTAAGACCCTGCTCGCCCGGGCCGTCGCCGGTGAGGCCGGGGTGCCGTTCTACTCGATCTCCGGTTCCGACTTCGTCGAGATGTTCGTCGGTGTCGGTGCCTCCCGGGTCCGTGACCTGTTCGAGCAGGCCAAGGCGAACGCGCCGGCGATCATCTTCATCGACGAGATCGACGCCGTCGGCCGGCACCGTGGCGCAGGCCTCGGTGGCGGGCACGACGAGCGTGAGCAGACGCTGAACCAGCTGCTCGTCGAGATGGACGGCTTCGACGTCAAGGGCGGCGTGATCCTGATCGCCGCCACCAACCGGCCCGACATCCTGGACCCGGCGCTGCTGCGGCCCGGCCGTTTCGACCGCCAGGTCGTCATCGACCGGCCCGACCTCGAGGGCCGTAAGGGCATCCTGCGGGTGCACGGGCGCGGCAAGCCGTTCGCGCCAGACGTCGAGCTGGACATCATCGCCCGGCGGACCCCCGGGTTCACCGGCGCCGACCTGGCCAACGTGATCAACGAGGCGGCGTTGCTGACCGCCCGGTTCGATCGCCGTCAGATCGACATGGCCACGCTCGAGGAGTCCATCGACCGCGTCATGGCGGGCCCGGAGCGCAAGACCCGGGTCATGTCCGAGTCCGAAAAGAAGATCATCGCTTACCACGAGGGTGGTCACGCACTGGTGGCGCACGCGCTGCCGAACGCGGACCCCGTGCACAAGGTGACGATCCTGCCGCGAGGCCGGGCCCTGGGCTACACCATGACCCTGCCGATGGAGGACAAGTTCCTCACCACCCGTTCGGAGATGACCGACCAGCTGGCGATGCTGCTGGGCGGCCGGACGGCTGAGGAGCTGGTCTTCCATGAGCCGACCACCGGTGCCGCCAACGACATCGAGAAGGCCACCTCGATCGCGCGGAACATGGTCACCGAGTACGGCATGAGCGAGCGGCTGGGCGCCCGTAAGTTCGGCACCGGTCAGGGCGAGGTCTTCCTCGGCCGCGACATGGGCCACGAGCGCGACTACTCGGAGGACATCGCCTCGGCGATCGACGACGAGGTCCGCCGTTACATCGAGTCCGCGCACGACATGGCCTGGGAGATCCTGGTCCGCTACCGCGACGTGCTCGACGACCTCGTGCTGCAGCTCATGGACAAGGAGACCCTGACCAAGGACCAGGTGCTCGCCGTCTTCGCGCCCATCGAGAAGCTCCCGCTGCAGAAGTCCTACACGGGCTACGGTAAGCGGGTGCCCTCGGACCGGCCGCCGGTCCTGACGCCCAAGGAGCTGGCCCTGATGGGTCCCAAGGACGTCGCGGACCTCACGAAGAACCAGGGCAACGGCCAGTCCGCCACGGGATCCGTATCTGATTCCGTCGCGGGTGAGCACGAGAGCTGATCCAGGTGGCTCAGGTACCCGATGAGTCGGTGGTCGAAGCCGGTGATTCCGGCTTCGACCACCCTCGGATCGAGCGGGCGGTGCGCGAGATACTGTTCGCGATCGGGGAGGATCCCGACCGTGATGGGCTACGCGACACCCCCGCCCGGGTCGCCCGCGCCTACGCGGAGCAGTTCGCCGGGCTGCGGCAGACCCCCGAGGACGCGCTGACGACGGTGTTCGAAGCCGACCACGACGAGATGGTGCTGGTCAAGGACATCGAGCTCTACTCGACCTGTGAGCACCATCTGGTGCCCTTCCACGGGGTCGCCCATGTCGGCTACACGCCCAACAAGAAGGGACACATCACCGGGCTGTCCAAGCTGGCGCGCCTGGTGGACGTCTACGCCCGCCGCCCTCAGGTGCAGGAGCGGTTGACCAGCCAGATCGCCGATGCTCTGATGCGGGTCCTGGAGCCCCGGGGCGTTATCGTGGTGATCGAGGCCGAGCATCTGTGCATGACCATGCGCGGTGTGCGAAAGCCGGGTGCCAAGACGGTGACGTCGGCCGTCCGCGGCGACTTCCGGGAGCACTCCGAGACCCGCGCCGAGGCGATGAGCCTCATCCTCGGCAGGCAGTAGCCGACTGTGGTCCGAGCGTGGTCCGGGCGTGCCGGAAGGCACCGGTTTGCGACTGTCACCCCGTGGGCCCTGGGATCCCGCGAAGACCCGTACAACACTGTGTGGGCCCCGCCGTGTCGGTGTAGCTTGACGGAACCGCAGCCGTTGCGTCCGTTTTAGCACTTAGTGTGATGGATATGGCCTTTCTGCTCTGCCCCGGCCTCGCCACTCGGGCGGCAGGGAAGGGCAGGGCTAGTTAGTCTTTGGGGCCGTGATGGTGGAGACGAAGCATGAGTCGGCAAGCGGCCCGGACGGCACCAAGCCCGAGGCCCCGGGAGCTGTGCTCGATCGCCGGCGGCGACGCAGATGGGTTCCGGCGGTCGCCGGCTGGCTGGCCATGCTCACCGGCCTGCTCGACGTCGTCGGCGGGATAGCCCCCGAGTGGCACCACCGGGTGCTCAAGGCGACCGAGGTCATCCCCGGTGCCCTCAGCAACGCCGCCCGTACGGCCACGGTCATCACCGGGCTCGTCCTGCTCCTGCTGTCGCACGCGCTACGGCGACGCAAGCGCCGGGCCTGGCGCGCCGTCGTGGTGCTGCTGGCCGTGAGCATCGTCTTCCACGTCGTCAAGAACCTGGCCATCGGCGATGCTGTGGTCACCGCCGTCATGCTCGCCGCGCTGATCCACTACCGCGACGAGTTCTACGCGGTCGGGGATCCGCGGACCCGGTGGAGGGCGGTCTACACCGGCGGCCTGCTCGCCGGGACCAGCGTCCTGATCGGACTGGTCTTCATCGCCTTCAACTCCCGGAACCTGGTCGGCGACTACTCCTTCTTCGAACGGTTGCAGCACGTCGTCATGGGCCTGTTCGGCCTGCACGGCCCGGTCACCTTCCATTCGGACCGGCGCAACGATCTGTTCAGCCTGGTCCTGGGCGCGCTCGGCCTGTTCACCGGGCTGGTCGCGGTGTTCCTGTTCCTGCGGCCGGCCGAGCCCGCCCCGGCGCTGTCGGCCGAGGACGAGGAGCAGATCAGGGACCTGCTCGCCAAGCAGGGGCACCGTGACTCGCTCGGCTACTTCTCGCTGCGCCGGGACAAGAGCGTCATCTGGTCGCCCACCGGCAAGTCGTGCATCACCTACCGGGTCGTCTCAGGGGTGATGCTGGCCGGCGCCGATCCGCTCGGTGACCCGGAGGCCTGGCCCGGCGCCATCCACGCGTTCATGGAAGAGGCCGACCGGCATGCCTGGGTACCGGGCGTGATGGGCTGCAGTGAGCACGGCGCCGAGGTCTGGTGCCGGGAGACCGGGCTGAGCGCGCTCGAACTGGGCGACGAGGCCATCATGGACGCCTCCGACTTCAGCCTCGAAGGCCGGGCGATGCGCAACGTTAGGCAGATGGTCAACCGGGTCGCCCGGCAGGGCTACAAGGCGGAGATCCGGCGCGAGCAGGACTTCGCCCCGGAGGAGCTCAAGGCGCTGTGGGATCAGGCCAACGCCTGGCGCGGAAGCGACACCGAGCGAGGGTTCTCGATGGCGCTCGGCCGGGTCGGGGAGCGCGGCGACGGCGAGTGCGCCATCGCGACCGCCATCAAGGACGGTGAGCTGCACGCCTTCCTGCATTTCGTGCCCTGGGGCAAGGACGGGCTGTCGCTGGACCTGATGAGGCGGGACCGGGCCGCTCAGCCGGGCCTCAACGACTACCTGATCGTCGAAGCGCTCAAGGCCGCCCCCGCGCTGGGCGTCAAGAAGGTGTCGCTGAACTTCGCCGTCTTCCGGGCCGCGCTGGCCCGGGGGGAGCGGATCGGCGCCGGCCCGGTGCTTCGGGCCTGGCGGGGGCTGCTGGTCTTCCTGTCCCGCTGGTTCCAGATCGAGTCGCTTTACAAGTTCAACGCCAAGTTCCAGCCGGTATGGGAACCGCGTTTCTTCGTCTACCCGGGGCTGAACGACGCCCCGCGGATCGCGCTGGCCGCCCTCGAGGCCGAGGCCTTCATCGTCTGGCCCAGGTTGCGCGTGCCCGGCTGGCGGCGCCCTCCCAAGGTGCCCGTCGCGGGGACTCGGACAGTGGCACAGGGGGCGGACGGGGCGGACTCCGCCAAGGCATAGGCTGTTCGCCATGACCGAGAGCGTCGTGGCGGGGCTGCCTGATCCAGGCCGCTGCCTCGTCATGGGCGTGGTCAATGTGACCCCCGACTCCTTTTCCGACGGCGGATCCTGGTTCGATCCGGACGCGGCCATCCGGCACGGGCTGAACCTCGTCGCCGAGGGCGCCGATCTTGTGGACGTGGGCGGGGAATCGACCCGCCCGGGGGCTCAGCGGGTGTCGCTGACCGAGGAACTGCGCCGGGTGGTCCCGGTCGTGGAGGCGCTCGTCGCCGAGGGCGTCCACGTGAGCGTGGACACGATGCGGGCCGAGGTGGCCGAGGCGGCGGTTCTGGCGGGAGCCGGGCTGGTCAACGATGTCAGCGGCGGTCTGGGCGACCCTGAGATGCCGCAGATCGTGGCGAAGACGGGCGTACCGTACGTCGTGATGCACTGGCGCGGGCACAGCCACGACATGTACTCGCGGGCCGTCTACGACGATGTCGTACGGGAGGTCACCGACGAGCTGCGGCGCCGTACGGAGGCGGTCGCCGAGGCGGGCGTCGAACCTTCGAAGATCGTGGTTGATCCGGGGCTGGGGTTCGCCAAGCGGCAGGAGCACAACTGGGCGTTGCTGGCGCACTTCGATGCGCTGCGGGCGCTGGGGTTCCCGGTGCTCATCGGGGCGTCCCGCAAACGTTTCCTGGGCAGGCTGCTGGCGGGACCCGATGGCACGCCGCGGCCCTTCACCGGCTGTGACGACGCCACCCTGGCCATCACCTCGATCGCCGCCGCGAGCGGCGCCTGGTGCGTACGCGTGCACAACGTGCGGCCCAATGCCGATGCCGTAAGGATCGCCGCTGCCATCGGAGCCGCCCGGTGAACGCGGGCAGGCGAGCGGAAGTGAGTTCATGAGCACTGTCACCGATCTGGAAGCCGCGAACGCCGAGTTCTACGTGGCGTTCGAGCAGGCCGATCTGGACCGCATGTCGGCGCTGTGGGCGGACGGGCCGTACGCGGCGACCGCCACCTGTGTGCATCCGGGCTGGCCCATGCTGCGGGGACGTGACGAGGTGCTGCGCTCCTGGGCGCTGATCATGGCGAACACGCCCTACATCCAGTTCGTGCTGACCGACGTGATGACCGAAGTGCACGGTGACCAGGCGGTCGTGACCTGCTCGGAGAACATCCTCACCGCGGACGAGGAGACCGAGACGGGTTTCCTGGCCGGTGGCAGCGTGGTGACGACCAACATCTTCGTGCGCGCGGACGGGCAGTGGCGGCTGTGGTTGCACCACGGTTCGCCGGTGCTCAACCAGATCGAGGATGACGAGGTATAGACCGTTGAGAACCGACCGGATCGAGCTGCGCGGGCTGCGGGCCAGAGGCCGGCACGGAGTGCTGCCGGCGGAGCGGGAGCTCGGTCAGGAATTCGTCGTCGATGTGGTCCTCGGGCTGGATGTCGGCCCGGCGGCAGCAGGGGATGATCTATCACGTACCGTCGATTATGGGACACTTGCCGGTCGGCTGGTCGGGGTGGTCGAAGGCGATCCGGTGGAGCTCCTGGAGACGCTCGCCGAGCGATTGGCAGGAGTATGTCTGGATGATCCCAAGGTGGAACAGGTGGAGGTCACCGTCCACAAGCCGAGCGCCCCCATCGCCCATCCGTTCGCGGACGTCGCCGTGTCGATCCACCGCACACGTCCCTGAGACCGCCGTCGTCGAGACCGCGGCAGACCCGCCACGAGACCCCCCACGAGACGGCACGAGACCCGCAGGACAGACCGTAGACCGCGAAGCAGCACGAGGCCAGTACAGCCAGGAGCCGCCAATGACAGCGTCTGATCCGCCTCAGCCCGACCGCACCCCTACCGGTGGGCACATGCTGTCCCGGCAGCGCACCGTGCTATCCCTCGGCAGCAATCTCGGTGACCGCCTGGACAACCTGCAGGAGGCCATCGACGCACTGTTCGACGCGCCGGGCCTGACCTTCGTCGCCCTGTCGCCCGTCTACGAGACCGCGCCGTGGGGCGGCATCGAGCAGCCCGATTTCCTCAACGTCGTGGTGATGGCCGAGACCCGGATCCCCCCGGAGACCCTGCTGGAGCGGGTGCTCAGCATCGAGGACGCGATGCGCCGCGAACGGGTGATCCACTGGGGTCCCCGGACGCTCGACATCGACATCGTGACCTTCGGCGACGTCGTCTCGGACGATCCCGATCTCACCCTGCCGCATCCGCACGCCCACGAGCGGGCTTTCGTGCTGGTGCCGTGGGCGGACATCGACCCCGGCGCGGTACTCCCCGGGCGCGGGGCCGTGGCCGACCTGGTCGCGGCGGTCGGCACCGCCGACGTCACCCTCAGGGGCGAGTTGATATTGCAGCCGCCGGCGTGAAGCCCACCAGGCCCGTGGTCCTGATCGTCCTCGTGGTCGCCGTGGGGGCGATCACGTGGGCGGTGCTGGGTTTCACGTACGTGTCATTGCCGCCGATGCCCTGGACCGCAGTCCCGACGCTGCTGCTGCTCGCGCTGGGTGAGGCCGCCACCGGGTTCAACGTCCGGGCGCGCATTCAGCGCAAACCCGACACCAAACCGGTGGAACCGCTGGTCGTCGTGCGGATGGCGGCGCTCGGCAAGGCGAGTGCGCATGCCGCGGCGGTGCTGGTCGGAGTGTTCGGCGGCTTCGTGGGCTACCTCGGGTCGTCCCTGGACAAGCCCACCCCGCGCAGCGACTTCTTCGTGAGCGTCGGCACCTTCCTGGCCGCCCTGGTCCTGGTGGGTGCCGCGCTCTTCCTGGAGTACGCCTGCCGGGTCCCCAAGAGGCCCGAGGAGGAGGAGAACCGGCCGTCTTGAAGGGCCGCCTACCCCCTGGCCGAATATGGCATTCTTCGTGCTATCTCGGTTATCGGGGGCGGAAAGAGGGGGCCAGATGGTGGCGTCGGCGTACGCGCCCGTACGGACGTTCCGGGTGTTGCGGCGGGTCTGGCTGGGGGGCACGGCGCTGCTTTCGGCCGCCGCCTTCGCCGCGGCCATCGCGCTGGCACCGGAGGGGTCGGCGGCACCCGGGCGCTCGCTGGCTCTGCTGCTCTTCCTGGGATCTTCGGTGCACGTCGCCGCCACGGCCTGGTTCTACGTCCTGCCGGAAATCCGTGCCCATGCCCGGGCGCACAAGGGCCGCTACGTGATCGCGCCGATCGCGCTGATCCTAGGCACGTCGCTGGCCGCGACCGTGGTGCCGGCCGAAGGGATCACCTGGGCGTTGCTCGCCTACTTCGCCTGGCAGTTCTTCCACTTTCAGAAGCAGAACCTGGGGCTGGCGGCGCTGGCCGGGGTCGCCCAGGGCAGCGGGTCCTTGCGGCGGCTGGAACGTCAGGGCATCGTGGTCGCCGGGGTCGGCGGCATCGCGGGGCTGGTGGTCCATCCGGACCTGCTGCAGGTCGCCCTGGACGCGCACGTGCGTTTTCTCTTTCCGGTGGCGGGCACCGTGTTCCTGGCCGGTGTCGCGATCGGACTGTACGCACTGGTCCAGCGGAAGCAACGGCCGCCCGGCTTCGTGATCATCTATCTGATCTCGCTGCTGTTCTTCGCGCCGGTCTTCGTGTTCACGTCCCCGTACGCCGCCGTGGCCGGACTGGTCGTGGCGCACGGCTACCAGTACCTGTTGATCGTCGGTCTGGTCGCCGGGGCGCCGCGGCGGGGGCGCCCCGGAGTGATCGGGCTGGCGCTCATGATGAGCGTGGCGCTCCTCGGCGGGATGGCGCTGAGCTACGCCTCGCACCTGCATGGTTCGCCGGTCGCCCTTGAACGGGCGCTGTACGGGGCGTACCTGGGCGCGGTGATGGCCCATTTCGTCATCGACGCGGGCCTGTGGCGGCTGCGCGACGAATTCCCCCGCCGGTTCCTGACGGCGAACCTGCCCTATCTGCTTCGGCCCTAGCGGGACGGGCGATGGCCGTGCCGGGTCAGCCCCCGCCGCAGCCGCCGGCCGCGCCGGCCGGGTCGGCGACGAAGAGCACGAAGGCGATGACCCCGGCCATGATCACGCCCAGCGTCATGAGGGCCGCGACCACGCCGATCACCGCTCGCCGTGCACCCGACCGGCCGGGCTTCGGTGCGGTGCCCCAGGGCTGGGAGGCGTCCCACGTACCGTACGAGCCGGTGTCGGGCGGCGAGGCCGCACCGGAGGAGGGCGCCCAGTCGTTCACAGCCGTCACGTTCGCTCCCTTGATCGTCTCTGTAGGTGAGACGCATGGGGCGCCCGTGTGGTTCACCTCATCTGTCCACGTCGCCGACGACGAAGAACATCGAGCCGAGAATGGCGATCATGTCGGCGATGAGGGCGCCGGGCAGCAGCTCCGACAGCACCTGGACGTTGTTGTAGGAAGCGGAGCGGAGCTTCATCCGCCACGGGGTCTTCTCCCCGCGGGAGACCAGGTAGTAGCCGTTGATGCCGAGCGGGTTCTCGGTCCAAGCATAGGTGTGGCCCTCGGGCACCTTCAGCACCTTCGGCAGCCGTACGTTGATCGGCCCCGGGGGAAGCTCGGCCAGCCGGTCCAGGCAGGCGTCGGCCAGGTCCAGGGAGGCGTGCACCTGGTCGAGCAGGCACTCGAACCGGGCCAGGCAGTCCCCCTCGGTCCGGGTGACGACCCGGACGTCCAGCTCCTGATAGGCGAGGTACGGCTCGTCGCGGCGCAGATCGAAGTCCACGCCGGAGGCGCGTGCGATGGGGCCGGACACGCCGTACTGCAGGATCTGCTCGCGGGAGAGCATCCCGACACCACGGGTGCGGGCCCTGAAGATCTCGTTGCCCATGATGAGGTCGGCGATGTTGCTCATCCGGGCCCGTACGCCATGCACCGTCTTCCGGGTGCGGCCGAGCCAGCCGGCGGGCAGGTCCTCCTTGAGCCCGCCCACCCGGTTGAACATGTAGTGCATGCGACCGCCGGAGATCTCCTCCATGACCTGCTGCAGTTCCTCGCGTTCCCGGAAGGCGAAGAAGATCGGTGTGATCGCGCCGACTTCGAGGGGGTAGCTGCCCAGGAACATCAGATGGCTGAGCACCCGGTTGAGCTCGGCCAGCAGCGTCCGTGCCCAGACGGCGCGTTCGGGCACCTCCATGCCCAGCATCCGCTCAGCCGCGAGAACCACGCCCAGCTCGTTGGAGAAGGCGCTCAGCCAGTCGTGCCGGTTGGCGAGCATGATGATCTGCCGGAAGTCGCGGACCTCGAACAGTTTCTCCGCGCCCCGGTGCATGTAGCCGATGATCGGCTCGGCCTCGGAGATGCGCTCTCCGTCCAGGACCAGGCGCAGCCGCAGCACTCCGTGCGTCGACGGATGCTGGGGCCCGATGTTGAGGATCATGTCCTCGGTGGCGAGCTCCTTGGCTCCCGCCCCGATCCCGACGGTGCGTGTCGTCGTCATGGGCGTCCGCTCGGCGTGGTCACACTTCATCGTGCCACGATCGGGTGTCGCAATACCCCATCGGTTCCGGTTGACTGTTCCCCGATGGAACCCAGCCGGCACGAGCCTCCCCAAGATCGGTCCGCGCGGCCCGAGCCGCTCGCGGGATCGGCGGCCGAGATGTCCTCCGTGGCCCCCTCGGCAACTCCCGCACCAACCCCCGAACCGTCCTCCGGGATGTCCGCCGGGATGTCCGCCGCGAAGGCCCCCGAGATGTCCGCCGAGCCTTCGCCGGGGCCGCCGACGCGGCCGCCGGAACAGGTCTCCGCGTCCTCCCGGTTCGGGCCGCTGGACGCGGCGTTCGCACCACCGCAGGGCACGGACTGGTACCGCGTCTCCAAGCGCTACACCTGGCATCGCCGGATCGCGGCCGTCCTGTGGGCGCTCCCGGTCGCGCTCGCCGGGGCCCTGATCGTCGCGCAGAGCGGCGGACTGGCCGGGGCGCTCGCCTGGCTGCTGGCGGTGGTCATCTCCTGCGGGCTCGGCTGGATCGTGGCCGAGCTGGCGTACCGCTCCTGGGGCTTCGCCGAACGCCCGGACGATCTGCTGGTGACGCACGGGGTCTTCGTCAGGCGTCTCGTCGTCGTGCCGTACGGCCGGATGCAGTTCGTCGACGTGACCGCGGGCCTGCTGGAGCAGTGGCTGGGCATGGCGACCGTACGCCTGCACACCGCGGCGGCGGCCACCGACGCCCGCATCCCCGGTTTGCCGGCGGTGGAGGCCGCTCGGCTCCGCGACCGGCTGGCCCAGCGTGGTGAAGCCAGGGCCGGCGGACTGTGATCGAGCCCTTCCCGCCCAGCCCGCCGCGCCCGCTCCCCGGCCGCCAGGATGGCCCTCCACAGGGCGGGCCAGGCGGCGGGGCACCTGGACCCGGCGTCCCCGGTCGGGGACGGCCGAGCTTCGTGCCGCACGGGTACGGCCCACCTGGGTACGGCCCGTCGGGGAACGCTCCGCCGGGGTACGGCCCGCCTGGTCACGGCCCGCCGGGGAACGCTCCGCCGGGGTACGCGCGGCCGGGCTACGGCCCGCCCGGCCGCCGGCCGCCCTGGTACGGACCCGCCCCGGTGCGGTTCGGCGAGGGCATGCACCGGCTGCACTGGGCCACCGCCCCGCTGCGCTCGTTCACCATCCTGGTCATCTATTTCGTCCTGATCGGCTTCTCTCTGCTGCTCTCCCCTTCCGATACGGGGGTGACGCTGGACCTCACGCCCGCAGTGCTCGTGCGATTCATGATCGTGACGGTCCCGGTGGCGGTGGTCGCCATGCTGACCGGCCTGTGGGTGTGGTGGGCGCTGCGGTTCTGGGTCGGCGGGGACGATCTGATCGTTGAGACGGGGATCGTGCGCAAGCGCAAGCGCCAGGTCCCGGTGTCGCGCATCCAGGCCATCGACGTGGTGCGACCGCTCATCACCCGGGTCTTCGGCCTGGCCGAGGTGCGGGTGGAGATGGCCGGCGGCGACCAGGGCGAGGTCGCGCTGCGGTATCTGGGCAAGTTCGCGGCCCATCAGCTCCGCGCCGAACTGCTCGCCCGGGCGGCCGGGCTGCCCGGCCACACCCCGGAGGCGCCGGAACGGCCGTTCTGGCGGGTGGAGTTCGGCTCCCTGCTCGTGGCGCAGATCCTCCGGGTGCCGGTGATCGGCACAGGCCTGCTCTTCCTGGCCCTGATCGTCGGCGGTATCGACTATGGCGAGCCGGGGGTGCTCGGAGCCGCCGTCCCGGCCCTGCTCGGCCTGCTGAGGGCCGTGGTGGCACCGTTGATCATGTATGCCGGCTTCTCGGCGGCCACGTCGCCGGACGGCCTCCGGCTGCGGTACGGGCTGCTGGAGACCCGGATGCAGACGGTGCCGCCGGGCCGGGTGCAGGCTGTGCGCATCGTGGAACCGCTGCTGTGGCGGCCGTTCGGCTGGGCCCGGGTGGAGGTCACCGTGGCCGGCTACGCGGGAGAGCGCCAGGCCCTGTCGTCGGTGCTGCTGCCGGTCGCCCCGCGCCAGGTCGCCCTCCATCTGACCGACCTGGTCTTCCCCGGCACCCGGGTCGGGGCCGTACCACTGCTACGGGCCTCGTCCCGGCGGTTCTCCAGGGCCGCGGCGGGCACCGACGACGTCGTGTTCGTCACCCGGCGCGGGTTCGTCTGCCGGAGCCTGGACGTGATCGCACACGCACGGGCACAGAGTGTGCGGCTCACCGCCGGCCCGGTCCAGCGGCTGCTGGGGGTGGGCACCGTGCACGTCGACGCCCCGCCCGGCCCGGTGCAGGTCGCCGCCGTCGACCGTGAGCTCGCCGAGGCCCGCGCCATCCTGGACTCCACCGCCGGCCGTGCTCGCGCCGCCCGTGCCGGCGCCGGTTCCGGCCGCTGGCCACGGCGGCCCGCGTGATCCCCCGGGGGCGGGGAAATAAATAGGGTGGCGGAATGATCGATGTGGCTTATGACCCGTTTTCACCCGAGTTCGTGGCGGACCCCTACCCGGCCTACGCGATTCTCCGGGAGGAGCGGCCGGTGTTCTTCCACGAGCGGACGGGCCAATGGGTGATCACTCGGTACGCGGACGTGAACGCGCTCCTGCGGGACAGGCGGCTGGGCCGCTCGTACCTGCACGTCGCCTCGCACGAGGAATTCGGGCAGCTCGCCGAGCCGGAGTTCCTGCGGCCGTTCTGGGACCTGATCAGGGCCGGGATGCTCGACGTCGAGCCGCCCGTGCACACCCGGCTCCGCCGGCTCGTCGCCAAGGCCTTCACACCCCGGATGGTAGAGAGCCTGCGGCCGATGATCGCGCGGCTGGCCGGCGAACTCATCGGCGCGCTCGTCGCCAAGGGCGGCGGGGACCTGCTGGCCGAGGTCGCCGAGCCCCTTCCGGTAACGGTCATCGCGGAGATGCTGGGCGTGCCGGAGGGCGACCGGGGCCTGCTGCGGCCCTGGTCGCGGGACATCTGCGGGATGTACGAGCTGAACCCGCCGCCGCGGACCCAGCAGATCGCCGTCCGGGCGGCCACCGAGTTCTCGGACTATCTGCGCGCGCTGGCCGCGGAACGGCGCGCGAACCCACGTGACGACCTCATCAGCGCGCTGGCCCAGGTAATGGACGAGGGCGACCGGCTGACCGAGGACGAGTTGATCGGCACCTGCGTGCTGCTGCTCAACGCCGGCCACGAGGCCACCGTCAACGCGACCGGCAACGGCTGGCGCTCGCTGCTGCGCGAGCCGGCCGAGCTGGCCCGGTTGCGCGCGGATCCCGCACTCGTCCCCACGGCGGTGGACGAACTGCTGCGGTACGACACCCCGGCGCCGATGTTCGAGCGCTGGGTCCTGGAGGACGTCGACCTCGCCGGGGTGCGCATCCCGCGCGGTTCGGAGGTGGCGCTGCAGTTCGCCTCGGCCAACCGGGACCCGGCGGCCTTCGCGGATCCGGACCGGCTGGACCTCGCCCGTGACCCCAACCCGCACATCAGCTTCGGCCTGGGCATTCACTACTGCCTGGGCGCCCCGCTGGCCCGGATCGAGCTGGCCGAGTCGATGCGCGCCATACTCAGGCTGGCCCCCGGTCTGGCCCTCGCCGAAGAGCCCGCGTGGAAGCCGGGCTTCGTGCTGCGCGGCCTGGAGTCCCTCCGCGTCGCGGCCTGACGTCCTCATAACAGGGGTGAATTCTGATGATCAGTTCCGGTTCGCGTCAAGCGGGTTAGCCGATCCGCAACGGCCGGCGGTCGGTCAGGGCGGCAGGAGCGAGGAGGGAATGGGGAGGCCGACGGACTGGACGAGCCATCCGAAGCCGCCCAGGCCGGCGGGGTCGATGAGCTCGGCCTCCTCTCCGGCGGCGCAGAGGGCGGCCACATAGTCGCGGGGGGCACGGCCGGCCAGTTCGATGGACGGCCGGACGCCGGTGAGCCCCAGGGCCCGCAGAGCCGCGCGCTGGGTGGTCAGCACGCTCGCGGTCGCTCCCGCGTCCAGCCCCGACGACGCGCAGGCGTCCAGCGCCACATGAGCGGTCACGTCACAGGACCCGTCGGGGATCGCGGGCACCACATGCCCGTCCCGATAGCCGGTCAGGGTCCCGTAGGCCGGGCGCCCGCTCCGCAGGTGCGAGTAGTCGACGGCCACCGCGAGGCCCCGCCGCAGCCGGGAGATCACCGACGCCCAGGCCGCGCAGCGGGTGCTCCCCACCTCCGCGCGGTCACCCGGCTCCAGCAACGGCCACCAGCGGTCCAGCCATTCTCCGTCCTCCGCAGCGGGCGGCGAGCCGGGACGCTCCGCGCCGGTACGGGGATCGACGAGCACCAGCCGGGGCCCGGACGGGGTCAGCTCGACCACGTCGAGAGGTACGTTGTCCAGCCATTCGTTGGCCACGACCAGACCAGTGATCTCTTCTGGCGGTTCTGGGAGCCAGCCGATCTCGGCGGGAAGTTCCGCCGGGCGCGCCGACACCTCTACGGCGGTCGGCGCGAGCCGTACCGCCAGCTCGGCGGGGACGGCGGAACGGATCTTGGCGAGCAGGCTGCCGCAGCCCGCGCCGATGTCGACCAGATCCAGCCGGGGCGGACTGCCGAGCGCCTCGTCCACGGAGATGAGCACTCGGGCGAACGCGTCCGCGTAACGGGCGGAGGCGTGCACGGAGGTGCGGAAGTGCGTGGCGGGCCGCTCCCTGCGGTAGAAGCCGCCCTCGCCGTACAGGGCATGGTCCATGGCCGTGCGCCAGGTCGCCATGTTCGCACTGCCCACGAAGGTGAGGTTACCGCGCGAGGGCCCTTTTCCCGCGGCCATCCTGGGGTCGTATCCCGGGTCAGACCAACGGCGGACGTCAACTGACCTTGGTGAACATACTCTGTTGGCATGCTCAGGGCACTGTGGGCGTGGTCGCGCCGGCGGCAGCGGCTCATGGACGCGCTCTTCATGTGCCCGCTGTTGTTCCTGGGATCGCTGAACAACCCGGGGCTGGAACCTCGGCTGTTCGCCCTCTCGCCGCTCGATCTGGCCCTCTGCCTGCCGTTGATCTGGCGCCGCCGCTGGCCGAGGGCGGTGTTCGCGTTCATCGCCCTGGTCTGTTTCGCCCAG
>JAOPYK010000190.1 GCA_025964695.1 Streptosporangiaceae bacterium | reverse complement strand
GGGCCACGCCGGCGCCATCGTCTCCGGCTCCGCGGGCACCGCCCAAGCGAAGAAGGAAGCTCTGGAGAAGGTCGGCGTCCGCGTCGGCAAGACCCCGAGCGAAACCGCCCGCCTGATGCGCGAGATCCTCACGCCGGCCCCGACGACGAGCTAGAGCCTCCCAGGACCCCACTCCGAAGGAGTGAGATGCGCTACGACATCAACCTTTCCATGCTGTTCACCGAACTGCTGTTCACCGAACTGCTGTTCACCGAACTGCCGCTGCTCGAACGGCCCGCCGCGGCACGGGCCGCCGGTTTCGACGCGGTGGAGATGTGGTGGCCCTTCGCCGTCCCGGTCCCCGGCGACCGGAAGATCGACACGCTGCTGCGCGCATTCACGGACGCAGGTGTCCGGCTTGCCGGCCTCAATTTCGACGCGAGCGACATGGCCGCCGGGGAGCGGGGGCTGTTGTCGAGGCCCGCCGGGTCCGCCCGCTTCCGTGCCAACGTCGACGTAGCCGTCGGGATCGCCGAGGCGACCGGCTGCAAGGTGCTGAACGCGCTGTACGGATCACCGAATTCGGGCCCGTCCCCGAACTGGTCGCGCTTTCCGACCGACCAGCTTCCGACCGAACAGCTTCCGACCGACCAGCTCCCGACCGACCAGCTTCCGACCGACCAGCGTCGCATCCAGCACTCGGAGGTCTGATGTCTCTCATCCTCAAGCCCGGAACATCCTGGACGAGCGGCTACGCGCGTTGCCTGGCCGTCGCGCCGGAGGCGTTCGACGAGGACCGGGTCCGTAACCACTGGGATGGGCGGTGGCACCGGGACGGCGCGCCGGTGCCCGCCACCTCACCGGTCGACGGCACTTCGATCGCGGGTCCGCCGCTGCTCTCGGCCGCGCAGGCCACCGCAGCCGTACGGGCCTCCCTCGACCGGCACCGCGAGTGGCGGCACGTACCGCTCGCCGAACGCAGAGCCCGGGTCGGCGCGGCGCTCGACGCACTGACCGAGCACCGCGACCTACTGTCACTGCTGCTCACGTGGGAGATCGGCAAACCCTGGCGGCTCGCCACCGCCGACGTCGACCGTGCCATCGACGGGGTGCGCTGGTACACCGCCGAGATGGATCGCATGCTAGCGGGACGTCACCCGCTGGACGGGCCGGTCAGCAACATCGCGAGCTGGAACTACCCGATGAGCGTGCTCATGCACGCCATGCTCGTGCAGGTCCTGGCGGGCAACGCCGTGATCGCCAAGACTCCGACCGACGGCGGACTCGCCTGCCTCACCCTGGCCTGCGCCCTGGCCGCTCGGGAAGGGCTGCCGATCACGCTGGTCAGCGGCGCGGGCCGGGAGCTGTCCGCGGCCCTGGTCCGCGCCCCCGAGATCGGATGCGTCTCGTTCGTCGGGGGCCGGGACGCGGGCGCACAGATCGCTGCTGCCGTGGCCGACCTGGGTAAACGGCACGTCCTCGAGCAGGAGGGCCTCAACTGCTGGGGCGTGTGGGAGTACTCCGACTGGCAATCCCTCGGCGGGCAGATCCGCAAGACGTTCGACTATGCCAAGCAGCGCTGCACGGCCTACCCGCGGTTCGTCGTCCAGCGATCCCTGTTCGACCGTTTTCTGGAGGCATATCTGCCCGCGGTGCGGGCGGTGCGCTTCGGTCATCCGCTGGCGGTCGAGAACCCGGCCGACCCGCTGCCCGATCTCGATTTCGGACCGCTCATCAACGACTCCAAGGCCAAAGAACTCGGCGACCTGGTCGACGAGGCCATCGCCAAGGGCGGTGTTCCACTGTTCCGGGGCTCGGCGTCGGACGGGCTCTTCGTACCCGGTCAGGACACCGCCGCCTACCTGGCGCCGGTCACGATCCTCGGGCCGCCGCCATCGTCGCCGCTCCACCACGCCGAACCGTTCGGCCCCGTCGACACGATCGTGCTGGTGGACACCGAGGCCGAGCTTCTCGCCGCGATGAACGCCTCCAACGGCGCACTCGTCGCCACGCTGTCCTGCGACGACGAGGCGACCGCCCATCGGCTCGCCTCGGGAGTGCGGGCCTTCAAGGTGGGGATCAACGAGCCCCGTTCCCGCGGTGACCGGGAAGAGCTCTTCGGTGGCTTGGGCGCCTCCTGGCACGGCTCGTTCGTCGGTGGTGAACTACTCGTCCGGGCCGTCACCCAAGGACCCACAGGAGAGCGCCTCCCGGGCAACTTCCTCACCTACACCCTCCAATCGGGCTAGCGGGCCTTCCGGCGTGATCTCGCAGTTCAGGTAGACACGAACTGCGAGATCACGCCTGTAAGGGGTGTCGATCACAGAGAGACGGACGTGGGAGAGGATGCCCGGGGCTGCGCCGGACCATTCCCCGGCACCCCGCATCGCACCTGACCCCGACCGCTGTATGACAGAGGCGGTGATCGGGGCAGGGGCGGTCGCCATTCGTCGGTGTGGGCGCGCCGCTGAGGAGAGCCGAAGACGCCGACGCGGAGCCGGCCCTCCCAGCGACATACCAACCGAAAAGGTAATTATCCGGATTTCTAGCCATTCACCTATTACGTTGTTGGCTGTGGATCGTCGGCTGGACGCCATTTGACCTGCGCGCGAGAGGACCGGCCATGTCCGAGAAAGAGTGGATCCCACAGGGCATCGACACCAGCGTGCCCAGCATCGCCCGGGTCTACGATTTTCTTCTCGGAGGCAAGGACAACTTCGCCGTCGACCGGCAGGTCGCCCAGATGGCCCTGGAGATCGCCCCGGACGGACCGGCGACGTCCCAGGCCAACCGGGACTTCCTCCAGCGCGTCGTGCGCTACCTCACCGACGAATCCGGCATCCGCCAGTTCCTCGATCTCGGGTCGGGATTGCCCACCCAGGGCAACGTCCACGAGGTCGCCCAGAAGCTCGCCCCTGAGGCCCACGTCGTCTATGTCGACAACGACCCGATCGTCCTCGCACACGGCCGGGCGTTGCTCACCAAGGACGGCACCACCACGATCGTCCAGGCCGATATCCGCGAACCAGGAGCGATCCTGAACAACCCCGAAGTCCGCCGGCTCATCGATTTCGACCAGCCGGTCGGGCTGCTGCTCTTCGCGATCCTGCACCATCTCAACGACCACGAGGACCCCGAAGGTGTCGCCGCCCGGCTGATGGACTCGCTGCCTTCGGGCAGCTACCTCGCGATCTCCCACTTCCACAACCCGGGGGCGCAGCACCCACAGGTCGCCGAGCAGGCCACCGCCGCGGAGAAGCTGTTCAACGAGCGGCTCGGCACCGGGCGGTGGCGGACCCGCCAGGAGATCCTCGCCTACTTCGGCGACCTGGAACTGCTCGAACCCGGCCTCGTTCCCCTGCCGCTGTGGAGACCCGCTCCGCAAAGCGCCCCGACGGTTGGCCGTGTCCCTGAACTGGCCCCCATCCACCGCTCCTTCGTGGGCGGAGTCGCGATCAAAAGGTAACGGCCGGCTCCGCCACCGCCGGGGTCATGAAAACCGGAGAGACAGGGGCGCTACCGCCACTCACCCTTCTCCAAGGGGTCCGCGAGCTGCCGGTCCCGGGTGAGCCGCAGCTCTTCGAACAGGTCCCGGACCCCTAGCCGCTCGGCCTCGGAGTCGAGATCGACACCGAGCTCTCGAGCCGGGTCACCCGCCACGCCGATCAGGACGACGTCCGCCCCCTCGTAGTCGAGGAAGTCCGGGGGATCCAGGGGCGCGAACCTGCGGTCGCCGAACCTCGCCTGCAGATCAGCCGGGAACTCCGGCCTGCGGCCGGAGCCGGCCCCCACGCCCGGGGGTGGAGGCACCCGCGGGTTGCGGACCGTGATGATGTAGCTCGCCTGGCGTTCCAGGTTGAGCTGACGCTGCACGTCGCCCGGCTCCTGCGGGTGGAGCAGCTCGTACGCCAGGTGGGTATGGTCATCGTGACGGGCGATGATGTACACGCCGTCCCCGGCCGGACGGGCCGCGGGGAGTTCGCGCCGTCCGCGGGTCCTGGTCTCGTACGTCCGCGGGCCCAGCACCTCACGGAGCAGGCCATCCCCCTCCACGACGTCCACGACCGCGGCCCACAGCCGCTCATGGGCCTCCTCCACCGCGGGCAGGCGCTTACGGCCGATCACCAGGACGCGGAAGTGATCGGTGCCCCGGGGTCTGAGCACCATGTGCAGGCGCTGCACATCCTGGAGGTCATCGACCTCGGTCCGCCCCACCCGTGGCCGGTAGAAGAAGTAGACGCGCCCTTTCTCCAAGGTCTCGGCCGACATGCCCTGCCTCCTCAGGAGTCGACGCCCTTCATGCCGGCTCTGCCCGCCTGGACGACGGCTAAGCACGGCACCGCCCATCCTTGCCACGATCGTTCCACGACGCTCCGCGCCGCAGACCGTTCACAGACCGGGCCACTGCGGTAACGGGGATCACGGGCGGGTATGGCAATGCACAGGAGGGGGAGGCGAATGGAGACGTGGGACGCGATCAGATCCCGGAGGAACGTACGCGAGTTCGCGGATCGCCCCATTCCGGAAGAGCACCTCGATCAGATTCTCGAAGCGGGTCGCCGCGCGCCATCCTCACAGAACTGGCAGCCGTGGGACTTCGTCGTCGTCACCGACCGGGAGCAGCTGGGAGAGCTGTCGGGGGTTTGGCGGGGTGCGCGGTACGTTGCCGGCTCCGCCGCGACGATCGCGCTGACCGCACCGACGCCGGCGGACGAGCAGGAGCGTGACCGGCTTCATTACGACCTCGGCCAGGCGACGATGAGCATCATGCTGGCGGCCGCCGATCTCGGCGTCGGTAGCGGCCACGCGGCAGTGGCCGATCAGCCACTCGCGCGGCGGATCCTGGACTTGCCGGCCGACAGATTCTGCGCCTATCTCATCGCACTCGGCTACCCGGCCGACCGCCCGCTGAGGCCGATCGAGCGGCCCGACCGCAGGCCGTTCGAGGACGTGGTTCATCGGGGCCGCTGGTAGGGACGCCCTACGCGTCGTGAGTCGACGCGGTCGTGCTCCCGGGGGTGGCCACGTCGGGCCGGGTGAGGCGTTCGGGGTCGATGATCTTGTCGTAAAGGTCCTGGCTGACGCCGGACTTGAGGGCGGCGTCCTTGAGCGTGAGGTCCTCGTCGAGCGCGCGGTGGGCGATCCGGGCTGCCTTGTCGTAGCCGATGACCGGGCTGAGTGCGGTCACCATCATGATGGACCGGTCGACATTGTCCTTCAGCTTCGCGGTGTCGAGCCGGGCGCCTTCCACGAGATAGGTGCGGAAGTGGTCCATCATGTCCGACAGGATCCGCACCGAGTGCAGCACGTTGTTGATGATGATCGGCCGGAAGGCGTTGAGCTCGAAGTTGCCCTCCGCGCCGGCCATCGAGACCGCGGTGTCGTTGCCGATCACCTGGATGGCGACCATCAGCATCGCCTCCGCCTGGGTCGGATTGACCTTGCCCGGCATGATCGAGGAACCCGGCTCGTTGGAGGGCAGGATCAGCTCGTGCAGGCCCGTGCGGGGCCCAGACCCGAGCCAGCGCATGTCGTTGGCGAACTTGAACAACGGCACCGCCAGGACGCGCAACGCGGCCGAGACACGGACCAGCGCGTCACACGACGCTTGGGCGGCGAACTTGTTGGGCGCGCTGACGAAGGGACGCCCGGTGAGGTCGGCGATCAGGGCGGCGACCTCGTCCCCGAACCCCGGTGGCGCGTTCAGGCCGGTGCCGACGGCCGTACCGCCGATCGCCAGCCGGTACAGCCCGGGGAGGGTGTGCTCGAGATGGTCGGTGGCGTCCTGGAGTTGGGCGACGTAACCCGACCACTCCTGGCCGACCGTCAGCGGGGTGGCGTCCTCCAGGTGGGTACGGCCGATCTTGACCACGTGCTCCCACTCCCTGCTCTTGGCCGCGGCGGCGTCTCGCAGCCGCGCCAGTGCCGGGAGCAACCGGCTCTCGATCGCCTGTACCGCGGCGATGTGCATGGCGGTGATGAAGGTGTCGTTGGACGACTGTCCCATGTTCACATGATCGTTGGGATGCACCGGGTCCTTGCTGCCGAGCCGGCCGCCGACCAGCTGGATGGCTCGGTTGGAGATCACCTCGTTGACGTTCATGTTCGATTGCGTGCCGGAGCCGGTCTGCCAGACGTACAGCGGGAACTCGCTGTCCAGGTCGCCGCTGATGACCTCGTCGGCGATTCGGCTGATCAAGTCGGCTTTCCATGAGGGCAGGCGGCCGGCCCGGCCGTTGACGATCGCCGCGGCCTTCTTGACGAAGCCGTAGGCGTGGTAGACGGCCTTCGGCATGCGGTCCTCGCCGATGTTGAAGTGGATCAGCGACCGCTGGGTCTGCGCGCCCCAGTAGTGGTCGGCCGGCACCTCTATTTCCCCCAGGGAGTCGCTTTCCTTCCGGGTGCCAGAGGCCTCCAGGCCGATCGGCAGGTCCAGGATCCGGGGTGCGGAGTTGTGCTCCGGGTGCCGGGCGCTCATCGTCACGCTCCCCGGACCGGCCGGTACCGCGGCTGCCACATCGCCTGCTGAACCTGCTGCTTGGGGCCGTGCAGGTCGGCGCGGGCCAGGTTCTCCTTGGCCGCCTGCTCGGTGACCGCGACAGCGACCGTGGCCGAGACCTCCCTGAGGTTGTCCACCTGGGGCAGCAGCGACGCGCCCGGCGTCGAGACGTCCACCATCCGGCCGACCGCCTCGGCGGCGGCCCGGAGCATGCCGTCGCTGACCCGCCGCGCTCGCGACACGATCACGCCCAGCCCCAGCCCCGGGTACAGCAGGGCGTTGTTGGCCTGGCCGATGGCGTAGGTGACGCCGTTGTAGGTGATGGGGTGGACCGGTATGCCGGTGGCGACCAGGGCCCGCCCGTCGGTCCATCGGATCAGATCGGCCGGCATCGCCTCGATCCGGTCGGTCGGGTTGGAGATCGGGAAGATGATCGGCCTGTCGACACCGGCGGCCATGGCACGCACGATCTTCTCGGTGAACGCGCCGTGGGCGGTCGATGTGCCCAGCAGCATGGTCGGCTTGACGCGCTCGACGACCTCGCCGAGCCCGATGCCGTCCCCGTCCCTGCTCCAGCCGGCGACCTCGGCGGCCGGCCGGGCGTAGGGAACCTGGAAGTCACGTAGGTCGGTCATGTCATCGGTCAGCAGGCCCTGCTTGTCGACGGGCCAGATCCGGCGGGTGGCGGTCTGCGGGTCCAGTCCGTCGCGGACCATCGCGTCGCGTAGCTGGTCGGCGATCCCGATACCCGCCGTACCGGCGCCGAAGATGACGATCCGCTGGTCGTGCATCGGCGTGCGGGAAACGCGCAGAGCGCTCAGCATGGCCGCGAGCACGATCGCGCCGGTGCCCTGCATGTCGTCGTTGAAGGTGGAGATCCGGGGGGCGTACTTCTCCAGGATGCGCCGGGCATTGGACGGCCCGAAGTCCTCCCAGTGCAGCAACGCATTGGGGAACATGCCGGTAGCGGCCGTCACGTAGGCGTCGATGAAGTCGTCGTAGCGCCGGCCCCGCACCCGCGCGTGCCGGTTGCCGACGTAGAAGGGGTCGCCCAGTAGTTCCTCGTTGTCGGTGCCCACGTCCAGCGCCACCGGAATGACCCGAGCGGGGTCGATTCCGGCGGCGGCGGTGTAGACGGCAAGCTTGCCGGCGGCGATGCCGGCGCCGCCGCCCACCCCCCAGTCACCGATGCCCAGGATCTCCTCGGCGTCGGAGGCGACGATCAGGTCGACGTCGTCGGCCGCCATGCCGAGATTCCGGAAGGCCCGTTCGATGCCGTCCATGTCGTCGATGGACAGGTACAGGCCCCGCGGCCGCCGGTACTCGTGGCTGTAGTTCTTGATGGCCTGCGCGACCGTCGGGTCGTACACGATCGGCAACATCTCCCGCAGGTGATCGGCCAGCAGCCGGTAGAACAGCACCTCGTTGCGGTCCTGCAGGGCGTTCAGATAGATGTTCTTGAGCAGGTCGGTCGGCTGCGCCTGATACTGCGCGTACGCGCGATGCACCTGCGCCTCGAGCGTCTCGACCACCGGCGGGATCAAACCGTCCAGACCGAGTTCCGCCCGCTCCTCCCGGCTGAAGGCCGTGCCCTTGTTCAACAGCGGATTCTCCAAGACCTCCAGACCGCGCCCGGGGGTGACATAGCTACCGTCCGGATTCTCCGCGAAACCCCGCCGCATCCCGCTCGACCGTGCATCCCTGCCAGACGACGTCGCCACCCCAGCTCCCAGCATCTCGGCGCAGAGTCCATTCCCCGCTCAGCCCGTTTTCTCAGGTGATCCCGTGGTCGCCTGATCCCTATCAGCGGTTCCCTGGGGCGCGATGGCGGACGCCCAAGCGCCGACCAATTTTCGTTTGCCGGGCTTATCTGTTTCGTCGTGAGCCGAGGGGGGCCTGCATGGTCTGGTTCATCCCTTGGACGAAGAAAGAGCCGCCGGCCACGGCAGACGGCTCATTAGCCGTCTGTCAGGCGGGCGGCTTTGGCGTGGAGGTAGCGCTGCTGCGGCAAGCTGGTCGTTCGCCGGGCCGCCGCCTGGTAGGACTCACGCGCCGCGATGCGATCACCGACCAGCTCCAGCAGGTGCGCGCGGACCGCGTGCAGCCGGTGGTCCCCGGCGATCCGCTCGTCGGCCTCGAGCCGACCGAGCAGGTCGAGCCCCGCGCGTGCGCCTCGGGCCATGGCGACTGCGACGGCGTGGTTCAGTGCGACCACGGGGTTGTCGGAGATTCGCATCAACAGCTCGTACAGTGCCATGATCTGCGGCCAGTCGGTCGCCTCGGCGCTTGGCGCTTCGTCGTGGATCGCGGCGATCGCCGCCTGGAGCTGGTACGGGCCGGTGACTCCTCGCGGAAGCGCGTCGGTGATGAGCGCGACGCCCTCGGCTATGTAGCCGGTGTTCCATAGGCCTCGATCCTGCTCGGCCATCGGTATCAATCCGCCATCAGGCCCGGTACGCGCCGGCCGGCGCGCGTCGGTGAGCAGCATGAGCGCGAGCAGCCCCGTCACCTCGCTGTCATCGGGCAGCAGCCGGTGGACCAGGCGGGCCAGCCGGATCGCCTCGGCCGACAGCTCACTGCGCTGCAGGTTCGGTCCTGACGTACTGGCGTAGCCCTCGTTGAAGATCAGGTACAGCACGTGGAGAACCGCGCCGAGCCGTTCGGTGCGCTCCAGGCCCGGGGGCATGCCGAAGGGAATACCACTGTCCTTGATGCGCTGCTTGGCCCGGCTGATGCGCCGGGTCATGGTCGCCTCCGGCACGAGGAACGCACGGGCGATCTCCGCGGTGGTCAAGCCGCCGACCGCCCGCAAGGTGACCGCGATCTGTGATGCCGGCGACAGCGAGGGGTGACAGCACATGAACAGCAGGATGAGCGTGTCGTCAGACTCCGAAGCCGGCCTGTCGGCGGCGGGCACCAGCCACTGTTCGGGCAGTGTCCACCTGGCGACGGTGTCTTCACGGCGTTGGCGAGCCTGCTCGCTGCGCAGCAGGTCGGTCAGCCTGCGCGAGGCGACCGTGATCAGCCAACCTCGCGGATTGTCCGGGATGCCATCCTTCGGCCACTGCGTGGCAGCCGCGAGGAGCGCCTCTTGTGCCGCGTCCTCGGCGGTGTCGAAGTGCCCGTAACGCCGTACCACCGCGCCGAGGACCTGCGGCGCCAGCCGGCGCAGCAGGTCCTCGACCTCGGGGTCAGGCACGGGAGCGATCAAAGCTCCAGGTCGGCCCGGATTTCCGCGATCGGCCGTACGTCCGCCATGGCGCTCGCGGCGACGTGGTCCGGAGCCGGGCAGTTCCGCAGCCGGGCGGCGATCTCGGTCGCCCGGTCGAAGCTTTCACACTCCACGATCCAGTAGCCGGCCAGGACCTCCTGCGTTTCGGCATACGGCCCGTCCGTCACGACCGGAACACCGTCCTGCGACCCGAGACGCCTGGTGTGGACCGGAGCGGTCAGACCTCGTGTTTCAACGAGCTCACCGGACTCTTCCAGTTCCTGGTTGAACTTCTCCATGAACGCGCCCATCGCCGCCATTTCCTCCGCCGACCAGGCCGGCTTGTCGGTGGCCTTCCCGGCCATGCCGTCGTAGTCCTGCTGCGAGGCGTGGGTCAAGATCATGTACTTCACGGTCTCTCCTCTCGGCCGGCACTTCTCCAGTGCCGCTCACCAGAGACGTCGGTGCCACGGGCCCATCCCGGACATCCACCCGCAACCGAGTCGCAAATCATTGCCACCGCCCATGCGCTCAACACGTACAGAGCCTATGAGCACACGGTACGAAACTCCGGACTCTCAGGCTTACCAACCCGGACGTGGAGACCGCTCTGTGCGATCGACCCCGCACTGCCGCCACGAGCGGGGATGCGCGGGCCTGCGGAAGGCCGGGAGATGCGGTTCGCGTGCTCGCTTGGTGATCGGGCGAGGGCCATTGTCTGCTTCGCTTTCGTCGTCATTTCCGGGACTCGGCGAAACCGACATCGTCCGTATAGTAGGTACCTACAGGCTAGTGACTACCCAGAGAGGCGCGAATGAGCCGGAACGCAACACGATCGATAGCCGCACCGGACGACTTGGAGCAGGGCTGCCCGATCAGCCCCGTCGTCGACATCGTGTTCAGCCGTTGGACGACGCCCATCCTCTGGAAGCTCAATGAACACGGCCGGCAGCGTTTCGTGGAGCTGGAACGCCGCATCGGCACGATCACGCCCAAGGTGCTGACCCAGCGGCTGCGGCAGCTCGAACGCGACGGCCTCGTGGTGCGCACCTACCACCCGGAGGTCCCACCGCGGGTGGAGTACGAGATCAGCGAACTGGGGCGCAGCCTGGCACCGGTGTTCGCGGCGCTCGTGACGTGGTCCCACGCCAACCTGGAGAAGGTCGAGACCGCCCGGCTCGGCTACGACGCCGCCGCGAACCCGCTCCCCAGCCGCCCGGCTCTAGACGGATAAGCAGGTCAGCACAGCGACATTGAGCGCCTCCAGACCTCCGGTCGACCACTAGGCGGGGATACCTCATCTCGTGCGGGCGCAAACACCGATCCTCCTCGCGCAGGCCCGCGCGCGCGTGGCGGCCCTGCGCCGGACCGCGCACGAGGGAGGGACCTTCCACTACACGTTCTTCAAGGCCCTCGCCGTCAATGACCCGGAACATCCGGCCGACCGCCCGGCGACGCCTGAGTAGTGCCCTGACGCTCGCGGCCGTGTCCCGTTACGGGGCGGATCTGCTGTCGTGATGTATCAGCGCGGTACCTCCGTGCTCTCACTTGGTGAGGACGGCAATTCCGGAGGTGCGTGAGCCCATGAGCCATTGCGAGCCCGCAAAGCCGATCCCGGCCGGGCAGTGGCCGCTGGTCGGCAGAGAGGCGCTGCTCGAACAGATCGGGTTGGTGCTGCGCGCCAGGCAAGGCCGCGGCGTGGTGCTGGCAGGCGGGGCGGGAGCGGGCAGGAGCCGGCTCGCCGCCGAGTCCGTACGGCACCTCGACCCGGTGCGTCGCGTCGTGGGAACCCGGTGTGGCGCCGCGCATCCGTTCTCGGCGCTCGCCGACCTGCTCCCGGCAGGGCCGACGTCCGAGGACTCGATCCGGGAGCTGTCCACTGTGCTGCGCCGGCGGCGAGGGCAGGACCGGCCGGTCCTGGTCGTGGACGACGCGCATCTGCTCGACCAGGGGTCGGCGGCGCTGGTCCATCGTCTGGCGCTCCAGGATGAGGTACGGCTGGTCGTCACGGTCAAGGACGACGAGCCCGCTCCGGACGCGGTGGCGGCGCTGTGGAAGGACGACCTCCTGCGGCGGCTGGAGCTCCCGCCGCTGACGCGGAACGAGCTGGCGGTGGTGCTGGAGTGCGCTTACGGCGGCCAGGTCGAGACCCGGGCGGCACGGAGGCTGGCGGCGATGGTCGAGGGCGACCTGTGCATGCTCGGCGAGCTGGTCATGGCGGGCACGCTGTCGTTCAGCGAGGGAGTCTGGGGCTGGCAGGGGCGGCCGGCGGTCAACGGCCGGGTCCGCGAGCTCATCTCGATCAGGTTCGGGGAGCTGGACGACCGTGAGTGGGACGCCCTCGCCTATCTCGCCTTCGGCGCGCCGCTGGAGATCGGGACGCTGACGCGTCTGGCCGGGACGGACGTCGTCGAACGGCTGGAGACCAGAGGCCTCATCACCGCCTGCGGGAACGCACCGTACGCCGAGATCGTCCGC
The DNA here is from genome assembly GCA_025964695.1 of Streptosporangiaceae bacterium. Classification (GTDB taxonomy): domain Bacteria; phylum Actinomycetota; class Actinomycetes; order Streptosporangiales; family Streptosporangiaceae; genus Actinomadura_E. The sequence continues at coordinate 3,765 of JAOPYK010000190.1, read as the reverse complement.
GCTATGTGCGGGAACATCCGGGCTCGGCGGGTGAAGCGGCGGCTGGCGGACGCCGCCGATCCGGCGGACGCGCTGCGCGCCGCCGTCTGGCGGATGGAGGGAGGCGGCCCGGCCGATCCGGCGCTCCTGACCGAGGGGCGCCGCCGCGCGCTCGCCGCCCTCGACGTCCCACTGGCCGTACGGCTCGGCCGGGCGGCGCTGGCCGCGGGCAACGGCCCTGAGGAGGCCCTCCCGGCCACGCTCGAGACGCAGCCGTTACGGGAGCTGTTCCTGGAGAGCGATCGTCTCGCGGCCGCGGTGCTCGCCGGAGATTTGATCGTTGAGCCGGTCCTCGGGGAGGATGCCGAATGGGATCTCGCGGGCGCGGCGTACTGCGGCCACCAGGCCATGCTGCACCGCCTGCGCGGCGAGATCCGCCGGGCGCTCGCGTGGAGCCGGGACGGTGTCCGGCGGCTTCCCGGCGGCCCCGCCGCGTTCGCCGGTCTCTGCCTGGGCGAGCTCGCGTACGCCGCGGCGCTGCTGGGGGATGTCACGACCGCCAGACAGGCTTTGGCCAGGGCGTACGAGCAGAGGCTGCCCGCCTTCCGTGGGCTGGAGTCCTCGGTCGAGCTGGCGGGACCGTGGGTGTCGGCCGCGGCGGGCGAGCGCGAAGCGGCGATCCAGGGCGCGCTCACGACGGCCGAGCAGGCCGACGAAGCCGGGCTCCGGCTCTTCGCACTCCATGACGTCGTACGGCTCGGAGCGGCGGAACTGGCGGCCGATCGTCTGCGGCACCTGTCCGGCGCGGAGGGCGGGGCGCCGGCGGAGCTCTTCGCCTCGCACGCCGCCGCCTGTGTGAACGCGGACGGCGGGGCCTTGGAGAGGGTGGCCGAGGGATTCAAGACCCTCGGCCTGGTGCTCTACGCGGCAGAGGCCCAGGCCCAGGCATCCCGTGCCCACCGGCGGGCCGGTGAGCAGCGGCGTGCCAGGGCGGCGGCCGCCAGTGGCTGGTCGCTGATCCGCGGGTGCCAGGGTGCCCGTACGCCGGCGCTGGCCGAGCTGGCGGCTCCCGAGCTGACCCTGCGCCAGCTGGAGATCGCCCAGCTCGCCGCGACGGGCCTGAGCAACAGGGCGATCGCCGAACGCCTGACGGTCTCCATCCGTACCGTCGCCAACCATCTGTGCGGCGCCTACGAGCGGCTCGGCGTGAACGACCGCGCGGGACTCGCGCGCCTGCTCGCCCGTCTCGACCACTGACTTTTGAGTTGAGTACGGCCTACTCAGGTGCTGCCACCGGATCGCCGCCACGCTGGTGAGGAGATCGCCGGACGGCAGGAGACGCCATGGCGAACATCAAGACGGCGTTGGTCGCCACCCGCAGGTGGCGGACCGGAGAACCGAGCCGTACCGCGGTCGCCGAGTTGCTCGCATCGGCCGGATCCGTCCCGTGCCTCGGTCCGGTGCTCACGCCGCCCACCTGGGCCCCGACGCCGCTGTATGCGGAAGGGCAACCGAGTCTCGCCACGGCGCGACCGCCCGGTGGCCCGGCGGAGGGGCGATCCGGTGCGGGGTGATGTGCGTCTACCGTTTCGCCAGGTCTGATTCACCCCTGCGGCGACGGGCCCACTGGATAGGGTGTAGGTCCCGGCGGGCAGGGGGTTGCGGAGTTGTGGTTACCGAAGACGCAGGTGCCGCCGCCGAGGTGAAGGCCGCGGCGGACGGTGACGCGGCGGCATGGCGGCAGCTCGTCGGCCGGTTCAGCGGCCTGGTCTGGGCGGTGGCGCGCGGGCACGGGCTGACCGGAGCCGACGCCGAAGATGTCTGCCAGGTGACCTGGTTCAGGTTCGCCGAGCACATCAACCGGATCAAGGAACCGGATCGAGCCGGCGCCTGGCTCGCGACGACCGCCCGGCATGAGGCGCTCAAAGTCATCCGGGGAGCCCAGCGGGTCGCACCCATCCCCGATCTCGAGGGGTTCGTCCCCGGGGTCGACGACCGGTCCCCGGAGCACGCCGTGGTCGAGGCGGAGGAGCGGATCGCTGAGATGGAGCGACTGCGCCGATTGTGGTCGGCCTTCCAGGAATTGCCTGAGCGGTGTGCGCGCCTGCTCCGGGTGCTGCTGGCCTCGCCCCCGCCGAGTTACGCTGAGATCGCTGTCGCCTTCGAGATGCCGGTCGGCAGCATCGGCCCGACCCGCGCCCGGTGCCTGCGGCGGCTCCGGGAACTGCTGGCCCAGCGCGGCATCACCGGAGTGGAGTCCGGTCATGGATGACGAGACGCTCGAAACCGAGCTGCGCCGCGCCGCCGACCTGTTCGACCCGGTGCCGTCCGGCCTGCTGAGGGCCGCCGAGTCCGCGTTCACGCTCCGTACCCTCGGCAGCGAACTGGCCGAGCTGACCTTCGACTCGCTGGCCGAGCAGCCCTTGCCGGTGCGTGCCGGCGACCCGTCCCGCCTGCTGACCTTCACCGGTCCCACCGTGACCGTCGAGATCGAGGTCGTGGGGGGACGACTCATCGGCCGCCTCATCCCGGCTCGTACCGTCCAGATCGACGTGCGCGGCACCGGGGACGGTAGCACCGTCATCACTGACGAGCTGGGCCGGTTCACCGCGCCGCTGCCCGGCACCGGCGCCTTCAGTCTCCGCTGCCGCCTGAAGCCGGAGCTCGTCACCGATTGGGTCTCGGCCCGCTGACCCGTAACGCGGGGACGCCCGCGGCAACGGCCCACCTTCGGCCGTGATCGGTCGGGGCGCTACCCGACGTCACACAACCGTAAGGCCCGAGCCGTGCCGGCGTTCTGGGGTCTCCTCGGCCAGGACACGGCACCGGTGACGGGTTACAACTGGGCTTCCGCGGAAGCGAGAATCTCCTGAATCCGCAGGCCGTGCCGGGCGTCGAGCGGGTGCCCGCCCCCGTTCCGCACCGTGGAGGCGAACTCCGCGACCATCGTCGCGAACGCCTCGTCGCCCACCTTGGACCAGTCGAGCACCGCATGGCCCTGCCGCCCGTACACCTCGATGCGAGCGGGCGGCAGTTCCCCGGCCCCCGCCATCGACACCGACGCCTCACTGACCGCGCCGCCCTCGTGCTCCAGCATGAGCCCCACCCAACCCAGCGGATTCCCATGCGCGCGCACCCCGACGACCCGTCCGAGCGCAGCGTCCAGGAGATCGACGATATGCGGCCCGAGATCCAGCAAGGCTCCCCGCTCCAGCCGCCACGGAGTCGCGAACGGCCCACCGCTCAGCACCGACGACACGAACGACCCGTAGCCGCCGAACGCCTGCAGCCCCCGCACCTGATCGAGAAAGGCCCGAGCCGCCCCCGAATAGCGCAGCGTGAAGACCATCTGCGAGGCGACCGCCGCCTCTCCGATGGCATCGGTCAGCCGCCGGGCCCCCTCAAGATCCATGGCCAGCGGCTTCTCCAACAGCACCGCCTTGCCCGCCCGGGCAGCCCGCGCCGCCAGGTCAGCCTGCACATCCGGCGGCACCGAGAACGCAACCGCCTCGCAGGAATCGAAAAGCTCCTCGAGGCGTACGAAGGAAGGCACTCCCCGCTTGGCCGCCAGCTCGGCGGAAGCCTCCGGCCGCCGCGCCCACACCCCCGCCAGCCGCGTATCCGGCCCCGCCGCCAACGTCGGTGCATGCACCATGTCGGCCCAAGGTCCTGCCCCTACCAAGCCCACTGCCAGCGGTTCGCCCATGCGCCGAGCCTAGGGCCTGTCATGTGGATCACGGGCGCCGGGTGAGCTGGAAGGACGTCGATCAGGTGCTTGCGGATGGT
>JAOPYK010000175.1 GCA_025964695.1 Streptosporangiaceae bacterium | reverse complement strand
GATCAGGCAGGCTGGATCGGCATGAGGTGGTCGCTGCTGTACGGCCTGACGCGAACACGCTGGGCATGATGCTGCTGCGAGTCCGCGGGGATACGGCCAAGGACATCGAGATCGTCGAGCGGTTCATAACCCACCGTCATGACCCCCATGCGCCCTACGATCGACCAGCAGGAACCCGCTGAAGCACTGGTCAGCTGACCTGGAGCCGGTCTGCATCACGAACTGACCGTTTCTCTTACGAGAGTATGCGTAGCCTGATCGTGGCCGGTAGATCCCGCAGTTGAGCGGCCATCTCAGGGCTACAGCTCGAGCTGATGTCGGTGATGACGTATCCGAACTCGCCGCGGGTGCCCAGCAGTTGGCCCTCGATGTTCACGCCGTGGTCGACGACGATCTGGTTGATCGTCGCTAGCACGCCCGGGGTGTTGTCGTGCAGATGCGTGACGCGATGCGCCGTCGGATGGGGCGCTGCCACCAGGGCGGGCAGGTTGACGCTGAGCCCGGTGTTCCCCGCCGTCATGAAGTCCCGCAGCTTGCCCGCGACAAAATGCCCGATGTCCTCCTGGGCCTCCTCGGTGGAGCCCCCGACATGTGGCGTAAGGATCACATTGGGCAAGCCTCGCAGGTCCGAGAGGAACTCATCCCCGCGGCCTTTCGGCTCATCAGGGAACACGTCGACAGCCGCGCCGGCGATGTGCCCGGACATGATGTGCCGACGGAGCGCGGCGTGGTCGACGACGAAACCACGGGAAAGGTTCAGAAACAGGCTGCGCGGCCGCATCCGCGCGAGTTCCGCCTCGCCGAAAAGTCCGCTGTTTCCAGAACGGCCGTCCACGTGCAGCGTAACCGTCTCGACGGACTCGAGTAGTTCTTCCAGGGAACCGCACCGGCGGGCGTTGCCCAACGCGAGCTTGTCCGCGGTGTCATAGAAGTACACCGACATGCCAAGAGCCTCGGCGAGTACCGACAGCTGGCTGCCGATATTGCCGTAGCCGACGATCCCGAGCCGGCGTCCGCGGATCTCGTGACTTCCCGTCGCGGCCTTGTCCCACACTCCGGCGTGCATTCCGGCGTTGACATCGGTGAGCCGACGTGCCATCGCGATGATCTCTGCCAGCGCCAGCTCCACGACGCTACGGGTGTTGGAGAACGGGGCGTTGAACACCGCGACCCCCAGCCGCGCCGCGGCGGCCAGGTCGATCTGATTCGTCCCGATGCAGAACGCACCGATCGCGAGCAGGTCCGGCGCGGCCGCCAGTATCTTGTCGCTGACGGTGGTTTTGGAGCGGATGCCCAGCAGGTGAACGCCATCAAGGCGCTCGGCGAGTTCGGCCTCGTCCAGCGCCCTATCGACAGTCTGGACCTGGTAGCCCGCGCCCTCCAGCAACGCGACGCCACCCGGGTGGATGCCCTCCAGCAGCAGTACCCGCACCGGCTGATGCACACTCGCTCCCTCCGCCTGGCCCTCCGACAGGACCGCTCAACCAGCGTAAACGTCCTCTACGGGAAGCTTACTCATGACCATCATCGTATCGACGCCCGCTACGGCCGGGCGGACCGCATGCGATCAGCCCATCGATTCAGCCGGGCCATACGTACGTATGGCCCGCTACGCGGGGTCTGATGGCTGTCTGGAGCTCTTTGTGTGAGTGGTCTCCTGCTTCTGGGGTCGGCCGGGGCTCAATATCTGAATATGTGACGTGGGCCGCCGGCGGTGCTGCGGGTGCCCGGCCGCGGTCTCCGGCGGGATGCTGCGGGTGACCTGGCAGGAAGAGCTTTGGCCGGACGTCGGCCGCGTTCTCCCCTATCTGACCGGGCGGTGCATGGTCAGGTGGCCGCCGCCGTGGCGGCCCGCCGGCGCAGCTCGCGCTTGAGGATCTTGCCGCTGGCGTTGAGGGGCATTTCAGGAACGACGATGATCGTCTCCGGGACCTTGTACTTCGCGAGCCTCTCGCGGCAGCGCCGACGAATGTCCTCGGGATCCGGGGTGAAGCCTTCGTGCGCCGTCACGTATGCGGCGACGGTCTCGCCCCAGTAGTCGTCGGGACGCCCGACGACCGCGACCGAAGCCACCCCAGGGCAGTCCGCGATCACTGTCTCGATCTCGACTGGGTAAATGTTCTCACCTCCTCGAATGATCATGTCCTTGCTGCGCCCTGCCAGGTAGTAGAACCCCTCAGCGTCTCGGTAGGCGAGGTCGCCGGCGCGGAACCAGTCGTCCTTCAGCGACCTGGCCGACTCCTCCGGCATCTCCAGGTACCCGGACATGACGGCGTCGCTGCGCGTGATGATCTCTCCGACCTGCCCTATCTCGACGTCCTTGTCATCCGGGTCGACGAGGCGTAGCTCGACTCCGGCGGCGGGACGGCCGATCGAGCCCAGCAGGTGGGGCTCCCCGGCGACGGCGCGCTCGTGGTCGGCAGACGACAGCGCAGTCTGGAGGCCGCCCTCCGTCGCGGCCCCGAACGCCTGGATGAACCGGCAGCCGAACGTCTCCATCGCCTCATGCAGCAGCGTCGGCGGCATCGGCGCACCGCCGTAGATGATGGACCGGAAGGCCGAAAAGTCGGCGGCGCGCGCACCGGGCAGGTCGAGCACCTTGCGGATCATGGTGGGCACCATGAAGCAGCCCGTCAGGCCGCCGGACCGGTCCATCCACCGCAACGTGGACTCGGGGTCGAACTGCGGCAGCATGAGCGTCGTGTAGCCCCGCTTGATATGGCCGAGCACCATGGCCTGCCCGGCGATGTGGAAGGCCGGGGACGCGGTGTAGCGGAACTCTCCGGGCAGCCATTCGTACTCGCTCTCCTGGAGGGAGAGGAGTGACTTGACCATGCCGTGCGGCTGGAGGACGCCCTTCGGGAGCCCTGTCGTACCGCTGGTGAAGGCGAGGCCCACGATGTCGGCGTCCGCGATGGCGACGGCAGGCTCGACGTCGGAGCCGGCCGCGAGAAGCTCCTCGTACGGGGTCAGCTCGCGGCTGTCGAAGTCCACGAGCAGGTCGATGCCCGGCACGTCTGGCGCGACCCGGCGGGCGGTGTCCACGTAGCGGGAGCTGACGAAGAGCGCTTTCGGGGACGCCCTCTCGAGTAGCGTGGCGACCTCGCCGTCCGCGAGCCGGTTGTTGAGCGGAACGTAGGTGGCCCCGAGCTTGAGGCTCGCGAGGATCACCTCGTAGTACTCGCAACTGTCGACGGCGAGGATCGCCAGCCGGGTGCCCCGGGTCATGCCCCGCGCTGCCAGCGCGTCCGCGAGCCGGTTGACCCGGCTGTTGGTCTCCGCATAGGTCAGGGCGCTTCCATCACTGCGCACGAAACAGGGCCGGTCCGGAAAGCGCAGGGCGTTCAGGCGGAGATAGTCGCCGAGCTGGATCATCGGTCGGTAGTCGATCATGCGGGCATCACTTCGTGGTCGGTGTCGGAGAACTCGTTCGCGCCGAAGTACGCGGCCTCCAGGCGCTCGCGTTTTCTCAGCAGTTCGGCGGCTGCGCCCGCGAGGACGGGACGGCCGTGGTTGAGGATAATCGCGCGGTCGGACACGGCGAGCGCCAGCTCGACGTGCTGCTCGACCAGCACGACGCCGATGCCCTCGCGGCGCGCGAGATCCCGAACCGCGGGCAGCATCTCTTGAACGATCTTCGGGGCGAGGCCCAATGACATCTCATCGACGAGCAGGATCTTCGGCTCGCCGAGCAGGGCCGCGCCGATGGCGAGCATCTGCTGTTCACCGCCGGACAGCAGACCCGCCTTACGTCCCTCGAGCTTCGCCAGCGCGGGAAAGCTCTCGAAGATCAGCTTCTCGCGTTCGGGGCTCGGCCTCCGGCGTGCGAGCCGCAGGTGGTCGCGGACCGTCAGGCCATAGAAAAGACCGCGATCGTCGGGGACGAGCGCGACGCCGCGTCGCGCCATCAGGTGCGGGCGGCGGGTGGAGACGGGCTCGCCGAGCGCGGTGACGCTGCCCTTCATCAGGGGCAGCAGGCCGACCAGCGACAGTAGGGTCGTCGTCTTCCCGGCACCGTTGGGGCCGAGTAGGGAGACGATCTCTCCGGGGCCAACCGTGAGGTCGAGGCCGCGGATCGCGGGCACCCCGTTGTACCCGGCGGTCACTCCCGCGGCGGTGAGCAGGTTCTCAGGCATCGGTGTTCTCCATCGGGACTCCGAGGTAGGCGGCGACCACGGCGTCGTCGGCGCGGACCTCGTCCGGGGTGCCGCCGAAGATCATCTTGCCGAACTCCAGGACGTAGACCCGGTCACAGACACCGAGGACAAGCGACATGTCGTGGTCGATCAGCAGGACGCCTGGACCGTCGTCCGCGGCGATGGTCCGCAGCCGGTCGGCGAACTGGCGGCTCTCCGCGCTGTCGAGACCGGCCGCCGGTTCGTCCAGCAGCAGCAGCGAGCAGGTGCCGACGAGCGCACGGGCGACGCCGACGAGCTTCTGCTGGCCGAGCGTCAAGTCTCGCGCGAGCCGGTCGGACACATCGTTCAGGCCCACGGCGGCGAGGGCGCGCGCGACGGCCGGGTCCTCACCCTTTCGCCGGGGCTTGAACAGATCCTCGACGACCGCCCGCAGCCCGCCCGGCCGGGTCGCGACCACCACGTTCTGGTAGACGCTGAGGTTTCCGAACAGCTCGCCGGACTGCCAGGTACGCGACAGCCCGCGACGGCGGCGGTGGTGCGGCGCAAGCGCATCGATGCGGCGACCGTCGAGCGTGACCGTGCCCTCGTAGGCGGTGAACCCGGTGACGGCGTCCACGAACGTCGTCTTGCCCGCGCCGTTCGGCCCGATGAGCCCGACGATCTCCCCGGACCCGACCTCCAGGTCCACGTTCTCATTGGCGACGAGCCCGCCGTAGCGGACCGTCAGCGCGGCGGCCCGCAGGCCACGGGTCTCAGTGGACATCGGAGAACGCCTTTCCCTCGACTCGCGCGGCGGGCTCCGGGCGGGCCTGTTTCCCGATCCGCCGGACGACCCAGCCGACCTGCAGCCGCGTCGCGCCCGCGATGCCCACCGGGTTGAGGATCGCGGTGAGGATCAGCGCGATCCCTGAGATGAGCGCGTAGTAGTCGCCCAGATCGAACAACTGATGCATGACCACGTAGACGATGCCCAGCGGGCCGATGACGCCCGCGACGGCCGCCCCGCCGAACGAGGTGATACCGCCGAGGTAGGCCACGGCGAGGATCTGGAGCCCGACGAAGACCGAGAACGACTCGGCCGAGAGCTGGCCCGCGCTGTAGCCGATGAGGCAGCCCGCCATGCCGGCGATGAACGCCGACATGCCGAAGCCGATCAGCTTGGTGAGCCGGACGTCGATGCCGACCGAGGCTGCGGCCCGCTCGTTGGCGCGTACCGCCAGGAACGCCCGGCCGGTGTCGCCCGACGCGATCCGGACGAACGCGACCACGAACAGCGCGGCGACAACGAGCACCGTCAGGGAGAACTCGAGCCTGCTCAGCTCGGCCCCCTTACGCACCGCGAGGTTCAGGCCGAACAGCGACGGGTCCGCGATCGGGTTACCCGACGGAGGGGTGATGCTGTAGTTGTTGAAGACGAACCGCTCGATCGCCAGCGACGCGGCGATCGTGACGATCGCGAGCTGGGCGCCCCGGATCCGGAAGGCCGGGAGCGCGACGGCCATCCCGAGGAACGCTGCGACCAGCGAGCAGAGCAGGATCGCTGGGACGAACGGCATCCCCCACCCGGTGGTGACCTTCGACAGCGTGAACCCGGCGGCGCCCGCGAACGCCGTCTGGGCCAGCGAGATCTGCCCGAGATACCCGGTGATCACGACGTAGGAGAGCGCGACCAGCATGAGGATGATGGAGTAGGTCATCCCGAAGCGGTAGATGTCGTGGGTGGCGACGAGGGCCACGACGGCCACCGCCGTGACGATCGCGGCCGGGAGCGGACGGATTCGCGGGATGTTCACGTCCGGCAGCGGGACGTTCTGGAGCGACCCCCGGGAGGGCAGCCGCCGTCCGAACAGGAGCAGGATCACGATCACGACGACGAACGGGATCACCTGGTCAACGCCCGACTGCGCCCACGTCGGCCACCACGCCTTCGTCACCAGCAGGTTGACCACCGACTGGAAGGCGCCGAAGACCACCGAAGCCACCACGACGACGCCTACCGACTCCATCCGCGCGACCAGCAGGACCGCGAGCGCCGGGACCACGAGCAGCGTGTAGTTGGAGGGATTCAGCCCGGTCAGGCTCGCGGCGAGCAGAACCCCCGTCGTCCCGATGGCGGAGGCCGCGACCATGGCGATGGCCGCGAGCCGATCGGGCGAGAAGCCCTTCAGGATGGCCCCGCGCTCGTTCTCGGCCGACGCCCGAGTCGCCATTCCCGCCCGGGTGAAGCGGAGATACGCCCACACCAATAGCGACAAGACGATCATGATCGCCACCATGATCGGCTCACGCGACGACACCGTGGTGCCGAAGAGACCGAAAGAGCCGTTGGGCACGACCGTGTCCACCGGGATGTTGTTCGGGCCGAAGCGGATGACGACGAGTGCCTGGATCGTCAGCATCAGGGCCACCGACACCACCACCTGGGCCAGCGCCGGCGCGTTGCGCACGGGCCTGAACACCAGGTAGTGGGCGGCGAGTCCCATCACGACGGCCGTCAGCAGCGCGATGAGCAGCGCCACCGGCATGCTCGGCGGCTCGCCCAGGGGGACGGTCCCGACCGGGAGCACGAGCGAGCCGTCGATCTCCAGCTTCGCGTAGACGTAGGCGCCCCACATCGCCATCGCGCCCTGAGCAAAGTTGATGATCCCGGTGGCGCGGTACACCAGCACCAGGCCGTTGCCGAGGGCGATGTAGGCGGCTCCGAGGCCGAGCCCGAGGATGATGAACTGAAGATAGGTGTCCACGACATGTACTCCCGGTGGGTGATCCGTCAGGACGCCGGGATGACCGACGGGTCGAGTTCGGAGTAGCCGCCCTGATTCACAGGGGCGAGCTTTCCGTCCTTCTGGACCTCGAAGAAGATCGCTTGCCGGCTGCACGACGACGGCAGGCCCGGCCACGCCTTGCCGTCACAGGTGACGGTCGGACCGGCGAAGGTCTTGAAGTCCTTGAGGCCCTTCAGCGCCGTCGTGATGGTCGTGGAGTCGATCTGCTGACCGTTCATCGTCTTCATGACGTTGACCATGTTGACGACGCCGGCGAAGGAGTAAAGAGAGCGGGCCGACAGCTCGTTGCCGTACCCGACATGCTTCATCGCGCTGGCGAAGGTGTCGAGTTGGCCGGCGACCTCCTTGGGCGCGTGGTCCTTGGAGAGCGGCACCCACAGCCGTGGCTGGACGATAGCGCCCGCGGCCTGGGCTCCCATCGTCTCGATGAACTGCGAGCATGACCCGGCGAAGATCGTCCCCTGGAAGCCCTGCTGCCGCAACGCCTGGAACAAATTGGTGCAGCCGCCCTCGGGGAGCGCGATGACGCCCGCCGCGTCAGGCTTGCCCGCGAGCTGTGTTGCGGCCGTGACGTTGAAGTTGGCGCCCGTCGCGGGCGGATACTGTGCCTCGAACTGCATGCCCAGCGAGCCCGCGATCGGCTTGATCAGCTTGTCGACGTAGGTGTGCGATGTCGGCGCCTCGTTAACAGCCAGCGCGATCTTCTTCTTGCCGAGGCCGTGTAGCACGCTCATGCTGCCGAGCGCGCTGACCTGGGTCGGGCCGGTGAAGTAGAACGCCTTGCCGTATGCGGCCTGGTCGGCGACCCCGGAGCCTGCGAGCGTACCGACGATCGGAATGTCCGCCGAGCCGAGGATCGGGACCGCACCGGTGATCGCCTGGTCGTAGGCGTCGAGCACGAACGGGACCTTCGCCGAGACGAATCCGTTGGCGCAATTGATGGCGGTCTCCGGGCTGCCATCCCCGGCGCAGACGTTCGTCTTGATCGGGCGGCCGTTCACGCCCCCCAGCACGTTGTTGACATACCATTCTGCGGCTTTGACGCCGTATCCCGTCTGCGGATAGGCCGCAGCACCTTTGGTGGGCGCCTGGACGCCGAACACGATCGGGTTCCCGGCGGCCTTGACCCCGGTGGGCTTGTCCGCGGACGAACCGCACGCGGCCCCGAGCAGTGACAGGGCCGCGAGAGCGGCCGCGAACTTCGTCTTGGTCATGGATGACGCAACTCTCTGCTGATGACTGCCGTCTCACCGGTTCGGAGCGGGCCTGATGCCCGGGGCTCGGTCAGCACGGGGGGTGGGTGTGAGCGAGATCTCGCTGTGACCGGAATCTCTAGATTCTGACGTCAATGTCAAATATTGGGGACGGGCCCGCCGCATGTCAAGGGTTCGGCCCCGAGCAAAATCTGCGGTGCCGGAGAGCTGGACGTCCCCGCGACGTGGCGAAACACCCGCCGGGGCGCCTGCCCGGGCGGGGATAGGGAACAGCGGCGATCAGGCGCCGCCGAGCCCAGCGGCCTTCAGTGCGAGCGCGCGGGCGCGTTCGATGTCGTAGTTCTTGCGGGTGACGAGGCGCTGGGCGAAGAGCCCGCCGCCCGACTGGAGGTTGGTGACCTGGTGCCAGCCGCCGTAGGAGTCGGCGGTCAGGTCGCGGATCGCGTGGAACAGCCTGGTGCGGTACTCACCGGAGACCTCGTTCCCGGTGCTCATGTACTTCTCCAGGTACGGACGCAGTTCCTCGTTGTCGAAATCCGCCATCGAGGGGGCCGTCACGACCGCTCCTCCGGCAATGTCGTGCAGGTGCCGCACCATCGCGTTGAACTGCGCTGCGCCCTGATACTTGGTGACATTGGTGTACATGTCGTCGGGGTAGTAGTAGCCCTCGGGCGTCGCGTGCGAGTGCATGAGGGCGGCCTCCAGGCCCGCCCGCAGCAGCGTCGCGTGGATCATCATCTCGTCGATCTTCTCCCGGACGTGGGAGATCCGGGACGTGCCGTTGGCCTCGGCGATCAGTGACGCGAGCCCGACCAGCTCGTCGGCCTGCATGACCATGAACGAGACGCCACCGAGACGCTCCCACAGGCCCAGAGAGTGCGCGAACACCGCCGCCTGCGCAGTCTGGCCGTCGAGGAAGATCCGCTCGGTCGGGACGAACACGTCGTCGAAGACGACCATCGAGTCCGGGATGCTGTTCTTTGAGGAGACCGGGTGGTCCCGCAGGTCCCCACCGCGCGGATGGTAGGTCGTGTTGGTGATCAGGACTCCTGGCGAGCCGGCCGGGACGGCGCACGCGATCGCGTAGTCCTCCTCCCCCGGCTTCATCGACTTGGTCGGCATCACCATCAGGTCGTGGCCGAACGCGGCGGCGCTGATGTGCAGCTTGGCACCGCGGATGACGACGCCGTCCGGGCGGCGTTCGACCACCCGCACGTAGGCGTCCGGATCGTCCTGGCGGCTCGGCGCCAGGCTGCGGTTGCCCTTGGCGTCGGTGATGCACTCGGTGATCCGGATGTCGTCCACGCGGGCCTTGAGCACGTACTCGCGGATGCGCGGGACGAACTCGGGCGCCTGGTCCTCCAGCCGCGCCGCCGCGACCGACAGCGTCATCAGCGACTGATAGGTGGTGTTGGTCAACAGGTCCAACTCGGTGATGACCGGAATCCGGTCACGTAGCTCCTCCGGGCTGGTCGGAGCGGTGGTCACCACGTTGACGGCGCCGGGCTCGGCACTGAAGTACTTGTCGTACCCCGCGGCCACGGCGTTCAGGGGCACCGCCAGCGCGGGCACCGATTCGAGGTCCTCGATGCGTTCGCCCTCGAAGTAGACCTTGCGCCCGTCCTTGAGCGAGTCCTTGTACTGCTGACCGGTGAGCATGCGGCCGTCTCCTGTCCGCCGGGATGGCTTTTTTTGATTTTGATGTCTATGTCAATTTGCTGTGAGGTCGGTGGCCGTGTCAAGGTTCCGGCGGCCGCGAAGCATGACTTCGTCCCTGCGCCGGGACGCGCGGGCCGCGTGATCGGTGCCGGACGCCGCCCAGATCCGGGCGGTCTCGGCCTCCCGCAGGAAACCGCCCGCGATCACCTCGCGCTCGATGCCACGGTACGAGGCGAGCAGCGCTGTGACGGCCTCGCGGTCGTTCCCGGCGATCGCGGACGCCACGTCGCGCACGCGGTCCAGCAGCCGGTCCGGGACGACCACCTCGGTCACGAGCCCACAGCGCAGGGCGGTCCGGGCATCGATGAACTCGCCGGTGAGGCTCATCCGGCGCGCCATACCGCGGCCGACGGCCCGGGGCAGCAGCACCGACAGGCCCCAGCCGGGCATCACGCCGACCCGGGTGTGGGTATCGGCGAACACGGCGGTCTCGGATGCCAGCAGGATGTCGCAGTGGAGCGCGAACTCCAGCCCGCCCGTGACCGCCGGGCCGTTCACGGCGCCGACGATAGGCTTGCCGATCGGCTCCCACGGGCAGTGATCGTCACCCGCTGCCGTGGCGCCCGTCAGATCGATTCGCGGTCCGGGGCCGCCCAGTTCCTTGAGGTCCAGCCCAGCGCAGAAGGCCGGACCGGCCCCTGTGAGGATCACGGCGCCCACGTCCGGGTCTGCGCCCGCCACGGCCATCGCCTCCCGGAGCCGCACCAGCATCTCCAGGTTGATCGCGTTGCGCGCCTCCGGACGGTGCAGGGTGATCGTCGTGATCCCGGCCCCGGTCGCGACGGCGATGGGACCGGTCACCGGCCCATCCAGACCGGCGGCCGCTTCTCGGCGAACGCCACGGCGCCCTCGCGCGCGTCGGCCGACGCGGCGACCGGATCGGCGATGGCGTTCTGCCGCGCGAAGGCCTCATCCTGCGGCCAGTCCAGGCTCTCGGTCACGATCCGCTTGGTCGCGGCCACCGACAACGGCCCGTTATTTGCGATGGCCCGTGCCATCTCCTGCGCGACGTCGAGCGCCGTGCCGTCGTCCACGAGCCGGTTGACCAGCCCGAGGCGCTCCATGCGCTCAGCCGGAACGTGCTCGCCGAGCAGGCAGATCTCCAGCGCCTGGTGATAGGGGACACGACGCGGCAGGCGCAGGAGGCCGCCGCCGGCGGCGACCAGGCTCCGCTTCACCTCGGGCAGGCCGAACAACGCCCCGCGTCCGGCCACCACGAGGTCGCAAGCAAGGACGATCTCGAAGCCGCCCGCCAGGGCGTACCCCTCGACGGCCGCTATGAGGGGCTTGTCACTCGGACGTTCCACGATCCCGGCGAAGCCGCGGCCGGGCAGTACCGGCGTCTCGCCCGCCACGAACGCCTTCAGGTCCATGCCCGCGCAGAAGGTGCCGCCCGCGCCGGTGAGGATGCCGACGGCGAGG
Source organism: Streptosporangiaceae bacterium (assembly GCA_025964695.1). Lineage (GTDB taxonomy): Bacteria > Actinomycetota > Actinomycetes > Streptosporangiales > Streptosporangiaceae > Actinomadura_E. Next base: position 19,021 of record JAOPYK010000175.1, on the reverse strand, counting down.
CCGGGATCCTGGTCTAGGCGGTCCAGCGCGGCCCCGATCAGCTCGGCGACCTGGGTGTTGACGGCGTTGCGGGCCCGGGGCCGGTTGATCTCAATGATCAATGTCCCGTCGCCGGGGGCCGTGGTCAGAACTTCGTCGCTCATCGGACGCTCCTCATGTCGTGGGTTCGAGCGTGTCGAGGAGGAGTTCCGCGACCCGCTCGCGGTGCTGGGCGAGGCCGCCCCAGAGCACCGCGTCGGAATGCGCGCGCTTGAAGTACAGGTGCGCGAAATGCTCCCAGGTGAAGCCGATGCCGCCGTGGATCTGCACCGCCGCGGACGCCGCGTCGGTCAGGGTCTTGGCGGTGGTCAGCCGGGCCAGGCTCGCCGTCAGCGCGGGGTCGTCGCCGCCGAGGTCGGCGGTCCAGGCCGCGTGGTACACGACGGACCGGCTCTGCTCGACGCCGACCAGGACGTCGGCGCACTGGTGCTTCACCGCCTGGTACGACCCGATGGCGCGACCGAACTGAATCCGGGTTCCGGCGTAGGCGACGGTTTCGGTCAGCAGGCGTTCGGCCGCGCCGAGCGCTTCGGCGGCTAGGACGACGATCGCGCGGTCCGCGGCCGCGGACAGTGCGGCGGCACCCCGGCCCGGAGCCCCCACCGGCCGGGCGGAGGCGCCGTCGAAGGAGACTGTCGCCTGGGGCCGGGTGAGGTCGAGCGACGTGATGGGCGCGCGGGTGATCCCGGGCGCGTCGGCGTCGGCGATGAGGAGCGACGGGCCGTCGCGGGTCTCGGCCAGCACGATGAGGTGGTCGGCGTCCTGCGCGCCGACGACGTGCGCGGCCGTGCCTGTGAGCGTCCCCCGCTCGGCCCGTACGGAGGGCCGCGCCGGCGTCCAGCGGCCCCGGGCGTCGGTGCAGGCCACCGCGTACACGGCCGTGCCCGCGCACAGGGCGGGAAGGTGCTCGGCCATCGCAATCTCGTCGCCGGACGCCAGCAGCGTCCAGGCGGCCAGAACCGAGGCGACGTAGGGCAACGGCACGAGCGCGCCGCCCAGTTCCTCGGCCACGAGCGCCGGCTCGACTAGCCCGGTGCCGCCGCCGCCCCACTTCTCGGGGACGTCCAGGCCGACGGCGCCCAGTTCGCCGCCGAGCCTTCGCCACTGGTCGCGGTCGAGCCCGGCGCCGGGCTCGATCGCCGTGCGCGGGCCCCACGCGTCCCCTTCGCGGTCGGCGTAGTCGCGGATCATCCGGCGCAGTGCCCGCTGCTCCTCGCCGAGGACGAAGGGGGCGCGGCGGACGAAGTCGTGGCTCATCTCAGGGATTCCTCCGTCGTTGAAGATGCGGTCAGCCGCGCGGAACATCGCGCCACGGCTTCCCCTTGTCCACGCGCACGTCGACGGGCAGCCCGAGCGCACGCTCGCCGAGGACGTTGCGCAGGACCTCGGCGGTGCCGCCCTCGATCGTGTTCGCCCGCGACCGCAGGAACCGCCATCGGACGTCGGCGCGACGCGCGGGATCGTCGCTCGGCTCGTAGGAGGGGAACGCCGTCGCCTCCGCGCCGAGCAGCTCCACGCAGAACTCCAGGACGTCCTGGTTCAGCTCGGCGTCCACGAGCTTGCTGAGCGTGCCCTCCGGTGAGTTCGGGTAAGCCGAGGGCGCCGCCGCGTACCTGATTGCGGTCAGGCGCAGCGCCTCGGCGCGGGCGAACAGCGACACGAGCCGGTCGCGAAGCACAGGAGTGCGCAGGTCGGACCGATCGCGCCACAGATCCAGCGCGGCCGCGATCGGGCCCGCTCCCCTCGCGGTCGAGCCGCCGCCGATCGCGTTGCGCTCGTTGGCCAGCGTCGTCATCGCGACCCGCCAGCCCGCGCCGACCGGGCCGAGCCGGTGGGTATCGGGCACCCGGGCGCCGTGCAGGAAGACGTCGTTGAAATCGGCGTCTCCGGTCATCTGCCGCAGGGGACGCACCTCGACGCCGGGGTCCTCCATGTCGAGGACGAAGTACGTCATGCCCGCGTGTTTCGGCATGTCGGGGTCGGTGCGGGCCAGCAGGAGAGCCCAGCGGGCCTGGTGGGCCTTGCTGGTCCAGATCTTCTGGCCCTCGACCCTCCACGTGCCGTCCGGTCCCTGGACCGCCCGGGTGGCCAGGCCCGCGAGGTCGGATCCGGCGCCTGGTTCGCTGAAGAGCTGGCACCAGATCTCGTCGCACACGTAGAGCGGCCGCAGGAGGCGTCGCTGAAGTTCCGCGGAGCCGTGGGCGACGATGGTGGGGCCCGCCATGCCGTACCCCATCGGGTTTAGCGCGAAGGGGTCCGGGCCGCCCGCGGTCTCCACGATCGCGTCACTCAGTTGCTGGAGCCCGGCGGGCAGCCCGAGGCCCCCGAGCCCCTCGGGGAACCGCAGCCAGGCCAGGCCCGCGTCGAAGCGCGCGGCCAGGAAGTCCCGGACGGGCGTGTCCCCCGGCGGATGGTCGTTGACCAGCCGATGGGTGAGTTCGGCGACCCGTTCGTCTGTCGTCGTCATCGAGTCGTGTCCTTCCGCGTCGTCAGCGATCCCGGAAGCGGGCGGGCCGTTTGGCGAGGAACGCTTCGACGGCCTCGGTGTGGTCGTCGCTGAAACTGGTCATGATCTGCGTGCGGTTCTCCAGGTCGACGCCCGCCCGCAGGCTCCCGACCTCGAGCTGGCTCCACATCACCTGCTTGGTCATCCGTACTCCCATCGGGCTGTTGGCCAGGACCTCGCGGGCGAAGTCCTCCGCGGCCGCCACGACCTCTCCGTCGTCGGTCACGGCGCTGACGAGCCCGATCCGCAGGGCGTGGGCGCTGTCGGCCATCCGGCCCGTCAGCATCAGTTCGAACGCGGCGGAGGCGCCGACCAGGCGCGGCAGCAGCCAGCTCACGCCGATGTCGGCGCCGGACAGGCCGAGGCGGACGAACGAGACCCCGAAGGACGCCGACGCCGACGCGTACCGGACGTCCGCGGCGAGAGCGAGGGCGAGCCCGCCGCCGGCCGCCGGGCCGTTCACCGCTGCGACCACGACCTGCGGCAGCTCGCGCATCTTCACCACCAGAGCGGCGATCCGCTCCTGGAGGGCGAACCGGGCCTGCGGGCTGTCGGCGGGTGTGTAGTCGGCCAGGTCGAGACCGGCGCAGAAACCTCGCCCGGCGCCGGTCAGTACCACCGCACGGACGTCGGTCCGCGTGCGCAGCCGGTCGAAGGCGGTGTGCAGTTCGTCGATCAACGCGCCCGACAGGGCATTGAGGCGTTCGGGGCGGGCCATCGTCAGCCGCATGATCCCGCTGCCAAGCTCGTCCACCCGCAGGCATTCCGCCGGGTCAGCCACGGGGCCGGTCCCGGAACGGCAGATCGGCGTAGGGGTCGCGCTCGCGCGGCAGCCCTAGCAGGCGCTCGCCGATGATGTTGCGCTGGATCTCCGACGTCCCGCCGGCGATGCTGAGGATCTTGGCCGACAGGAACGCGCGCAGGGCGCGGTCCCCCGCGTCGGAGGAGTCGCGTGCCGCCAGCCCGAACGGCTCGATCTCGGCAGCGATCCGGCCGGCCTCCTCCTCCAGCGCCGCGTGCGCGAGCTTGCGGATCGACCCCTCCGCGCCGGGCTCCCGCTCACCGAGCTCCACGAACGCGCGGACCGTCGTCATTTGGAGCGCCTTCTCCGTGACGAAAGCCGACATGATCCGATCCCGTACCGCTGGGTCGTCCCACGCCCCAGTGACCCGGGCGCGCGCGGCCAGCGCGTCGGCCAGCGCAGGGCCCACGCCCGGACGGCCCGACAGTCCGCTGCGCTCGGCCATCAGCGTGGTGATCGCCACACTCCAGCCTTTTCCGGCCGGGCCGAGCCGCGCCGCGTCGGGGATCACCACGTCTTCGAGGAAGACCTCGTTGAACTCCGCCTCGTCGTTGAGTTGACGGAGCGGGCGAACGTCCACGCCCTCGGTACGCATGTCGAGCAGGAAGTAGGTGATGCCGTGATGTTTGCGCTCGCCGGGGTCGCTGCGCGCCATGAGCAGGCCGAAGTCGCTGATGTGGGCGTAGGAACTCCACACTTTCTGGCCGTTCACCGTCCAGGTGCCGTCGTCGCGGCGCGCCGCCCGGGTCGTCAGTGCCGCGAGGTCGGATCCGGCGCCCGGCTCGCTGAAGAGCTGGCACCAGCGTTCGCGGCCGAGGGCGAGCGGCCGCAGGTGGCGTTCCTTCTGCGCGTCGTCGCCCCAGGCGATGATCGTGGGTCCGGCGAGCGCCACGCCGGGGAAGTCCTCGGGGGGCCGCCCGGCGCACAGCCGGGTCAGCTCGTCCCCGATGACGGCGGCGGCGTCGGCGTTCAGGCCGAGCCCGCCGTGGTCGTGTGGCCAGGTCGGCGTCGCGAGCCCGGAGTCGCCGAGCCGGTCGTGCCACTCCGCGGCCCGATCGCGCCGGATCTCCGCCAGCCGCGCAGTGTCCCCGGCGAGGGCGGCCGCGCGCCAGTCGGCGGGGAGGTTCTCCTCCAGCCAGGCCCGGGTCCTGGCGGCGACGTCGGCGAGGGACGTGCTGCCGTCCAGGTCGATGGTCGTCACAGGTCCTCCTTCATCGCGGCTTGCTCCGCGAGATTCTCATTCGTCGCGGCGTGCCCCGCGAGATGGCTCTCCAGGCGGCGCCGTTCCGCGCCGGTCCTGCCGAGGAGCGCGGCGTCGGTCTGCGCGCGGCGCAGGAACAGGTGCGCGTCGTGCTCCCAGGTGATGCCGATGCCTCCGTGGAGCTGCACGGTGTCCAGAGCGTTCTGGAGGAACGCTTCCGAGCAGTAGGCGCGCGCGACGGAGGCGCCGAGGTCCGCGGCGGCCGTGCCGGGCTCCTGCCACGCCGCCCAGACGGCCGCCGAATGGGCCTGCTCGGCGCGGACCAGCATGTCGGCGAGGCGGTGCTTGACACCCTGGAATGCGCCGATTTGGCGACCGAACTGGACGCGCGTCCGCGCGTACTCGGCGGTCAGGTCCACACAGGCTCGCGCCCCGGCAGCCTGCTCTGCCGCCAGGAAGATCGCCGCGTTCTCGCGGACGAGGCGCAGCACCCGGGCCGCATCGCCATGCGCCCCGAGCCGCCGGGCAGGAGTCTGATCGAACTCCACCGACGCTGCAGGGCGCGTCGCGTCGAGAACCTTCTCGGGCCGCACCGTGAGCCGCGGGGCTGCGGCGTCCACAAGGAACAGTCCGGGCGCACGGTCGCCCTCGCGGGCGGCGACGACCAGCACGGCCGCGTCCGCGCCGCCGAGGACCAGGTGCTTGCGGCCGGTCAGCGCGGGCCCGCCCGGACCGTCCGCGGCGGACGTGCTGATCGCAGCGAGGTCCCAGGCCGCTTCGCGTTCCGCGATGGCGAGCGCGGCCAGCCGCTCCCCAGCCGCGATGGCCGGGAGGTGTTCGGCCATGGCGGGCTCGTCGCCCGACCGGGCGATCGCCTCCGCGGCCAGCACGACCGTCGGCAGGTACGGCCCGCCGAGCAGGACGCGGCCCATCTCCTCCCCGACGATCGCGGCCTCGACCCGGCCGAACCCCGAGCCGCCATGTTCCTCGGGCAGCGCGAGCCCGGCGAGGCCGAGCTGCTCGCACATTCCCGCCCACAGGCCGTCCGGCCATGCGGTGCCGTCGAACATGTCGCGGGCGAGCGCCGCCGGGTCGTGTCCGCCGAAGCTCTTGCGCAGGACCTCGCGGAACTCCCGGTGCTCCGCCGACCACGCGAACGGCGTGCCCGCGCTCATCGGGGGGCCATCCGAATCGCGCCGTCCAGCCGGATCGTCTCCCCGTTGAGCATCGCGTTCTCGATGATGTGCCGGACGAGCGCCGCGTACTCCTCCGGCTGCCCGAGCCTGCTCGGATGCGGCACCTGACGGCCGAGCGAGTCCTTGACGGGGCCGGGCAGCGCGCCGAGCATCGGGGTCTCGAAGATGCCGGGCGCGATGGTCACGACGCGGATCAGCTCACGCGCCAGATCACGGGCGACGGGGAGCGTCATGCCGACGATGCCACCCTTGGACGCGGAGTAGGCGGCCTGCCCGATCTGGCCGTCGAACGCAGCCACCGAAGCAGTGTTCACGATGACGCCGCGCTCGCCCTCGACCGGCTCGGTCGCGGCGATCCGCGCGGCGGCGAGCCGGATCACGTTGAAGGTTCCGATGAGGTTGACCGTCACCGTCTTGGTAAAGCCGTCGAGGGCGGCGGGACCGTCCCTGCCGATGGTCTTGGCCGGGACTCCCGTCCCCGCGCAGTTGACGACGATGCGGAGGGGGCCGAGGTCCGCGGCGGCGGCGACCGCCGCGGCGACGTCCTGCTCGGAGGTGACGTCGCCGGGCGAGAAGCGCACCGACCCGCCGAGTTCGGCCGCGACCTCGCCGCCCCGGGAGGATGGGAGGTCGAGGATCACGACCTTCGCGCCCTCCGCCGCGAGCCGCCGGGCCGTCGCGAGGCCGAGACCGGAGGACGCTCCGGTGACGAGTGCGACGCTTTTCTCGACCTGCATGTTCAGTCCTGCCGTTCGTTCGGGGTGGGGTTCTGCGCGGAGGTGAAGTCCGCCGGGCGCTTTTCCAGGAAGGCCGCGAACGCCTCCTTGGCGTCCGTGGAGCCGAGGTTCAGGGCTTGGGCCCGCGCTTCCTCGTCGAGCGCGCGCTCGAGCGAGATCTCGAACGAGTCGTTGAGGAGTGCCTTCGACTGCATGAGTGCCAGCTGCGGCCCGGTCGACAGCTCGGCGGCCAGCGCCCCGGCCGTCTCGGCGAGCCGGTCGTGCGGGACGACCTCGCGGACGAGGCCCAGCTCGCGGGCTCGCGCGGCCGGGACGAACTCGCCCAGCAGGACGAGTTCCTTGGCCCGGTGCATCCCGACCAGGCGCGGCAGGATCCAGGAGCCGCCGAAGTCCACGGACAGCGCCCGTTTCACGAAGATCTGGCTGAACTGTGCCCGGTCGGTGGCGATGACGAAGTCGCAGGCCAGGGCGAGGTTCATGCCAGCGCCGACGGCCGCGCCGTCCACGGCGGCGATCGTGGGCACCGGGACGCGGTGCAGGGTCAGGCATGCCTCGCCGACGATCCTCATGTTGTCGAGGTCGCTGCGGCCGTCGCCGTCGGCCGCGAGGTCGGCGCCGGCGCAGAAGGTCCCGCCAGCGCCGGTGATCACTACTGCGCGGTCGCGGCGGGGGTCCACGTCGCGCAGGAGGTCACGGAGCACCTCCCAGCCCCGCGAGGTCACCGCGTTCCGGCGAGCGGGGCGGTCGAGGGTGATCGTCATGATTCCTCGGTCGCGGTTCACCAGGAATCCCGGTACGGGTATGTTCCGCTGCCCGTTCGTCGTGGAAATCAGCACACTTCAGTGATATTCCAATTTTGACGCCGATGTCAATATCAAAAGACCCTAGAGGCGGCTGAACGCACGCGACCCGCCCGGCCGCGTGGCCGGGCGGGTCGCGGGAAAAGGGTCCATCAGGCGCCGCCGACCGTGCCTGTGTCCTCGCGCAGGCCGATCGCACGCGACCAGATCGTCGACAGCGAGTCCAGCACCTCTATCTCCTGGAAGTCCTTGCCGAGGGAGAACCAGATGTAACAGGTCTGGTCAACCATCGCCCCCAGCACCTCCGCGGTCATCAGCGGGTCCAGATCGGGGTCGGCGTGGCCCTCGACCTGCATCCGCGCGATCCCGCGCGCGGACAGCGCGACGAAGGACTCCCGCAGCGCGAGCCGCAGTTTGCGCATCTCGGGAGTGAACGTGCCGACCTGCTCGATCAGACCGATGATCACCGCGTGCGGACGAAACGCGTCGATGAAACGCTGGAGTCCCTCCCGCACCCGCTCATGAGGGCTGGCGCCGGCCCGGCGGGGAGCGTGCAGATGGGCGAGCATGTCGTCGATGACGTTCTGCGCCACCTCGGCGAACACCGCGTCCTTGGAATCGAAGTAGGTGTAAAAGGTGCCCTGGGCGACGTCCGCGGCAGCGACGATGTCGGCGACACGGGTCTCCACGAAGCCGAGTTCCTCGAACACGTCGTGAGCCGCCGCGAGGATCTTGGTGCGCCGCTGGTGCCCTTTGGTGGTCACCGGCCCGGCGCCACGCCGCTCGCGCTGGGTCGCCGACGGCCCGGGCACCACGCGTCCCTTGGGGCTTCCACCGCGTGGACTCAACGTGTTCTCCTCACCGGTCGGTGCTGCTGGGAGCGTGGAGGGATCGCCGCAGAAAAACGTATGACGGCCCGCGGCGGCCCCGGACCACCCGCCCTAATCGATCTCGCGCAGTTCACGCTTGAGAACCTTTCCACTGGCGTTCACGGGCAGCGCGTCCACCAGCCGGAACTGCGCGGGGACCTTGTATTTCGCGAGCCGTTCGGCACAGTGCGCCACGAGTTCGGCCTCGGTCACCTGTGATCCGGGCACGACCTGGACCCAGGCCCGGACGATCTCGCTCCAGTGCTCGTCCGGAACGCCGACGGCGGCGCTCTGCACCACTGCCGGATGTTCCGCGAGGACCGACTCGATCTCGATGGGATAGACGTTCTCCCCGCCTCGTACGATCATGTCCTTCTTGCGACCGTGGAGATAGAGATAGCCGTTCTCGTCGAAATATCCCATGTCCCCGGCGCGGAACCAACCGTCCCGGGTGGCACGCTCGGTCTCTTCGGGCATGTCCAGGTAGCCATCGAAGATCATGTCGCTCCGGGTCGCGATCTCCCCGACCTCCCCGGGCGGCACGTCCTTGAGATCGCCGTCCACGATCCGCATTGCCACCCCGTACGCGGGTTTGCCGATCGAGCCGAGCAGCTCGGGATGCCCGTCGATGGCTCTGCGGTGGTCCTCCGGACCCATGACGGCCTGAAGGCCCGCCTCCGTGCCCGCGCCGAACGCGTTGAGGAAATCGCATTTGAAGGTGTCCATCGCGCGCCGGAGAAGCGCCGGGGACATCGCCGACGCGCCGTAGTACATGAGTTCGAGCCGTTCGTACTCGTGGTGGTGCACGTCGTCCAGCCGGAGCAGCGTACTGATCATGGTGGGGACGAGGAACACCGCGGTGAGCCTGTCCGCGGTGAGATGGTCAAGGGTAACCCGCGGATCGAACTGCGGAACGACGAGCGAGGTCGCGCCGCGCGCGATCCCGGCGAGCAGGCTGCATATGCCGGTGATGTGGAAGGCGGGCGCCGCGGTGTAGCGGACCTCCCCCGGGCGCAGCCGATACTCGATGACCTGTTCGGCGATGATGGCCTTCATCATCCGCTGCGATTGCAGAACTCCTTTCGGCAGTCCCGTCGTGCCCGATGTGTAGGCCAGGCCGATGACGTCCCCGTCAGAGGCGACGACGGGCGGTTCGGCCGTCGAGCCGCCGTCCAGGAGCCGTTCGTATTCGGACCGTTGCTCACCGGGCCTCTCGTCGAGCGCGAGCAGAAGCCGGACGCTCTCGTGCCGTTCGGCGATTCCTTCGAGCAGTTCCGCGTAACGCACGTCGTAGAACAGCGCCACCGGCCGCGCGCGGTCGAGCAGGACATCGATTTCCGAACGCCGTAGCCGGTAGTTCAGTGGCACGTAGACGGCCCCGATCTTGGTGGCGGCGAGGACCACCTCCACGAACCGGTTCGAGTCGAGGGCGAAGACGGCCAGCCGGTCGCCGCGGCCCACGCCCTCCTCGCGCAGCGCCGAGACGAGCCGGTTGACCCGCGCGTTCGTCTCCGCGAAGGTCTGCTCGCGGCCGTCGGGGAACAGGAAGGCGGCCCGATCCGGCTCGTTCCGCGCCGCCAGCGTGATGCTCTCGCCGAGGCTGACCTGCAGGTTCATGGCTTGTCCTCCCCAATCAGTGTGCGCGCCACCGACCGGATGTGGACCTCGTCCGGACCGTCGTAGATCCGCGCGAACCGGGCAGTGCGGTACATGAAGCCGAGTGGCGTGTCGTCGGTCAGGCCCGCGGCACCGAAGACCTGCACGGCACGGTCGATGACATCGTTGACCATCCGGGCGCCCACGACCTTGATGGTCGCGATCTCGATGCGCGCCGGGTCGCCCGCGTCGAGGGTCCGCGCCGCGTCGAGCGTCAGCAGACGGCACGCCTGGATCTGCGCGTACGACTCGAAGACGTGCTGCTGCATGAGCTGCTTCTCGGCGAGCGGCTCTCCGAATGCACGGCGCTCGTGCAGGCGCCCGATCATCAGCTCCAGAGCGCGTTGCGCCTGGCCGAGCCAGCGCATCGCGTGGAAGATCCGGCCGGGGCCGAGACGTTCCTGAGCGATCTGGAACCCACGACCCCGCCCGCCGACCAGGTGGTGGGCCGGGGTCCGCGCGTCGTGGAAGGCGAGTTCGTAGTGGCCGTGCTCGATCCCGAGGACGGGCAGCTCGCGGACCAGCTCGTAGCCCTCGGCGTCGCGCGGTACGAGGACGATGCTGAACGCCCGGTGCGGCGGCGTACCTGGCGGTTCGGTGCGGCACATCACCGTCGTGAAGGCGGCCTCGCGCGCCCCCGTGATGAACCATTTGCGGCCCGAGACGACCCAGTCGTCCCCGTCGAGACGAGCAGTGGTCTCCAGTTGCGTCGGATCCGAGCTGGACACGCCCGGCTCGGTCATCGCGAAGGACGGCCGTAGCTCCCCGGCGACCAGTCCCGGCACGTACCGGGCGGCGGCCTCTGGCGAAGCGTGCCGGTGCAACATCAGGGTGTCCTGCAGGCTGGCCGTCCCGAGGGCGTGCTGGCCGTACTCGCTGCGGCCCTGGATCTCGTTGACGTAGACATAGTCCAGAAAGGACATGCCGCCACCGCCGATCTCGGCCGGGTGGCCGAGCGCCCACAGGCCCGCGTCCTTCGCGGCCCGCTGGAGCCGCGCCAGCATCGCCCGCGCCTCAGACCCTCCTCGATGCAGCAGTGGCTCGACCGGTATGACCTCGCCGTCGACGAACTCGCGCACCCGGCCGGTCAGCTCGGTCAGATGCGGCGGAACGCTGAATCTCACGTTCTATCCTCCTCAACGGGGTAGGTGGGGTTGGCGACCGTGAGGCGGGCGAGGACGTCAGCGAGAACCGTCGCGCGCACGTCGGCCTCGGCCTCCGGCGGGATCTTCCCCGCGCGGACGGCGCCCGCGAGATCCCGGTCACCAGCGAACCCCAGCGCGGCCAGGCGCGCGGCGTGCTCGGCCTCCTGCCCGGCGCCGAGTGCCGCCTCCCGGCGGACGATGCCGAGGACATTGACCGCGACCCGCAGGTGGTAGACGTGCTCGGGCCCGACCGCCGATTCGATCAGGTCGGTGAGGAACTCCTGGACCGCTTCCAGCAGCTCGTCCAGGGTCGGGCGCCCGTGCAGGCCGATCACGAGACCAGCCCCAGCAGGTCGTACTCGGTCTCGCATACGCGACGCCCGATCGCGGCCAACTCCACCGAGCGCGTCGCGCCGTCGAGGTGGGCGCGCGCCTGCCGCTGGCAGATCGATCCCCACTTGAGCGTGCCGAGCACCTGCCACCAGTGGAACCGCGCGGGGTCGGGCGACACGCCCGTCACGGCCTTGTAGGCGGCCAGCAGATCGGCGAGGTCGCCCATGCCACCGACCTCGCCGTGGCCACGGAACCGCCACGGCCGCAACGTGGGCCACGCGAGGTCCTCGACGGGATCTCCAAGGTGCGCCATCTCCCAGTCGAGCACAGCGCGGATGCCGTCCGGCCCCAGGATCAGGTTGCCGAGCCGGAAGTCGCCGTGCACGACGACCGGCGGGGCGGGCGCGGGACGGTTCCGCCGCAGCCAGTCGATCGCCAGCTCGAACACGGGCATCGGGTCACCGACCAAGTCGATCCACGCGACGACCCGGTCGAGCTGGTCGGACGCGTCGAGCGCGGGCAGCGACTCCCGGGGCGTCCGGTGCAGGGCGCCGAGGACGCGCCCGCACTCGGCCGCGAACGTCCGCCGGGCCCCGGCGAGAGCGGGATCACGCAGGACAGTACGGGGCAGCGTCGCTCCCTCCACGAACGCGGTGATGGTGAAGGGCGCGCCCAGGGTCGCGGGGGTGGCATCGAACCCGATGACCTCGGCGACGGGGACGCCCACAGACGCCGCCGCGCGGACCAGCGCGGCCTGTGCGGCGACATCGATGGTGCCGTCCAGACCGCCCTGCCGGTCGATCTGGAGGACCAGCCGCCGTTCCCCATCGCTCCGCACCACCAGGTCGAACGTGTGACGCGACGCGCCCGCCGAGACGGGGCGGAACCGGGTCAGCTCCGCCGTGTCGTCGCTGAGAACGCGCCGCAGGACGTCACGGACGGCGTCGGAACCGACGATCACAGGCGCTCGATGATGGTCGCGTTGGCTTGTCCAGCGCCCTCGCACATCGTCTGAAGGCCGTACCGTCCACCGGTGCGCTCCAGCTCGCACAGCAGTGTGGCCATGAGCTTGGTGCCCGATGCGCCGAGCGGGTGGCCGAGGGCGATGGCGCCGCCGTTGACATTGACCCTGTCGAGATCGAAGCCTGTCTCCTTCTGCCAGGCCAGCACGACCGACGCGAACGCCTCGTTGATCTCGACGAGGTCGATGTCGTCCACGCCCAGCCCGGAACGGTCGAGGATCCTACGGGTCGCCGGGATAGGGGCGGTGAGCATCGCGATCGGGTCGTCGGCGGCGACGACGAAGGAGTGGAACCGCGCCCGGGGCGTCAGGCCGAGTTGGACCGCGCGGCGTTCCGACATGATCAGCACGGCGGAGGCGCCGTCGGCGATCTGCGAGCTGTTGCCCGCCGTGACCTTGCCGTCGGGCAGGAACGCGGGCTTGAGGTCCGCCAGTCCTTCCCCCGTCGAGGCCCGGATCCCCTGGTCGGATCCGACGATCCCACCGGTAGAGACGGCCTCCCCCTTCTCCGGGTCGAAGGCGCGGCCCTCCACCGGGATGATCTCCCGGTCGAACCTGCCCCCGTCGCGGGCCCGGGCGGCGCGCAGCTGGCTCCGCAGGCCGTAGGCGTCGAGATCGGCGCGTGTGAGATTCCATCGGTCAGCGATCAGCTCGGCGCTGAGCCCCTGCCCGATGAGCCCCCGGTGCCCGTAGGTCTCCACCTCGGCGTACCGTTCCCGGACGCGGGGGCCGAACGGGTCACCGCCGTGCGACGTCGCTCCCATCGGGGTCCGGGTCATGACCTCGACTCCGGCGGCGATCACGACATCGTAGGCACCGGCGATGACGCCCTGGGCGGCGAAGTGCGCGGCCTGCTGCGAGGAGCCGCACTGGCGGTCGATGGTCGTCGCCGGCACGCTCTCCGGCCAGCCAGCGGCGAGGACCGCGGACCGTCCAATGTTCACGCTCTGGTCGCCGACCTGCGAGACGCATCCCATGATGACGTCGTCGATGAGCGCGGGGTCGAGATCATTGCGGCTACGCAGGGACTCCAACACCGCGCCGGCCAGGTCGGCGGCATGCCATCCCCCCAGCAGGCCATTGCGCCTACCTGAAGGCGTCCTGATGGCATCGACGATCACGGCCGCCTCGGACATGGCACCCTCCTATTCATTGAAATTGACGTCAACGTCACACTAGGCTCGGCATCATGAGCATGTCAACGGCCATCGGAACGGGAACCCGGCGTCCGATGACCCAGGCCAGCAGCTCTGCCGGGGGGGCGGGTGCCGAATGATCATCCGGCCTGCTCAGGCGGCGTACTACAGCGCCATGATCTCCATCTCCCTCTCACCATCGCTCATCGGCAGCAGTCGTACGAAGGACAACGCGTTCGTCACGGCGAGATAGGCCACGCGCATCAGCACGGCTGATCGTCACGCCGCAGAGGCGCAGTCCCAGTGATGTGATCGTTGATCGACCCTGTGGCCTGCGCGCATGATCAGCAAACATTGGACCGTACGGGGGGACGGCCGATGCGCAGTACTCGGAAGTTGACCCCGCAGAAACCTCCTGACCAGCCGGGCTGCTCACGGCGCCGCGTCTGCAGGCCTTTGCTCTAGCCGCCCTGGCCCTAGGTGGGCAGAGGGCGGTCGTTCACCACATGTTTCATGACGAGCGTCGAGTTCAGCCGTTGCACGCCCGGCAGCGCCGCCAGCATGTCGTCCTCCAGGCGCTGGTATGCGGCCAAGTCGGCGGTGACGATACGCAGCAGATAGTCGGGGTCGCCGAACAACCGCTGGGCCTGCACGACCTCCGGGACGCGCGCAACCGCCTCCTCAAAGCCCAGCAGGGTGTCTCGATCCTCTTGGCGCATAGTGACGAAGACCAGTGCCTGGAACTTGAAACCGAGGGCGTCGGCGTCCACGACGGCGCGGTAGCCGCGGATCGTGCCGCTGCGCTCTAGCTCTCGCAGCCGGCGGTGGCATGGTGAGACGCTCAGTCCCACCCGTGTCGCCAACTCGGTGATGGTGAGACGACCGTCCTCTTGAAGCAGAGCAAGAATCTTGCGGTCAATGCTGTCCACGAAGAAGATTCTTCCATAGAACTGGTCTTGACCGGTGAAACTTGGAAGCACTTTCCGGCAATACGGCGATATTCTCCCATCGAAGCCGAAACTGGGGGAGATTCGTTCAATGGCCGCCAGCTCCATACTCGCCTTCTGGGCGGTTGCCCTGCTGCTTATCGTTGTCCCGGGCGCAGACTGGGCCTTCACCATCAACGCCGGACTACGAGGCCACTCGGTCTTCCCGGCAGTGACCGGCCTGGTCGTCGGATACGCCGCAGTCACCCTCGTCGTCGCGGCCGGCGTCGGAGCCCTGGTCGCCGGATCGCCAGCGATCTTGACCGGCCTCACCCTCGTCGGCGGCGCCTACCTGATCTGGCACGGCGCGACGACCTTCGCCAACCCCTCCACGCCGACCACCCCGGCAGACGCACCAGCCGACACCGACTGGACCACCTTCGTCAAAGGCATCGGGGTCAGCGGCCTCAACCCCAAAGGCCTGCTGCTCTTCCTCGCTCTCCTGCCCCAGTTCACCGACCCGCACGGGAACTGGCCCATAGCTGGCCAAATCGGCGTCCTCGGTCTGGCCTTCATGGCCACGTGCGGCCTGTTCTACCTATCCATCGGGGCTCTCACCCAAACCGTCCTACATGGTCGACCAGCCGCCGCCCGCATCGTCAGCCGCTTGTCCGGAGCCGCGATGATCGTCATCGGCGCCACGCTGCTCCTCGACCGCCTGCTGGCCTGAAGCACCCTCAGGTGGGGCGACATCACACTCGCCGAAACCCACCCGAAGATCTCCAAGTGGGGCCGGCCCACATGCGAACTCCGGGCCAGTGGCAGTACGTCCCGGGCTCGACGCCTGCGCGTCGGGCGATCTCGTCACGCGGCAGCGCCACTCGCCCATGGCAGATGCCTGTGCCGCGAGTCCGAGCAGGCGTGCTTGATTGCGGCGCGCGTCGGCGGCGGGGTCAGGGGGCGGCTTGCCAGCCGAGTGCCGGGCCGAGCTTGGTGGCTATGTCGGTGAGGATCTGGACGTAGTCGTCGTGGTCGAAGGTGAAGGGCAGCGCGAATGCGACCTCGCTGATCTCCCGGAATGCGGCGTGGGAGTAGAGCCGTTCGGCGATCTCCGCGGAGGTGCCGACGAGATCGGGTGCGAACATCATGCGCGCCGGTCCCTGCGCAGTGGCGGTGCGCGGCGTCCGCTTCTGCGCGTATTCCTCGTACTTCGCGCGTTGCTCCGGCGAGGCGGTGTCGGTGGGGATGACGACGAGCCCTTGGCAGACGCGGGCGCGGTCGCCGTCGGGGTGGTGGGCGCGGAATGTCCGTATGTGGGAAAGTTGGATCCCGGCGAAGTTCTCAGATTCTTCCGCCTTCACGACGCTGCTGGTCAAGAAGTTCATTTCGTGCTCGCCGGCCCACTGAGCCGACCGTAGGCTTGCGCCGCCGTACCACATGCGGCCGCCCAGACCCTGGGCGTGGGGCTGGACACGGTCGGAGAACACCTCGAAACCCTCGATACCGCTGAAGTTGGTGGCCGGTTCGCCGCGCACAAAGTCCAGCAGTCGTTGCACGCGGTCGTAGCTGAAATCCTCGATGTCGGCGGTGTCGGGGTACAGCGCCTTCTTGACCTGGTCGTAGTGCATCGGCGGACCGACGCTGACACCGGGATTGAGGCGACCCCCGGACAGGATGTCGACCGTTGCCAGGTCTTCGGCTAGCCGCAGCGGATTCTCCCAGCCCACGGGGATGACCGCTGTGCCCAGTTCGATGCGGCTGGTGCGCTGCGAGGCCGCCGCTAGGACGGCGACCGGAGAGGAGACGCCGTACTGCAGATGACGGTGCCGTACCCAGGCGCTGTCGAAACCCAGTTGCTCACCCAGTCCGATGATGTCAAGTGTCGACTCGTGGCCGAGGCGAGGGTCGGCCTCATCGAACAACCCAATGGTCAAAAAGCCCAGCTTCCGCAATGGTTCCGAGGTCAGCGGCACAGGGATCCTCCATCGTCCGCGACATGCTCTGCTGTACATCGACGCCTCCCCGATTGTGGCAGGTGGTCGTCGTGCAGACCTCATCTGGGTGCTCCCACCGGCTGCGCGAGAGTAGTCCCTGCCGGTACACCGGAAGCATTGGGACGCCATCACGAGGCATCAAAGGTGGTCTACACCGTTGAGGGGGCCGCCGCTCCGTTTGCGGGGAGCGACAGTTGCCTGGCCCGGTCTGCGTCTGCGTCCGAGCTGTGGATGATCGCATGCGTGCCGTTGATCATGACTGTTTCCTCCCTTGACCGGCCAGGACCATCCTCACAGGCTGGCCGGCAGCCCGGCTGGCCTCTCGTGTCATGGGGGCCAACGGCGATCCGGTTATGGGAGCTGGGGCCGTTCAGATCTGGGCGAGGCCGCCGTCGACGAACAGTTCGGCTCCGGTGGTGAAGGAGCTCTGGTCCGAAGCGAGGAAGACGGCTGCGGCGGCGACTTCGTCGGGGCGTCCCATCCGGCCGAGCGGGACCGCGGCCGCGAAGCCGTCCTTGAACTGCTGATCGCCCTGTACGGCGGCGGCCGCCAGGCCATCGATGCCAGGGGTCTCGATCGGGCCGGGGCTGATGGCGTTGACCCGGATGCCACGGCCCGCGAACTCGGCGGCAAAGGTGCGGGCGAAGTTGCGGTTGGCGGCCTTGGTGGCGCTGTAGACGCTCATCGCCTCGATGCCCTTCGAGGCATTGATGGAGGAGAGCACGATCACCGAGGCGCCGTCCGGCAGCAGTGGCAGCGCTTTCTGGACGGTGAAGAGAGTCCCCTTGACGTTGATGTCGAATGTCTTGTCGTAGTGCTCCTCGGTGATCTCCCCGACCCGGGCGAACTCGGCGATGCCCGCGTTGGCCACCACGACATCCAGCCGTCCGCTGCGAGCCTCGATCATCGCGAACAGCCGGTCGAGATCATCGAGCTTCGACACATCGCTCTGTACCCCGACGGCCTGTTCCCCGATGGCCTCGACGGCGGCGTCCAGCTCGGCCTTGCGCCGGCCGGTGAGGTAGACGGTGGCGCCTTCGGCGGCGAACCGGCGGGCGATGGCGAGACCGATCCCGGTCGAGCCACCCGTCACCAGGGCCACCTTGTTGTCCAGCTGTCCCATGTCTTCCCACCCCTTGAAGTAACTAGGTTTGGTTACATTTTTGAGGGTTACGCAGGACACGTGCCGACTCCAGTGATTCCACGCCTCGGACGGGCGGGAGTTCTAGCGGGCGGCCAGCACGCCCCGCAGTACGTCGGCGAGCGTGGTGCGGGCACGCTGGTCGCCGGATGCCATCGGTCCACATAGAACACGCGCGGCAGGCGTTGCTCTGGTGGAGCGACCGTCCGCCACCCGGGGCCTGCGCGCACACGAATCCGCATCATGCCTGCCGCCAGGACGGCTTCGTCGGATCGACCAGCCGCATGTCGACCGGCCCGACACCGAAGACAGCAATGACCGCGGGAGCGGCTTGGCCCCGCGGCACGCCGTCGTAATGAGGAGTACGGGCTGTGCGCTTCACGTATCCACCGGCTCCGACAGGCATTGCATCCTGGGGCGCAAAATTATTCCCGCTGTTCACCCACCAACGGCCAAACACCACGACCTGAATGCGATCGGTCGCATAGGTGTGGGGTGCGCTGAACCAGCCTGGATTCCATTTCATCATGACGAGGTACGGACCAGGTTTGTCGAAGTCACCATAGAGCTTGGCCATCTCGCCGCTATGCGGCGGTAAATTCTTCCAGACCTCGAACTTGATCTTGTCATACGGCAACACGAATGTCTCGGTCGGATCGGGAGGGCCCTTTAGGTCCGAAGGGCTCGTGCTGGGCCGCCACCCAAAGATCGCCATCAACGGAGGCGCCATCAGTATGGCGCGCCGGTCGAGATTGATGTGGTCCACCAAAACCCCCCTCTGCCATGAACCTTTGGTTGGCTCCTTCGCTGGGTCACCCGCTGCTAATCACAGCCTAGGCGCCAATCTGACAGGCGCTGTCAATCCCCCGAACCGTAGAAGTCTCGAGTTGTGGTGATCTTTCCGTTTTGATCTACGAACGGTGATCGGCTGATGCCTCTGCGCCCAGGGCTCAACGGCCCGTTCGGTGGCGGTAAGACGCAAACCGCGCACGAACTACACCGGCGACGCAGCGTCGTATGCGACCCCGAGCCCATCGGTTCCGGCTTGCACCGAGTGCTGCCGCCCGCCCCTCGCGGCGACTTCCAGGACCTCCCAAGCCGGCGACAGGGCGCGTTCGAGATGTTGGATCTGGTCCAGCGCGAGCACGACGGGCCGGTCATCGCCCCGATGACACTCGTTGTCCCCCAATACTTCGCGGAGATCGTCGGCAGGCTCGGTGAAGAAGGTCATCGGGTTGGAACGACTTCTGGATAGCATCCAGGCAAACCTCCCCCCGCAATAGCCAGAGACCGAACCGGCTCTACTGCGGGGCCAGAACCTCATCCAACCCCCGTATAACCTGCAGCGATGCGGACCTGTTCGTCGCGACCTCCATGACTCTCCCACACCCCGAAAAGGGGCAAGACCTGATGATCGTGATCGCCCTCCTGTTGCTGATGGCCGGGAGCGTCTCCCTCCCCCTGCTAAGCCGGTCCGTCAGGAAACGCACCGTCGCTCTCGCCCGGGACTACGAGGCGA
>JAOPYK010000171.1 GCA_025964695.1 Streptosporangiaceae bacterium | reverse complement strand
TCGTAGAAACTATTGTGGAGCCAGCCAGGAACCTGCAGGTCACGACCCTGATCCCAGTTATCCCGCCCTGCAGGCTCAGCTGGAGCCGGTGAGCATGGTACGGATGTGCCGGTTGGCCAGCAGTGCGACCACGGCCGGTGGGATCACGGTCAGCACTCCGGCTGCCGCGAGCAGCGGATAGTTGGTGGAGTACTTGCCGGCGAAGTCGGTGATCAGGACGGTGACGGGCTCGTTCGCCGGCGGTTCCATACGCCGGGAATTGGGGACGCTCACCGTCCGCGACCATGCCGAGTAGCAGGGTGCAGCCCCGGCCGCCGTCAGGCCCATGTCACCGGCGGTGAACACCTCCTGGACCAGTTCCCGGGCGCCCGGCAGGTCCCCGGTGAAGGCGGCCGGCTCGTACGGCAGGTAGTAGCCGCACCAGACGTCGCGCGAGGGCTCGGCGGTGCGCAGCACCGGCTCGGCGGTCTCGATGATCCTGGCCAGCTTGCGGATGACGGCGCAGTGCGCCTCATCGCGACTCGAGGGGCCCACCTTTTGCCTGGCTCTGGTGATCTGCTTCCGGTCCCGCCGGGCGGCCGAGCTGTGGAGGAACGACGTAAGTCATCGCTTCAGGGCGAAAAAGGCGGCCAATATGCCACCTTCCCCCGCCGCCCTGCCCCTTTCCCTCAAAGCCCCGTCCACCGCGGCCTCCGCTTCTCCACGAACGCGCGTACGCCCTCCGCGAAGTCCGCGCTGCCGTAGCAGGTGGCAACGAGGTCGTGCGCGTCGGGGAGGTTCGCCGCGCGCAGCCGGCGCACGGCCTCCTTGGTGACTCGCATGGTGATCGGGGCGTGCCGGCAGAGCTGCTCGGTGAGCTCGCGCACACGGTCCTCCAGCTCGCCGGGCGCGATCACTTCGGAGACGAGCCCGGCGCCGAGCGCCTGCTCCGCCGTGAGAAACGACGCCGTGTAGATGAGGTGCAGCGTTCGCGCGGGGCCAACGAGTGCGACGAGTCGCGCGTACGTCGACATGGACAGGCAGTTGCCGAGCGTGCGGGCGATCGGAACCCCGAACTTCGACTCCGGGGTGCAGATCCGAAGGTCGCAGGCCGCCGCGATGGACAGCCCGCCGCCGACGGCGTAGCCCTCGATGGCGGCCACGGTGGGGACCCGCACAGACTCGAGCCGGCCGACGATGCGGTCCAGCCGCTCCTCGTACGCGAGCCCGTCCTCTGCCCCCCGGAACTGCTGAAACTGTGTGATGTCGGTGCCCGCGACGAACGCCTTCCCGCCCGCGCCGCGCAGCACGAGCACACCTACATCCTGGTCGGCGTCGACCTTCTCGCAGGCCTCGTGCAGCCCCTCGTACATCGCCCACGTCATGGCATTGCGGGCGTGCGGGCGGTTGAAAGTGATGGTGGCGACCGCTCCGTCGCGGGCGAAGAGCAGCTCGCCGGTATCCGTCGTCTCACTCATCCCACGATCCCCTTGTCCCGCAGCGCGGCGATCTCTTCCGCACGGTACCCAGCGCGGGCGAGGATTTCGTCGGTGTGCTGGCCGAGCAGGGGGGCGGCGCTTCGCACATGTCCCGGTGTCCCGCTCATCTTGATCGGGATCCCAAGGCCCTTGATCCTTCCCTCCACCGGGTGGTCCATCTCGATGACCATCTCCCGCGCCTGGGTGTGCGGGTCATCGAACACCTCCTTGTAGTTGCGGATCGGCCCGCACGGCACGCCACCCTCCGTGAGCACGGCGACCCACTCATCCGTGGTCCTGCCCTTGAGCGCGGACTCCAACTCGGCGATCAGGATCTCCCGGTTGCGTATCCGGTCGGTGTTGTCGGTGAACCGCTCGTCACGGAGCAGATCATCGCGGCTGATGGTCCGGCAGAGCCGCTCCCACAGCCGCTGGTTGTTCGCGCCGATGGTGATGTGGCCGTCGCGGGTGCGCAACGCCTGGTAAGGGGCGTTGAGCCGGTGCGCCGACCCGAACCGCTGTGGGATGCGCCCGGTAGACCACAGCTCGGCGGTCTCCCAGACCGACAGGGCGAGCGCCGACTCGAACAGGGAGCAGTCGATGTGCTGGCCGGCGCCGGTCTCCTCGCGCGCGACGTACGCGGCGAGGATGCCGACCGTGGCGAAGAGCCCAGCGCCGAGGTCACCGACCGGGATGCCGCATTTCACAGGATCGCCGTCGGGGTCACCCGTCACGCTCATCACGCCGGCCATCGCCTGAGCGATGAGGTCGTAGCCCGCCCGGGAGGCGTACGGGCCGGTCTGGCCGAACCCAGAGATCGACGCGTAGATGAGCCGAGGGTAGAGCTCGCGCAGCGTCTCGTAGTCGACCCCGAGCCGTTTGGTGACGCCCGGCCGGAAGTTCTCCACCACCACGTCGGCGTCGCAGGCGAGCCGGTGGAAGATCTCCCGGCCCTGCCGCGACTTGAGGTCGACGGCGATGCTCTCCTTGCCCCGGTTCACGGCGAGGAAGGAGGCGTTGTCCTCGCCCTTCATCCGGAAACCCATGGCGTGGCGGGACGCGTCCCCTTTGCCCACCGGCTCGACCTTGGTGACATGCGCCCCGAGGTCGGCGAGCAATTGGCAGCAGAACGGCCCCGCCATGACCTGGGTAAGGTCAAGGACCTTCAGCTTCTCCAGCGCACGGATCATGAGTGCCCCTGGTGCCGCAGAGTCATATTGTTCTCCTCCAGCATCGCCTGCTGGCACGGGGGGAAATGGCGCGGACCTTGCCGGGCGTGTCAGTTCCCGACCACCATCCAGGACAACACCGACGTCGATTGGAGCCAGGCGAGTATGCAGAGCACGGCGAGTACGCCGAGGCTCCATCCGATCACCTTTCGTAGGATGTCGCCCTCTTTTCCTGAGAGCCCGACAGCGCTGGCCGCGATCGCGAGGTTCTGCATGGCCGCCGCCTTGCCTTGCACACCGCCGGTGCTGTTGGTCGCCGCCATCAGCAGTGGGGAGATGCCGATGCGGTGGGCGGCGGCGACCTGCATGGCACCGAACAGTGCGTTGGAGGAGGTGTCGGAGCCGGTGAGGGCGACGCCGAACCAGCCCAGGAATCCGGCCAGCAGGGCGAAGGCGCCGCCGAGGCCGGCGAGCCAGGTGCCGAGGGAGATGGCCATGCCTGCGAGGTTCATGACGTAGGACAGGGCGAGCACGCAGGCGATGGTGAGGACGGCCCAGCGGATCTGGTGCATCGCCTCCCCGTAGCAACGTAGGGCGCGATCTGGCCGTATCCGGAGGATGAGGACTGTCAGGGCGCCCGTGACCAGCAGCATCGTGCCTGCCGCACCGAGCCATCCGAGATCGAAGATGGCGATCGTGACCGGCTTGCCTTTCGCGCTCACGACGTGCAGGCCCGGCCAGCCGAAGGAGATCTTCTGGTTGGCTACGAATTTCTGGATCGGGCTGTGGACGGAGGTGAGCGCGAACAGTGCGGTCAGGAGAATGTAGGGAGAGAACGCTTTCAGGGCATCGAGCCGGGAGTCACGATGCCCGCTCCCCGGGCCGGCAGCGGCGTCGCCGGCGTCCGTTCCTGGCCCGGTCGCGGCGCCGGGCGGGGACAGGTGGTGGGCGCTGCCGGCGGCATCCGCAGTGTCCAAGGCAAGCACGGAGTGGGCAGGTGAGCCGTCCGCCGCCAGTACAAGCGGCGTGTCTCCGGCGGCGGACAGGGCCGTGAACGGCAGGCCCATGGTTACGCCGCGGCCCGGCGACCAGAACCGCAGCAGGACGATCACCGCTGCGGTCGCGACGACGGCGCCGGCGAGGTCGCAGAGCTGGTAGGTGAAGTAGTTCGAACACAAGAACTGGCCGATGCCGAAGCCCACCCCTGCGGTCAGTGCCGCGGGCCATGCCTCCCGCAGGCCGCGGCGGCCGTCCAGCATCAGCAGCAGGACGAACGGCACCAGCGCCGCGATGATCGCCGACTGCCGGCCGACCATCGATCCCAGATCGTGCTCGGAGTACGAGGTGACCTTGGCGAGAGCCTGGATCGGATTGCCGAGCGAGCCGAACGCCGCCGGGGCGGTGTTGGCGAATGTGGCCACCGCGGCCGCCTTCAACGGCTTGAGGCCGAGCGTCATCAGCATGATCGATGTGATCGCGATGGGAGTCCCGAACCCGGCCAGGGACTCGATCATCGCACCGAAGCAGTACGCGATGAGGATGGCCTGGACGCGGGTGTCGCGGGAGAGTGAGGAGAAGGTCCGCCCGATGATGTCGAAGTGCCCGGACGCGCGCTGCAGTTTGCTGATCCAGACCGCGTTGAGGATGATCCAGACGATGGGGAACAGGCCGAATGCCGCCCCCTCGATCGCCCCGTCGGCGGCCTGGCCGAGCGGCATGCCGTACACGGCCACGGCGATCACGATGGCCGTAACGAGCCCGATCAGCCCGGCCAAGTGCGACTTCATACGGACGACACCGAGCAGGACCAGGAGCACCACGAGCGGCAGAGCTGCCAGCGCTGCCGACAGGGCAGGCGACCCGGCGGGGTCAAGGACTTGGCGATACACGGAGAGGGGCCTCGCTTCCTTCAGTCACCGGTGACTGATTACGGAATGCTCAAGGTCACGGATGAGCGAGCACATGTTTCCGCAATATGAAATTAATATTCCGTTAACAGAAATCATGAAGCGGCTCATAGCGTGACGTCAAGAGGCCTCCGGGGAAAGCTTTCGACTACTGCCCTCATCCCAGCGCGACGCGGGTACGTCGGTGCGCGTCCCCAGTGCGGCACCGACCGCTGCCGCCGCTTCGCGGACCAGCACGCCGTAGGCCGATCGGCTTTCATCGGTCATGCGGCTGGTCGGCATGTTGATGCTGATGCTCGCGACGGGCTGCCCGGTGTGGTCCATGACGGCCGCCGCGACGGCGGAGACGTCGGAGCGCCACTCCCCGTCGTTCGTCGAATATCCCCGCTTCCGGATCTCCTCCAGCTCCGTGCGCAGTGCGCCGGGGTCGGTGATGGTCGTGTCGGTGTGCCGCGGCAGCCCGTCCGCGAGTAGCCGCTCGACCATGGCGGCGGAGCCTGCCGCGAGCACCGCCTTGCCATGCGCGGACGCGTGAATGGGAAGGTTCGTCCCCAGGGCCAGGAAGATGCGTACCGGCTTGGATGTCTCCAGCCGCTCGATCAGCACGACCTTGTCCCCCTCGGGGATCGCCAGGTGGATCGTCTCGTCGATGCGCCGCCGCAGGTCCTCCATCACCGGTACGGCCACGTCGCGCAGGCTCAGTTCCCCGGCGGCGTGGCGGCCCACGTGCAGTGCCTTGGTGGTCACGGCCCATCGGGTGACGTTGCCTCCGGCCGGGCGGATCCATCCGGCGGTCTGCAGCGTGCGCAGTGCGCGCTGTACGGAACTCTTGGGGATGTCCGTGGCCCTGGCCAGTTCGGCCACCCCGACCGGTTGCCGTGCGGCCACCTCCTCCAGCACACGGAGGGTGTTCAGGACGTTCTGCATCGTTTGACTCCTCGGCTGGGGGGTGCCTAAGCTCCCTGTGCCACGTTACGACACATTGTGCCATGCCACGGCACGATACAAATATGACAGGAGCTGGACGCGTGACCATACACACCGGTCGTCATTTCCTGCAGATCCCTGGCCCGACGAACGTCCCTGACCAGGTGCTTCGTGCGATAGCGGCGCCGACGATCGACCACCGCGGCCCGGAGTTCGCGGCACTCGCACTGCACCTGCTCGACGCGATCAAGCCGGTGTTCGGTACCACCGGCCCGGTCGTGATCTATCCCTCTTCCGGTACAGGGGCCTGGGAAGCCGCCCTGGTGAACACCCTGAGCCCCGGTGACCGGGTGCTGGGCTTTGAGACAGGGCATTTCGCCACACTGTGGCAGGACATGGCCCGTGGCCTCGGGCTCCACGTCGACTTCGTCCCGGGGGACTGGCGCCACGGGGCCGACCCGGAGATCGTCGAGGAGAGGCTGGCCGCCGACACCTCCCGGTCGATCAAGGCGGTCTGCGTCGTGCACAACGAAACGTCGACAGGGGTGACCAGCCGGGTGGCGGACATCAGGCGGGCGATCGACGCGGCGGGGCACCCGGCGCTGCTGCTCGTCGACACGATCTCCTCGCTGGGCTCGATCGACTACCGGCACGACGAGTGGGGCGTCGACGTGACCGTGGCCG
>JAOPYK010000083.1 GCA_025964695.1 Streptosporangiaceae bacterium | reverse complement strand
TCGTGGCGCGGCCGCAACCCTGAAACACGACCGGTATCGTGGGCGCGCGACGACCTCGTGGTCGCCCCGCACCGAGAGGCACGCCGCGTGCACCGACCGACCGACGACCCGACGGTCCCCTCGATGGTTCATGTCCCCGGTGGCGCCGTGGACCTTCGAGACGACCGACGCGGCACCCGCTGGCGGGCTGAGATCGCTTCCTTCCTGTTCGGCCGGTATCCCGTCACGGCGAACCT
Source organism: Streptosporangiaceae bacterium (assembly GCA_025964695.1). Lineage (GTDB taxonomy): Bacteria > Actinomycetota > Actinomycetes > Streptosporangiales > Streptosporangiaceae > Actinomadura_E. The sequence continues at coordinate 3,296 of JAOPYK010000083.1, read as the reverse complement.
CCACCGTGCCGTCATGGGAGCGGATCTCGATCCCTCCGTGAGCGGCGCCTCACCCGTGACGAACGTCAGCTGGCTCGACGCGATCGACGTGTGCAACCGAATCTCGGCCCGGTCCGGACTGAACCAGGCCTACTCCCGCGACGCACAGAGCGGGGAAGTGACCTGCGACTGGGCGTCCAACGGCTATCGCCTGCCGACCGAGGCGGAGTGGCAGTACGCCTGCAAGGCAGGTACCAGCGGGTACCGGTACGGGGAGATCGACGACATCGCCTGGTACGCGGACAACTCCGGAGGCCGGGTCCACGACGTCGGCGGCAAGGCACCCAACCCGTGGGGGCTGCACGACATGCTGGGCAACGTCTGGGAGTGGTGCTGGGACCTCTACGACGAGGAGGTCTACGGCTCCTATCGCATCTTCCGCGGTGGGGGCTGGGCCGAGTCGATGCGGGGCTGCGGAGCTTCCGTGCGTCGCCGCAGTCACCCATCGTTCGCCATCGACGACCTCGGCTTGCGACTCGCTCGAACCGTGTCATGAGGTTCGGTGACCTCGCACTGACCTTTGACCTTGTGCCGCTCGATTATTCGGCGAGGTGTCGTGACCTGCGGTTTCGCTGCTGAGCTGTAGCTCGGGTTGAGAGCATCACGAGGTGGTGTTCTCCCCCTTGCGTACACGCTGGTGCGTTGGCTGATCGGCCTGGTGGTCGTGCTCTTGCGCGGAGACCTCTCCAATGAGTTCGAGGTCCTCGTCCTGCGTCATGAGAACGCCGTGCTGCGTCGCCGGCTCCCGCGCCCGCTCTATCGGCCGGTGGACCGGATCTGGTTGGCGGCGCTGTCCCGGTGCGTTCCACGCCGCTGCTTGACCGATGCCTGTATCCCCGCGTCGAGCTTCGCATGCGCGGAGCCCGGCCATCAGGCCCGGCCGAAGCTGGTCGACGAGATCATCACCCCCGTCCGGGCCGAACCGCCTGCTCCGCGTGCTCAGCGCGGGGTGTGCCCGAGTTCGGCGGACAGTTCGCGGGCGATGGCGAGCGTACGGCGCCCCGCCTCCTCGAGGTGGGTGCCGAGCCGCCCCTTGGGTGCGGAGACGTTGATCGCGGCAACGATGGCGCCACGGAAGTCGCGGACCGGCGCGGAGACGCCGACGAGCCCGGGTTCGAATTCCTCATCGACGGCCGCGAATCCCTGTTTACGGATGGCGGCGACCTCGCGCAGCAGGTCGTCCGTTCTCCTGACCCGTTGCCGGGACTCCGCGGCCGTGGAGGTCGCGGTCTCCTCCAACCAGGAGTCCATCCAGGAGCGCAGTGCGTCCGGCGCCCAATCGGAGACCAGGACCCGGCCGGCCGAGGTCATGGGCACCGGCACGGTCACACCTTCCCAGCCGAGCCCCCGGAACGCGTGAGACGGCGACACCGACAGCAGGGTGAGAACCGCGGAGCCTCGGAGCACGCACAGGTGAGTGGTCTCGTTGAGGGCCGCGACGAGCCGGCGCAGGTGCGCCGCCGCATGGTGGGTGAGCCGGGCCTCGGTGGTACGCGCGGCGAGGGCGTACAGCCGCCAGCCGAGCCGGTACTCGAGTGACTCGGGGTCGCGGTCGGCCATGCCCTCGGCCTCCAGGGCCTTGAGCGCCCGCGACACCTGACTCTTCTCACGGCCGAGGAGCTCGGCGATCCGGCTCACTCCGAGACCTTGCGTACAGTGCTCTGGCAGGGCGAGCAGATCGAGTATCTCCAGGTCACGCCGGAGACCCGCGGAGGGCGGCGTGACCTGCCGGGGGAGTGGAGGCATGGGCAGGAGGTTAGCCGGAGTGTGCCGGGGCGGGTCAGCCGAATTCATGGTTGCGTTCATCGCAACAAGTATTGCACTCAGGAAGACTCGGTCTTACGGTTCATTCACTGCGGACCGGATCGGAGCCGGCCGCACCCCTCCGACCAAGAGACGAGAGGTGTCCCATGAGCCTCAGCGAGTACGTGTCGTCGCGCTGGGACGAACTGACTCAGGCGGCAGGCCAGCACGCACTCGTCGTAGCGCTGTCGATCCTCATCGCGACTCTGATCGGCGTTGGGACCGGCGTGCTGACCTATCGCAGGCCAAGGCTGGCGGCGCTGGCGGTCGGCACGACGGGCGGTTTTCTCACCATCCCCTCGTTCGCACTGCTCGGCCTGCTCATCCCCTTCCTCGGCCTCGGCTGGGGACCGACCCTTGTGGCACTGGTGATGTACGCGCTGCTGCCGATCGTGCGGAACACGATCGTGGGTCTGCGGGGAGTCGACCCGGCGGTGGTCGAGGCCGGCCGCGGCATCGGGATGAGTTCCCTGCGCGTGATGCTCCGTGTCCAACTCCCGCTGGCCTGGTCCGTCATCCTCGCCGGGATCCGGGTCTCCACCCAGATGATCATCGGTATCGCGGCGATCGCCGCCTATGTCGCGGGTCCCGGGCTCGGTAACCAGATCTTCGACGGGCTGTCCCGGCTGGGCTCGGTGAACTCTTTGAACGCGACCCTCGCCGGGACCCTCGGAGTGGTCGTCCTGGCCCTCGCCTTCGACCTCTTCTACCTCGCCATCCGCCTGCTCACCACCCCGAGGGGCCTCCGTGCTTGACCTCATTACCCGCCTGCTCACCACCACGCGCGCGAAGGGGGCCTCCGTGCTTGACCTCATCACCCGCCTGCTCACCACCCCTCCGTGCAAAGGGGGGCACCGTGCTTGACAACAGCGGTGGTGGCGCCCGCATCGAACTGGACGGGCTCACCAAGCGTTACCCCGGCCAGGACGGGCACGCGGTCGAGAACGTCACCATGGACATTCCGGCCGGTGAGCTGGTCGTCTTCGTGGGGCCCTCCGGTTGCGGCAAGACCACCACGATGAAAATGATCAACCGGCTGATCGAGCCGACATCGGGCGCCATCCGGATCGGTGGCCAGAACGTGCTCGGTCTCCCGCCGGACCAGTTGCGCCGTCACATCGGCTACGTCATCCAGCAGATCGGACTGTTTCCCCATCTGACCATCGCCGAGAACGTGGCGGTGGTGCCCAAGCTGCTGGGCTGGCCGAAGAGCAAGGTGTCGGCCCGGGTCGAGGAACTGCTGGATCTGGTGGGCCTGGACCCGGCGCAGTTCGCCGGCCGCCGCCCCCGGCAGCTGTCGGGCGGGCAGCAGCAGCGCGTCGGCGTAGCCCGGGCGCTGGCCGCGGACCCGCCGGTCATGCTCATGGACGAGCCGTTCGGCGCCACGGACCCGATCACCCGGGAACGCCTGCAGAACGAGTTCCTGCGGCTGCAGCGGGAGCTCCGCAAGACGG
>JAOPYK010000078.1 GCA_025964695.1 Streptosporangiaceae bacterium | reverse complement strand
TCGCCCTGCCGCTGGCCAAACCGGTCGTCGGACTGGTCGCCTTCTTCAGCTTCGTCGGCAACTGGAACAACTTCTTCCTGCCCTACCTGGTGCTGCCCAACAGCAACGAGTTCCCCATCCAGGTGGGCCTCAACCAACTGCTCACCTCCACACCGTCCTTCAACCCGGTCGCCGGGGCGGGGCTGAACATCACCATCCCCGAACTCGCCCTGGCCATCATCATCGCCATCCTGCCCGTACTGGTCCTCTTCCTCTTCTCGCAACGGACCCTGGTCCGCGGCATGCTCGCCGGATCCACCAAGGGGTAGGAGAACCCTCTTCAACAGACCACTGATGGAGTGATCGAGCCATGCCCCTCACCGACCTGCCCTACTCCGAACTGGTGGACTATCGCGCCGAGATAGCACCCCCTGCGGACTTCGACGCCTTTTGGGAAAAGACGCTGGCCCAGGCGCGTGCCCATGACGCTGAACCGGAGGTGACCCTGGTACGGGACACCTTCCTGGCCACCGTGGACGTCTTCGATGTCCGTTTCCCTGGATGGAACGGAGAGCCGGTCGCGGCTTGGCTCCTGCTGCCGGCCGGTGCCGACGAGCCCCTGCCCGTCATCGTCAAGTTCCTGGGCTACAGCGGAGGCCGAGGCCTGCCTACCGAGCATCTGCTGCCGCCGTCGGCCGGGTACGCACACCTGGTGGTAGACAGCCGAGGGCAGGGCCATACCACCCCCGACCACGGCGAGGGCTCCGGCACCCAATGGGCTGAAGGCTTCATGACTCGCGGCATCGAGGATCCCCACCACCATTACTACCGGCGGCTCATGACCGACTGCGTCCGAGCTGTCGACGCTGTTGAGCGACTGCCTGAGATCGACCCTTCTCGGATCATTGTGACCGGTGGCAGCCAAGGCGGCGGCCTGACTCTCGCCGTAGCCGGTCTGGCTCCGGACAAGATTGCCGCCGCGCTTCCGGACGTCCCCTTCCTGTGCCACTACCGCCACGGCGCCAACATCAGCAGCGAAGGCCCGTATGTCGAGATCGTCAAATATCTGCGTAGCCACAGCCGCCAGATGGTGGAGAGGACCTTCGCCACACTCAACTACTTCGACGGCGTCCACTTCGCAAGCCGCGCTTGCGCCCCTGCCTTGTTCAGCGTCGGCCTTATGGATCCGATCTGCCCACCCTCCACCGTCTATACGGCATACCATCACTACGCCGGCCCACGGGAGATGACCGTGTGGGAGTTCGCGGACCACGGTGGTGGGTATAGCTCGGCCCCTGTCGTGCAGCTCTCCTGGCTCCACAAGCAAGGGCTCGCACCGGCCCCACGGTCTGCTTGATCTGGTCACATGCGATCTCCGATCCGATGAGCACATGTCGTCGTGGGCCGGTGCCCCGCATCAGCCGAGGACGCGCCATGACGCACACCCGTTACCGGCGAGCGTCGCTCTTCCGTCCTGCCCATTTGCCGGAGGCACCGCCATGAGTACGCAGCAGGCCGACGTCACGCGGCCGGTCCCCGCACTGTTCGCGGCCATCGACATCGGCGGCACGAAGATCGCCGGTGGGCTGGTCGACGCGAACGGCACCGTGCTGCGCCAGGTCCAACGCCCCACGCCCGCCGCTGAGGCGGGCGACATCGTACTGAAGGCCGTGTACGAGGTCGTTGAGCAGCTTGCGGTCGACCCGCGCTGGGGCCAGGTGCGCGGCCTGGGCATCGGCAGCGCCGGCCCGGTGGACATCGCCCGCGGCATGGTCAGCCCGGTCAACATCCCCGGATGGCGGGACTTCCCGCTGGTCCGGTCGGTGACCGCCCATCCGGCTGTGACCGGGCTGCCGACGGTCCTCGGCGGCGACGGGGTGGCGATGACCGCCGCCGAGCACTGGCGCGGTGCCGCGCGCGGACACGCCAACGCGCTGTGCCTGGTCGTCTCCACCGGGGTCGGCGCGGGGCTGGTCCTGAACGGTGCCGTGCATCCGGGTCCCAGCGGCAACGCCGGGCATCTGGGCCACATCAGCGTCGATCTGGACGGCGCCCCCTGCGCCTGCGGATCCCGGGGCTGCCTGGAGGGTCTCGCCAGCGGAACCGCCATCACGCGCCGCGCGCTGGAGAACGGCTGGCGTCCCCGGGGAACCGGCACGTCCACCGTCGCGGTCGCCGCGTCCGCGCGAGACGGCGACCCGATCGCGCTCGCCGCCTTCGACCGTGCGGCGCAGGCGCTCGCCGCCGGTATCGCCGCCACCGCCGCCCTGGTCGAGATCGAAGTGGCCGTCGTCGGTGGAGGCGTGGCCAAGGCGGGCGACGTGCTCTTCGCCCCGCTGAAACGGCACCTCACCGCCTATGCGGTCCTCCCCCTCGTCTCCGGCGTCACGGTCACGCCCGCCCGCCTGGGCCCGGACGCGGGCCTGGTCGGAGCCGCCGCCCTCGCCCTGGGGGCCGCCGACCTGACACCGAGCCCGCCACACCGATGACCTGGTGCGGTCGCCCGCTGGGCCCTCACCTTGGAACCGCGGGCCCGCCCATATACCTTCGCATCGCGACCCTTCGTCCGGACAACACAGTCCGACCCGTCAGTTGAGGATCTGTTCTCGTGGACCGCTTGAGCAACACCATCCGTCCCTACGCGTGGGGCTCTCGGACAGCGCTGCCCGCGCTGCTCGGCACGCCGCCCACCGGGGAGCCGCAGGCGGAGCTCTGGATGGGCGCCCACCCCGGCGCGCCCTCCACGATCGACCGTGGCCTCGGACCGCGGCCACTCGACTCGGTCATCGACGCGGCCCCGGAGGCCGAACTCGGTGAGGGCGTCGTCCAGCGCTTCGGGCCGGCGCTCCCGTTCCTGCTCAAGGTGCTCGCCGCCGGGGTACCGCTCTCCCTCCAGGTGCATCCCGATCTCGACCAGGCCCGGGCCGGCTTCGCCAGGGAGGAGGCCCGAGGCATTCCCCTCGACGCCCGGGACCGCAACTACAAGGACACCAACCACAAGCCTGAGCTCATCTGCGCCCTGGACGAGTTCGCCGGCCTCTGCGGATTCCGCGAACCCGCAGGCACCGCCCTTCTCCTGGACCGCCTCTCGGTACCCGCGTTCGCCTCCCTCGCCGATACCCTGCGGGCCGAGCCCGAGGACGAGGCACTCCGCGAGGTACTGACCGCGATCCTCACCATGGCGCCCGAGACCGTCGCGGAGGTGGTGTGCGAGACGACGCGGGCCCTCGAACGGACGGCCGCTCATCCTCAGGACCTCCCCGCCGAGCTCGTCTCGGCCCTGGGCTCCTACGCGGCCCTCGGCCACGCCTTCCCCGGCGACCCCGGAGTCATCGCCGCGCTCCTTCTCAACCACGTCCGGCTCAAGCCGGGCGAGGCCCTCTACCTGGGCGCCGGCGTCCCGCACTCCTATCTGGACGGCCTGGGCCTGGAGATCCTCGCCAACTCCGACAACGTGGTGCGCTGCGGCCTCACCTCCAAACACGTGGACGTGCCCGAGCTGCTCACGATCGTCGACTTCCGGAGCACCGAACCCGCAGTCCTGCGCCCGGTCCCGGTCCCCGGCTCCGACGGTGAGGAGCTCTACCCCACGCCCATCGACGAGTTCCGGCTCTCCCGCTACTCCCTGGGCGGTACGGCCGCCGAGGGCTGCCGCATCCCCGGCGACGTCCCGCAGATCCTGCTCTGCACCGAAGGGACGGCGGTCCTCACCGACACCGACGGTTCGTCGCTCGCGCTCGGCCGCGGCGAGTCCGCCTTCGTCTCCGCCGGTGGCGCCGGCCTCCTGGCGGGCGGCGCACCCGGCGGGCCCACCGCGACGCTCTTCCGCGCCACGGTGTCCCTCTGAGGCCGCTCTCCCATCCGAACGGCATCACCTGGACCGGTGTGACGCTGCGGCCAGGCAGCAACACGATCTCGGTCACCGCCACCATCGGCGGCTCCACCTACAGCGACACCGTGACGTGAACACTCAACTGATCCTCACATGTCTGCTCGGTGCAGCCTGCGTGGCAGGAACACCTGGCGGGTGTCAGCGATCCCGAAGTAGCGCGGTTCGGCCGGACACGCCGACACCACCCTCTTGACAGGACCACCCGCGCAGGCGGAGAGTGTCGTGCAATCGATTGCAGGATCCTACTCTGCTGATGTTCGTTCCATAGCAGCGCTTTCCTGACGACGACCGAGATTGCCGGCCGGTTGGAATGCAATCGAATAGTGGGAGCGAAACAGGAGGATGGGTGACGATCAAGGTCGGCGAGGGCACCCGTATCGGATGGATCGGCGCGGGACGGATGGGTGCCGCGCCGGCCACCCGGTTGCTGGGAGCCGGCTTCGACGTCGCCGTTTACAACCGGACGAAAGCCAAGGCCGAGGCGCTGTCCGAGCACGGCGCGACGGTGGTCGACCGGCCGGCCGAACTGGCCGACCGCGACGTGGTGTTCAGCATGGTCTCCGCCTGCAAGGAAAACCTGGAACAGCGGGACTGGGCCATCGAATTGTGACAGCGACGGCAACAGCGATGGTGCCGGATCGGAGACTTCCCATGACAATGAGGACCCTTGTCCGCGGCGGCATCGTGTTCAGCGTCGACCCGGACATCGGTGAGCTGCCGCGTGGCGACGTGCTCATCGAGGACGACCGGATCGTCGCCGTCGGCGAGTCGTTGTCGGCCCAGGACGCGCAGATCTTGGACGCGACCAACCGGATCGTGATGCCGGGTCTGGTCGACACGCACCGACACCTCTGGCAGTCCTGCCTGCGGCAGCTCGCCGTCGACTGGACACTCGGCCAGTACATCGATCACATGCTGCTGACCCTGGGACCGCGATTCACCCCGGAGGACGTGTACGTCGGCACCCTGCTCGGCGCGATCGAGGCGGTGGACGCGGGTATCACCACGATCATGGACTGGGCGCACATCATGCGCAGCCCGGACCACGCCGACGAGGCGGTCCGTGGACTGCGGGAATCCGGCGTGCGGGCGGTCTTCGGTTACGGCAACCCGCTCCCGCCACCCGCCGAGTGGTACCGCAAGGACGTCATCCGGGTCGCCGAGCGCTATTTCTCCTCCGCCGACGACCTGATCACATTCGCGCTGGCCAGCAACGGACCGGAGTTCGGGCCGATCGAGGACACCCTGGTCGACCTGGAACTGGCCCGGCGGCTGGGCGTCCCCGCGTCGATGCACGTCGGGGTCGGCCTGCTCGGACACCAGCGGTCGGTCACCGAGCTCCACCGGCGGGGCCTGCTCGGACCGGATCTGATCTACATCCACTGCAACACCTGCACCGACGCCGAGTTCGGACTGATCGCGGACACCGGCGGGCACGTGTCGATCTCCCCGCGCATCGAGATGCAGATGGGACACGGTTACCCGGCGACCGGGCGGCTGCTCGACGCCGGCATACAGCCGAGCCTGAGCGTGGACATCGTCTCCGGGGTGGGCGGCAGCCTGTTCGCGGAGATGCGCGGCACGCTGGAGGCCGAGCGCGGCCGGCGCAACCACGACGCGCTGGCCCGCGGCGCGACCCTGCCGGAACTGACCATCACCGCCAGGGACGTGGTGCGGATGGCGACCATCGAAGGCGCCCGAACACTGGGGCTGGACCACCGGATCGGCTCGCTCACCCCGGGTAAGCAGGCCGACCTCATCCTGCTGGACATCGACCTGCCGAACTTGTCACTGGTGAACAACCTCCCGGCCGCCGTGGTGCTGGCGGACAACCACAACGTTGACACGGTGTTCGTTGCCGGGCGCCCCGTGAAGGTGGCCGGCCGGATCGTCAGCCACGACATGCGTGCCGTGCAGCGGCTCGCCCAGGGATCGCGGGACCGGCTGCTGGCCGACTGGTCCGGTCCGGGCTACCGCAGCTCGCACGTGCACCACGCGCACATCTGAGAGGCGAAATCGATGATCCATGCGGATGACGTCTACCTCAACGGCCGGATCTGGCTGGGCAGCGATCCGGCGACCCGGCCGGAACCGACCGCGCTGGCGGTCCGCGCCGGGCGGGTGCTCGCCCACGGCGCCGACGAACGGCTGCGTGAGCTGATCGGACCCGATACCCAGGTGATCGACCTGGCCGGGCGTCGGGTGATACCCGGCCTGATCGACGGGCACATGCACGCGGTACGGGCCGGCGCGACCTGGACCAGCGAGCTGCACTGGACCGGAGTTTCCGATGTGACAACGGCGCTGGCCAGCATCCGCACGGCGGCGGAGCGCGCCCGGCCGGGCGAGTGGATCCGGGCGATCGGCGGCTGGCATCCATGCCAGTTCACCGAGGCCCGCGAGCCCACCAGGGCCGAACTGGACGCGGTGTCCGGTGATCATCCGGTCTACGTGCAGGCGCTCTACGAGTCCGCGGTGCTCAACTCCGCCGCGATCCGGGCCACTGGGCTGGACACGATGGCCGGGGACCCGCCGGGCGGGCAGGTCGAGCGGGATCCGGCCAGCGGCGAAGCAACCGGACGGGTCCATGGCATGGGCGCGTTCACGTTCTGCCTGAACGCGGTCCCGGGGCCCGATCCGGCCCAGCAACTGCGCTCGACCGCCGGCATGCTCGCCGACCTGCACGCTACCGGCCTGACCGGAGTCGTGGATGCCGGCGGATTCGGCATGGCGCCGGAGCGCTATGACGCGCTGTTCGAACTGTGGCGCCGCAAGGAACTGACGATGCGCACGCGGCTGTTTCTGTCCGCAGTGGACCCCGGACTGGAGTACCGCCAACTGGATGCCTGGCTGCGGCACGCGCAGCCACGCTTCGGTGACGAGATGCTGCGCTTTGCCGGCATCGGCGAGGTGGTGCACTTCGGTTGCCATGATTTCGAGGGACTGGAGGAGTTCGCGATCTCCGACGAGGCCGCCGAACAACTGCGCGAGATCAGCTACCGCACGGCGGAGCGCGGCTGGCCGATGAACATCCATGCGGTGATGGACGAGTCGATCACCCGCATCCTGGACTGCTGGGAGTGGGTGAACGAGCGGATTCCGTTGACGACGCTCCGGTTCTCCCTGTCGCATGCCGACCGGATCAGCGTGCGCAACCTGCGCCGGTTGCGCGCGTTGGGCGGCGGCGTCGTGCTGGACGATCGCCAGGTGTTCAAGGCGGCGGACTCAGCGGCGGTGTGGGGGAAGGAGGCGCTGGCCAGCACTCCCCCGCTGGCCCACCTATTGGCCGCCGGAATCCCGCTGGCGGCGGGTACCGATGCCAACCGGGCGTCCTCGTTCAGTCCGTGGCTGTCCCTCTGGTGGCTGATCACCGGGACCTCGCTCGACGGTGTGCAGCGGCGCGGACCCGAGCACCTGATCAGCCGGGAGCAGGCGCTCCGCCTCTACACCGTGGGAGGCGCCTGGCTGAGCTTCGAGGAGAACGATCGAGGGCACCTGCGAACCGGTGCCCACGCGGATCTGACGGTCCTGAGTGAGGACTACTTCACCGTGTCCGAAGAACGGATTCCGGCGATCCGCTCCGAGTTGACCGTTGTCGGTGGTCGGTTCGTACACTCCACCGGCGCATTGTCCCCGGCTATTCGTCCCAGTCGGAGCTGACGATCACGTCGACGAGGTCGATGTGGGCTTCTTCCGGCCCGGTGCCGTTGCCCTTGACGAAAACCTCATGCATGCAGGTCACGCGGCATGCGCATTCTCGCCGAGGATTCCGCCCAGGCGTTGAAGACGACGTATGTGCAGGCGGGCTATCTGCCGCGGGCCGGTGATCGGCTCGGGCAGCGGAAGTAGCGGAACGGCGTTCGCGACACCTACACGGTGGAGCGGGCTACCGGGCGGGTGCGGAATCCCAAAAGACGTCGACCGCCAGCGAGGTGGGCAAGCCGCCGTTGATACCGGTGATGTCCTGCGGGCAGGCGGAGACGACCACGACACAGTCCATCTCCGCCCGGAAGGTGATGCTGTCCCCCGCACTGGAGACGGCGGGCAGCCAGCTGAGGTCGTCGTGTTCGTCGACGGGGATGCGCATGAAGACGTTGATCGGCTGTGGCACGACCGGAGGATCCGCGGTGAAGGCGGCCAATGTCGCTCGGAGGTTGTCTGCACACGAGGCGTGCCACCCGGCGACGCCGAGCGACGCGTACCGTTCCGGGTCACACGCGGCGATGAGCATGTCATGCCGGCCGGGAGAGGTGTCCTCGACCAGGGTCAGGATGGGACGGCGCCGATTGGTGAAGAACTGTTCTCCCACCTTCGGGAACAGACGATCGATCTGGGCACGGGTGTGCGATGCGCTGTGGTGTTCAGAGAGGTCATTGCGGGCGAACGCGAACACGTCGCCCACCTGACCGCCTTCGAGATCCACCACCCGCACCCGCTGCCCGGAGGCCACGAGAACGGCACGCCCCTCCCGTGCGGGGACGACGGTTCGTTGAAGAGCCGGACTGGTTGTCATGACTCGATCCCTAAGATCGTTTTATCTGGAGTGAGTCGCTCTGGATGCCCAGGGCGACGGGGTGTGGCTGATGACTCGAAGAGGAACTCATCGCCCGCCTGTGCCGCTGACGACCAGCCTTGCCCGTGCCCATGTCCGCACATCATTCGTCGGGATGGCCGAGCCGGAGATCGATGCTGGGCTGGTCCGCGCCGTCGATGGTCATCGTGGTCGTGGCGGGCTGGTAGGCACTGGCGGTCACGGTGTACTCCCCCCTATCCAGGTCCGTGAAGGTGTATTCGCCATCGGGGCCGGTCGTGGTGACGGCGACCGTGTTGCCCACGGCGTTGAACAGAGTGACCCGGGCGTCGCCCAGCGGCATGTTCTCCGCCCCGGCGCGTACGGTGCCTTTCAGCCGACCACCGGTCCGGAGCTCCAGGTCGCACTGTGTGGTGCCCTGGCTGCTCACCTCGACCGGCACCGCACTCGGCCGGTGACCGTCCGCGCTGGCGACCAGCGTGACCGTGCCGGAGACCAGGTCCTTGATGGCGAACCTGCCGTTCTGGTCCGTCTCGGCGGAACCGACGACCTCACCGCGGAGGTCGGTCACGACGACCGTCGCCGCGGCGATCGAGGCGCCGGTCGCAGCGCTGCGGACGACGCCGGCCAGGCCGGATATGCCGGACAGTGCCAGCTCGTAGAAGATCGGTTCGTCGCCGACCGCGACCGTGGCCGCCTGCGGCTGGTGGCCATCAGCCGCCACGATGAGCACGTACGAGCCGGCGCCGGGGACGCCCAGTGCGTACGATCCGTCGTCCCTTGCCGTGACCCGGCCGAGCTGGCGCCCGCCGAGCTCGACCAGTGTGATCGTGGCGCCGGGCAGTGGGGCGCCCCCGGCACCACGAATGCGGCCTTCGACTGCGATGCCGGCGGGTGCGGGTGCGGAGGCGTTGCCCTTTCCGCTGACGGACGGCGGTTCCACGTTCGACGCGAGCTGCGGGTCCCGAGCGGCCCGGCCGTTCGGCCGCGGCCCTACGTGCGCGCCCACCGAGGCGTACTCCCGGGTCTGCGGTGCCCGGACCTGGGCCGGCTCCTCGACCGCGGTTCCCGGCCGGTCGGCCGACGATGCGGAAGGGCGCCGGCTCCCCCTCTTGCCGTTGATCAGCACGGCCACGACGAACGCGGCCAGCAGCGTGATGCCCACCCCCCACCAGATGGCGACCGTGAAGCCGTGCACCTGGCCGACCGCCACGAGCAGCCGCGAGGGGCGACCGTGCGCGTGCGAGACGATGTAGGTGGTCGTGGCCGTCGCGGCGATGGT
>JAOPYK010000037.1 GCA_025964695.1 Streptosporangiaceae bacterium | reverse complement strand
ATGAGTATCCGTGCTTTCGCTGCCCAGCTGGGCGTAAGCGAGCGTATGGTGTCCAAATGGGAAGCAGGCGGGGAATCCATTCATCCACGTCCTGCTAATCAGGATGCGCTTGATACATTCCTCGCTGTGGCCTCTGTGGACCACGGGTGAACCAGGACACGGGTGGACCACGGGTGGGATCACAGGAGACCTTTGCGCCGATCAGATGTCCTGGCGAACGTGGCCCACACCTCGCCAGCACAGACCGGAGCGTCGACCTGCCCGCGCCGGGAGTCAGGCAGAGCGTCTCAAACGATGCGAGCGACGATCTGACCAGGCAAGCGATAAATGGCGTTCTCACCCCACGCGTACCAGACGCGCACCTGCCCACGCGAGGCCTACCTGTTCGCAGGCAATACTCAGCGTGCGCGACGTGTCCTCAGGTGTGAACCCTCTCTGATCATCGTAAGGAGCCGCTCCTGCGGCAATCCCGCTCATGCCCTGCACGCTACCCAGCGCAGCGGACAAGCGAAATGTCCGGCTCGCGTCCGTAGCCAGCCTCACCGGGCACTCCCAACGAACCGCCTACCATCATCGGAGACGGCTGCCCGCAGTGGCCGTCACCAATCGCTCGGGCTCGCGGAGCGGGATTCTCACGACGAATCGGGCGCCTTGTTCGGAGTCCTCAATGCTCAGTGTTCCGCCGTGCTGTGCGGCAATCTGTCTGGCGATCGGCAGGCCGAGCCCGGTGCCCCCGGTCTCCTTGTTGCGTGCGGTGTCCAGCCGGGCGAAACGCTCGAACACCACCTCCCGCTGTCCGGGCGGGATCCCGGGACCGTCGTCCTGGACTTCCAGCACCGCCTCATCGCCGTCACGTCGGACCGAGACCGTCACCGTGCAGGCGGCATGCCGCTCGGCGTTGTCGACGAGGTTGGTCAGCAGCCGGCTCAGCTGCAGCCGGTTCCCCCTGATCACCACCCCCGGTTGAAGGTTTGTTTCGATTCGCCGCCGGGCGGTGCGGCGCCCGAGCTCGTAGGAGACCAGCTCCCCGAGGTCCACGCGCTCCTCGGCGGACGTGGCGCACGAGTCCAGACGGGCGAGCGCGAGCAGGTCGGTGACGATCGCCTCTAGCCGGTCGAGGCTGGCCTCCTGGGCTTCGGCCATTTTCGGCCAGTCGGTCTCATCGGGATGCAGCTGTGCTTCTTCGAGCTGGAGTCGCATGGCGGTGATCGGGCTGCGCAGGTCGTGTGAGGCATCGGAGGCGAAGCGCCGCTGCTGCTCGACGGCGGCTTCCAGCCGGTCCAGGGTCTGGTTGACGGTCTCGGCCAGCCCCCGCATCTCGTCGTGGTGCTCAGGCACCGGCACCCGCCGGCCCAGGTCGGTGGCCGTGATCTCGGCCAGTTCATGCACGACGCCATCGACAGGGTTCAGGGCCTTGCCGACGGTCCGGTAGGCGCCGATCGCCGAGGCCGCGGCCAGCAACCCCGACCCACCCAGGAGCGTGATCAGCAGCCTCGGGTGGACGTACCAGGGGACCACGGGCTGGGCACCGAAGATGATCTCCTGCCGTGCAGCGAGGTCCAGGGCTACAACGATCACGCATGAGTGCGGGAACGCGGGTGATGAGCAGGTGACCCAGGTCGCTCGCATGCCGTCCCCGGAACGGGCGACGTTGACCATCCGTGGTTTCCCGACCATCTGCTCACTCGCTGCCACGATCCGGCCTTTGCCGTCCACCACCTGAATGGCCGTTGTCCGCTCGTGGATCACGGGGGGGAGCTTGTTGTGCGCGATGAGGTGGGCCACCCGCAGGTCCGCCAGCAGAACCCGGTCGACCCGCTCGCTCATGGCGTGTTTGTGCAACCCCAGCAGGATGAGCCCGCAGAAGCCCAGGCTCAACAGCCCGATCACGACACCGGACAACAGTGTCATCCGGGTCCGTACGGACCAGTCCCGTCTCAGCCTCACCGTTCCTCTCCATCCGCCCGACGAACATCCCTAAGATCGACGATACGCGCCCCCACCTGTAGAAACGTGGTCGAACCATTCGATACCCCCCGCCCACCTGATCGACGCCCAGCGGGGTTTCCCTCGCCACCGAGGCCCGACGCGAGATGATCGCTAGTTCAGCTACCTCGGGCCAGGCGACGGGAGATCGTCCGGACCTCAGCTCGCCGGGGCACCAGGGGCACCAGGGGCCTCTGTGCAAACTTTCTGTACGTTTTCAAGGCGTTTCAAGGCGGCCCGAGGACGGGCCGCACGCGCCGCCGACTCGGCGCCCGCCCGGCACTCCCGCTTGACGCTCACGTGCCGGGCGAGCAGGCCAGCCGGTCGGCTGGCGCGTACAGCGGAACATTCGGACCGCTCCTGACGGACGAAGTTCACGGGGCACGGTGGCCGGCCGGAGCATCCGAAGGTGCCGCTGGCCGGTTCCCGACTTGCACGGGGCCCCTCGCGGGGCCTCACTCACGGGCCATTCCGGGCAGGCTGCGAGCCGCCCGTCCGCCAGCACAGACATCCCAGGGGCTTAGATGTCAAGCTGCGAGGAGTTGAGCGCGATGCGACCAAGCTGTTTCTTCGTCGTAGGGGGGTGCCGGCTTTGAGGCAGCCGTGCAGGATTCCGACAAGGCGGTTGGCGAGCTGGCGGAGGGCGGCGTTGTGCCCGGCGCCGCGTCCTCGCAGCTGGTCGTAGTAGGCCCTGGAGCCCGGGGAGGCTTGCAGCGCGGAGAACGCTTGGGTCATGAGTGCGTCGATGAGCTGGTCGTTGTGTACGAATCTGGCGGCGACGACCTTCTTCTTGCCGGAGGCGCGGGTGATCGGGCTGGTGCCGGCGTAGTTCTTTCGGGATTTGGCGTCGGCGTAGCGGTCCTGCGCGTCGCCGAACTCTGCGAGCACCCGGGCGCCGAGGACCATTCCCAGTCCTGGCTGGGACAAGATGATCTCAGCGTCCGGGTGCGCCCCAAAATGTGCCTCCACCTGCCCTTGCAGGATCTTGATCTGCTCGTTCAGGGTGACCAGGACCGCGACCAGGGCGCGGACGGAGGCCGCGTAGGCGGCGGTCACGACGGCGGGCTGGCCGAGGTGCTCGGCCCGCAGTGCCGCCTGGATTTTGGGAGCCTTGTCCGCGATGTGCTTGCGGCGGGCGCGCTTGAGGCTCGCGCTGATCTGGCCGATGGTCAGCTTCGCCGCGCTCGCCGGGTCGGGTACCTTGGCCAGCAACTCCAGGGTGTCGGCGGCGTCCAGGTCCTCGAACACCTCCAACGCGGCGGGGAAGTAGTCGCGCAGCGCGTGCCGCAGCCGCTGTCCTTGGCGGGTGCGCTCCCAGATCAGGGTCTTGTGCATCCGGGTCACCACCTTGACCGCCTCGGCGTCGGCGGTGTCACCCGATACCGGCCGCAGCTGGTGGGAGTCGGTGCGCACCATGTCGGCCAGCATGTGCGCATCGGCCGCGTCACTCTTGGCCCCCGACACCACCAGGCGTTCCCGATACCTCGACGCCTGCAACGGATTGACCCCGAACACCGTGTATCCAGCGGCGATCAGCGCCTGCACCCACGCGCCCCGGTCGGTCTCGATCCCGACCACCACCTCGACCGCGTCCTCATCGGCACGGTCATCGCCGAACTGCTCAGCGACCATCGCGTGCAGCCGGGCCATCCCCGCCACGCCTTCGGGCAGCCGGGCCTTGGACAGCACCCGGCCTGTCGCACCCATCAGCTCCACATCGTGGTGCTGCTCGGCCCAGTCATCCCCAACGAACAGCCGCAACTTGTCTCCCAGTCCCCTGTGCCGTGCCAAAACTCGTGCGGGGCAGTGGGCCTGGGCGTCTACCCTCGTCGGTCATGTCCCCCCGACTCTTGTATTTGATCTTCATCCGTCTGATCGGCTGGCTGATGCTGCTCGCCCGATCTTCGGCCTCCAAAGACGTGGAGATTCTGGTGTTGCGCCATGAGGTCTCCGTGCTGCGGCGCCAGGTCTC
>JAOPYK010000032.1 GCA_025964695.1 Streptosporangiaceae bacterium | reverse complement strand
CGGTTCACCACCGGCCACGCAGTGCGGATCATGCTGGCCAGCGGCGACCTCAACCACCGCGCCGGCCTGGCCTCGGCCCCCGTCACCGTCACCACCGGCAACCCCGGCCAGGCGCTGAACCTGCCCGTCACCACCGGCTGACCGCGCCGGAACCGCATCGGGTCGTCCAAGAGCGAGTCGTCTCGGCTCCAAGACAGACCCTGGTGCCCAAGTGACGCCGCTGCGGCGTGACGATTTGGGCGGCTGACCCGCAGTTCGTGGTGGCGCCGGGCGTTGCCGCGCTGTGCGGCAGGCGAGCGGCTGATCTATGTGCGTCATCATGCTGATCTTCCTGCGCACACAGAGTGTGATGGACGACGACGGCTTTCGTGTGGATTTTGCTGCCGGTGTGAGGTAACAGCGCAGTTGGTTCCCTTCGCCCTGTCCAGATTCTTGGGCCTGACCGATTCCGTCGTGTAACGCACGGCGTCCTCACGTCCGTCTTTCGAGCGGCACAAGGTACTGGAAACCCCACAGCTACTCGCCGAATGGCTCCTCGTTGAGCACGGCGGCCGACTTGGGCTCGGTCAGAACGCGCGCGCGGGCTCGGGCCAGTCGAGGCCATTCCATGGACGCCGACGTCTTGATCTCGAGGAAGTCGCCGAAGAGCTCGTCGTAGATGTGGGCTGCTGCGGGATCCGGCTCGAAGACATCTCGGGTATGGACATAGGACGCGATGGTGTCCTGCATCGCCACCTCCTTCCCAGTCGCGACCAGGGCGGTCAGGAAGGCCCCCTTCGCGCCGATCTCGGCGTCGACCGACCGCGATGTGGGGACGCCGGTCACGTCCGCCAGCAGCTGGCACCAGAAGGAGCTGTTGGCGCCCCCGCCGCACAGCCTCAGTTCGGTGACGGGTGTCGTACCGAAGTCCAGGCAGTCCCGGATGACGAAGCTCATCCCCTCAAGGATCGCTCGCGCAACGTGCGACCGGGTGTGCTCGAAGGACAGCCCCAGCAGGGATCCGCGGGCATTGGGGTCACGAAACGGTGCCCGCTCCCCCGCCGGTGACAGGTAAGGGTGGAAGAACAGCCCGCCGGCCCCGGGGGGCGTGGCCGCCGCCAGGTCCGACAGCCAGTTGGGGTTGTCAAGCCCAATGAGGTGCATGCCCCAGCTGATGACCTCCGACCCAGCCATGGCAGCGAGCGAGCGCACGTATGTGCTGTTCACTCCGGACGGCAGCGTCATGCCCGCCGGGCCGCCCGTGGTGTCGGGCTCGGTGAGGATCATCTCCGTCGACAGCGTCGTGCCGAGGATTGTGCAGGCCTGGGCGGGATCGATCGCGCCGATCCCGATTGCCGTGGCGGGGATGTCGAAAGGCGCCATGACGACGGGCAGCCCTGGGCGCAACCGCAGCTCGGTGGCCACCTCCGCGCGTAGCTCACCGACCCGGTGGGAATCGTCGCGCACCTCGGGCAGCAGCCGCTCGACCCAGGGCATGTCGTACAGCTCGAACAGTTTCGGCGAGTAGCGACGCGACCGGATGTCGAGGAAGGGCGACGCGGCGTCGGACTGGTCGGCAGCGAACTCGCCGGTGAACCTGTGGAACAGCCAGCCGTCGCAAAAGAGCGCCTTGTGTGAGGCGTCGAGGCGGGCACGGTCATTCTCGTGCAGCCACTTCATGATGGCGCCCGAGGTGCCGGCGAAGCCCAGCGTCCCGTTGATCCGGAATGCCTCGGCCAGGACGCCGTCGGCATCCCAGCGATCGACAATGTCGGCCGCCCGGCCGTCGTTCCAGAGGACCGCATGTCCGGTCGGTCGGCCGTCTGCGCCGACGAGCCAGCACCCATCCCCCTGGCCGGTGAAGGCGAGCATCTCCACCGGCTCTCGCACCTGGTGGACCACGGAGCGGATGGTGTAAACGACAGCGTCCCAAACGGCGTACATGTCCTGCTCGCTGACGCCGCCCTCCCGACGGTGGACGACCGTCGCCTGCCGGGCTACCTTCAGCTCTCGCCCCTCATGGTCGAACATCACCGCCTTGACCATCGTGGTCCCAGCATCGACACAGAGAACACCCATGGGATGCGGCCCTCGTTCCCGCGGCCGTCAGCAGCTGCGCTCGTAGGCGGTGATGAGGGACACCTTCTCGTTCGACGGCGTGGAGGCATCGAACGAGTAGCCGAGCCACTCCTTGACCAGACGGCGCGCCAGCTGCAGTCCGATCACCCGCTGCCCGAGGGCAAGCACCTGGCAGTCGTTCGACAGCACGGAACGTTCCACGCTGAACGAGTCGTGCGCCACCGTGGCACGGACGCCCTCGACCTTGTTGGCCGCGATGGCGACACCGATCCCGGTGCCGCACACGAGAACCGCACGGTCGGCCTCGCCAGCGGCGATCTTCTCGCCCGCGGCGATGGCGACCTGCGGGTAGAAGTTGGCCTGAAGCGAGTCCTCGTACACCCCGACATCCTCAACCGACAGCACGCGCGGGTCCGCGCGCAGGTCGGCAAGGATGGCGTTCTTGTACTCGAACCCTGCGTCGTCCGACCCGACGACCATGCGGAACTGTTGCCCCATGACTTTTCCTCCTGATGAAAGATTTAGCGCTTGCAAGGTGTGTCGCTCAGCACAGGCCCGACTGCGGTGAGGACGATGCCCATCGACGTCGCGCCGGCGTCGGGGGTCCCGACGCTGCGCTCGGCGAGCGGTCGAGCCCGCCCCACCTTCGGCACCAGCGACGCCGTCGCCACGGCGGCCGCCACCGCGGTCCGCGCCGCCTCGGTCCACGCGCTCCCCAGGGAAGCCCCCTCGGCGAGCCTGGAGTCGAGGTCGTCGACGAATGGGAGCAACGCGTCGAGCATCGTCTTGTCGCCCGGCCGTGCCTTGCCAATGCGCTGCATCATCTCGGCGCCGTGGCGTACGGCCTGGCACAGCCGCTCGGCTGTCACCTCGTCGGTGTCGCCGAGCGACACCCCCATGGCGCCCAGGAAGATCCCCCAGAGGATGCCGCTGGTGCCGCCGGCGCGGTCACCGAAGGCGTCGCCGGCGGCCCGCAGCACCGTTCCGGCCCCGCCGTTCGTCACGTCGGCCGCCGCCCGCGCCGCCCGCAGGCCGCGCGTCATCCCGGCACCGTGATCGCCGTCCCCCGCGACCGCGTCGATCTGGCCGAGCAGCTCCTCCGCCTCGACGACCACCTCCGTCATCGCGTCGACCGCCCGGCGCACGACCGCAGCGGCCTCGCGGGACCTCGGGCTGGCCTCGACGGCGACGGCGCTCGCCGCCTGAGCGACGTCGCTGCGCGAGACCGACTCGAACACCGGGAACATCGTGGTGCTGCCTCGGCGGAATGCGGCCGTGTCGACCGGGGCGGACCAGTACTCCTCCAATTCGTCGTCCAGCCACGTCACCGACAGCGAACAGCCGGCCATGTCAAGGCTCGTGACGAGCTCGCCGACTTCAGGAAGCACCGCGACGACGCCGGCCTCGGCGAGAAGCCGGTGGACGTGCCCGTACAGCAGGAACAGCTCCTCGTATTTCGTCGCGCCGAGGCCGTTGAGGACCACTGCCGCGCGACCATGGGCGCCCGCAGGACGCTCGGCGAGGACGGCCTCCACAAGCTCGACGGCGAGCTTGCGCGCCGGCATCCACGCCGCCGAGCGCACGCCCGGCTCGCCGTGGATCCCGAGGCCGAACTCCATCTGCCCTTCCTGGACGGTGAAGAGCGGCTGGCGCTGGCCGGGGAAGGTGCAGCCGCCGAAGGCCACGCCGAACGAGAAGGTCGCGTCGTTGGCGGTCCGCATGACCCGCTCGACGGTATCGAGGTCGAGGCCGCTGTCCGCCGCAGCGCCACCGATCTTGTACACGATGACCGTGCCGGCTATGCCGCGGCGCTTGCCCCGTTCCTGCACAGGCGCGGAGGCGATGTCGTCGGTGACGTAAACGATTCGGGTGTGCGTGCCCTCGGTGCTCAATCGCTCCTGCGCGGCCGCGAAGTTCAGGCGGTCGCCGGCGTAGTTGCCGAACGCCAGCACCACCCCCGCGCCACCGTCGGCGGCCCTGCCGATCCGGTAAACCTGCTCGGCCGACGGCGACGTGAAGACATCCCCCAGCACGCACGCATCCGCGAGGCCGGCACCGACGATGCCGGCATAGGAGGGGTAGTGGCCGGAGCCGCCGCCGACGACCAGGCTCACCTTGCCCGCGCGTGGCCCCCCGCAGCGGACGAACCCGGAGGCACCGCGCACCCGGTCGACGTAGCGCGAGTAGGCCGCGGCGAACCCCTTGATGACGTCGTCCTTGAAGGTCGCGGGATCGTCGAAGATGCGGGTCACCGGGTGCCTCCTTCATCGAGCCGCTTCCGGATGAACGCGGCCGCGTCAGCATGGTCGGTCGCGACGTGGCCGGCGAGCTGGACTGCCTCGGCCTTGGGTGGGTACGTCGGGTTGGGGATCGCGACGACGAACAGCCCGGAGGCATGCGCCGCCCGGATACCGTTGCTGGAGTCCTCGATGGCCAGGCACCGGTCGCCGGTGAGGCCGAGCCGGCGCACCGCCTCGAGGTAGACGTCCGGGCTCGGCTTGCCTCGCGGGACCTCCTCGCTAGAGACGGTGGCGGAGAACAGGTGCGCGATCCCGTGGTGCTCCAGGACGGCGTCGATCGCCCGGCGCGCGGCCGAGGAAGCCAGCGCGATCGGGACCGCATCGCTGACCTGCGTGACGAGGTCGCGGGCTCCGGGCAACAGGGCGCCCTCGCCGTCATCGACGATGCGTCGGATCGTGAAGGAGATGCAGTAGTCGGCCACCTCCGTTCGCGCCGCCGGACGCCCGACGTGCTCGGCGATGCGGCTCGACCACTCCGGCGAGCTCATGCCCTGCACGGCCAGCGTGTCCTCATGGGTCCAGCTGTGGCCGACGCTTTCGCAGTACGCGCGCCAGGCCTCCTCCCACAGGTGCTCGCTGTCGATGAGCACGCCGTCGAGGTCGAACACGACGCCGTCGAGGGTGCGGTTCTCGGATATCACTTCGCCACCTGGTGACGGATTCCCGCAGCGTCCCAGGCGGCGAGAATCTCCGGGTCGGCTCCCGCGTCGGTGATGACCAAATCGAACTCCTCAAGTGGGACGATCTTGTGCAGCGCCACCCGGCCGAGCTTGGTGTTGTCGACGAGCAGATAGCGCTTGGTGGCCGCACGCACCATCGCCCGCTTGAGCGCCACGATGCGTTCCTCCTGGTGGAAGGCGTCGGTGGTCGAGACGGCGGAGGTGGACATGAACAGCGCGTCGGCCCGGATCCCGGAGATCTGCTCCAGGCACTGCATCCCCACGAACGAGTCGTGCGGGAGGTCGTAGACGCCGCCGAGACCGATGACCGTGAGGTCGCTGTCGGCGGCCAGGTCGGCGAGCCGGCGCAGGCCGGCGAGGAAGGTCGTCGCGATGTGCAGCGGTGTGCGCTCGGCAAGGCCCGGGATCATGTGCAGTGTCGACGTGGAGTCGTCGAGCATCACCGACATGCCCGGCTCGACATATTCCAGGGCGGCCTGCGCGATGGCGCTCTTCTCCTGTGCCTTCGAGATCATTCGGTATGACAGCTGCGACTCGAAGACACCCGACGCCTGGGCGGTGACGCCACCGTGGAACTTGCGGACGATACCCCGCCGCTCCAGCTCGTCGAGGTCGCGATGGACCGTCATGATGCTGACGCCGAACTGTGCCGCCAGCTCCTGTGCCGTGCATGAACCCTGTGCGATGACGTGCTCGCTGATGAGCCGCTGGCGAGCTTCCGTCTTTCGCTCCTTGGGATTGCCCGCGACTGCCTTCGGGCGGGTGGGGGGCATTAGGGGACCTCCTGGTCGGCTATGACGAGGCGCGGGTCTCGTACGGCGTCACGGACGGCCATGGCCGCGGCGTCGTCGAACAACTGCTGAGCGCTGAGTTCAGCCTCGAGGCGGGCATGGTACCGACGCACCTCTTCGGCCATACGGGTCTCGTCCCAGCCCAACGCCGGGGCCACCAGGGCTGCGACCATCGGAGCCGCGGTCAAGCCATGGTCCGGCGTCTCAATGGAGATGTGGGTACGCCGGGTGAGGACGTCGTCCAGGTGCAGCGCACCTTCGTGCGTGGCGGCGTATACCGCCTCCACGGCGAGGTAGTCCTCGGCGCCCTTGATGGGCTCGGCCAGCTCCGGCCTTTGCGCCATGAGCGCATCCAGGTCGTCGACCAGCGACCCGTACCGCCCGAGCAGGTGCTGCACGTGCTCGGCGGACAACCCTCGCGCGGCCGCCTTCGCGCCGAACGACCGGCGCGTGTCGTCGAGTCCGACCGCGCCGATCAGCGGAACGTGCTCGGTACTGCAGGGCTTCACCGCACGTTCGAGGCCCTTGACGGCGAGGTCGACCGCATCCTTCGCCATGACCCGGTAGGTCGTGTACTTGCCGCCGGTGATGGTGGTGAACCCCGGCAGCGGTGACTCTACGGCGTGTTCACGACTGAGCTTGCTCGTGGTCGCAGCATTGCCGCGGACCAGGGGACGCAGACCGACAAAGACACCGTCGATGTCGTCCCGGGTCAGCTTGACCTTCAGCACGCGGTTGAGGTTGTGCAGCAGGTACTCGATGTCCGCGGAGGTGGCAGCCGGGTGGTCGAGACTCTGGTTCCAGGCCGTGTCCGTCGTGCCAATGAGCCAGTGCCGACCCCACGAGCGAACGAACAAGACGCTGTCCTCGGCGCGGACGAACATCGACACCTGGGAGTCGATCTTTTCCCGGGGGACCATGATATGGACGCCCTTGGACGCCTGCACGCTGAACGACGCTGGGCGTCCCGTCATCCGGTTCACCGAGTCGGTCCACACCCCAGTCGCGTTGACCACGTGGTGCGCGCGGATGTCGAACCGGCCCCCGGACTCCAGGTCGCAGACCGTCGCGCCGGCGACGCGGCCGGCGTCGAGGGCGAGCCCGACGACCTTGACGGCGGATGCGACGTCGGCCCCGTGCGCGGCCGCCGTTCGTGCCAGCTCCATCGTGTGCCGGGAATCGTCGACCTGCGCGTCGTAGAAGGTGAGCGCACCAACCAGTTCGTCCTGGGCGATTCCCGGTGCCAGCCGGCCCACGGCACCCCGGGACAGGTGCCGGTGGCGGGGAACGGCACCAGCGCCGCCCAAGGTGTCATAGAGCAGCAGGCCGGCACCGATGTACGCGCGCTCCCACACCCGGTGGCGCAGCGGGTAGACGAACTGGATGGGCTTGACCAGGTGCGGGCACAGCCGCTCGAGCATGAGAGCGCGCTCCTTGAGCGCCTCACGTACCAGGGAGAAGTCGAACTGCTCTAGGTATCGCAACCCGCCGTGGAAGAGCTTGCCCGACCGGCTGGACGTTCCGGCCGCGTAGTCGCGCATCTCGACCAGAGCGACGGACAGCCCGCGCACGGCCGCGTCCAAGGCCACTCCCGCCCCAGTGACGCCACCGCCGATGACGAGGAGGTCGTACTGCGTGCGTGCCAAACGCTGCAGCGTCTCCTCACGAGCTCGGGGGCTGAGCGCGGACGCCGCAGGGTGCCGGGTCATCCGAAGAACTCCTGTCGGTTGTCGTGGCCTCGTGCTCGGGTTGGCCGCCGCATCGACCGCGCGGCGGCCAACCCGAGACAGGCAGGGCTACTGCGCGAGGACGAAGTTGTTCAGCTTGGCGGCGTTGTCCTTGGTGATCAGGACGCAGTTGATGGCCTGCTTCTCCTGGGCCGCACCGGACTTGCCGGTCTTGAGGAAACGGTCCGCCTGGTCGACCGCCAGCGTCGTGCCCGTCACGATCGGCTGCAGAGCCGTGGCAACCATCTCGCCGTTGGCGACCGCCTTCGCGGCGTCGTTGTTGCCATCAAAACCGAGGACCTTGACCTTCGAGAGCTTGCCCGCGGTCTTGAGTGCCTGGATCGCGCCGAGAGCCATCTCGTCATTGCCGGCGATGACGCCCGTGAGGTCAGGGTGGGCGCGGATCAGGAGCTCCATCTTGTCCTTGCCCTGCTGACGGTCCCAGTTCGCCGTCTCGCGCTGGACCTCCTTGAGGCCGGGGTACTGGGAGATGACCGCCGCGTACGCGTCCGACCGCACCTTGGCGTTGTTGTCAGTGGGGTTGCCGTAGAGCTCGACGTAGTTGCCCTTGCTCCCCATCGCTTTCACCCACTCCTGGGCGCCCAGGGTCGCGCCCTGCGCGTTGTTGGAGACGATCTGCGACTTCGCGATGCCCTGCGTGTTGATCTCGGCGTTCACCAGGAACACCGGTATTCCGGCGTTGGTGGCCTTCTGCACGGCGCCGACGCTCTCCTTGGCACCCGCCGGGTCGAGGATGATCGCCTTGACCTTCTGGCTGATCGCAGCGTCGATGAACTGGTTCTGCTTATCCGGGTCGTTGCCATGCGCGTTGACCGTGGTGCTGTAGCCGAGCTTCTTGGCCTCGGACTGAGCGGTGTCGACCTCGGCCTTCCAGTACGGGTTGGAGGGGTCGACGGTGATGACGGCGAACGTTCCGCCGGCCTTTCCACCGGATGCTGCCGCCTTGCTTCCGCCGGAGGAACCGCATGCGGCGAGGCCGAAGATGAGGGCCAGCGAGAGGGCTGCGCTCGCGGGTCTGAAGATCATGTCTTGCCTTTCCTGGGGGTGGGCTTACTAATGCGACTTGGCTTGGACCATGTCGTCGCTCTGCTGTCCGCTGATGGTGGGAACAGTCGGGGCTGGTGTCTCGACCTTCTTGAGGGCGCGTCGCTTCTGCAGGGTCTGCTGCATCTGGTCGATCGCGACCGCGAAAACGATGACGACGCCCTTGATGACCTGCTGCCAGAACACCGACACACCGACCAGCACGAGGCCGTCAACGAGGAAGCCGATGACGAATGCGCCGATCAGGGTGCCGCGGACGGTGCCACGCCCTCCGGACAGCGCGGCACCACCGATGACGACGGCGGCGATGGCGTTGAGCTCGTAGAACTGGCCGCCTTGCGGGGTCGCGGCGGGCAGGTCGGCGGTGAGGAGCAGCCCGACCACGGCGGCGCACAGGCCCGAGAGGACGTAGATCCTCGTCTGCACCCTCTTCACCGGGACACCGGACAGCTCGGCGGCGCGCGGGTTGCCGCCCGTGGCGTACAACCATCGACCGAACGGCGTCCGGGTCACCAGGAACGAGAAGACGGCAGCAACGATGACCATCACCCACACCGGTGTGGGAATGCCGAGCGGCGTGCCGGCGAGCACGTCGACGAAGCCGGTGTTGCCCAGGTTCGGGCGGCCGAGGAGATCGGTGAACGTCTCGCCGTTGGTGATCAGCAGGGCGATCCCGCGCGCGGCGTAGAGCATGCCCAGTGTCGCGATGAACGGTGCCACCTTGAGCCGGGACACTACAACGCCGTTGATGTACCCGACCAGCATGCCGACTGCCAGGGAGATGATCACCACCACCCAGACCGGCGGGTACGCCACGAGCTGGGAGAGCGGGAGGTGGTACCCCTTGAGCAGATACCCGGCGGTGACCCCGGAGAGGCCGACCGTCGATCCGACCGACAGGTCGATGCCGCCGTTGAGGATGACCAGAAGCAGCCCGAGGGCAACGATCGCGTTCATGGCCACGTGGCGGGTCATGATGATGAGATTCTCGGGTTGCAAGAAGTTCGACGACAGGGCCGAGAACGTGATGATGATGATGGCCAGGGCCACCAGCGCACGGCCCTCGACCAGCAACGCGCTGAGGTTGATCTTCCGGCGGTCTGTGCCGGCTGCGACCGTGTCGCTCACTGAGCTGCTCCAATCGGGTGGGCACCGGCGTCCGGCTCGGACTCCCCGGAGGCGGCCATGACGTCTTCGCGGGTAACGGTGGCGGGGTCGAACTCGCGAACGATCCGACCCTTGGTCATGACGACGATGCGGTGCGAGGCCGACAACGCCTCGCCGATCTCGGAGGTCACGTAGAGGACTGCCAGCCCCTTGTGGGCCTCGCGGAAAATCAGGCTGAAGATCTCGCCTTTCGCGCCTACGTCGATCCCCCGAGTGGGCTCGTCCAGCAGGAGGACCTTGGGACCGGTCAGCAGCATCTTGCCGACGACGACCTTCTGCTGGTTGCCTCCGCTGAGGGATGTGATCGGCGCCTGCGGTCCGGCCGTCTTGATGTGCACGTCCGCGATCTGCGCCTCGACGTTGGCACGTTCCAGCTTGCGTGAAACGAACCAGCCCTTGACGGTGGACAGCAGGCTGGCCAGCGACAAGTTTTGTCCGACCGACATCAGCTGCACGAGCCCATCACGCTGCCGGTCCTCGGGCACCAGACCCAGTCCGCGGTCGATACGCTCGGCGATGGACAGTCCCGTCAGGTCCGCGCCGTCGAGCAGGACGCGTCCGGCGGCGATGGGCTCGCGCCCGGCGAGTGCTTCCATCAGCTCGGTGCGCCCGGCTCCCATCAGCCCGTACAGACAGACGATCTCTCCTGCCCGCACCTGGAGGGACACGCCGTTGACGGTCAGCCGACCGCTCCCGTCAGGATCGACCACCTTGACGTCCTCGACCGAGAGCCTGACGTCACCGACGTTGCGGGGCTCGCCACTGAAGTCGTATTCGGCGTCGCGGCCCACCATGGCCGCGACTACCCACGGCAGGTCGATCTCCCGGGCGTCGGCGCTCGCGACCAGTTCGCCATCGCGGAAAACGACCGCATGGTCGGCGATCGCGATCGCCTCCTCCAAGTGATGGGAGATGTAGACGATCGCGACACCCTGGGCGGTAAGTTCGTGGATGACCTTGAACAGCACCTGCACCTCGGACGTGCTGAGCGCCGACGTGGGTTCGTCCATGATGAGAATGCGGGCTTCGGTAGCCAACGCCCGGGCGATCTCGACGATCTGCTGCTGCCCCAGCCGCAGGTCGGCCACCAGGGTGCCGGGTTTGATCGGCTCCTCCAGCCGGGCCATCAACTGGCGGGTCACCTCGTCCTCGCGGGCGTAGTCGATCTCACCCCGCCGGTTCCGCAGCTCGCGACCGAGGAAGATGTTGTCGCGCACGCTGAGGTTGGGGCACAGGCTCAGCTCCTGGTGGATGATCGAGATGCCGAGGTCGACCGCCTGCCTGGACGACGCCAGCTCCACGACCGTGCCGTCGAGCCTCAGGTGCCCGCCGGACGGCTGCTCGATTCCGGCGAGGATCTTCATCAGCGTCGACTTGCCGGCGCCGTTCTCGCCGAAGAGCGTGATGACCTTGCCCCGGCGGACTTCGAAGTTGACGCCCCTCAGCGCGCGCGTGACGCCGTAGTTCTTTGCGATGTCGACCGCCCTCAGCACCACCTCGCCGTCGCCCTCGACGTCAGTGACGGCGGACTGCACGACCGAGGTCATGACGCCACCTTGATCGAGACGGGCTGAATGATGTACGAGTTCGGCGGTCCTCCGGAACCCCAGGCGCCCACCACGGTGATGCGCTTGCCCTTCAGCGTCGACGGCTGAACCGGCGCCAGGACCGACTTCTGCATAATGATCTTGAACTCGTTGGCGACCGACTGGTAATCGGTCTGGTCTGTGAAGTCGCCGAACTTGATGCTCCCCGTAGCGTCCCGGACGGGGAGCCCGCTGAGGGCCATGTCAAGCGGGATCCGCACCGTGTCCTTGGCCGGGAACCCGGGAACCGACACCACCAGGAAGACCGTGTCGGCCTGGGTGACGGTCCCGGTCGCGGTGACCGGGAAAGCGAACTGCCCGGCACCCAGGTCGTTGCCGTACTTCGCGCCGGCCGCGGCGAGGTTCTGGTCCACCGCCGGCGCCAGGACCTTGATGTCCGTGGCCTTCTGGGCGATCTTCGCCGCGACCAGCGGGAAGTTCTTCTCCGCGTAGGTCTTGGCGTCGAACTGTGCCGGCTGCCGCGCGGCCGAAGCCGCGGGGCTGAGGAATTTCGTGCTGGCCACCATCGCGACCACAAGGGCGAGCCCGATCACGAGAGCCGTGACGTTCTTGACCAACCGGGAGGAACCTCGCGACAGAGTGCTCATCCGATGCCTCCTTGCCCAGCGCCACGTGAGATGTATGTCAGCTAGGTCACAACCAAGCGACCACCAAGTTTCTACCAGGAACTCTGTGATTTCAGCAAGAGTAGTTGAGGAATTAACTGGTAGTTGCTCAGCATGTGGTGATCAATGGGCCAAGAGTGTGAGGATCCGGGGACCCAAGTCCCTAGGAATGTTAAAGCTTTCACATTTCGTCGGCAGGATCTGGGGCGTCGTCCAGCGGCACGACGGTCACAGGCACGCCTCGGGACCGCAGGTCCTCACGATGGTGCTCCGGGGTGAGCGCATCGACGATCACATGGTCGAAGTCGGTCAACGGGGCCAGCGCGTGCAGGGCCCGGCGCTCGAACTTGGTGTGGTCGACCAGCAGCAGACGGGTCGCCGCGGCGCCCAGCATCGCTCGCTTCGTGTCCACAGTCTCCCGGGTCTGGTGGTAGCAGGTGCCGTCGACGACCGCCGAGGTCGACATTACGACGACGTCCGCGCGCAGCCTGGCGAGCGCGTCGTTCGTCAGGCCGCCCAGGAAGCCTCCGGCCCAGCCGTAGTACTGGCCACACAAGCCGACCAGCTCAATCCCCTTCTGACCTACCACCTCGTTCATCAGCGGGAGGTAGTTGGTGATGACCGTCAGCGGAGCGCGCTGCGCCAGCATGGGCGCCATCGCGAAGGTGGTGGTCGAGTCGTCGATGATGACCGCCTGCCCCGGCTCGAGGTACCGCATCGCCGCTCGCGCGAGCGCCCGCTTGCTCGCCAGCTGCTGGCCACGGCGGTAGACGTCGCTGGACTCGACGAGGCTCGACGGCAGTGCAGTCGCCGCCCCTCGGGACTTGTGCAGCAGCCCCCGGGCCTCCATCTCGTCCAAGTCGCGGTGCGCCGTCATCAGGCTGATGCCGAAGCGCTCGGCGAGCGCGTCGATGCGCACCGAGCCCTCCGCGAGCACCGCGTCGGCGATCGCCCGCTGCCGCTGCGCCCGCTGCGTACTGCGGCTAGCCACGGGCGGCGTCCACGCACGCCGACCCGATTTCCACAAGCTCCAGTAGGCCGCTCACGTCCCAGCCCCGGCGTCCCACGAACAGCCCCTCGATGTGTCGGTCGCGCAACAGGCCCGCCGCGTTGCCGGGGTCGACCCCGCCCCCGTAGAGCAGGGCTCGGCAGCCCTCGCCGCGCGACCGCTCGGCCAACTCGTGGGCCAGGACGGCCATCACCGGCGCGACCTCCGACGGGGTGGCCGGCCGACCTGAGCTACCGATGGCCCACACCGGCTCGTAGGCGACCAGCACAGTCCGCACCTCATCCGGTGTCAGCAACTTCGTGGCGGTCCGCAGCTGGGCGGCGACGAACTCCTCTGCGCGGCCCGTCTCGCGCACCGCAAGAGGCTCCCCGACGCAAATCAGGGGGACCAGACCGTGGTCTACTGCGGCGCGCGCTTTCAGCGCCACCGTCTCGTCGGTCTCCCCGAAGTGCTCGCGCCGCTCAGAGTGGCCCAACTCCACCAGTTGCGCGCCGGCGTCCCGCGCCATCCGCATCGAGATCTCGCCGGTCCAGGCACCCTCCGCCGCCCAGTGGGCGTTCTGCGCCCCGAGCAGGACGGGCGCGTCGGGAGGCATGCAGTCCCGGACGGCCGCCAAGGCGGTATGCGGCGGCACGACGAACGTCTGGACGCTGGCCGGCAGCGCGGCCGCCATGAGCCGGGTCACGTAATCACGGGCCTCGGCGATCGTCTTGTTCATCTTGAAGCTGGTTCCGATCCAGATCGTCGTCGTGGCCATGCCTACGACGCCCAGACCGGGGCGAGGGCGGCGGTCAGCGCACGGAACCGGGCGTACAGCCGGTCAAGCGTCTCGACAGCGTGCGGGCGCGGCTCGTACCGGGCGGCTATGCGGATCGTTCGGGATGTCGCGTCTGCCAGATCGGCGTATACGCCGGTGGCGATGCCTGCCAGCAGGCTCACGCCCAGCGCCCCGGCCTCCGAGGCTGTCGTGACCTCCACCGGCCTGTCGAGGACGTCAGCGAAGATCTGGCACCAGCGAGGGCTCTTGCTGGCACCGCCGGTGAGCCGGACGACTGTGGACTCAAAGGCGGTGTCGAGCGCGTCAATGTGGTGGCGGTGGTTGAACGCCACCCCCTCCATGACGGCACGCAGGAGGTCACCGCGGGTGTGCCACCCGCGCAGGCCGATGAAGGAAGCGCTGGCGTCGTGCGGCAGCGGCGACCCGAACAGGAACGGGAGGTAGATGATCTCGCTGGGCGTCGTCTCCACGGCGCTGATCTCGTGCTCGACGAACCCGAACGCGTCGCCGGCGACGGCGCCGCGCGCGAGGTCGGCGGCACACATCTGCTGGGCGAACCACTCCATGTTGGTCGCGCTGGTCGGGCTGATCGCCATGTTCATCCAGTGCCGGTCGAGGACGAAATTACGGGCGCACCAGTCGGAGGACGTCCGGGGCCCGGTCGAGACGACCTGGTTGATGCTGAACGTCCCGGCGACCACGGAGGTGGTGCCGGGGGCGACCACGCCCGTGCCCAGGGCCGCGCAGTCGACGTCGTGCGCGCCTGCGGCGACAGGGGTTCCCGCCGCCAGCCCGGTCAGCGCGGCCGCCTCTTCGGTGACCGTGCCGGAGATCTCGGCGCAGGGGATGACCGGTGGCAGCAGAATCCCGAGGTTAGCGAGCCCGTACAGGTCGAGGACGGCGTCGTCGTACCGCTGTGTCGTCACGTTGGTGAATGACAGGCTCGCCTCGGTCGGTTCGGTCGAGAACACGCCCGTCAGCCGCTGCCTCAGGGCGTCCTTCGCCGGCAACGCCCATCGGGTGGCGGCCACGACGTCGGGCTCGTTCTCCCAGAGCCAGGCGAGCAGTGCTCCCGGCGCCGAGGGCCACGGACGCTGCCCGGCCAGGTCCTGCGCGCGGTCGGACACGCCCGAGGACTCCCAGCGCTGCACGAGGGAGCGCGCCCGGGTGTCCAGCGACATGATCCCGGGGCGGGTGGGCCGGCCGTCGGCGTCTACGAGGTAGACGCCGTCACCGTGCGAGGTGACTCCGACGGCCACGACATCTGTGCCGGCGGTGCCGGTGCCCTGCAGAAGCTCCCTGACAGTCGCGACGACCGCGTCCCACAGCTCGTCCTGATCGCGTTCGACGTGGTGCGGCGCGGGGTAGCTGAGCGCGACACGACGGCTGGCGCTGGCAAGGACGTTCCCGTCGAGGTCGAAGAGGACGGACTTGGTGACCGTCGACCCGGCGTCAATCCCTAGCAGCCGCGGCAACGGTGGCCTCCTCGATCACCTGGAAGCGGCACAGGTACGCCTCGTAGGCCGCGCGCTCCGCTTTGACGTGCTCGGCATCCCATCCCAGCTCCCCGGCCATCACCTCGGCGACGTCACCCATGACGCCGCGACCGAGGCCTGGCTCGAGCCCGACCATGACCCGTCGGGCGAGCACATCGGCCAGGTGTACGGCCTGCTCGTTGCGGACGGCGAATAGCACCTCCGCAGCGACCAGTTGTGTCGCCGGGTCCAGCACGCGGGCGCTCTCGGGCTCGCGCTGCATGAGCTCGGCGACCTCGCGGGCCCGCCCGCCGTACAACCGGTGCAGCCGAGCGGCCACGCCCACAACGATATCGGCGGGCAACTCGACCGGCGCTGTCGCGTACCCGGGCAGGCGCTGTTCATCCAGACGCGAGCCACCCGCGGGGACCTTGCGCCGGATCCCCGCCAAGGCGTGGGTGGCGAGCGCTCGGAACGTCGTGAGCTTGCCGCCGACGACAGTGAGAAGACCCTCGACCACAGGGGCATGGTCGTGGATCTCGTGGCGCCGGGAGATGTCGGCCGTCTTCCCCTCCGCCACGTACGGCAGGGGACGCACGCCGGTGTACCAGTAGAGGATCGAGTCCCGGGAAAGCCCCGCCTTCGGGAACAGCTTGTTGGTCTCGTGGAGGATGTAGTCGAGTTCCTCCTCGTCCGCAGAGACGGTGTCGAGGTCACCGGAGAACCGCTTATCGGTGCTGCCGATGAGGTACCGGCCGAGCCATGGGATGACCATCATCGGCCTGCCGTCGTCGGACTCGTAGTACATCGCGTCCCCGGGTGCGCCCTCGAAGGGTGCGACGACCAGGTGCGTCCCCTTGGTCCCGCCGATCCAGCGCCGGTCCGCGGCTGGCGTGCCGGCGACGATGTCGTCCGCCCACGCCCCGGCCACGTTGATCGTGACCTTGGCCTCAATGGTGTGCTCAACGCCGGTCAGCTCGTCGAGGACCCGGGCGCCCGCGACGCGGTTGCCGTCCAGGCACAACGACGAGACGCGCGCGTAGTTGACCGCGGTCGCGCCTGCCTGCCGAGCACCGATCATGAGCTCGACGCAGAGCCGTTCGGCGTACTCGACCTGCGCGTCATAGTAGCGAGAGGCGCCTTGCAGGCCCTCGCGCCTGATCCCCGGCAACCGCTCGATCAGCTCCTCGCGCGAGAAATTCTCATGACGCTGGAGGGACTTGTCGAACGACAGCACGTCGTAGGCGATCATCCCCAGCCGTAGGGCGAGCTTCGAGTGTGCGTTGCCCCGGTAGAAGGGGAGCACGAAGGGCAGCGGCTTGACCAGGTGCGGCGCCGTGCGCAGCAGCCACTCCCGGTCTCGCAGCGACTCGCGGACCATCCGGACGTCGTAATTCTCCAGATACTTCAGCCCCCCGTGGATCATCCGCGAGGACCACGACGATGTGCCGCTGCCCCAGTCGCCCTTGTCGACGACGGCGACGGACAGCCCGGCGAGCGCCGCGTCCCAGGCAATCGCAAGCCCGTTGACGCCGCCGCCGACCACGAGAAGGTCGAGAGGGCCACAGCCCAGACGCTCGAACAGGTGCTGGCGCTCCGCAAGCGCGGGGGCTGGGGTGGGGGCGGGCGTGCTCACGAGAGCTCCATATGCGAAGTAGCCGTTTCTAACCGTTAGTAATACCACTTTTTTAACATAGAGCCATGTCCCCGGTCTAACCGACCTCACTCGGCGACTGTGCCGGGCCACTACTCGCGTACTGGCTTCACCTGGGGTTTCAGATGATCGCTAAGCTGCTCTGGTGTACTGGTTGATTGACGCCTCCGGTGAGAACGACATC
>JAOPYK010000014.1 GCA_025964695.1 Streptosporangiaceae bacterium | reverse complement strand
GTTGCTGGACCGGACGTTGATCTGGAACCAGCGCCACCTGCTCCACGCCCTGCGTGAGTTCGAACGCTTCTATAACGGACACCGGCCGCACCAGGGCATCGCCAACGCCCGCCCACTGCGTCCGCTGACCCCTCTGATCACCGATCCGGAGCAGATAGCCCGTTTGCATATACGAAGACAGCACCGCTTAGGTGAAATCCTCCATGAATACGAGCATGCTGCCTGACCTGCATGGATGAGGTTTTCGGCAAGCGCAGCGTCCAGGACCCACTCGCCGATCGCGGTGAACCCCCGGGATCCGGCCAGCACCGCCGCGGCGGCCAGGCCCAGCAAAGACACCAGACTGTGGCGGACACCCCGCCGGTCACGCGGGTCGGGCACCCACGCCAGATAGTGCAGCAGGCTCGGCAACCGGCCGGTCAGCACCGCCCGATCGAGATCGGCAAGTTCGGTGAACTGGTCCAGGGCAGGGTTGATCAGAGATGATGAGAGGGCAGGCACGATCTTCCGCAGGGATCATGGGACGTAGACACTCACATGATCTTGGAAGTCGTGCCTGTTCTGCATCTCCACCCAGAACCCCGACCTCACCCTCAACCGGACACTCGGGCATCAACCGCGACTACGCCGGAGCCCTGCTCCTCTCCCGCCCCGGGGGGGCCAAGGGAGCCAATCTTGGGAGCCAATGCCTTTCGGCTCCCTCAGACTCGCCGCGACTACCCAGGGCGTTGATGCAGGTGAGAGGCACCCCGTTCGACTCAGACCGACCCAGATCGGCTCACTGGCCCGACCTCGCGGCCTGCGCTAGTTGAGTCCACCAGCTGCGATATTCCCCTCGCCGTGCGGTCCGAGCAGGGCTACGCTCGACCAGCGTGGAACGCGGCAGTGTCAGCTCGACGAACTCCTCGATCTGCTGCCCGACGCACCCTGCTTCGTCAGGGCCGCGCTTGAGCAGGTCAATGCGGCCTGGACGGTGCGCTACCTCGAAGCCGTGATCGGCCAACCCCCAGCCCGATGGCGGCCAGCCCGATGGGAGTACCCGACGCACAGCTTCCTTGCCGGCGAACTCCCCGGGAGCACGCTCCTCCGCGCGTTCGCCAACACTGGACCCGTACTCGACCTCGGCGGCGTACAGGCCATGATGCCTGCGCTCCAGGAGCAGGGCTCCATGCAACGGCGCCCGAGCCTTGCCCGCTACGAGGACGCGCAACTGGCGTGGCCGGTCAACGACTGCACCTTCCATCGGGCGCAGGGAATGATGTCGTCGCAGGGGGCATCCTTCCTCGTGGGTGATGACTGCCCCTCGTTCCCCAGCCTGGTGACCGCCCACCGGGCGTTCTTTTCCGGCATCACGTCGATGCTTGGAACCGGCCAACTGCCCAGCGACTTCTGCCGTCTCCGTGTCGTTCAGTCGGCGGCATGGCTGAGGCAGATCATCGTGACGCCCACTCACCTCGATCTCCGTATTGGCGGTGAGGCGCGGGCAGGCACCCGTGTCGCCCTCAACGGGTCGACCTACCAGGCAGGCAAGCCTGTGGGCACGACCGGCAAGGTCCGCCTCAGGCTGCCGTCGGGGCTGCCCGATGACGCGTGGGTTTTCCTGACCCGTGATCGGCAGTGGCTCGACTATCGGCCCATCGGCCCTGCCGTCTCCGGGCAGGGCCGGGACGGGGTTGAGTTCGAGACGCCCCAGGATGCGCACAGCGAGATCACCACCCTGCTCTCGTCGGGCGAGGGGTCATCCCTTGAATACAAGCGCCAACTTCCCGACACGTCGCCGACACCGGAGAAGAAACGCAGGATGCTGAAGACTGTCGTGGCCTTTGCCAGTGGGCGACGGTGGTCGAATCCTTTTCGGTATCGACCCCGACGAGACCACCGTAGTCGGGCTCACCGAGGATGCCCTCGCCGTCCGGGAACGCCTCGATCGGCTGATTCACGACACGGTGACCCCGAGCGATCCGATCTACGACATCCGCTCGACCGAGGTCGACGGCAAGCTCGTCGTCCTGCTTGACATTGCGCCGAGCCCGCCGCTGATCGCCCTCTACCAGGTCACCGCGAATGTTCTTCGGGTGAAGAGCGGTTGGGCCTTCGCCATGAACCGCACCGTCGACACGTCCCACGACGAGGCCGCCCGCATCCACGCCGACG
Source organism: Streptosporangiaceae bacterium (assembly GCA_025964695.1). GTDB lineage: Bacteria > Actinomycetota > Actinomycetes > Streptosporangiales > Streptosporangiaceae > Actinomadura_E. The sequence continues at coordinate 3,179 of JAOPYK010000014.1, read as the reverse complement.
TCCGCGACTCCTGCGGCCGGTTGTTCCGCCGCGCCCAGGCAGCCGGCGTACTGCGCCCGGACGCCGACCCGGACTGGACCCGTCGCGTCTACTACGCCCTCATCCACGAGGCCGCCGCAGAAGCGGCCACCGATGGCGCCGACCCCGACGTTCTGGCCGCCCGCACCGTGGACACCCTGCTGCGCGGAGTCGGGTGCAGCGAGGGCCTCGGCTCCGCAGGATCTCCGCCGCCACGCGCGTCCGGTAGGGGATCCCCCAGCGAACACGGGAGATCTTGACCGGCGGGAGATCGCGACCAGCGCGGACCGTGTCTCATTTAGGGTGTCCGGTGGTCTGTGCGGGACCGCCTCGCCCGATCCGTCCCCGACGCCCGCGGCGTCCGCCTCTCCCTCGGCGGCACGCTGTACGACCCGGCCGATCCCATGGGCAAGATGTTCTTCAACATCCTGGCCACCTTCGCCGAGTTCGAGGTGAACCTTCTCCGGTTAAGAACGCGCGGGGGCATGGCCGTTGCGCGGGCGAAGGGCAAGCTCAAAGGCAAGCAGCCGAAGCTGAGCGCCCGTCAGCAGCGGCACCTGGTCGAGGAGCACGCCACCGGCGAGCACACCATAGCCGACCTCGCCGAGTTGTTCTCCGTCAGCCGGGCCACGGTGTACCGAGTCCTGGAACGCACCCTCGAGAGCTTCTGACAGCTACTTTGGGGCTGAGGTCAGAGCTGGGAGTCCTGGGCCGACTGGGCCGTAACATGCGCGAGAACCTCAACCTCGTGCACGACCTCACCGAGCGCGGCGTCCTCCTGCGCACGCTCGGCGACAAGCTCGCCGTGGATACCAGCGAACCCCGGACCCGGTACCGACATGGCCATCGCGCTGCTGGCGATGTTCGCGGAGATGGAGCGGATCTACATGCTGGAACGTGCTGCCGGCGCCCGCGCGGCCAAAGAGGCCCGTGGCCTGCCGACCGGCCGCCCCGCGAAGCTCAACGCGACCACCCGCGCCGGAGCCGCCCAACGGATCAAAGACGGCGCGATCCCGGAACAAGTCGCCGCCGAACTCGGCGTCAGCCGCTCCACGCTCTACCGGAACTGCGCAAGCACCGCGAAGCCGCCGCGGCCGAACCCGTCGGCCAGGAAGGCTCACCAACCAGCCAGAACCGCATCCGTGCAGGTCAGCGATATCCGTTGTTTTTTCGGCGATTACTACGGGAACCCCGAGTTGGGCGAACGCACCACCGATCGAAGAATCTCAGCCCTTCAATCCCTTTAGACGCGTCTGCCAAGCATCACGAGGAATGGGTGGACGGCGTGGGGACCGGAATCCTGTTGAAGACCTCCGGGCTCATCAGGTCTGCGACCTCGGTATAGGGGACCTCGGCGTGGGGCACGCCGCAGGCGTCGGAGAAGCCGAGGTCCGCCCCGACGATGAAGATCTCGAGCGCGCGGGGGCCGAGCGCCATCTCGACGCTGGTGTCATCCAGATGCTTCGGTGTGAGGTTCCTGGTCGCGGCGGTGAACGTGGTGAGGGACTCGCCGGGGCAGATGGCTCCACCGGGGAGATGGGGGTTGATCCGCCGGGTGAGGGTGCGCAACCCAGCGGCCGTCACCGTGGTGGGCAGGAACAGGTCACGATTGAGCAGGGTGTCGCCGGTGGTCAGATCGACCGTGACGGTGCGGACGAGGTCCCAGAGAGGACCGACGTTGCCCAGTACGTTCGTGTCGTAGCGGACGGACATCAGTCGGGGCCCGCGCAGCAGGATGGTGGCCTTGTCGGTGGCGGTATAGGTCTCCTTGGCGGCGATCGCGGCCAGTGTCGGGCGGTCTTCGGCGAGGCGCTTGTCCACCGGGGTGCGCAGCGCCGCGTTCACCTTGTCGGTGAGCTGTGGTGACTTCAGTCCGCTCACCTTGGCGTACTCGCCCGTGATCCGGAACGTGGCACCCTGCCCGAGGGACTCGCTGCGTGCGGCGAACGGCTCGACGGTGAAGGCGACCGGGATGGGCGCCGGATGCTTCTTCGGTCGGGTGCCGTTCGTGTAGACGACGGCGGTCACGGCCACGGCGGCGACCGCGGCGGCTCCCGCCACCGCGATCGCCGCCTTGGACGCGGCGACCTTGCCCAGCAGGGTGTTGCCGGTGGCGTGGGACCCGGCGGCACCGTGGCCGACGGCCGACCCGGCACCGGACCCCGCGGCCCCTGCCCCCGCCGCCGATCCCGCGACGGAGCCGACGCCAGCGCCGGCGCCGGCGCCGGCCACGAGACCGGCCAGCGGGGACAGGGCGGCCAGGGCCGCGACCAGCCCGCCGAGGATCCGCCAGCCCCGGGTCTCCCAGTCCGGGCCGTACGCGGCGACGGCCGTGCTCTCCAGTTCGGTGACGAAGGCCGCCGCCCCGGGCGGCCGGTCCCCGGGGTTCTTGGCCATCCCGCGTTCGACGAGACCGCGCAATGGCTCCGGCACCGCCCGCACAGGGACCGGCTCCGTTGTATGCGCCACCATCAGGTTCGGTCCGTCGTACGGCCTGGCGCCCGACACGCATTCGAAGAACACGCAGGTCGCGGCGTACACGTCGGTCGCCGGAGTCGCGGGCTCGGCCCGCCACTGTTCGGGGGCCATGTACGCAGGGGTGCCCGACCGGGACCCCTGACCCGCCGGAACGGCGATGCCGAAGTCCACCAGCTTGCTGGCCTGCTCCCCTTCGACCATGACATTGGCGGGCTTGTAGTCCCGGTGCACGACGCCCACCTGATGGGCCGCCGCGAGCCCGAGAAGGGATCCCTTCAGGACTGCCAGCGCCGCCTCCGGCGCCAGGGATCCGCGCTCGGCCAGCACATCCTTGAGTGAGACACCGTCGACGGCCTCCATCAGGATCGCCGCACCCGCACCCGGCTGCTCCACGAAGTCGTACAGTCTGGCCACGAAGGGGTTGGCGACCCGCTGCAGCATCCGCGCCTCGCCACGGAACGCCTCCAGGGCGCCGTCGCGCAACGCGAACAGATACTTGATCGCCACCAGTTGCCCGGTGGCGTCGTGCCTGGCCAGCACTACGCGGCCCTGCGCACCTGCGCCGAGTTCACGCATCTCGCTGAACCCGGTGACCCGCCAGCCGTTCATGGCCCTCCCGGACGACCCATCCCCGCCACAGCCCATCGGTCACGTGACAGCCTCACGCCATGGTGGGACGAATG
>JAOPYK010000273.1 GCA_025964695.1 Streptosporangiaceae bacterium | reverse complement strand
TGCCATCCGGCCGTCCTGGAGTCCTTGCGCCAAGGCGGCGTGTACCTGCGGGACGCGTTCTATCAGGCCGAAGACGTCGAAGGTCGCGAGCCAGACTTGCCGATTGGCTGCGAACGAGTCGATGACGCGCGTCCAGTACTGCTCGAAGCGTTCGAGTGCGGTGGCGCCCGGGTCGACCTCGGTGGCCATGGCCCGCGCCATCTCTATACCGAACTCATCGATCGCCTGCATGACGGCGGCGTTGAGCAGCGCCTCGGTGGAGCCGTAGTGGTATCCGATGGAGCCGAGGTTGGTGCCGGACGCCGCGACGATATCGCGGGCGGTCGTGCGGGAGTAGCCCTTCTCCCGCAGGCAGCGCACGGCACCGGCGAGCAGGTCTTCACGGTGTCCCATCCGAAGATCATAGCGCGATGTTTATACACACGTCCTATACAAATGTATTATACGCTTGTATGATCTCGATCATGGAGAACCGGAACGTCCTCATCTCCGGCGCGAGCGTCGCCGGTCCCGCCCTCGCGTACTGGCTGCGCCGCTTCGGCTTCAACCCCACCGTCGTGGAACGGTCGTCGCAGTTGCGCGGCGGCGGCTACGCGGTCGACTTCCGGGGCGCCGCCCACCTGAGCGTCCTTGAGCGGATGGGCGTCCTGGACGAGATCCGCCACCAGCAAACGCACCTGGGCGCACTAACCTATGTCGACGCGGACAACCGGCCGCTGGCGAAGATGCCGGCCGAGATCTTCGCCGGCGACGTGGAGATCCTTCGCGGCGACCTGGGCCGGATCCTCTACGAGGCGACCCGGCACGGCACCGAGTACCTCTTCGGGGACTCGATCGAGAGCCTTGAACAGGGCCCCGACGGCGTGCGGGTCACGTTCGAGCGGGCCGCCCCGCGCACGTTCGACTTGGTGGTGGGCGCCGATGGGTTGCACTCCAACGTGCGGCGGCTGGTCTTCGGCGACGAGTCCCTCTTCATGCGGGATCTGGGCCTGCATGTGTCGATCTTCACGACGACGAACTTCCTCGGCCTCGACCACGCCGGCCTGCTCTACAGCGTCCCCGGCAAGACCGCGAGCATCTACAGTGCGCACGACAACACCGAGGCCATCGCGATGCTCTACTTCACCGCGCCTTCGATCGAATACGACTACCACGATGTCCAGCGACAGAAGGAGATCGTCGCGGAGATGTTCGCGGGAGGGGGCTGGCAGGTCCCCCAGTTGCTGGATGAGATGTGGCAGGCCCCGGACTTCTACCTCGACTCGACCAACCAGGTTCACCTGGACCGGTGGTCGAGAGGGCGGGTAGCACTCATCGGCGACGCCGGCTATGCCGCCGGGCCGGGCGGAAACGGCACCGGCACCGCCGTGGTCGCGGCGTACATCCTCGCCGGAGAGCTCGCAGCGGCCGACGGGGACCACCACGCCGCATTCGCCCGCTACGAGCGTGCAATGCGCGGCTACGTGGCCGGCGGCCAGAAACAGGCAGCCGGCGGCCGGGACTTTCTCGCACCGGCGACCTGGAAGAAGATCCACCAGCGCAACCGGTTCTTCAAGATGCTGCCGTACCTGCCGGTCAAGGGACTGATCAGGAAAATGTCCAGCAGAACGGCGACTGCAATCAAGCTCCCCGCCTACGCCTCCGCGCCGGCCGATGCCGAGCGCAACACCCCGCATCAGTCTTCGCCCGGGTCGGCGCCGACACGCTAATCCCGTTGCCGCGCAACCCGTTCGTGCTCGCCAGCCGGCCCACAGGATGTCGGGCCGAACATCCGCTCGCGAGCGCCAACCCCGTAGGAAGTTTCTCGCCCCTGCGGCGACTGCGCCGAAGCAGTCGCTTCAGCACAACTCCCTCGACCTCGGCCACAACAAGGCGGCGCCGTTGCAGGAGGGCAGTTGCGGCACGACCGCATGCCTCATCGAACATCCGCTTCTGCCGCTGGTCGCACGCACATGCCGGCGAGCGCGCGTTCGTTGTTGAGCACTACACCTTGTCCGGTGCCTTGCCGGCCCGTTCAGCCCGGATCAGCGTTGGACGACTCGCCGGCCTCATCGAGGTCACTGACGAGCGCGTCCGGCGCACGCATCCGCCACGCGTCGGTCACGAGCTCCCTCAGACGTTCGACCTTCACCTCTGCCAGGCGCAGCATCACCAGAGACAAGCCGTCATAGCTGGGCGTGGTGAAGAAGACATCGGGCTCGCCGAGTAGGAGAGCCTGCTTTTCGGCCTCGTCGCCGACGAAAAGCACCGCGATATCGGTTCGGATCAGGCGCGGCTTCCCCGGCGCGCGCTCGGGATAGGACCAGACGAACCCTTTGCCGGCCACCCGGAAGTCAAAGCCGTCACTTTCAATCTCCGCCACGTGAGGCAGAGCCAGCGCCAACCGGCGCACATCGTCGGCGTCAGCCACCGAGATCCCTCCCAGAGCGCGATCCGCGTGTGCAGAGGCTACGCGCTGGCAGCCGAACTGCGGATGAAAGGCACCTTCAGCAGTCACCAGGTGTTGTTGGCGCACAAGCTCGCCGACGCACTTTCCCCGCGTATGGCCGCCCGTTGCCGCACTCACATGCCGCTGGTCGGGCGTGTTCACCTCGTCGGTGTTGCGACCCGTTCTCAACCCCTCGCGCAGCCTCGGCGCGTGACAGTCTGGTTCGGTGGACCTTGACCCAAGTCGATCGCGGGATCGTATCGAAGAACGCGACCTTGTTCGCCTCGTGCAGCTCGCCGCACAGGTGGAGAGGGGTCTTTTCGAACGCAACCCCCACGGGGCGGGACACTACTCAGGTCGGCTCATGTGCCGCGCGCTGTGCCAAGGTGCGGCGCTTCACTACGTGGACGGGAGATCCGGCGTCAAGGATTTTGACGTCTGGTCTTTCTACGCTGAGCGTGAGGATGGGCCTTTCCCCTACCGGTGGCGCGGAACGGCGGATTTCGGACCATCCAAGTTCGGCAGGTTTCCGGAAGACCCACCGTCCTTTCTGGGGCGACGTGTCGACCTCCTTGGGCGATCCCTATCTGCCGAGCCTTCAGCCGACCCTGCTGCCGCTCTTCGCGAATATCTGTCGTCGACACCTACTCGCACGGCCAAATTCCTAGCGGCCAAGGCAGTGGTACTCATAGATCCAACGGATCGCCTCGGCGAGATCGTCTGGCCTCTCCACGCCACGCGTTCGCACTGACGACGTCCGCTCATGCCGCGACCTGCGTGGCGATGTGGCCGTCGTCGGCAGGGTCAGCTGGCTGGAGGTGCGATGGAGCGCAGCAGCGCGTCCAGTTCGCGGTCGGGACTTACGTGTTTGCTGTAGAGGGGGCCACAGGGTGTGGTCGCCAGGCGCATCGCGAGGCCTGGCAGATCCGGCACCGGGGTGTCACCGTGGTAGGCCTCGGCAAGGTGGGTGAACTCGTTCATGATGCGGACGACGCTGCGGTTGGCGGTCTTGGCGAGGCGTCGGTCGCGCATCCGCTGCAGTTCCTCGCCGATGATCGTGTCTGGGGTTCCGTGGGCGGCGAGCACCACAGCGACCTGTTGCGGGAACCTGGCCAGCAGGGTCGCTGCGGGAGCCAGCGGCATCAGCACCGGTAGCAGCGTCGGTTCGTTGACGAACAGCGCAACCTGGGGCTTCCAGAACACGGCAGTGGCTTACCACTGGCCCAGCAGGGTGGTGGACTCCTCGCCTTCACCCAGGCTGGGCGGGCCGATGCGGTCGAGCAGCTTCTTGGTCGCGCGCACGATAAGCACCCGCCCATCCTGCCTCCAGACCGGGCAGGATGCCCCGTCGGGACGTCGGCGGGCCGGTCTTCACCCTCCGGGGCGACGGATCGTTGATTGATGACGATCATGCCGCCGACCGGATGTTCAGCGTGATCTTGAACTACGTCCGCTCATGCCGATGAGCGTTGCGACACGAAGTCGCACGTGTTGAGTGAGTACGTCGATTGGAGGTTCGGTCTCATGCCGAAGACGTAGCTCCCGGTCAGTGTTCGAGATCGGTCCCCGCCCTGACGTGCGTGGCCAGTGATGGCTGGGTTCGAAGCTCAGGGGAAAGCCCAAGGGTCCCTGCTCCGTCCGGGGGCCACAGGTGAGGGGAATGACCGGAAGGGTGAATGCCAGTGAATCCTCGCTGATGCCTCGTTACGGCAATTTCCCGGGTCGGGTCGTGGTGCCGGGGAGATATAAGAGGCTGGCCGCTGAGAGTCGGCAGACGACGGCCGAGGACGCTTCTACGGCCGTGTGAACACCGTCGCCTCCGGGGTACAGAGGGCACCCGACCCGGCCGTATCTCACGCGTGTGGAACGTGGAAACCCCGTCAAGGTCCGCGACACCTGCCGGTGTGGCGGTAAGCCGACCGTGAGGGAAGCCCAATCCCTTGGCGGGAACAGGACGCCCAGGAAGCGAATGCCGGTGGCCGAAAGGAAACAGGAAAACGGAAGCGTCAGAATCGGCCCTCCAGCCGGTTGTTTTCGTATAACTGGCCGGATATCGGGCCGGCTCCCCGAAGCGAACGCCCGGCTGCGAAAGCGGGCTGACGTGTGGCGGGTGAGCCTTTGACGACGAAGCACCAGACCCACCAGAACCGAAGGGCAAGTTAGACGCCGATGCAGGCGAACGGACCAACGGGCGAGATCCTCGACTGGGACGCCATCAACTGGCGGATCCATGAGGACAACGTACGGCGGCTACGGGGCAGGATCTTCAAGGCGACCAAGGACGGTGACTGGCCCAAGGTCAGGAACCTGCAGAAGATGATGCTGCGGAGCTGGTCGAACACGCTGGTCAGCGTGCGACAGGTCACGCAGCGAAACGCTGGACGCAAGACCGCAGGGATCGACGGGCAGGTCGCACTGACCTCCCAGACCAGGATGGAACTGGCGGTGCAGGCACACCGGACGATCCGCTCCTGGAAACCCCTGGCGGTCAAGCGAGTGTACATAGCGAAGGCCAATGGGAAACAGCGCCCGCTCGGAATTCCTGTGATTTCTGATCGCGTCCACCAGGCGCGGCACCGCAACGCACTGGAACCCGAATGGGAGGCCCGGTTCGAACCGAAATCGTATGGATTCCGGCCGGGCCGCAGCTGCCAGGACGCGATCTCAGTGATCCACGTGACGTCGAACGGCAAAACCGCCCGGCGCCTGTGGGTACTGGACGCGGACCTCAGTGCGGCATTCGATAAAATCGACCACGACCATCTTCTCTCCACGATCGGATCATTCCCCGGAAGGGAAACCATCCGCGAGTGGCTGAAGGCGGGCGTCTTCGAAGAAGGCAAGGGATTCGTGCCAACAAATGAGGGAACCCCTCAAGGTGGTGTGATCAGCCCCTTGCTATTGAATATCGCGTTGCATGGGCTAGAGGAGGCGGCTGGGGTCCGATACGACCGCAGTGACAGTCAGCGGGTCAAACGAAATTCCCCAGTGCTGGTGAGATACGCCGACGATATGGTAGCGCTCTGTCACACCAAGCAGGAAGCCGACCACGTCAAAGCAAGGCTCGCCGAATGGCTGGCGCCCAGAGGTCTTTCCTTCAACGAGGACAAGACGACCATCGTCCACCTCGACGACGGATTCGACTTCCTGGGATTCACCGCTCGCCGCCACCACGGCAAGCTACTCATCAAACCCAGCAAGGCCGCCATCAAACGGGTCAAACGACGCCTCGCCGCCGAAATACGCGCCCTCCGCGGCGCCAACGCGGCGATGATCCTCACCACGATCAACCCGATCACCCGAGGATGGGCGAACTACTACCGCGGGGCGGCGTCGTCCAGGACCTTCGCCGGCCTGGACCGCTACCTGTGGCAGCTCACCTACAAGTGGGCCTGTCACCGCCACCCCGACAAACCGAAGTCCTGGATCATCAACCGGTTGAGGTGCCCCGAGCCTTCCGGACAGCGGCCCCACTAAGATTGGGGCCGTCTGAAAGGTAGTGGTTTTGGCTCGATCGAAGAAAGGCTACTCTCCTGAGTTCCGTGAAGAGGCCGTGAAGCTGGTGATCGAGACGTCACGTCCGATCGCCCAGGTCGCCAGAGAACTCGGCGTTGTCGAGGGGACGCTTGGTAACTGGGTTAACGGCTATCG
>JAOPYK010000252.1 GCA_025964695.1 Streptosporangiaceae bacterium | reverse complement strand
TGGTCGATGACCGCGACCTGCTCACGCTCAACGGTGGCCGGCCCGAGCGGGTCTCGATGCTCGCCTGGGCGGGGGGTGCGAGCCTCGGGGGCCTGGCCGGCATTCTGATGGCGGGGGAGCAGCAGCTCAACATCGTGCCGCTGACCCTGCTGGTGGTGAACGCCTACGCCGCGGCGATCTTCGGTCGGCTGTCAAGCCTGCCGTTCACGTTCCTCGGCGCCGTAGTGCTCGGCCTGATCGACTCCTACTTCGTCGCGTACTCGGGTTCTTCCTGGTTCCCCCGCACGTTCTTTGGCTACGAGATCACGGGGCTGCGCGCGTCGGTGCCGACGATCCTGCTGTTCATCGTGTTGCTCGTCCTCCCGCAGACCCGCCTTCGGGCGGGCGCCGCGAAGATCCGTGAGCGCTCGCGTGCACCTCGGTGGTCCACCTCGCTCCTCGGCGCCGTGTTGCTCATCACGGTGACGGTGGCGGTGTCGGGCATGCTCACCGGCGCCAATACCCTCTTCCTCGTCGACGCCATGGCTTTGGCGATCATCGCGCTGTCGCTCGTCCCGGTGACGGGTTACGCCGGCCAGGTGTCGCTCGCGCCGATCACGTTCGCCGGTCTCGGTGCGATGTTCATGGTGCACCTGCCCGGCCACGGCAGCGTCCTCACGCTGCTGGCCACGGTGCTCATCGTGTCCATGATCGGCGCGGTGATCGCCCTGCCCGCGTTGCGCGTGCAGGGCATCTACCTGGCACTCGCCACCGGCGCCTTCGCGATCTTCACCTCGAATCTGATCTTCCAGCAGAGACGGCTGTTCCCCAACGGCTCGGTGACCGTCCCGACGCTGGACATCCCGGGCCTGGACCTGTCCACCCCGCAAGCCCGGCTGATCGAGCTGACGGCGGCCTTCGCCCTGCTGGGGCTGAGTGTCGTCGCGCTACGCCGCAGCCGACTCGGCCGGCGTCTGGTGGCGCTCAAAGACTCGCCGATCGCCGCGGCGACGCTCGGCATGAACCTCACGCTCACCAAACTGAGCGCGTTCGCGATCTCCGCTGGCATCGCGGCGTGCGGGGGAGCCCTGTTCGGCGCGTCCGTCACGACCGACCGCTATACCTTCGCCGCCGGCCTGCCGGTGGTGTTGCTCGCCGTGGTCGGCGGCGTCGGCGCGGTGTCCGGCGCGCTCTTCGGCGGGATCTCGCTCGGAGGCAACGCGATCATGGCCGGGCTCGTCCCGTCGCTGACCAAGGTCACCCAGGTCCTGCCCGGCCTGGTGGGAATCGGGCTCGGGCGCGACCCGGACGGCGTCACCACGCAGCTCGCTGATCGGTATCGCCCACTGCGGGACCGGCGGGGCCTGGTCGTGTTCTGCGTCGCCGGCGGCCTGCTGGCCTGGGGGCTCACTAGCTGGGGGGTGCTGAACCACTGGCAGTTCGGCTTCACGCTGATTATCTGGACCCTCGCCGTCGCCCCGAACCTGCCGGCGCTGCTGTCGCACACGTCCTCTCGCCGCCGCCTGATCGCGGTGGCATGGCTCGTGCTCGGTGTCGCCCTGTGCGCCACCGTGAACTGGGGCGAGGTGTTCGCCAACGACAGTTGGCCGGTGCTGGTGCTGGTGGTCTTCATCGTGGCGTTCGGGACCGGCACCCAGCGACTGCTCGAGTACACCAGGCCCACCGGCGTGGAGTCGCCCGACGACATCGGGCTTCGTCGCGCACTCGTGGCCGAGCAAGTCGAACGTATCGATCGATCCCTGGGGGTGGTGCTCTGATGGCCCTGCTTGAAGTCCGCGACATCACGATGCGATTCAGCGGCGTGCGTGCGCTGGACGGCGTCGACCTCGACATAGAGCCGGGCACCATCACGGGCCTCATCGGCCCGAACGGTGCCGGGAAGACCACGCTGTTCGACATCATCAGCGGAGTCCAGCCGCCCACGGCAGGCATGGTCAGCATCGACGGCACGGCCATCACGCGCCTCCCACCCTACCGGCGCTGCCGCCGGGGCATCGCGCGGACCTTTCAGCGCATCGAGCTGTTCGGCTCGCTGACTGTGCTCGAGAACGTCCGGGTAGCCGCCGAGATCTCGCGACGGAGGCATCCCGTCGAGGTCGCGACCGAACTGCTGCAGTTCGTCGGCGTCGGGCACCTCGCGGGGCAGCTCGCCGGTGACCTGCCGACCGGGGCGGCACGTCTGGTCGAGGTCGCCCGCGCGCTGGCGACCCGGCCGCGAGTGCTGTTGCTGGACGAGCCGGTTTCGGGACTTGACGATCAGGAAACGCGGGCCTTTGGGACGCTGCTGGGCCTTCTGCGCGCCCAGGGCGTCGCGGTGCTGCTCGTGGAGCACGACATGAGTCTGGTGATGGAGGTGTGCGACCGGGTGTACGTTCTCGATCTCGGTAAGGTCATCGCCCACGGTGAACCGCACGAGGTGCGGCGGGAGCCGCAGGTGCTGGCGGCCTACTTGGGGGCGTCATGACCGGTGTCAGCGTGTACGACGACCACACGCCGATCCTCGAGCTGAGGTCGGTGCGTGCCGCCTACGACGGCGGCATCGAGGTCCTGCACGGCATCGACCTGCGGGTACATCGCGGTCAGGTGGTGGCGCTGCTCGGCCCCAACGGCGCTGGCAAGACCACGACGATCCGCGTCGCCAGCGGGTTGATGCGGCCGACTGGAGGGTTTCTGAAGGTCGCGGGCCATGACGTGACCGGTGTGTCGGCGAGCTCGTTGGCCCGTCTCGGCGTGTGCACCGTCCCCGAGGGGAGAGGAGTCTTCCCCAATCTCACTGTGCGCGAGAACCTGATCATGGCGACATTCACGGGCTGCGGGCTCAGTGACATCGAGGAGCGCGCCTACACGCGTTTTCCGCGCCTGGCGGAGCGTCGTGGACAGCTCGCGGGCACGCTGTCGGGTGGCGAGCAGCAGATGCTCGCATTGGCCCGCGGGTTGGCCACCGATCCGGTCGTGCTGCTGCTGGACGAGCTGTCAATGGGCTTGGCGCCCATTGTCGTCGGGCAGCTGTACGAGCAGGTCGCGGCGATCGCGGCAGAAGGGGTCTCGGTCCTGGTGGTGGAGCAGTTCGTGCGCACGGTGATGTCGGTCGCGGACTGGACGGTGCTGCTTGCGCAGGGCACCGTGCGCAACGCCGGCCCCACAGCCGATCTGGACGACGAAGTACTGGCCAACGCCTATTTGGGGAGCTCATGAACGAGGAACGGATCAAGACTTTCACCAGCGAGGTCAGCGAGCTGCGGGTGAACGGAGCCCGCGGCGACCGTGAGCGCGTACTGCTCGGAGCCGGCGTGACCCTGCTCGGCGCTGGGGTCGCTCTCGCCGTGGTCGGCGGCCTGCGGGCCAGCTCCGCCAACGGGCTCGGCAATCAGGTCGCTCTACTGGCGACGGGTAGCTTCATCGGCTTCGCGTTGGTCGTCGCAGGCGCGGCATTGTTCGTCCGCTACTCCATCGCCCGGTTCCTGCGCTATTGGCTCGTGCGCCTGGTGCATGAGCAGCGTACCGAGACCGACCGCATCGTCCACGCCATCGAGAGCCTGGGCCGGCCTGAGGTGGGAGGGCCGGACGCTGATCCGGCGACGATGGCCGACGTCCGCTGACGGTGCGCACATCTGTGAACGCGTCCGCCGCCGCGGGGGTCTGGTGTCTCCATGGCATCAGTTCCTTGACAAGACAGGGGCGATTCGCGAGCTGTTGCGTAGCTCACGCATGGACACCGTACGAAAGACCGGCGAGTCAGATAAACTGTGATTAGAATCTGACTCTCTTTTATACCGGTGCGTTGACCCATGGTCAGCGTTGTCCGGATAGCGGCGGCTAGAGATGGTGAGGGCGCATGGCCAGGGATCGGCAACAGGGCGCCGGCACGGCATCGGCGGGGCGTCGTGTCGAGGACGTCGCCTCTACTCTGAACCCCCAGGATCTCCCGCCTGCGCAGCAGAGGCGGCGCGCACGCATCGTGCGCACCGCGCTGCGCATGCTGGAGAAGGACGAGTACGCCGACATCCAGATCCGTGACGTGGGTGAGCGCGCCGACGTCGCGCTCGGCACCGTGTACCGCTACTTCGCCTCCAAGGAACGGCTTTTCGCCGCAGTTCTGGTCGAGTGGAGCCAGGCGATGCACGAGCGCATGGAGGTCGATCCGCTTGCGGGGGAAAGCGTCCAGGAGAAGCTGAGCGACCTGGTCAATCGCGCGTTGGACGCGTTCGAGCGCCGCCCTCATGTATATCGCGTCGTGATGGCCCTTGAGGACACCTCGGATCCGCACACTCGTGCCCTGCTGCAGGACTTCGGCCTCCGCACCCGCCAGTCGTTCCTCGAGGCGCTGGAATCACTAGAACCGGGGGACGCCGAGGCGGTCGTCAACATCGTCTTCGCCGTACTGAGCGATGCCATGCGCAGCGTCGCGATCGGTGCGTTGACCCTGGGCCAGGCCCGGAGCAGCGTCGCGCGCAGTGTCGAAATCGTGTTTTCCCCGCCGCCGCAGCCGCGCAGCCTGCCGGACACCTCCCCCTCGGCCACCGGTACGCAATAGCCATCGGCACGCCATTCACACCGTTGCGCTCTCGAATGGATCGAGCTGGGTGATCGCCATTGGCGACACCCAGCTCGATGGGTTTTCCGGGTCGGGATCAGAGCGCGATGGACTTGTACTCGATGAATGATGTGAGACCCTCGGCACCAAGTTCGCGGCCTATTCCTGACTGCTTGTAACCGCCGAACGGGGCGGCCATGTCCATGCCGTACTTGTTGATGCCGAGCGTCCCCGTTCGGATGCGGCGGGCCACCTCGATGCCGCCCGCCTGGTCTGCGGTCCACACCGAGCCGGCCAGGCCGTAGTCACTGTCGTTGGCGATCTCCACGGCGTCCGCGATGTCCTCGTAGGGGATCACTGTGACGACAGGTCCGAAGATCTCTTCGCGGGCGACCCGCATCTTGTTGTGTGCGTTGGTGAACAGGGTTGGGCGGACGTACCAGCCGCGCTCCAGCCCCTCCGGCGAACCCGAACCGCCGATCGCGACCGTAGCCCCCTCCTGGCGACCCAGCGAGATGTACTCCTCCGTGCGCTCCTGCTGGCGCCGCGCGACGAGCGGGCCGATGTCGGTCGCCGGGTCACTGGGATCGCCGACCTTGAGACCTTCGACCATGCTGACGAGGGCGTCGACGACCTTGCCGTAGTTGGCCCGG
>JAOPYK010000238.1 GCA_025964695.1 Streptosporangiaceae bacterium | reverse complement strand
CGAGTCGTTCCTGATCCCGATCCTCGACCACTGCAGACGGGAGGTGGCGGTGTTCAGATCAAAGTGGCGGTACCGCTGGCAGGCCTGTCGGATCGTAGGCTCGCCTTCTGGTCGACCGTCCAAGACGCTGCGATAGGGTTCGTTCCACGCACAGCTGCAGAGAGGATGGCCATCGCATGCCCCGCATGTCGGCGAAGGAGCGGCGGGAAGAGTTAATCGAAGCGGCCATCCGGGTCATGGTGCGCGAGGGCGTCACGAAGGCCACGACGCGCGCGATCGTCGCCGAAGCCGGCATGACTCTTGGGGTCTTTCACTATTGCTTCACCTCGCGTGAGGAGCTTCTGCAGGAAGTGACCCGGCGCATCACAGATCGGGCCGTCGTGGCCGCGCGAGAGGCATTCGCGCATGAGCGTGATATCAGCGCAAGTATCACCAAGAGCCTGCGTGCGTTCTGGGAGTACGTGGAGCGTAACCCCGGCGAGCAGCTCGTCGGTTATGAACTGGCCCAGTACGCGCTTCGCCAGGAGGGCCTTCAGGAGCTGGCTCGACGTCAGTACGCGCACTACCTGGAGGTTCATGTGGAGATCCTGGAGGAGGCCGCGGATGCCGCCGACATCGAGTGGACCGTGCCAGTACCGGTGCTCGCCCGCTATCTGAACTCCGTTCTGGACGGGCTGACCAGCTGCTGGCTGGGCGATCGGGATAGCGCCCGCAGCCAGGAAGTGCTTCGACTGACCGGTGAGCACCTGTTGGGACTCACCCGCGAACGCAAGCCGTCCACGGACTGACGAGCGGCCCTCACGGACCGGACCCGTACACCGGGGCGGGTGCCGGGTGGCACCCGCCCCGCTGTCGGCCCCCGCTCCGTCGAAGGTTCGTAGATTGGCTGGCGGAAGCCGGTATCAACCGTTGGACTCCGGATCCGAAACGGCCCGTGATGAACGGCTCCGGTCTCGAAGGTGCCTGCCGTACATCAACGTCACCAGGCGGAGGATGAAACGGTACGACTTCGGATCGAACGGGATCATGTGCAGATCACGCCGCATCGGATGAGCATTGACCGAGACCGACTGCAGCCTGGTGTACTTGCGGATGCCCTCAGCCCCGTGCCGGACACCGAGCCCCGAGTCCTTCCAGCCACCCATGGGCAGGCCGAGAGCCATGTAGTTCGACTGGGCGTCGTTGATGGTGACGCAGCCGACCTGAAGGCGGGCGGCCAGTTGCCGAGCACGGGATATGTCGGAACTGACGATGGACGCCTGCAGGCCGTACCCGCTGTCGTTGGTCAGCCGTACCGCCTCCTCGGCGTCCGCCACCTTCATGATCGGCAATGTCGGGCCGAACGTCTCCTCGCGCATGCAACGCATCGAGTGGTCGACATCGACCAGCAGGGTGGGTTCGAAGAACCGGCCGGGACCGCTGGTCGCCTGCCCGCCGACCAGCACCCGGGCGCCGCGGTCCACCGCGTCGCGGACATGCTCGGCGACGATGTCGACCTGCGCCGGGAAGGTCATGGCCCCGACGTCGGCACGTCCCAGCCCCCCGGTCTGACCCATGGTCACCTTCTCGAACCGCCGCCGCACCCGCGTGACGAACTCGTCGTACACGGGCGCCTCCACGTACACCCGCTCCACCGACGTGCAGGTCTGCCCGCCGTTGAAAAGCGCGCCGTGCACGGCGACGTTGACCGCCCGCTCCAACGGAGCGTCAGCCAGGACGATCAACGCGTCCTTGCCGCCGAGTTCGAGCGAACTCGGGATGAGCCGCTGGGCGGCGCGGGCGGCGACGGCACGGCCGGTCCGGGTCGATCCGGTGAACATGACGAAGTCGACGGCGTCGACCAGGGCCTCGCCGGTGGCGCCGGAGCCGGTGACGACCTGGAAGACGTCATCGGGCCAGCCGCACTCGCGGGCCATGGTCTGCATGAGCAGAGCGGTCAGCGGTGTGTACTCCGACGGCTTGAGCACGACGGCGTTGCCTGCCGCGAGCGCGGGGATCGCATCGCCGAAGGAGTTGATCAGCGGGTTGTTCCACGGCCCGATGACGCCGACCACGCCGAGGGGTTCCCGGCGGGTGTACATGCTGCGTCCCAGGACGAACGGCGACAGGGATCGCACCCGCGCGTCGGCGAGGTAGCGCCGCGCGCGCTTGGCCCAGTAGGAGAAGGCGCTGACGCAGTAGACGAGCTCGACGATCGCGTCTTCCTCCGCCTTTCCGTTCTCGGCGACGATGGAGTCGATGACCTCTTGCCGGTGGCTCAGCAACCAGCGCCGGCTGCGTGTGAACAGCTCTGCGCGGCTTCGGACACCGAGCTTCGCCCAGGCAGGCTGCGCCTGCCTGGCCCGTGATACCGCGGCCTGGACCTGCTCGGCGTCGGTGTCGGCGACTCGTCCGATCACATCACCCGTCGCCGGGTTGTCCACCGCGATGCCGCGGCCGGATGAGCTATCTGCCGCAGGGACGTTCGGAATCAGTGTCACGGATACTCCCGCATGGCCGTTGACTAAGTCAGGTAAGAATGAAACGGTCATCTGTACAAGTCAAGCGTCTAGTACGTCTGACTAACTTATACCGGTGACAGCGAGGAGCGCGTTGCATGAAACGGACGGCGTCGGTCGCGCTGAGCGGATTCGGCGTTCCAGAGTCGTTGCGCTGGCACCACGACGCCCTGTGGTTTTGTGATCTCGCGCACGGCACGGTGCATCGGTGGGACGGCGCAGGCGAGGTGGAGACGATCGTCAGCGTGCCGGGCCGCGCCGGGGGACTCGGCTGGCTCCCGGACGGACGAATGCTCGTCGTCTCCATGGACGGTGGGTGCGTCTACCGTCTCGAACCGGACGGCCGGCTGGTCGAACACGCCGATCTGCGCGACATCGCGGGCGGCCCGGTCAACGACATGCTGGTCGATCCGCAAGGCCGCGCCTACGTCGGGAACTTCGGTTTCGACTACCACGCCTTCGTACGCGAGAACCCCAACTCGATGCTCTACGCACCTCCGGGACCTCCCGCGACGCCCATCGCCTGCCTCGCGCCGGACGGACGGCTCCTCGGGGTCAGCGATCCGACGCTGTTCCCCAACGGGTGCGTCATCACTGACGACTGCCGCACCATCGTGGTGGCCGAGACGCTGGCGATGCGGTTGACGGCCTTCACCGTCCAGCCCGACGGCACCATCGCCGACTCGCGGACGTGGGCTCCTCTGATCTCGCCGCTGCTGTGGCGCCTGGTGAACCATCCCGGTCTGCCGGGCCGGGTGACGCGCCGGATTTCGGCGCTCCTGGATCACCCGGTCGTAGCGAAGCGATCCAGCTCGCCGATCGCCCCGGACGGGATCGCCTGGGACGCCGACGGCACCACGATCTGGGTCGCCAACGCGCTGCGGGGCGAGTGCGTGCGGGTCGCCGAGGGCGGGCGGGTGCTCGACCGTGTCGCGACCAGCCAGCACACCCTCAGCTGCCTGGTCGCCGGGGCGGACGGCCGCACGCTGTTCGCCGCGACCGTTCCCACCGACGACCCGGTACGAGCGGGCGAGATCAACGGCGGCCGCATCGAGATGCTCCGCCTGTGAGCGTCGGTCTCCAGGCGCGCCGGAGGCGGACGACGCCCATCATCGAGGGCATCGGGCTGCCGCAGGCGTTGCGCTGGCACGACGACGCCCTGTGGTTCTCCGACATCGTGCACGGGCTGGTGTATCGCTGGACCGCCTCCGCCGGTCTGGGCCAGGTGGCCCGGCTGGAGGGAGCAGGCGGCCTCGGCCGGCTGCCGGACGGCCGGCTGCTCGTCCTGTCCGGCCACGACAATCGGGTGTACCGCCGCGAACCTGATGGGGAACTGGTCGTGCACGCCGACCTGAGCGCGATCGCTCCCGGGCCGCTGAACGACATGATCACCGACTCCCGCGGGCGCGCGTACGTCGGCAACTACGGTTTCGACTACGAGGCCCGCACGCGCGACGCCGCCCACTCCGCGCTCTACGCCCCGCCCGGCGTGCCGCAGACGGCGGTGATCTGTCTCGAGGTGGACGGTTCGGTACTCAGCCTGACCGAGCCGCTGACCTTCCCCAACGGCTGCTGCTTCCTCGACGCCGGGCACACGTTCGTGGTCGCCGAGACCCTGGCGTTCCGCCTGACCGCCTTCACCGTGCTGCCGGACGGCCGGCTTTCCGGTCCGCGGCCGTGGGCATCGTTGATCCAGCCGTGGCTGTGGCGGGCTCTGAACGCCCCTGGCGTCGTCGGCACGATGACGAGGCGGGTGTCGGCGTTCATGGATCGGCCACGGATCGCGCAACGCTCCGGATGGCCGATCGCGCCCGACGACATCGCGGACGCCGGCGACGGCACGATCTGGGTCGCCAACGCGCTGCGTGGAGAGAGCGTCCGGATCGGTGAGTCCGGAACCGTCTTGGAAAGGGTCAGGACCTCACAGCACACCCTCAGCTGCGTCGTTGGCGGCCGGGACAAGACCTCCCTGTTCGTCGCGACCGTACCGACCCTCGACGCGGAGGAGTCGGGACGGCTGAACGGTGGCCGGATCGAGTGTCTCCAGCTGACCGAAGAATAGAACTGAACGCTTGACTTGGACGCTTGACCAAGCCATGCTGTGGCGATGCAGAGGCGAAAAGAGGATTACGTCATCCTCGTTACCGGTGCGGCCAACGGGATCGGCGCCGCGATTGCGACGTTGGCGGCTGATCGCGGGTATCGCGTGATGCTGACCGACATCAACGAGGAGGCGGCCCGGTCCCTGGCGCTACGCCTGGGCGGCCGTACCAGCGCCATCGGGCTGGACATCCGGGATCCCGCCGAATGGAGCGGGGCGTTCGATGCGGCCGAGGCCGAATTCGGCCCCGTCGACGTCCTCGTCAACAATGCCGGGATCATCCATACCGGCAATGCGCGCGACCTCAGTATCGATAAGCACCGCGACATCGTCGAGGTCAATCTGCTCGGCACCATCACCGGTGTCCATACGGCGCTGCAGCGGATGACCGTCCACGGGCGCGGGCACATCATCAACATCTGCAGCATGACCTCGTTTCTCCCGTTGAGCGGGTACGCGACCTACAGCGGCACCAAGCACGCCATCCGGGCCTTCCACCACAGCGTCGCCATCGAGGAGCGGCACGGTCCGATCAACTTCACGATCATCCATCCGCCGTCCACCCGGACGGCGATGCTCGACCAGGAGATGGCCGACCCCACGTCGGTGATCGCCTTCGCGGAGAAGTCGCACGCACCGGAGCAGATAGCCAGGGTCGTCGTGAACGCCATCGTCAACAAGCCGGTCGAGGTCGTCTTCCCGCCGCTGGCGGGACGGTTCCAGCGCGTCGCGGGCGTGTTTCCACAGCTGATGTATTGGGCGATCCCGCGTGCCGAGGCGGCGGGCCGACGACGCCGGACCAAACTGCTCGCGGCCGGGAAGGTCAGCTCGTGACGGCCCGGACCTGCACTCGCCACGTCGGGGGACGAGCGATCGGACAACCCACGGAAGGGATACAACGGTGAGTGCGAAGCTGTTGGCCGGCCAGGAGAACGGGCCGGCGCGTGGCTTCAGGCCGGGCGCGGGCGAGGACCGCATGCGGCAACTCGAGCAGGCGACGGAGCAGCTGGACCCGCCCTTCGCCGTGGTGGACCTCGATGCCTTCGACGCCAACGCGGCCGAACTGGTGCGGCGGACGGATGGGCTCGCCACCATCCGGTTGGCGAGCAAGTCGGTCCGCAGCCGTGCCCTGATCGACCGCGCGATGGCGCAGAACGGGTTCAGCGGCATCCTCGCATTCACCCTCGCCGAGGCACTGTGGCTCGCCGAGGGCCATGCCGACGTGGTGATCGGATACCCGACGGCGGACCGGGAATCACTGCGGCTGCTGGTCGCCGACGAACGGCTGGCCTCGCGAGTAACCCTCATGATCGACTCCGTCGACCAACTGGACTTCATCGACGCCGCGGTCGGCGCGCGGCGTCCTGACATTCGAGTCTGCTTGGACTTGGACGCGTCGTTGGAGTTCGTCGGCGGCCGAGTGCACCTCGGACCGTACCGGTCACCCGTGCATACCCCACGGCAAGCCGCCACCCTGGCCCACGCGGTCGTCGCCCGAGCAGGTTTCGAGCTGGTCGGCATCTTGTCCTACGAAGGCCAGATCGCCGGGCTGGGCGACAACCAACCGGGGTCCCCGATCAAGCGCGCGGCACTGCGCGCGATGCAGAGGCTGTCGGCCCGCGAACTCCGCGAGCGCCGCGCCACCGCGATCGCCGCTGTTCAAGACATCGCACCGCTGCTGTTCGTCAACGGCGGCGGTACCGGGAGCATCGAGCAGACCGCCTCCGAGCCGGTCATCACCGAGATCGGTGCCGGATCGGGTCTGTACGGGCCAGGGCTGTTCGACTTCTACCGGCGATTCCGGCCCCTTCCTGCGGCTTACTTCGTCATGCCGGTCGTACGCCGCCCATCGGCGAAGATCGCCACGGTGCTCGGCGGAGGCTGGGTCGCCTCCGGGCCGGCCGGCACCGACCGTTGCCGTCCCTGACCTGGCCGAGGGGATTGCGGATGAATCCGCTCGAAGGTGCCGGCGAGGTGCAGACCCCCGTTCTGGGCGACGCGGCGCGCGGCTTGCGGCTCGGTCAGCACGTGTGGTTCCGGCACGCCAAGGCCGGTGAACTCTGCGAGCGGGTCAACAGCCTCTATCTGGTCTCCGGTACGAAGATCGTCGACCAGGCGCTGACCTATCGCGGCGAAGGTCGAGCCTTCCTCTGATCCGATCCGTGCAGCGACTGCATGGATGTCGAACAACAGCGCCGGGGTCACACGGTCCATCGCTTTCAACCCTGGTGGATCGCACTACACGTCCGCCAAGTCGGAGCGCCGATGTCTGCCGAGTTCGAGCCAGTGGCACCGACACTGGTGCCGGCCACCCTGTCAGAAGCCCTAACGGAACCGGGCGAGCCGGTCTCACGCGGCTGGACCGCCCGGTTCAGCCTGATCTGGTTCGGGTACTGGATGGCCAACCTGGTGCCTTTGCAGTTGCTGCTGCCCCTTCAGCTGGCGGCGATCGACCCGGTTTCCAAGGTACGCGACTTCGCCATACTCAACGGCGTATCGGGAGTGGTCGCGCTCGTGGCGTTGCCGGTCTGCGGTGCGCTCTGCGACCGGTCGCAATCCCGGTTCGGCCGGCGACGGATCTGGCTCGCCGGAGGAATGCTGGTCCTCGCCGTCGGATTGATCATGACCGGCTTCCAGACGAGTTGGGAAGCGTTGACGGCATGGTGGGCGGTCAGCGTGGCGGGGCTGAGCGCCGCGACCGCCGGGCTGACCGCCGTGATCGCCGACCGGGTGCCGGAACGCCAGCGGGGCATGATCTCCAGCGCCATCTACGGTCCGCAGGCACTCGGCGTCGTCGTGGGGATCGCGGCGTTCTCGATCCTGGGCCTGTCGTTGTTGCGAGGCTATGTACTTATAGCAGCGGTGCTGATCGTCTGCACCCTGCCGTTCCTGGGCAGGTACCGCGAGACATTTTCCGGCACGGCGTACGTGGCGAGCCTGCGTTCCATCGTCACGTCCTGGGCCGACTCGCTCAAGAACCGCGAGTTCGCCTGGGCATTCGGTGGACGGCTGCTGGTGAACCTGGGCAATTCCTTCGGGACCTGCTACATGCTGTACTTCCTGACCGACGACTTGAAGGTCCGCAATCCTGACCAGTCGCTGCTGGTCATGACCATCGTTTATCTCCTCGCGGGTCTGCTGGCCACCTACCTCGCAGGGACGCTGTCGGACCGTCTGGGACGTCGTCGAATCTTCGTCGCCATCGCCGCGGCGCTACAGGCGCTCTCCGGGTTCTTGCTGGCATGTTTTCCGAACTTCTCCGTCGCAATAGGCGCCTCGGCGCTGATGGGAGGTGGTTTCGGCGCCTACATGGCGGTGGACCAAGCCCTGGTGACCCAGGTCCTGCCCAACGTTCAGGACCGGGCGAAGGACCTCGGAATCATGAACATCGGTTTGATAGTCCCGCCCGCACTCGCTCCGCTCCTGGCCGGCTTCATCATCACCTCCGGTGGGGGATATCCGGTCCTGTTCACGGCCACTGGAGTCGCCGCCGCGCTGGGTGCTGCTTTGACCTACCGCGTCCGATCCGTGCGCTGAGCAGCGTGGAAAAGTGGAGGATTCAGCCCGTCGCCTTCTGGGTGAACGTCGATACCGAGACGATTGATATCGGTAGCCCGGTGCTGCGGCAAAGCCAGATCAGCCTGCGGGCCGCCCTCCCCGACGACTTGTTCCCGCGCGGTGGGGGCCATCGTGTGTTCCCCCCGTCGTAGCCGGGATTTCAGCGTTGGCGGGTTGACGCCGACCCCGCCTGGACGCCACGCTCCGGTGCAGCACCCGCCCTGGAAGAAGCTGGATGTCGCCCATGCGAGCTCGGATCGGCAGACTGGTGTTGCTGCTGTTCGTCGGATGGGCGGTCACCGGCTGCGGGGGCGGGTTCGGGCCGTCCACGGATCCTAAGGTGTGCGGAAACGGCGGCCACCCGAGCCACTCAGGCAAGGAGCTCATGTCCCTGATCCAAGCGGGGAAGGTCTGGCCGAAGGACCTGAGGTGCCTAGATCTCACCCAGATCGGACTGACCAAGGCCGATCTGCGCGGCGTCGATCTGCGCGGCACGGATCTCACCCAGGCGACTCTGAAAGGCGCCGATCTCCGCGGCGCCAATCTCAGCCACGCGCGCCTGGACCAGGCGGAACTGGACGGGGCCAGACTGGACGGCGCCGATCTCAGCTGGGCCGACCTCACCCAGGCCGACCTGGTCGGGGCCAGACTGGACGGCGCCGATCTCAGCTGGGCCGACTTCGGCCAGGCGGACCTGACCGGCGCGTCGCTGACCCGGGCCAACGTCTGGGCGGCGATGGGC
The DNA here is from genome assembly GCA_025964695.1 of Streptosporangiaceae bacterium. Taxonomy (GTDB): domain Bacteria; phylum Actinomycetota; class Actinomycetes; order Streptosporangiales; family Streptosporangiaceae; genus Actinomadura_E. Next base: position 41,097 of record JAOPYK010000238.1, on the reverse strand, counting down.
ACGCAAGCCACTGTGAGTGGCATCCGCGCCGGAGACCTGAAGGGGCAATGGCCTTTCTATGCGCTGCCGGTCGTTGTTCTCATCGCGTCGCTGATCCTAGGCTTGCGCGGGGCGAAGCGTACCCGGGCCATCGCTGGCACTTCACGTGTGAAACCGTTGATCATGCCGGTACCGTCCGCACGGCTCCCGCTACTGAGCCCGGCTGTCCGCGGGCACCTACTGGTCCTGGTGGCCGCTCTGGCGTACGCCGCGGCAGCCCTGCTGATCACGTCCAGCTTCGCCACGATAACGGTGGGCCTGTTCACGCCTCTCCTCGGCTGGCGGCTCGGCCCGCTGGAGTTCGGCGAATTGGGCGGGGCCTTCCCCTGCCTCCTCACCGGCGTGGGTATCGCGATCTTCGCCGTAATCCTGACCATAAGGGCGCGGCGCTCGCGGCTGTCCTGACCGGCGTGGACGAGGCTTGCGTGTTTTCCGAAAGGGTGCGGAGATGGACGGCGGAGGAGACGAGAGCGCCCGCTACTGGGGAGCGCTCAACGACCTCCGCCAGCTGCGCGAGGACATCTATGGCAGATTGGACGACGCCCAGCACGGGGAGTCCACCCTCCTCCCGGCGGTGCTCTTCCTCGGGTTGGGCGCCGTCGGCGTCGCCGGGCTGACCCTGGCCACCGTGCTGGGGGGACCGCCCGAGGGGTCGCTCGACTGGCTGGTGTTCGCCATCTTGTACGCGGTCCCCGGTCTCCTCCTGGTCGGCGGCTTATGGACGCTGGTCGGCCGGGGCACCCGTCTGCGGAAGATCCAGGCGTACGGCGAGCGGCGGCCGGCGCACGACGGCCGGCGGGGCGTCTTGGCCGCCCTCGCCGACCGCTGTGACGGCGAGGTCGGCTCCGGCGGAATCCGGTCCTCCTGTCTCTTTCTGATCGACCACTGGCCGGACCAGGCGCCGCAGATGGTGATCGCGCCCATCCAGGGCGACCGGAACAACCGGCTGACGGAACAGGTCATCGGCGTCGAGCACGACTACTGACCTTCGAACCCACTTCAGCGACTACCGACCAGGCGCCGACATGGGACGGCGGTATCGGTCGCCGGGGTGATGCCTGCGTCGTGTGCGGTCGCAGGATTCGCAGCCTCCGAGAGAACGCTGACCGTGGTGCACCGAATGCCGGCCGTGACGCCCCGAACGGTGCGCGGGACGGAGACCCAGTCGGCGAACAGCAAATTTTGACGAAACTTTTACCTGGCATTGACCGGACGTTTGCCGTACGACGAAGCTGATCACCTCCCCGTCGTGGAGTTCGTGTGTTGCGCGAGCTCTTCGGCACCCCTCGTACAGGAGGCGCGATGCGGCGCGTTATGACGTCGTTGTTTGCCGCGATCACATTGGGCGCCGGACTGGTCGTGGCCGCCCCGGCCACAGCCGCCCCGCCGGGTTCCGACCGCGGCAAGGACCGGCTCGAGGTCTTCACCGGCCAGCTCACCCCGGACCAGGTCACAAAGCTCCGCCAACTCGGGTTCGATCACGAGGACATCTCCCTGGGCAAGGCCGTCAACGGCAAGGCCGGCGTCGAGGTCGTCATGAGCCGCACGCAGGGTGATGCTCTGCGCGCCAAGGGCGTGCCCCTCCAGGCCAAGAAGATCAACGGACAGACCGCCGCACAGCGCTCGAAGGTTCTGGCCGACCAGGGCAAGGTGTTCCGTCCCTACAGCGGATCGGGCAACATCCGCGAAGAGATCGTCAACGCGGCGAACGCCCAGCCGGGAATCGCCCAGGCGATCGACATCGGCAAGTCCCTGCAGGGCAAGCCGATCACCGCCGTCCGCGTGACCAAGGGCGCCCGCACCCTGGAGACGGGTGGCAAGCGCCCGGCCGTCGTCTTCCAGGCGACGCAGCACGCCCGTGAGTGGATCACACCGGAAAACGTCCGCCGGCAGCTCCACTACTTCCTGAACAACTACGGCACGAACGCGGAGATCACCAAGATCGTCGACACGACCGATCTCTGGTTCATCCCGGTCGTCAACGTCGACGGTTACGACCTCACCTTCAACCCCGACTTCCGGATGTGGCGCAAGAACGTGCGCGACAACGACGGAGACGGCCAGATCACGACCGCCGACGGCGTCGACCCCAACCGCAACTTCGGCTACAAGTGGGGCTACGACAACGAAGGCTCCTCAGCCGCCCCCGACAGCCAGACCTACCGCGGTACCGGCCCGAACTCGGAGCCGGAGACCAAGGCCCAGGACGCCTTCGTGAAGCGGGTCCGGCCCAAGTACCTGGTCAACTATCACTCCGCGGCGGAACTGCTGCTGTACGGCGTCGGCTGGCAGACCCAGACGCCCTCTCCGGACGACCGTCTCTTCGAGGCGCTGCTCGGCAACGACGCCCACCCGGCCGTGCCCGGGTACGACCCCGACATCGGCGCGGAGCTCTACACCACCAACGGCGACACCGACGGTTACGTGACCAACCGGTACGGGACACTGGCCGTCACGCCGGAGATGTCGACCTGCCAGACGGCCAGCAACCTCGACCCGAACGACCAGTGGAAGCCCGAGGACTGCCTGAGCGTCTTCCACTTCCCCGACGACGAGAAGCTCATCCAGCAGGAGTTCGAGAAGAACCTCCCGCTGGCGATCGCCACCGCGAAGTCGGCGCACACGCCGGACGAGCCCGTCTCGGTCGTCGGCAAGACCACACCGGACCTGGTCATCGACCCCTTCGAGGTGTCGTATGGCCGCACGCAGCCGGTGGCGGTCGAGGCCCGTCGCTCGCTCAAGAACCTGCACCTGCAATACAAGATCAACGGTGGCCCCGCTCGTTCGGCCGGCACAGGTGAATGGCGCGGCGGCGAACGCTACGGCAATGAGAACGATCTCTACTACGGCGAGTTCCGCGGCACCGTGCACGGCACGAAGCCCGGAGACAAGGTGGAGGTCTGGTTCGCCGCGGCGAAGAAGGGCAAGCCCATCTCCAGCCAGTCCTTCACCTACACCGTGGCCGACGACATCGGCGGCGACGTGCTCGTTCTCGCGGCAGAGGACGTCACAGGCGCCAGCCCGGCACAGGGCGCCACCGAGGCCAAGTACGCCACCGCCTACACCAAGGCGCTGACCGCGGCAGGCCGCAGCTTCGACGTCTACGACGTCGACAAGCACAGCCGCAAGGCACCTCACCACCTCGGCGTGCTCAGCCACTACAAGGCCGTGGTCTGGGAGAGCGGCGACGACGTCGTCACGCGTGCCGTCGGTCAGCCGGGCGGCACGGCGGCGAAGCTCGCCGTCGATGTCGAGCTGAATGTTCGCGACTACCTCAACGAGGGCGGCAAACTGCTCTACACCGGCAAGTACGCCGGGCTGGCGCAGGGCGCCGACGGCGCCTACTTCTATGAGCCGGACGTCCCGGCTCAACCGGAATGCAGCGTCCGCGCGGATCCACCCTGCCTGCCGATCCTCAACGACTTCCTGCAGTACTACCTCGGTGCCTACACCTACGTGGACGGCGGCGGCACCGGAACGGATGGGAAGCCGTACCCGGTCAAGGGCACGGGCGGTGCCTTCGCCGGCTTCCAGAGCCCGCTCAACGGCGGCGACTCGGCGAACAACCAAAACCACACCGCGTCCTTCCTGACGACGTCGAGTTTCCTGCCCAGCAAGCAGTTCCCGCAGTTCGCCAGCTCCGCGCCGATCAAGTGGGACCGCCCTGGCGGAGCGCCGTTCGACCCGAAGACCGGTGCCTGGTACGCCTACAGTCAGGCGGCCGACGTGTCCTACAAGAGGCTCACCCAGACGGTCGACCTGACCGGCAAGGGCAGCGGCAAGCTGACCTTCCAGACCTCGTTCGACACTGAGGCGAACTGGGACTTCCTGTTCGTCGAGGCGCACACCGCAGGTGGCGACGACTGGACGACGCTGCCCGACGCCAACGGTCACACCAGCCAGGCGACCGGTGAGAGCTGCAACGCCGGGTGGCGCACGCTGCACCCGTTCACGGCCCGCTACCAAGGCGCGGACTGCTCGCCCACGGGCACGACGGGGGTGTGGCACGCGGCCTCCGGCAAGTCCAACGGCTGGCAGGAGTGGTCGATCGACCTGTCCGCGTACGCGGGCAAGAAGGTCGAGCTGTCGATCTCCTATGCCAGCGACTGGGGGACCCAGGGCATCGGCACGTTCGTCGACGATGCCAAGGTCACCGCGGACGGCGCGACGGTCTCGGAGACCTCCTTCGAGACCGATCTCGGCGGCTGGACGGTCGCGGGCCCGCCCCCGGGATCCGTGCCCGCGGCCAACGACTGGATCAGGTCGCAGAGAGCGTTCGAGGAAGGCGCGGGTGTCGCCACCAAGGACACCGTGTACGTCGGCTTCGGCGGCGAGGGGCTGACCAGTCAGGCGGCGCGGACGGACTTCGTCAAAAAGGCGCTCAAGCACCTTCTCGGTTGATCCCTGAAACCCGCGATGGGGCCCGCCCGGTGCGAACCGGGCGGGCCCTGCGGCTGTCGCGGGCTGCACGACGACTTCGTCGTGCCGGGGATGGCTCGGCAGGGGAAGCGGGCGATTTGCCGAGAGCAGCCGGTGGGGTGCGTGATACTGGTCTTTCGTCCGGCCCCGTCGCGGTGAAGGAGTCTCGTGGATCGCCCGCGCCCGTTCGCGCACCTCGATGTGCAACTGGCCCCGCTCTACCGGCGCATCATGGGGGTCTTCACCGACAACAAGCGGCGGTTCGTGGTCCACCTGCGGCCCGAGGACGTCGCGGAGGCACTGCGCCACGACGGGGGAGTCCCGGTGGCCGCGGACGCGGTCGACGACGCGCTGGCCAAGCTGACCGAGTGGGGCAACCTGCGCGCGGACCCGGACGCCGGCCGGGTGACCACGGTCGAGGACTTCTACCGGGCCCGCTACCTCTACCAGCTCAGCCGCGAAGGGGAGGCGGCCGAGCGGGCCCTGGAGGTCTACGAGCAGGAGGTCGGCCGCCGCGGTGAGCTGCAGGCGATCGCCCTGGAGGACATCCGGGTACGCCTGCGGGCCCTCAAGGATCTGGCGGCCGGGGACAACCCCGATCCCGCGATCGTGCACAACCTGCTGCTGGAGCTGTCGGGCAGGCTGGACAGCCTCGCCGCCAACGCGAGCGCCTTCATGACCAGCCTGCAGCGGACCATCGACCTGCAGGAGATCGAGGAGGAGGCGTTCCTGGCCTACAAGGACAGGCTGATCGCCTATCTGGAGCGGTTCGTCTCCGACCTCGTCGTCAAGGCGTACGACATCGCCGCCACGCTGCAGGATCTGGGCGATGTGGACGGGCTGCTTCAGGCGGCGGCAGGGCGCGAGGCCGCCGACGTCGCGCCGGACGAGAGCGGGGATCCCGCCGCGGACAAGCTGCGGGAGTGGCGCGATCGCTGGTCGGGCCTGTGGTCGTGGTTCGTCGGCGACCGCACGCACCCCAGCCAGGCGTCGCTGCTGCGCCAGCGGGCCCGCAAGGCGATCCCCGATCTGCTGGCGACGATCAGCGTGCTGCAGGAGCGCAGGGCCGGCCGCAGCGACCGGTCGGCGGACTTCCGGGAGCTGGCCCGCTGGTTCGCCCAGGCGCCCGGCGACCAGGACGCGCACCGGCTGTGGCGGGCCGCCTTCGGGCTGACCTCGGCGCGGCACCACACGGCCGGAGCCGACGCGCCGGACGTCCCCGCCGCCACCAGCTGGCTTGAGGCGCCCCCTGTCGAGATCGCGCCCCGGCTGCGAGCCACCGGCTCCTACCAGCGGCGCGGCCAGCCGACCAAGGTCCGCGACAGGTCGGCAGAGAAGGAGCATCTCGCCCGGCAGGTCGCGGCGGAGCGGGAACAGACCGAGGCCGCCCGCCGACGGCTCGCCACCGGGCGCCCGGCCGTGCTCAGCGAGCTCGGCGCACTCGACCGCGGTGAGTTCGCGCTGTTCCTTCGGTTGCTGGGCGAAGCGCTCTCGGCGGGGCCGCCCGGCCCGGACGGCAGCATCCGGACCCGTACCGGCGACGGCACGATGGAGATCGTCCTGGTTCCGTTGAACGACGGCCGGGTGGCCACGATCGTCACCGAGGACGGCACCATGTACGGACCGGACCATGAGCTGACGATCATCGATCTGACCGTGCCGCCCTCGCCCGGCCCGGTTCCGCGGGAGGTGCGGGTATGACGCTGGCCGACGTACTGGACCAGCAGCGCGAGGAGGAGCGGCAGAAGGCGGCGCGCGCACTGCTACGGCATCCGCTGCTCACCCCTGCGGGGCCCGACCCCCTGGCCTTCGGCCTGGTCCGCCGGCACGCCTCATGGCTGGCCGACTGGTTCGCCCGGGAGGCGGGCTGGTCGCTGCACGCCGATGGCGGAGTCGTACGGCTGCGCAAGACGCCCGGCGGGCACACCGACGGCAGCCGAGGCGCGGTGGTCAAGACCCGGTTCAGCCGCCGCAGATATGTGCTCACCTGCCTGGCCCTCGCCGCCCTGGAGCGCGCCGAGACCCAGGTGACGCTCGGCTGGCTCACCGAGCGCATCCTGGCCTTCGCCGCCGACCCGCAGCTGACCGACGCCGGGATCGTGTTCACCCTGGAGACCCGCGACGAGCGCTCCGACCTGGCGACCGTCGCACGGCTGCTGCTGGAGCTCGGCGTACTGGCCCGGATCGCCGGCGACGAGCAGGCGTTCGTCAACCGCAGCGGTGACGCGCTCTACGACGTGGACCGGCGGGTGCTCTCGGTGCTGCTGGTGGCGCGGCGGGGACCCTCCACGGTGACGGCGGCCGAGCCGGCGCAGCGGCTGCGGGCGATCACCGAGGACGCCCTCCCCGACACCGAAGACGGCCGCAACCGGGCCATCCGCCACACGCTCGCCCGGCGGCTGCTCGACGACCCGGTGCTCTACTACGCCGATCTCACCGGCGACGAACGGGTCTACCTCGACCGCCAGCGCGGCCCCCTGCTGCGCCGCCTCACCGAGGCCACCGGGCTGGTCGCCGAGGTACGCGCCGAGGGCATCGCACTGCTCGACCCCACCGGGGAGGCCACCGACCTGGCCATGCCGGACGAGGGCACCGACGGGCACGCCACCCTGCTCGTCGCCGAGTACCTGGCGGCCACCGTCTCTGGCTCGCGGAGCGCTGACGACGTGGCGGGCACCGTCGACGACGCGGCGGGCACCGCCGCCGGCTCGGGCAACGCTCGGCAGGGAGCGGGTCGTGCGGCCACGGGCGGCCTGGGCGGCAGGGTCGTCGGCCTGGATGAACTGCACCGGCACGTCGCGGCCATGGCACAGCGTCACAAGTCCTACTGGCGCAAGGCGGCCATCGAACCGGGCGCGGAGCGCGAGCTGACCGCGCAGGCCCTGCACCGGCTCGCCGCACTCGGGCTCATCCGGCACGACCACGACGGCGTGCACGCGCTGCCCGCGGTCGCCCGCTACGCCTACACCGAACCCACGATCATAGGGAAGAAGAAAAACCGATGACCCAGCCTGGCGACGACTCCGCGGCCGTACTGCCCGTGGCGCGGACCTCCCGCTGGCAGCCGCTGAGGTGCGGGCTGGTCGACATGTTCTACTACGACTACCAGGAGTTCTGGTTCCGCGACGGCCGGATGCTGCTACGCGGCAACAACGGCACCGGCAAGTCCAAGGTGCTCGCCCTCACCCTGCCGTTCCTGCTCGACGGCGACCTGACCTCCAGCCGGGTCGAGCCGGACGGCGACCGCGGCAAGAAGATGGAGTGGAACCTGCTGCTGGGGGGCCGCTACGAGGAGCGGCTCGGCTACACCTGGCTGGAGTTCGGACGGGTCACCGAGGACGGTGAGCGCGCCTACCTGACCATCGGCTGCGGGATGAAGGCGGTGGCCGGACGGGGGATCGCCGACCGCTGGTTCTTCATCACCTCGCAGCGGGTCGGCCAGGACCTGTTCCTCATCGGCCCCAGCGGGACCGCGCTCACCCGGGACCGGCTGACCGAGGCGATCGGCCCGTACGGCCAGGTCACCCAGAAGGCCGAGCAGTACCGCCGGAGCATCGACGAACACCTCTTCCATCTGGGCCTGGACCGCTACGAGGCGATCGTCAGCCTGCTCATCCAGCTCCGCCAGCCGCAGCTGTCGAAGAAACCCGACGAGGACAAGCTGTCGCGGGCGTTGTCGGAGGCGCTCACCCCCGTCGACCAGGCGGTGCTCACCGACATCGCCGCGGCCTTCCACGACCTGGAACAGCAGCGCGAGGAGCTCGGCGCGCTGCGCGACACCCGCGCGCACGTGGCCCGTTTCCTCGACCGTTACCGGCGGTACGCCTCGGTGGCGGCCCGGCGTCAGTCCCGAGAGCTGCGTACGGCCACTTCGGTGTACGAGAAGGTAGGCCGCGACCTGGGCACCGTCCAGACCGAGATCGAGCAGGCACGGGTAGCCGAGGGCGAGGCAGGACAGCGCATCGGTGAGGTCGGCGGCGAGCTGGTGGAACACGAGGCCATCCGCGAGGAGCTGGCGAACAAGCCGGAGCTGGCCAAGCTGGCGCAGGCCGAGCGCTATGCCGAGCTGACCCGAAGGACCGCCGCCGACGCGGTCAAGCGCGCGGGCGAGGCCGAGCGGCTGCGCGGCGAACGGCGGGACCTGCACACCGCCGCCGCCCAGGCCGCCGGATCGGCCCGGGACGACGCGCGGGCCGCCACCGAGTCCATCGAGTCGGCTGCCGCCGCCGCCGGAATCGCCGCCGCGCACAGCCAGGCGCTCGCCCCGGCCGATCTGCCCGACGGACCTGCCGGTGGGCTCACGGAGCCGCTGATCCGGGAGGTCGAGCGGGCGGGCCAGGCGCTGGCCACCAGCCGGGGCGAGGCCGCCGCGCATGTGATCCGGCTGGCCGAGCGGGCCGCTGAGCGCCACCGGGAGCTGGTCCGGGCCCGGACCGCCCTCACCGAACGGGAGGCCGAGCGGGACACGGTCGCCGACGACGCCGAGGAAGCGCGCGCCGGGGTGAGCGAGGCCATCGGCGCACTGGTCACCCGATGGCAGCACTACGCGGCCGGTACCACCGAGGTGCCGGTTCCCTTCCCGCAGGAACTGGGCCTGGCCGGCTGGGCGGAGACCCTCGACGGTGAGAACCCCGCGCAGGCCGCGCTGCGGCGCAACGCCGCCGAGGCTGGACGCGCCCTCGCCCAGGCACACGCGCAGGCGGAGGCCCGGCTCACCGAGCGCCGCGCCGAACTCGGCGGATACGAGAGTGAACGGCGGGCGCTGGAGAGCGGCGAGCTCCGGCTGCCCCCGGTGCCGCACACTCGCGAGGCAGGCGTACGGGACGGCCGCCCGGGCGCACCCCTGTGGCAGGTGGTGGACTTCGCCGGCGACCTCCCCGCAGCCGACCGCGCGGGATTGGAGGCCGCGCTGGAGGCGTCCGGTCTGCTGGATGCGTGGCTCGCCCCGGACGGGCGGCTCCTCGACCCATCGACCCATGACACGCTGCTGACCGGCATGCATCCGGCCGGCCGGAACCTGACCACGTTGCTGCGCCCTGCCATCGATCCCGATGACCCGCAGGCCGCCGCGCTCACCCCGGGCACCGTCGCCGGGGTGCTGGCGGGCATCGGCCTGGAGGACGGCTCCGCCTGGGTGGCCCGCGACGGCCGCTGGCGGCTCGGTCCGCTGCACGGCTCCTGGGCCAAACCCGCCGCCGAGTACCTCGGGCACGGCGCCCGCGAGGAGGCCCGGCGCCGCCGGCTGGCCGAACTGGCCGCGCTGATCGAGACCGCCGGGCGTGCCGTGGCGCAAGCCGTACAGGAAGTGGAGACCATCGGGGGGCGTCAGGACCGGCTGACCGCCGAGGTCGAACGGGCACCGCGCGACCAGGAGCTGCGCGACGCCCACGCAGTTGTCACCGGTGCGCTGCGGGAGCTGGAACGGGCGCAGCGCAAGGTCTCCGAGCAGCTGGTGGCCGTGGGCACCGCCGAGACCGCCGCCACCGAGGCGGGGTCCGCACGTGACGCGGCCGCGGCCGACCTCGGCGTGCCCGCCGGGCTGCCCGAACTGCACGACGTCCAGGACGCGGTGACGGCCTACCGCACCGCGCTGATCGGGCTGCTGGCCGCGCTGCGCCGTCATGGCGACCGGCTCGAAGACCTCGCCACCTGGACGCGGGAGCTGGCCGCCGCCGAACAGGCCTGCGCACAGGCCGCGCAGAAGGCCGCGGACACCGAGACCGAAGCCCTTGAGGCCGAGAGCCGCCGCCGGGCCCTGCAGGAGGCGATCGGGACGACCGTCGAGGAGCTGAACCGCCGGCTCGCCGCCGCGAAGACCCGGATCACCCAGCTGAAAGCCGAGTCCAAGGAGCTGGAGAGCCGGCACCGGGCGGCGGCCGAGCGCCGCGCCCAGGCCGAGGGCCGCAAGCAGCAGCTCGACGCCGATCTCGCCCTGGAGTCCGCCCGGCGCGACCTGGCCGTCGGCGAGTTCCAGCGCTTCGCCGCGACCGGGCTGCTGGCCGTCGCGGCGGCGGACCTGGAGATCCCGCAGACGCCGTGGGCACCGGACCCGGCCGTACGGCTCGCCCGCCGGGCCGAGCAGGCGCTGACCGAGGTGCCCGATGACGACGAGACCTGGCGCAAGGTGCAGGACGACATCAGCGTCCGTTATCGCGAGCTCACCGAGTCCCTCACCCGGCACGGACACCACGCGCTCGCCGGCCTGGACGACTGGTTCGTCGTCACCATCCAGTTCCAGGGCCGCGAGCGCGGTCCGGACGAGCTGGTCGGGCTGCTCGATGGGGAGCTGGGCTACCGGGAGCGGATCCTCACCGCCAAGGAGCGGGAGCTGCTCGAAGAGCACCTGGTCAACGACGTCGCCAGTCATCTGCAGGAACTCATCGGCGACGCCGAAGCCCAGGTCCAGCACATGAACGCGGAGCTGGAGGAGCGGCCGACCAGCACCGGGATGCGGCTGCGGCTGCTGTGGGGCGCGCGTCCCGACGGTCCCGCCGGGCTGGCCGAGGCGCGGTCGCGGCTGCTGCGCCAGGACACCGACCTGTGGTCGGCCGACGACCGTGCCGCCGTCGGCGACTTCCTGCAACGCCAGATCGAGGCCGTACGGTCCGCGGACGAGCACGGTACCTGGCAGGAGCATTTGCGTAAGGCCCTCGACTACAGGTCCTGGCACCGCTTCACCATCGAGCGCTTCCAGGACGGCAAGTGGAGATCGGCGACCGGCCCGGCGTCCGGCGGCGAGCGGGTGCTCACCGTCTCCCTGCCGCTGTTCGCGGCCGCGTCAGCCCACTACCGGTCGGCGCACCCGCACGCGCCCCGGCTGGTCATGCTCGACGAGGCGTTCGCCGGCGTCGACGACGACTCACGGGCCAAGTGCCTGGGGCTGCTCGCCACCTTCGACCTCGACGTGGTCATGACCAGCGAGCGCGAGTGGGGCTTCTACGCCACCGTTCCCGGCATCGCGACCCACCAGCTCGTCCGCCGCGACGGGATCGACGCCGTCCACGTCTCGACCTGGGAATGGGACGGCGCGACGCCCCGGCAGGTGGAGCGAGTCCCGGCAGCCAGGGCCCCGGTCGCCAGGGCGTCGGCCGCCGCCGCGCCGCCCGCCGAGGACACCGTCCTGTGGTAGACACCGCCCGGCTGGAACGGGTCCTGGGCGACCCAGGCCTGGCCCGGCTGGTGGAGCGGCTCCTGCGACGGCTGGAACTGGACCGTCCGCTCAGCGGAATCCTGACGCTCGAGGACGCCTCACCCATCGAGCGCTCGGCGGTGGCCCGGCTGCTCGGCAGGCGCCCGGGCCGTGGCACCTCGCTGTCCATCCCGCTCGACACACTGGAACAGATGCTGTGCCGCGCCGGGCTCGCCCCCGACCTGCGGGCCGCCCTCGAATCTCTGGCCGGCAGTGTCCAGGGCCGCGCCGAACGTTCGGCCGCGCAGGCCCTGCGCAGGGAGCGGGCGCTGTCGGCGGCCTCAGACGGGCTCGAGCCCGAGTACGGTCCGTGGCTGGCGGAGATCGCCCGGGACGGGACCCTGACCCGGCTGCTCAACCGGGACGAGGACGACCTGCTCCGCCAGGCCGCCGCCGTACTCGCACTGCTGCCCGCCGATACGCTCCCGCTGCCGGTGCTCGCCGAACGGGCGACCGGCGACACCAAGGCGCTGTCGCGTGGATCCCTGGCCGGTCTGGTGCTCCGTGCCCTGGCCGGGCGCTTCAGCGTGCCCGTCCCCGCCACCCGGACACAGCGGCGGGAACTCTGGGAGGCCTCCGGCGTCATCCTGGACGATCTCGCCAGCCAGGTGCTCGTCCTGGGCCTGCCCGGCTCCGGCGGTCTGCTCGGCGGCTGGCTGACTCAGGCGGCGCTGGCGTGGGTGCCGTTCCGGGTGACGCTGCACCAACTGGCCACCATGCCGGTCTCGGTCGGACCACAGGACATCTACGTCTGCGAGAACCCCTCGGTGCTCCGGGCCGCCGTCGCCGCCCCCAGCCCCCGCGCCGCCCTGATCTGCACCGAGGGCGTTCCGTCGGCCGCCTGCCATCGGCTGCTGCAGGCCATGCCGGGCCGCGCGATCCACTGGCGCGGGGACTTCGACTGGACCGGTCTGCGGACCACTGCCATGGCCCGCCAGCGGTACGGTGCCGTGCCGTGGCGGATGGCCGCCTGCGACTACGAGGCGGCGCTGAAGCAAGGCGAGTCCGAACCGCTGCGCGGTGCCGCCGCACCCAGTCCCTGGGACGAGACACTCGCTCCCCTGATGGCGGAGGCCGGCCGGGCCGTCATGGAGGAACGGCTCATCCCTTCCCTCCTCGCAGATCTGGCCTGACAATCTCGCCCGGCAAAGGACCCGCCCCGCCGAAGGAAGCGGAACCATCCAGCACATTGCGCCCACGGATTCGGGGAACAGGCCTTCAGCCTGTCGCAGGACCTCGGCGCACGAGTGGCTTGCCGAGCCGGGTAAGGCTCAAGCCGGTTCCGCTGGACTTCCGTCATTTCGCTCGGTCCGCAAGCCGGTGATGAGCGCGAGCAATGTCTGCTCGGCGTCGGCTCGGGCTCGGCCGGGGTCGGGTGCCTGCGCGATGAGGAGGGCGGCCTCGATCGTGGCACTGAGGACGAGGTGGGCCAGGACGTCGACGGGCTGCGGGATGAGGATCCCCTCGGCGATGGCACGGTCGAATGCGGCCGTGATGAGGCCCAGTCCGTGCCGGGCCTCGATGGCGCGCCAGGTCGCCCAGCCGAGGACGGCGGGGGCGTCGGTGAGGGCGATCTGGAGGACCTCGGGTTCCTGGCAGGTGTCGAGAAAGGCGGTCAGGCCGCGCGTCATGGCGGTCCAGGTGTCGGTGGTGCCGGCGGCGGCCGTGCCGATCCGGCCGGTGATCTCCGTCTCCAGCTCCTCGAAGACGGCCTGGAACAGCTCCCGCTTGTCGCCGAAGTGATGGCGCAGCGCACCGCGGGTCAGCCCGGAGGCCGCCACGATCTCCTCCGCCGGGACCGCACCGTACCCGCGCTCGCCGAACAGCCGGCGCCCGGCCGCGATGAGGGCGCCGCGGGTCGCGCGGGTGCGGTCCTCCTGACGCCGGCGCGGGCTCACCGGCCGGGCGCCGGGGCCGCGCCGCCGGTGCGGGCGAACTCCACCACGAGAGCGGCCAGTTCGGCGGGCCGGTCCTCGGGGAGGAACGTGTAGGAGTCGGCGATCAGGGCCAGCCGGGCATCGGGCAGCACCTCGGCCAGCCGCCGGGCGAGCGAGACCGGGAACAGCCGCTCCTCTTCGGCCCAGGCCAGCAGCACGGGCCGGTCGAATCCAGCGAAGGACCGGGCGGCGGCCAGGGTGTGGCGGCGGTGCACTGCGCGCAGGAAGCGGCGCAGGTCTCGGCGGATGGCGGGGTCGCGGCGCGCGGGCTGCAGGTAGGAGTCCGTGATGTGCCGGGGGAGCGGCCGTTTGGCCACCCATCCGAACGTGATCGGCAGGCGGTGCAGCGACCGGAGCCGCAGTGCCTGGGTGAGCAGCCAGGTCGAGCCGGGCACAGCGGCCAGCGTGGGCAGGATGTGGAACGGCCACGGGAAGAACGCCTCCAGGCTGTCGCAGGAGGCCAGGACCACCCGGCCGATCCGCTCAGGGTGGCGCGCCATCAGCACCTGCACCAGTGCTCCGCCGGTGTCGTTGGCCACCACGGTGACGTCCGTCAGGTCCAGCGCGACGAGGAAGTCCGCGATCAGCGTGGCCAGCCCCGGCGGGCTCAGGTCCGCCTGCGGGCGCATCGGATGCTGATGCGCGCCCAACGGCCAGTCCGGTGCCAGGCATCGGTGACCGGCGGCGGCCACCACCGGCACAACAGCCCGCCACAGGTCGGCGTTCACCAGCAGGCCGTGCACGAACACCACCGGCGGGCCGTCCCCACGCTCGCGATAGGCGACCGTTCCGTGCGGCAGGTCGACCGTCCGCGGTACGCCCAGAGCCTCACTGCGCGCCATGCTCCACCTCATCAGCCTCGACTGAGCACATAAGAACATACATCCGGGGTGTATGTAAACCTCAGACCAGACTGCCGGCCGGCGACGCTGAGCTTGTGTCCTTAGCCGGGGAGGGCTAGTGGCGCCGGCACTCCGAGCCAGGGCAGGTCAGCGGAGGCGCCTTGCGGATGGTGCCCCGGTAGGTCTCCGCGTCATAGCGGCGCTCACCCTCGTCGAGCTTGCGACAGAGCACTGCCGCGGTCCGCGCGCTTCCTGACATCGAGTGGGTTGTGGAGGGCGAGATGGCACGCCCTCCACAACCCGTCTCGATACGAGCCGGTCAGCCCATGATCACCGTGGCGTGCCTGGCCGGCTTGGGCGCCTGCGCGGTGAGCGGGAGGGGCTCATTTGATGACGCGTAGCCAGAGGTTGGTCGCTTGCGGCGCGTGGGTCACGCTGAGGCGTTCGAGCTTGACGTTGCTCCCGCCCTTGTGGTCGAAGAGCCGGACGCCGTCCCCGAGCAGGACGGGCGCGATGAACACGAGGATCTCGTCGAGCACACCCGCGTCGAGGCACTGCCGTGCCACCTCGGCACCTAGGACGCCGACGTACTTGTCACCTGCGGCGGCCTTGGCCGCGGCGATGCCGCTGTCGAGGTCACCGCAGAAGGTGACACCCGGCACCGGAGTGTCCGGGGCGTGGTGGGTGAGGACGAACTGTGGTCCGGTCCACCCCCCGCCGTACGGCTCGCCTTCGTTGTCCGTGCCCTTGTACGGATCGTCACCGCCGAAGGTGCGGTTGCCGACGAGAAGGGCGCCGGTCTTGCCGATGACCTCGTCCACCGTCGGATTGGGCCCGAGGTACTCGGCCAGCCAGGACATGTCACCACCTGGGCCGGCGATGAAGCCGTCCAGCGACATGGTGCACTGGTACTGCAACTTACCCATGGTCTACCTCCGTCGAGATCACGTTGTCGTGTGACCTGTGTTGAGACGACCGATCGCGCGAAAACTCATCGGTGTGCCGGTGGCAACGCCGTGGGCAGGGCGAACGCCGGGAACAGGCCGGGGTCGTGGAAGGCGGTGAGCTCCAGGATGCGGCCCTGCTCGATGCGCAGCACGGCGATCGCGAAGGCGCGGTAGGCGGGCTCGTCGGGGCGCCGGACGTAGGCCGCCACTGCCGGCTGCCGGTTGGCCCGGGTCGCCGTCATCTGGAACCGGCCGACATAGTCCGGCGAGCCGGCGTCCCAGCTGGTTGCCAGCGCCGCCACGACCGCGTCGCGACCCTGGAACCACATCGGGTACGGCGGCATCATCGTCCGGACCTCCTCGGCCAGCAGGTCGGCCACCGCGGCGAGGTCGGCACGTTCCATCGCATGCATGTACCGCCGCAGGACCGCTCTGTCCTGCTCGGAGGGCTCCGCCGACGGCGCCCATTCCAGGCGACGTTCGGGCAGATGCTCCTTCAGCGTGGTCCGGGCGCGTTGCACCGCGCTGTTGACCGACGCGACGCTGCCGTTGAGCAGCGCCGCGGTCTGCTTGGCCGGCCAGCCGAGCACGTCCCGCAGGATCAGCGCCGCCCGCTGCCTGGGCGGCAGATGCTGGATCGCGGCCAGGAACGCCAGCTCGATCGTCTCCCTGGCGACCACCACGGCGTCCGGCTGTCTCTCGCTCGGCTCGACCGGCTCCCACAGCCGATCCGGAAAGGGCTGCAGCCACGCGATGTCGGTACGGGGCGGCTGCGCGGCGCTCGGGTCCGATGGCGGCGCCACGTGGTGCGGGAGGACCCGGCGTGCCCGGCCGTCGAGGGCGTCGAGGCACGCGTTCGTCGCGATCCGGTACAGCCAGGCGCGGAACGTCGAGCGCCCCTCGAAGCCGCGGAGGTTCTTCCAGGCGCGCAGGAACGTCTCCTGGACCAGATCCTCCGACTCGTCGAACGAGCCCAGCATCCGGTAGCAGTGCACCCGCAACTCCGCCCGATGACGCTCGACGAGCGCCCCGAACGCGGACTCGTCGCCCGCTCGGGCAGCGGTCACGACCACCTCGTCCTCACCGGCGCCCAACAACCGCCCTCCGTCCGTCCTCGACCACCAGTCGGCCCTTGGTGAGAACCTACGACAGAGCGGGGGGTGCGCGGGCGACGGCGTACAAGGACGACACCGGCCAGGGCCACTACCGTGCCTGCTGTGGTGCTCGTTTCGTCAGTCCTTTCGCCGGTCCAGGCGAACGTCGTCCGTACGCGCTGTTGCTCGCCCTGATGTCGCGATGGGCTGATGTCACGTCGTGCCGCGTTCAAGGTGCTCGGCCAGGCGCTCACCCAGGTAGATGGCCCAGCCGCCCGTCATGAGGGCGCGGACCTTCTGATGGATCGGGTCGTCGGCGGCGAAGCCTCGATGCTCCACGACCAGGCGTGTGCCGCCGCCCTCAGACTCCAGGGTCCAGGTGACCCTCGAGTCCAGCTCGCCGGGGTAAGCAGCGTCGGTCCAGCTGTAGGACAGCTGTTTCTCGGCTTGAATCTCCAGCACCTCGCACACAATCGTGTCGCTGAAGTGCAGTTCCCGGTTGGGCTTGGGGCGCTGGAAGGTGAACGCGTGGCCGACGGCGGGCGCGAAGTCGTTGGGCATGAACCAGGCACTGAGCAGGCCGGGGTCCACGAGTGCCTGCCAGATGCGCCGCGGTGGGTGGGCCAGGAACTGGTCGACGGTGATGGACGTGGTGTCGCTGATGAGTTCTCCGGGCTGTTGTCGAGGACGTCACGCCTGCCGTTGAGGCGGTCGGTGACTGGATCCGTGGCTACTGTACAAGGAGTTGCTTGTACAAGCAATTCATTGCAAATCGTCTGACCGCCTGGTGGACGAACGCCAGCGGTTCCGGACTGGCAGGCGGCGAGCTGAGGTTCATGTTCGGTGACGACGCGCTCGTCATCCGGGTGGACGAGGCAGAGCGGCCGTCGGCCGTGAGGCCCCCTTCGGCTCGACCAGCGCGTAAGACGTCGAACCACCTAGGCCGTACCCCGATCGTCGCCATGTCGCCCGGCCGGCCGAGGCTGCCGTTCGGTGCCAGCGGCCCGGTAGAGGAACGTGAATACGACGTTTGGCCGTTCATCCGGCTGGCAGGGCGCCGGGTGCAACCGTCGACCACAGAAGATGCGATGCTGACGACATGAGCGGTGTCCGAGCGAGCCGGCCCATCGGCAAGGACGTTGGGTCAGGTCCCGATGCCGTGCTGCGCGCCCTCGCCGATCCTCATCGGCGACACATACTGAAGCTGGTCCAAAGCGATGAACTCGCCGCCGGCCAGATCGCAACGCACTTCGACATCACCCAGCAGGCCGTGAGTCAGCATCTGCGGGTCCTCGAACGCGCAGGTCTTGTCAGCGAACGGCGAGAAGGCACCCGGCGGCTATATGCTCTCCGGCCGGAGGCCCTCGAACCAGTTCGCAGCGTCCTCGCCGACCTCTGGCCTGACGCGCTCGCACGACTCAAGCGCGTCGTCGAGCAGGGCAAGAACCAGGAAGAGCGCATAAGTCGATGAACCCGCCAGAGACCCTTACGGCGACGATCAGAATCGCGGCAGCGCCCACGGAGGTGTTTCCCTACCTTGTCCAGCCTTCTCTCCTCGTGCAGTGGATCGGGAACTGGGCAGATCTGAATCCTGAGCCAGGCGGCGTCTTTGCCCTTGACGTGCATGGCGCAGCGGTGCGCGGCAACTACGTATCGGTGGAGCCGCCCGACCGGGTCGTCTTCACATGGGGAATCCCCGGAAGCGATGCGCTCCCGGCCGGTTCCTCGACCGTTGAAATCCTCCTCAAGGCCGACGGCCACGAGACGATCGTCGAACTGATTCACCACGACCTGCCCTCTGACCAGCGGCCACAACACGAGGCCGGCTGGCCGACGTACCTCGAAATGCTGCGTCAGACGGCCGGCTCGTAGCCGGCATGCCCGCGTTGAGGCAGCCTCTCAACTGTGACCCAGGTCTCGGCTCCCCCTGCCTCGGGGCGCTATCGACGAGTGCAGGCGGCCTATGAAGGGTGATCACGACCCGTGCTCGGGCCGGCGACCAGAAGATCTAACTCCCTTGGCCAAGCCGCCGGCTCCCGGCCAAGCCGCCCGCTCCCGGCCAAGCCGCCGGCTCTCTGGCAAGCCCGGTTCAGTCCGACCAGACGGCGGCTACCTGGTCGGCGACCGCGGCTGCCTGCGCATGGCCCGCCCGGGCCGACGGGGCCCGGCGGGCCGGGTCGAGGGCGTTGCGGCCGATGGCCCGTTTGGAGCCCTGATCCGGGGAGACCACCGTCGTCTTCCCGCTCAGCTGTGCCACTTGGGAGGCCACGTCGGCGACCTGGCCGAAGCCCTGGGTGATCGGAGCGATGACGACGACGCGCTCATGGCCGGCCGCGAGGTCGACATTGGCGGCCGAGCGCATACCGCCGTCGATGTAGCGACGGCCACCGATGGTGACCGGTGGCCAGACGCCGGGTACCGCGCAGCTCGCGGCCACCGCGTCGACCAGCGGTACGCCGCTGCTCGAGTCGAAGACGGTGAACTCGCCGGTGGCGGCGTCCACCGCGGTCAGCAACAGCCGGCGATCTTCCGGCCAGGTCTGTACCGGAAGCCGCGAGGCGATGACGGCCCGCCGCTCGGCCTCCGGAACGGTGGCAGCGGCCAGCGCGAGCCGCCCGAAGGCGGCACCGGCCTGCTGCGGGCTGCGCGACCGCAGCATCACCCACCCGAACCGTGCGATCATCAACGGGCTCAGCTTGGCCGCGATCTCCCCGCCTGCACCGGCCAGCTGGGCCTCGTACCGCTCGCCCGCATCGATGCCCGCCGCGACCTGTGCGCCCACGACCGAACCGGCCGAAGTACCCACCACCAGATCGGCCGTCGTCAGGTCGACCCCGGCCTCCTGCAGCCCGGTCAGGATTCCCCATTCCCAGGCGATCCCGGCCACTCCGCCGCCGCCCAGTACCAACGCCTTACCCGACATGTACGCTCCTTCCGGCATTCGCGGCCGTCACCGTGAATGTACGGCGGTTAACAGTACGGCGAGATGGCACACATATGGCGGGTTCACGGTACGGCGGGTTCACGGTACGGCGGGATCACATGGGCCGCCGGGGCCTGTACAACGGTGCGGCGTACGGCGTACGGCGTGCGGCGTGCGGCGTGCGACGGGTGGCCGGGCGACGGGTCGGCCATCGACGGGCGGGCGTGCGAGGGGTGAGCCGTGCGACCGGTGGGCCGGTGTGCCGTACGGCGGGTGCGGCGTAAGGGGCGGGGCGTCCGGTCCGGGCGATCGGCGGCCGACCGCGACTGGGCGGCCTCCGGCTGGGGTGTTTCCGTCGATCGGCGGCCGCGTCAGAACGGAGGTTCCTCGTCGGGATCGGGTTCCGCTATGGCCGCCGACAGAGCCTCCGCGCGTCCGCTCATCAGCGCGGCGCCGTCCAGCACCTCGCCAGTGCGGGGATCGATGAGGACGCCGTCGACCTCGATGGGCGCGTCCGCCGGCTGATCCTTGCCGGCCCGGTCGGGGCACCAGCGGGCCACCGGGCAGGCGGTGCACCAGTGGCCCGGCCGGGCCCGGAACGCGGTGTCGTGGTGCCAGTCGCGGACCAGGCCGGTGACGATCCGGCGGGCGGCTTCGACCACGGCCGGGTCGGCGGCGTCGAACGCGATGACGTAGGCGCGCAGCGGTGTCATCACCTCCAGCTCCACGGTGCCGGGCAGGTGCCCGCCGGCCGTCGTACCGTCGAAGACCCCGGCGGCGATCAGGCAGACGGCCAGGGCCAGCTGCGGGACCTGGGCCAGCGCGCCGTCGGCTGTGAAGCGGTCCGGGCTGGTCGTGGTCTTCTGCTCCCGGTAGACCACCCGGCCGCCCGCATGCCGGACCAGGTCGGGGCCGGCGATCACGACGACGTCGGCCTCGGGGTCGTAGGCGGCCACGGTCGGCTCGGTCGTGATCGCGGTGATCGTGGCGGCCTCCGCGAGCGGGCAGACGTCCAGATGCCGGAGCAGGAACGGCCTGGCCTCCCGGTATTCCTCGGGCGTCATGAACTCACCGGCCAGGCCGAGGCCGGGAGCACCGGGTTCGGGCAGATCCGCCTCCGTACACGGCCGCCCGGGCCTACGAGCGTGGGCGGTCGCCAGCCACTCGTGCACGACCCGGCCCCGCCGTACGGCGGGGCCTTCCTCGCCGCGGTCACCGGGGACGCGCAGCTCTCGCAAGTGTGCCTGAGCGGGGCAGATCTGGTACTGGCGTCCCGTGGTGACCGACCAGGTCCGCCGGTGAGTGCCCCGGTCGGCCAGGCCCAGCAGACCGGGTGTGCGGGGGAGTGCGTCACAGTTGTCGCGGAGCTTGCACTCGGCGCAGTCGGATCCGGGCCGGCGATCCCCGCCGAAGGTCAGATCCGCCGCGATCGGCTGGGCGTGAGCCCGGTAGCCCTGGCGGACCTCGTCGGGGCTGGCGTCCACCAGGACCTTGGGCATCACGTCCTCGGCGAGGGCGACCTCGACGACCCTGATCCGGGCCGGTACGCCGTCGTCGGGCCGTACCTCCACCGGCAGGTCACGGTAGACGGCGCCGACCGCGCGCAGGCCGGTGGCCGCGACGAACGCGATCGCATGCGCGGAGGGGGAGCCGGCCGGCCCGGGGCGGCTGATGCGCAGCCGCCGGAACTCGCGGACCGAACCGTCCTCGGAGGCGTACCACCGGCCCCAGGCGGTCAGCATCCGCAGCTCGGCGGCCGAACCGTGCTGTACGACGCGCGGCAGGGGCTCCGGCCGCAGCGTGACGCCCTCGGCGGCGAGTTCGTCCTCCAGCCAGCGGCAGGCCCGCACGTACTCGTGGCACGCATGCCGCACCCAGCCGGCCGCGCCCGGGTGCAACGGCGAGCGGCTGTCCTTGAGCGCCTTGCCGACCGCCGCGTCCAGGCCGATGGCGTCAAAGGTGCCGGACTCCGTGCTGTATGACTCTGCGCTGCCGGAGCTCGTGCTGTCGGAATCCGTGCTGTCGGACTCTGGGCTGGTGAATTCCAAGGCGTCGAGCGCCGCCATGACCAGGCCCAGCGGGAACGACTCCCACGGGGCGTAGCGGCGGCGCTCGAAGGCCTCCGGCCACAGCTGGGGTCTGGCCTTGAGCGCGGCGAACTCGGGGCACCGCTCATCGGTCTGGTCCAGCTGGCTCGCCGACAGCCGGATGACGCCCGGGGTGCCGCGCAGGCCGGGGCGAGGCGTCCAGGTTCCTGAAGTGATGTCCGCTCCCTGGGTGGATTCCCGCGTCGATCTTCAGCTGTTTCAGGGGATGGTAGAGCGAGGCACCACCGCAGGGTGACCGGAACGGCCCGGCCCGCCGGGACGTCTCAGTCGCGGGTGACCTCGGAGCGGGCGTTCAGGCTGGCCAGGTCGGCGGCGGCCCGTCCGGCCACCCAGCCCTCGTGGTTGCGTACTGCCCCCACCCGGTGCCGGGTCAGTTTCGGGAACAGCGTCGCGACGGCCTGCTCGACGCTCTCCTGGCGGGCGGCGAGCACCGGAAGGAGGTCCCTGCCCGTGGCCTCGGCGGCCGCCTGCCTGACGGCCTCGCCGGTCGCCTCGTCCAGCCGTTCGCCGATGCGCTGGGCGTACGCCGCCAGGAACGAGTGCCGGAAGGACCTGGTGCTGGAGCGGCCGCGTGCGTCCTGACGCGAACCGGCGTGCACCAGAGCCGTGGTGGCCTGCACCAGCAGTGAGGTGAACAGCAGCTCCACGGCGTCCAGGTCGGAGGGGAAGCCGAGCACGGTGGAGAAGCCCAGCTCGCGGTGCCAGACCGTACGGCACCGGTTGGCGCCGGCGACGAGGTCCAGCAGTACCGCTTTCGGAGCTTCGTACGGGTTGTCGATCGCCAGGCGGCGGCCGATCGGCTCCTCCGGCGTGCCCGACTCGGCGGCCAGCAGCGCGTGGTCGATGCTGTGCCGGGCCATGAGCTGCTGGGCCCGCCCGCTCAGCGCTTCGGCCTCTTCAGGGAACTCGGTCGACTCCGCCTTGGCGAGCAGTGCCCGGACCCGGCCGAGTATCCGCTGGTCGACGGCCTGAGCCGGGCGGGCAGTGGTCGGCACGTTGCGGCGGGCGCCCCCCGGCGGCGGCCCGAGCGGTGCGAGCTCGGGCAGGGCGCTGAGCAGGTGCAGAAGCTCCAGCGCGCAGACCACCACGCTGTGCCGGTCGATGCCCTCCCGGGCCGCCCACTGCGGGAGGTGGCGGTCGTCGCCGTCCCACCAGACCCGGGCGCCGGCCGCGGTGAGCTGGATCTCCCACTGCTCGTCCACGGTCGCCGCCGAGTAGGCCCGCATCTCTGCCGCGATCACGTCGGTCGCCAGGCGGGAATGCCGCTTGCCGAGCTCACGGCCGGTGAAACGGATCACGTCGGCGGGCTGCCAGCCCCGGCGCCAGGCGGTGGCCACGCCGCGCTGCAGTAACGTCGTCAGGCTCCGGTCCGCGCTCTGCGATCCGGTGACGGCGGGATGCACGGTCAGCTGGTCCGCCCAGTGCTGGAACCCGGCGTCGTCCTGGCCGAACAGAGCCCGCACCGCCTCGGAGATCAGCAGTTCGGCCTGCTCTGCGGGTGAGGAGGTGCCCTCACCCGGTGGCCGGACGGAGCCGGTCTGCCGGGCCCTGGACTGCCGGCGCGCTTTCTCCCCGGCCCGGCGGCGTTCCCGGTTAGCCTTCCCCACATGTCCTCCTCAGGCCGCTGATCCGCTCGTCCGGCCGCTCCCGGCCACGGCAACCTTATGCAGGTCACCTCCGCCCGGTCGCTTCTTCGCGGACCTGTGGATTTTGTCGCTGTGGATTCTGTCGGTGCCGGATGAGACGGTCTGGGTGACGGGGGAGACACCGCCGGTGTTCCGGCCGGCGGCGAAAGGTGGTTCGGGTGGCGAGTCGGTCGCGTCGCAACGACGCCCGGCTATGGATCCTCGTCATGGCGGTCGGGACCCTGATCGGTGGGCTGGTGCTCGTCCGGGCCGCGATCATGGCGGCGGCCAGGCACCCGAACGCAGCGCTTCTCGCGGCCGCCGCCCTGGCCGCCCTGGCGGCGCTCGCCGGCCTGCTGTGGTGGAAAAGGCGCGCCGAACTGGCCGCCGCGCACGCCTACCAGCAGCAGGTCCAGGCGGTCCGGGCCCGCGAGATCACCACCTACCACGCCATGAGCCCGCGCGAGTTCGAGCACGCCCTGGCATACCTGTGCGCACGGGACGGCTGCTCCGACGTGCGGGTCGTCGGCGGCGCGGGTGACCTGGGCGCGGACGTCGTCGCGACCACCCCGCAGGGACAGAGCCTGGTGATCCAGGCCAAGCGCTACCGCGTCGGCAACAAGGTCACCGGGCCGGACCTGCAGAAGTTCGGCGGCACCTGTTACGGCATCCACGGCGCCCAGATCGCGGCCGTCGTCACGACCTCGGGCTTCACCAGGCAGGCGATGACCTACGCCGCGCAGATGGGCATCCGGGTCTACGACAACGAGGCCCTGGCCGGCTGGGCGTCCTGCACGGGCCCCGCGCCGTGGGCACTGTGACCCGCGAGCGCCGTGATCCAGGGGTGCTGTGCCCGGCCTCCGGACGGCGCCTGCGACCCGACGGTGCCGCCGGCCCGGGCGTCAGGGTGCCACTGACGGCAGGATGGCCATCAGGAGGTCGGCCTGGTCCTGCGAGATGCCGCCCTCTCCCAGCCGCTTGGCGATCGTGGCCCGTAGCTCGGCCACCCGCTGCTCGAGGTTCACCGGCCGGCCGGTGAGCAGCTCGTTGCGCAGTCCGGTCACGACGCCGTCCAGCTCGATGCCGACCCCGTGCCGGATCTCACCCAGGCCGACCCCGGTGTCGACGGCTTGCCGCAGCCGCTGCAACGCGTAGGCCGGACGGGTCTGAGCCGGCCGTCCCGCGGCCATCACCGGTGCTCTGACCATCGTCGTGGCCGGCTGGGGTGCTTCGGCGGGCCGCGGTCCCGCCGAAGACTGCCTCCCGGTGTGCAGGGCCGGGGCCGCCGCCCGGTTCGTCAGCGCGGGAGAGGGCTGGTCGGAGTGCTGGGAGGAGCCCCTCATCAGGCCCACCATGAAGAGAAGGACTATTACCGCGGCCACCGCGTCGATCACGAGCTGCCGGCGGCGCCGCCGCTGTTCCGCGTGCTCGTCGGCGCGCCGCCGCCGGTTCGCGTAGCGGGTTCCCGGCGCGTCCGCCGCCTCGGCCGCGGCGTCCCGCGCCCCCTTCCAGGGGCCCGGCAGCCTCTGGGTGCTGGGCAGCTCGTGGGCGGCCGGCCGGACGAGAGCCGCGAGGAGCTCGGCGACCTTGGCGGCGGACGGCCGGGACCCGGGTTCGGACGCCAGGCACTGGACGCAGATCAGGGCGAGATCGTCCGGGACGTCGGACGGCAGAGGAGTGTCGCGGGTCAGCCGGCCCACCAGGCACTCCGCCAGGATCCTGCCGAGCGCGTGCACATCAGCCGCGGACGTGACGGGCCCTCCGCCGAGCTGCTCGGGAGCGGCGTACGACGACGTGCCTTGCGGGCCGGCCGGCTCGAACAGACCGAGAGCGGAGAAGCCCTCGCCGTACACCGCCTTGCCCATGCCCAGGCCGAGCACCTTGACGCCGTCCGCGGTGAGGAAGATGTTCGCCGGCGTCATGTTGTGGTGAATGAGCCCTCTGGCGTGCACGAAGGCCAGCGCCGAGGCGACCTTCCCGCACACCCGCGAAGCCTCCCTCCACGGAAGCCGGCCGCGTTCGAGCCGGGAGACCAGGCTCTCGCCGTCCAGGAACTCCATCACGATGTACGGCGTGCTCCGGCCGCCCGGGACGGAGGCCTCGCCGAAATCGTGGACGGCCACGATGCCCGGGTGCGACACCTCGGCGACCGTACGGGTCTCGTCGCTGAGCCGGGCCCGCAACGCCAGGTCGGGCAGCAGCGAGACGCTCAGCACCTTGACCGCGACGGGCCGCGCGAGCAGCTCGTCCCAGGCCCACCACACCGTCGACGTACGGCCGCTGCCGAGGCGCCTTTCCAGCCGGTAACGGTCGGCGAGGCGCAGGCGCGCCGGTTCCTCGGGGGACATCGCTAGCTCACGTCCGATCCGGGTACAGGACTCCCTCGCAGGGCGACATGCCGCTGGGAGACGGCCGACAACGCGAGGTTCAGCTCGTCGGCGCGGCTCTGGGTGAGGCCGCCTTCCCGCAGCCGGGTCAAGATCTTCGTCTGCAGCTCGGTGACGCCCTGCTGAGGGTCGGTCCGCTGGCCCGCGATGAGATCTTTCTGCAGGTTGGTGATGACGTTGGTGAGGTCGAGGGCGACGTCGGAGCGGATCTCGCCCGCGGCCAGGCCCCGCTCGATGATCGGCCGGATCCGGGTCAGCGCCGCGATCTCGCGGTCGAGCGGGGCCGGGGTCGCCGGAGCGGCCGGGGTGCCTGGACCCCGGGTCTTCCCGGTGAGGTGCGAGACCGTGGGGCCGGCCGGCGCGGGCGGATCGGGACTTCGCCGATGGGAGGACTGGGCGGACAGCAGGAACACCGTGACCGCGCATCCCGCCACCGTGAGCGCCCCGTCGAAGAGGAACCGCCGGAGCCGGACGTGCGAGGAACCGTCCCGTACCGGAGCTTCGGGCTCCCCGGCGACCGGCTCCTCCGGCTCTGCCCGAACCATGCCCGGCCGGGTCAGGTACTCCTGGGTGAGGTGCTGGGGGGCTTGACGGCCCTGAGCCGCATGGCGCCGGATCAGATGCTCGCCGCCCGGCCGGGCGTCCGGTCGCGCCAGGCGGAAGGAGAACTCACCGGTCATCCCGCTCGGTACCTTGTGGGCCGTTCTGCCGTCGGCCGGCGGCCATACCGGATCGCCGGCAGGCCACACGGGACCGGCCGGGGCCGATGCCGGGTCGGCCGGGGTTGATGCGGGGTCGGCCGGGAGCCATGCGGGGCCGGCCGGTGGTGATGCGTGGTCGTCCGTGGGCCACGACGGGTCGGCCAGGGCCGGTATGGGATCGGCCGGGAGCCATGCGGGGTCGGCCGGTGGTGATGCGTGGTCGTCCGTGGGCCAGGACGGGTCGGCCAGGGCCGGTATGGGATCGGCCGGAAGCCACGCGGGGTCGTCCGGGGGCGATGGGTGTTCGGCCGCAGATGATGCGGGCTGGGCCGTCGGCCGGGCGGGGCCGGCCGGCAGCCACGAGGGATCGGCCGGAGTGGGCGCCGGATCGGCCGTAGCAGGCGGTTGGTCCGAGACGCCCCGCGCCGCCCGCCTGTCCTGCAGGATCCGCTTGGCGCGCAGATGCGGGAGCCAGTGCTCCTGCGGACGAGGCCGCCCGGGAGGCGTGTGCTCGGCCCACCCCGAGGCCGTGGCGAGGATCTCGCTGACATCCGCGGCGGACGGCCGCGCTGCGGGATCGCGCGCCCTGCAGCGTGAGCACAGCACGGCCACCTCCACCGGAATGCCCTCGGGAAGCGGGGCGTCCAGAGCGCGTCTGCCCGTCAGGGCCTCGGTCAGCACCACTCCGAGCGCGTACACGTCGGCGGCCGCCGTGGCGGGAGACCGGCCGAGCCGTCCCTCCTGGGCGAGGTAGGCGGGCGTGCCCGGCGGTGGCTCCGCCGTCGCCGACCACAAGCCGGCGGCGGGAGGACGAATCGGGTCCCGTGCCGCCCGGCCGATGCCGAAGTCCAGCACCTTCACCCCTTCGGAGGTGAGGAACACGTTGGCCGGTTTGAGATCGCGGTGCGCGACCCCGGCCCGGTGGGCCGCGGCAAGCGCGTCGGCGATCTGGGCGCACACCTGTACGGCCTCGCCGACCGGCGGTGCGCCCCGGTGGATCCGGTCGGCGAGGGTCTCGCCCTCGAGGAACTCCATCACGATGTACGGGACCGGCCGACCGTCCTCGCCGCAGGTCTCGTCGCAGTCGTAGATGATCACAACGTGGGGGTGGAACACGGCCGCAGCGGCCCGGGCCTCCTCCTGGAACCGGCGGCTGAAGGCCGCTTCGGGCGGTGGATCAGCGCTTACCAGCTTGACGGCGACGGCACGGGAGAGCCGTTCGTCCCAGGCCTCCCACACCTCGGTCGTACGGCCACTGCCGATGTGCCGCCGCAGAACGTACCGCCCCTGCAAACGGGCACCTGAATCCACAACATCAACCTCCTCTGACACACCGAGGCCGCACCGTTGAAGAAACAGCGGCAGAACGCCACGTAGACGCCCACACAGTCAGGTACGCAGCAAAGCCCGCCCACGGTTCGATGCGTCCGCGATCTCGGCCGGAGGCCCTTCTCGCCGATGATGTTGTCGTGTCCCCCTCAGAGGGGGAACACGACAACATCATGGGCTCTCAGGCGAGCGGGGCGCTCAGTGGCCGCGGGCGATCCACTCCTCCAGGTGCGGGGCCTCGGCGCCGATGGTGGTGGACTCGCCGTGCCCGGTGTGCACGACCGTCTCGGGCGGGAGCGTCAGCAGCCGTTCCCGGATCGAGGCGATGATGGTCGGGAAGTCCGAGAAGGACCGTCCGGTGGCGCCCGGCCCGCCGGCGAACAAGGTGTCCCCGGAGAACACCGTGCCGAGCTCCGGCGCGTACAGGCAGACCGCACCCGGGCTGTGACCGGGGGTATGCAGGACCTGGAGGGCGAGCCTCGCGATCGTGATCGTCTGCCCGTCGGACAGTTCCCCGTCGGGCTGCCGCCCGGGATGGGTGGTCTTCCAGAGCATCAGGTCGCCGGGGTGCAGCAGGATCGGCGCGCCCGTCCGCTCCGCCAGCGCGGGGGCGGCGTCGATATGATCGTCATGACCGTGGGTGGAGACGATGGCGCGCAGCCGCCGCTCACCCACCGCGGACGCGATGGCGTCCGCGTCGTGCGCGGCGTCGATGACGACGACCTCGTGATCGTCGCCGACCAGCCAGACGTTGTTGTCCACCTCCCAGGTGCCGCCGTCCAGGGAGAACGTCCCGGAGGTGACCAGATGGTCGATGCGGGCGCCCATCAGAACATCACCACCGAGCGGAGGACGTCGCCGTGTTCCATCTTCGCGAACGCGTCCTCCACCTCCTCCAGAGTGATCGTCTCGGAGACGAAGGTGTCGAGGTCGAGCCGCCCCTGGAGATAGAGGTCGATCAGCATCGGGAAGTCGCGCGACGGCAGGCAGTCTCCGTACCACGAAGACTTCAGCGAGCCGCCGCGTCCGAACACCTCCAGCAGCGGAAGCTCCAGCCGCATCTCCGGCGTGGGAACCCCCACCAGCACGACGGTGCCGGCCAGGTCGCGGGCGTTGAAGGCCTGCTCGTAGGTGGCGGGAACACCCACCGCGTCGATGACCACGTCGGCGCCGAACCCGCCGGTGAGGTCGCGGATCGCGGTGACGACATCCCCGGCCCGGCCGTTGACGGTATGGGTGGCGCCCAGACCACGGGCGGTCTCCAGCTTCCGGTCGTCCAGATCCACCGCGATGATCTTGGATGCTCCGGCGAGCCGGGCGCCCATCACCGCGGCCGAGCCGACCCCGCCGCAGCCGATCACCGCCACGGAATCGCCGCGCCCCACGTTGCCGGTGTTGATCGCCGCGCCGATGCCCGCCATCACGCCGCAGCCGAGCAGCCCGGCCGCGGCGGGACTGGCGGCCGGGTCCACCTTGGTGCACTGCCCGGCCGCCACCAGCGTCTTGTCGGCGAAGGCGCCGATCCCCAGCGCGGGGGACAGCTCGGTGCCATCGGTCAGCGTCATCTTCTGTTTCGCGTTGTGGGTGTCGAAGCAGTACCAGGGGCGGCCACGCCGGCAGGCGCGGCACTGGCCGCACACCGCCCGCCAGTTGAGGATCACGAAGTCGCCGGGGGCCACCTCGGTCACTCCGTCGCCGACCGACTCGACCACGCCGGCCGCCTCATGGCCCAGCAGGAAGGGGAAGTCGTCGTTGATGCCCCCCTCGCGATAGTGCAGGTCGGTGTGGCAGACCCCGCAGGCCTGTACCTTCACCACGGCCTCACCCGGTCCGGGGTCGGGGATGATGATGGTCTCGATGCGGACGGGCTCGCCCTTGCCGGGGGCGACGACTCCGCGAACCTGTTGTGCCATGCTGACCGCCTCTTCTGCGCTGGGTTACCGCGCCGATTCTTCCCTAGGGAGGACCACCCGTGAGCCTGACCGTCCTCGTCACCGACTATGCCTTCCCCGACCTGGACGTGGAGGAGCGGGTCCTCGGCACGGTGGGAGCCCGGTTGCTCGTGGCCGCCACCGGGGACGAGGACGAGCTGATCGCGCTGGCGCCACGGGCGGACGCGATCCTCACCAACTGGAAACCGGTGACCGCGAGGGTGCTGGACGCCGCCGCCCGGTGCCGTACGGTGGCGCGCTACGGAGTCGGGCTCGACAACATCGACGTCGCCCATGCCACCACACTGGGCATCCCGGTCAGCAACGTGCCCGATTTCTGCACCGACGAGGTCGCCGACCACACCCTGTTGCTGCTGCTGGCGCTCGCCAGGCGCTTCGTGCCGCTCACCGAGGACCTGCGGCGCGGCGGCTGGGACAACCAGGCCGGCGGGATGCCGGTACGGCTGCGCGGCAAGACCCTCGGGCTCGTCGGGCTGGGCGCCATAGCCCAGGCCGTCGCGGTCCGCGCTCGCGCTCTGGGCATGGACGTGATCGCCTACCGGCGGTCCGCAGGTGACCGCGATGGCGTACGGGTCACCACGTCACTGCCCGAGCTGCTCGCCTCGGCCGACGTCGTCTCCCTGCACGTGCCGCTCGACGCCACCACCCGGGGGATCATCGGGCAGGCCGAACTGGCGGCGATGAAGGACACCGCCTACCTGATCAACACCTCGCGCGGTGCTCTGGTCGACACCGCCGCACTGGTGCGGGCTCTGGACGGCGGACTCATCGCCGGGGCGGCCATGGACGTCACCGACCCGGAGCCGCTGCCGGCGGCCCACCCGCTGCGCACCCACCCGGCGGCGATCGTGACCCCGCACTCGGCCTTCTACTCCGACGGGGCGATCGCCGAGCTCGCCGGGAAGGCGGCCCGCAACGTGGCGCAGATCCTGCGCGGAGAGATCCCTGCCACCATCGTCAATCCCGAGGTCCTGGACTCGCCTCGCCTGCGCCGTCCGGGCCGTCCTTGACCCGGGTCCCGGGGCGCTCGTCGGTGCTTCCGGTCCGGTGCTCGTCGTCGGAACCATCAATGGCGTCATCTGGCGTGCCGGTCGAACGTCCTGCCCACTCTGCCTTCCTCCGGGCTGAACGGGCACGCCCTCGGACTCGTGGACCTGGGATGTCAGGGGATCATTCCGCCGGGCTGTTCCGCGGGATCGCCACGCAGCGCGTCCGCCGGTTCGAGGATCCGGGATTCGCCGATGGCCAGATCCCACAGGTCGGCGCGGGGGCGGCCGGTCCCGGCCCAGGCCTGCCGGGCCTTCTCAACGGGTGACAGCACCGGCTCCGCGCTCAGCACGAAGGTGCCCCAGTGCATCGTGGCCATCCGGGGGGCGCCGACATCGAGGCAGGCCTGGACCGCCTCCTGCGGATCGGTGTGCCAGTCCCGCATCATCCGGCGAGGCTCGTACGCGCCGACTGGTAGCAACGCGAGGTCGATGCCGGGATAACGCCTGCCGATGTCGCTGAAGAAGTGCCCGTAGCCGGTGTCCCCGGCGAAGTAGACCCGCTGGCCGGCGGCGGTCAGCACCCAGCCGCCCCACAGCGATCCGCACGTGTCGGCGAGTGTCCGCCGACTCCAGTGATGCGCGGGTACGAAGCCGAAGCCGACCTCGCCCAGCTGCGCGGACTCCCACCAGTCCAGCTCACCGACCCGGTGGAAGCCGCGCCTGCGGAACCAGTGGCCCAGCCCGGCGGGCACGAAGACCCGGGTGTCGCGGGGCAGCCGCTTGAGGGTCGGTCCGTCCATGTGGTCATAGTGGTTGTGACTGATGACTACGGCATCGATGCGGGGCAGGTCCCGCCAGGCGACCCCGGGCGGGGTCAGCCGGGGCCGTACTCCCGGGATCCGGCGTGACCAGACGGGATCGGTCAGTACCACCAGGCCGCCGATCTGCACGACGTACGACGCGTGCCCGACCCAGGTCACTGCGGTCTGGGCGGAGCTGACCGTGGGAAGCCCGGACCGCCGCACCGGCAGGTCCGCCACCCCGGCCAGCGCCTGCCTGGAAGGGCGCGCTCCCCCCTGGACGACCAGGCTCAGGAAGTCCCGCCACCCGGGCAGCGGGGCGGTGAGCCGGTCCCGGAAGGACCGCGGCCAGACCCGGATCTCTTCGGTGGCGCGACGACGGGCGAGCTGGTCCATGCGCAGGCTCCCAACCGGGCGGGCGGGCGGACGCACCACCGTCCTGATCCCCATGTCGGCCCCGGACGAAGAGCGGTGTTTCCTGCCGAAAGAGGCCTACCCATCTGGATCGGCGGCCTACCCAGGGCCCCGTGAACGGCGGCTGTCTCCTTCAGGAGGGGCAGGTGAACGAAGCCCGGGGTCAGCGCGCCGCCTCGACGGTCCGTGCCTGCATCCCCTGGACGGCCGGGTCGAGGCCCCAGGACAGGATCCGCCGCGGACGCACGCGGATGAGCTCGCCGCTGAACCCCGGACCCGGCGGTGGCTGGTCCGCCAGGGCCTCGCCGTGGCCGCGGATCTCCACGCCCCGGACCTTCCACGGCTGGACGGAGGCGATGTCGTCGATGACGAAGGCGACCTCGCCACCGGCCAGCACGTTGCGGAACTTACGGCTGGCGCCCATCCCGTGCCCGCCGATGTCGATCGTCGCGGTCTCGGGGTTGTACCGGAAGGAGACCGGGTTGTTCTGCAGGGTGCCGTCCGATGCCACGGTCGCCAGCCGGCCCAGCCGCTGGCTGGACAGATATTCGAGTTCTGCGTCGGTGAACGTCATGGCCTCTAGTGTTGAACCTGAAGCATGATTGAGGTCAACAGCGGAGGACCAGTGCCGAGCCTTTCCCCGGGACATCAGGAGCTCACCGTCGGCCAGCTCGCCGAACGGAGCGGCGTCTCCGTGTCGGCCCTGCACTTCTACGAGTCGAAGGGGCTCATCGCCAGCCGTCGTACGGCGGGCAATCAGCGCCGGTACAACCGTGACGTCCTGCGCCGGGTGGCGTTCATCCGGCTCTCCCAGCGGGTGGGCATCCCGTTGAACG
The DNA here is from genome assembly GCA_025964695.1 of Streptosporangiaceae bacterium. Classification (GTDB taxonomy): domain Bacteria; phylum Actinomycetota; class Actinomycetes; order Streptosporangiales; family Streptosporangiaceae; genus Actinomadura_E. The sequence continues at coordinate 8,566 of JAOPYK010000238.1, read as the reverse complement.
ACATCGGGGAGGCGCTCTCCCGGCTGCCCGAGGGACGCACCCCCACCCGAGCCGACTGGGCCCAGTTGTCCGCCGGCTGGCGCACCGAGCTGGACGAGCGCATCCTGCAGCTGCAACGGCTGCGCGACGACCTCACCGACTGCATCGGCTGCGGTTGCCTGTCCCTGCAGCGCTGCAGGCTCTCCAACCCCGGCGACGTCCTCGGCGACGAAGGCCCCGGCGCCCGCAGGTTCGCGCGTCAGGGGCCGCCGCCCGCGAATGGCGCGCCCGAGGTCTGTGCCCCCGAGGTCTGTGTCGACTGAGGTCTGTGTCGGCTCAAGCCTGTGTCGGCTCAAGCCTGTGTCGGCTCAAGTCTGTGTCGGCTCAGGTCTGTGTCGGCTCAAGCCTGTGTTCCGGGTGAACTACGCAAGCGCTGCTTGATTGCTTGCGCCGGTTCCGGCCGACCCGATCGGAAACGCGGCCACGGGCGGCTCCTACCGTTGCATCGGCAGCACGTACACATGCGCGAACCAGGTACTGACGGTGGCCCCGGCCAGGTGGCCGGAGATGGCCTTGCCGCCCTCGACCGCCATGGTGGCGTGGATATGCGGCAGCCCGTTGACGACCTCTCCCGAGCCGCTCATCTCGGCGGGCTCCCGGTGCTCGGTGACGAGATTCCTGGTCGCGTCTCTCTTCGACATGGTGGAGAGCGTGAACGAGTCGACGGCGCCGATGAGCGAGACGATGGCGCCGAAGCTGATGCCGAGCTCGGCCAGCCGTTCCTGCAGGGCCGACATCAGCTCGGCGTTCTTGATCTCGATCACATGCACGGTCCGGCTCCGTTCGGAGATTCGGGAGTTCGGAGATTCGGGAGTTCGGGAGTTCGGAGATTCGGGAGTTCGGGAGTTCGGGAGTTCGGGAGTTCGGGAGTTCGGGAGTTCGGGAGTTCGGGAGTTCGGAGACTAGGGAAATGCGGAGGCTACCGGGGTTCGAAGACCCGGAGAAGTCGGGAGGGCAGCGGGAGAAGGGCGGGTTGCTCAGCGTTGCCCGGGCAGCAGCGAGGGAAGCTCCCGGGCGTGGGCGCGCAGATAGTCGGCGAGGTAGTGCGGGCGGAGGTTCAGCGCGCCGATCGCCTCGGGAGTGCACGGGATCCGCTCGACGTCGTAGCGGCCGCGCGCGGGATTGTCGAGTTCGGGGCCGTGCCGCCGGCTCAGATCCATCGACACCAGCCGGCCGGCGTAGAAGGTGTGCAGGTAGTCGCCTACCGGGGTCTGCTCGGCGAGCACGAACACCTGCCGCAGTTCCCCGGCGACCGCGCCCAGTTCCTCATCGATCTCCCGGCGCAGCGCCGTCTCCGGATCGGGGTCGCCCGCCTCGACACCGCCGCCCGGGGTGGTCCAGTACAGGTCACGGTCCGGCCTCGTCCGGCGGAAGAGGATCAGGTCGTCGCCGTCGAGCAGCAACGCCCGCACGCTATGCCGGACGAGCTCCGGGGTCTCGCCATGCGGATCCCCGGGGAGGCCGAGCACCTGGCGCCCGCCGAATCCGCCCCGCTCGCCTGCCTTGCCGTCCCGCAGCCGTTCCAGCCGGGCCGGGTCGACCCCGTGGGTACGGGCCAGGGCCTGCACGACCTCGAGCAGGTCGGCGAGTTCCTCGGGATCTCCGCTGGCGGCGTACTCGCCCGCCTCCTCGTAGAGCTTGGCACGCAGCAGCTCGGCGTACTCGCCGTCGGCCGCGGTCCGCACGCGGGGCTCCCCGCCCGCGGCGCGGATGAGGCCGGGGACGCCGTCGCGCACCAGCTTCTCCCGCCGTCCCCCGCCCTGGCGGGGCCGGTGGCGGACGTATCCGTGCCGGCGGTCCAGCGACTGGATCCACTTGACCGCGACCGCGGCGGTCTGGACGAGCTCGGCGCGCAGTGCCCGAGGTTCGGACTCGGCGAGGGCCTCGAAGTACTCCTCGGTGAGGATGTGCCGCCAGGTCAGTTCTCCCCGGCTCCACGCGTCCCGGCAGGCGCTCTTGGCCCGTTCCGCGGCGTCCGTCCGCTCGGGCCCGGTGCCGTCCGGGAACTCCTGGAGCCCCCACATGGCGTCCTGGGCGGCTCGCTCGGCGGCCACGTCCGCCAGCACCCGGGCCATCGACCCGGGAATGTTCACGTCGCCCGGCTGCCCCTCGGCTGCTTTCACCCGTGCCACTCCCATCCTTCGATGCCCGGTGGTACCACCGGCCCGGGGCCGGTCCGTTCACCGTAGCCGCCGTTCGGCGAGATCAGACCCCCCAGGTGGTCCCGGCCGCCCGGCGGCGGTGGCACGATCATCGGTGTGACCCAGGATGTGATGGAGCCGCGGACCGTGGACCGGCGGGTACTCGGCCGTGAGGTCGTTCTCGTTCTCGCACTTTCGCTGGGGGCCTCCGGCGTCTCAGCGCTGATCTCCTTCATCGGCTCGGTGACCCGGTCGCGGCCGCTGGCCCAGCAGACGGCCCCGCTGGTCACCGACTATGCCCCCGGCAGGCCCTGGCTGGGGCTGGCCTGGCAGCTGTTCTCCATCGGGACCGCGCTGGTGCCAGTGGTCCTGGTCGCCCATCTGCTCGCCCGCAGCGGTGAGTCGCTGCGCAATACCCTCGGCTTCTCCCTGGACCACAAGACCCGCGATCTCGGCCGCGGCGCGGTCGTCGCCGCCGCCATCGGCGGGTCCGGGCTGTGCCTGTATCTGGCCGCCAGGGCGGCAGGGTTCAACCTGACCGTGGTGCCCTCCACACTGTCCGGCGTGTGGTGGCGGATCCCCGTGCTCGTGGCCTCGGCGATCCAGAACGCCGTGGTCGAAGAGGCGATCGTGCTCGGCTATCTGGTGCACCGGCTCACTCAGCTCGGCTGGAGCACCCGCCGCACCGTCGCGGCCAGTTCCCTGCTGCGCGGCAGTTACCACCTCTACCAGGGCCTGGGGGGCTTCGCCGGCAACGTGGTCATGGGCGTCGTGTTCTGCTATCTCTACCGGCGATGGGGCCGGGTGATGCCGCTCGTCGTGGCGCACGCCCTCATCGACACGGTGGCCTTCGTCGGGTCCGTGATCCTCACCGGCCATGTGAGCTGGCTGCCGAATCGATGACCGCCCGGCCCGGCGCCCCGCTCGCCCGCCCGCCCGCCAGGAGGGTGCCGAGCGGGGAGCCGGCGAGCAGTGGCAGGCAGGTTTCAGTGCCGCGGCCACCTGCCAGGAAGGTGCGGGGTCGGGGGCGCCGGTGGGCAGGAGCGGGGCGGCAGGTCCAAATGCCGCGGCCACCTGTCAGGCAGCGGGGCTGGGGCCGCCGGTGGGCAGGAGCGGGCGGCAGGTCTTGACTGCCGCGGCGACCTTCGGGTCCGAGGTCTTGAGACCCCGCAGGCCACGGCCTGGTCCGCCACCGTTCGGTCCCTGAGCGCCGTTGGGTGCCGGGGTGGCGCCCGGGGCCGGGGTTCCGGTGGGGGCTTGGCCGCGGCCTGCGGGGAGTGTCACCCCGTGGCTCTTCAAGCAGGCCTGGTAGGCCTGCATCGCTGAGGAGTTCTGTCCGAACGCCCCGCGGTTGGGCATGAGTGACCGGCAGGCCTGGAAGGCCTTCTGCTGCTCCGGCGACATCGACCGCTGGAATCCGCCGGCACCGGACGGGTTTCCGGTAGGCCGTCCGCTCGGCAGCGTGACCCCGTTCTTGCGGAGGCAGTCGTTGAAGGCCGCTCGGGAGTCAGGGGTGGCCCCCGGCGTCGCGGCCTGCTTGGCGGTGGCCGTACTGCCTCCGCATCCGGCCATGAACAGCAAGGCGGTGGCCGCGCCGATCAGGCGGATCGTCGCGGTCGCGCGGGGGCTCGGGCGCACGTGTCACTCCATCGGGTGGGGGGTTGGCGGAACGGAGCACTATCCGAAACCATCGGCCTGTACGGAGCATGGGGCGAAGCTGCGAGTTCGCTGTGAACGCGCCGGGAAGCCCCGCGGAGCGGGGTTCGGCCGCTGAGGAGCAGTGGGATGGTCAGCGCGGCCGAAGCCGGTGGCCGACAAGGAGGGTGATGAGCAGCGTGATGAAGCGGGGATGAACCGGGTTCGGGTGCGGGCGCGTACCTCTTGATGATTCTTTGTTTGCGATCGCGATCAAGGGAGAGCATTCGATGAAACGACGACAGTGCCCGCGAGCCCTCTCAGGCCGGATCGGCGGCGGTAGCCAGGCCGGAGACGACCACTGCGGGACCGGCGGCCAGACGACGTCGTAGCTCATCAGCGGGGCGGAGACGATGAGTAGCGGCGTCACAGAGACGGACCCTGAGCTGGAGCACCAACCCCCCTACTTCGCGATGGCGTTCAAACCCGCCGAGGTGGCGGTTCCCGCGGGGAGGGCGCTGACCAGAGCGGCCCTCGAACAGTGGGGGATGACCGATCTGAAGCACGCCGCGACGTTGATCGTGAGCGAGCTGCTGACCAACAGCATCCGCTACGCGGCGGCCGTCACCCTGCTGCTCTATGCCCAGGACGGAGCGCTCACCGTGGAGGTCCGCGACGACTCCCCGGAGCTTCCGGTGGCAGGGGAGGGCCTGCCCATGGCGGAGAGCGGCCGTGGCCTGTTCCTGGTCCAGGCCTACTCCGACGACTGGGGATACCGGCACGTCGACGGCGGCAAGGTCATCTGGGCCACGGTACGGGCATCCGGCGCGGCGTCCGGGTGAGCGGCCGGTGTCAGCCCGCCATGAAGACCTCGGCACGGCGGAACAGACCCAGGGTGATGGAGTGCAGCAGGTCGCCGGTCTCCTTGGGGGCCTTGCCGGCGAAGGCCCGGGCGTGGGTGCCCTCCAGCACGATGCCGAGCTTGAAGCAGGCCAGTACCGCGTACCAGCCGATGGCCGACAGGTCGCGGTCCGAGCGTTCACCGTAGGCGGCGACGATCTCGGCGGGGGAGGGGAGCCCGCCCGCGAGCCCCAGCGGACCGGCGATGGCCGCGCTCTCGTCGTCGCGGTCCGGCCAGGTGGCCAGCAGCCAGCCGAGGTCGACCAGGGGATCGCCGATGGTGCACATCTCCCAGTCGAGGATGGCGGTGACCCGGGGCCCGTCGAACGCGAACATCAGGTTCGCCAGGTGGTAGTCGCCATGCATGATCCCCGGACGCCAGGAGGCCGGCAGGTGGTCCGCCAGCCACCCGGAGACCTTGTCGAGCTGCGGAATCTCCGGCCCCGGGTAGCCCTCCAGCGCGCCGTAGGACTCCAGTTCCGACATCCACCGCCCGACCTGCCGGTCAAGGAAGCCCTCCGGCCGGCCGAGGTCCGCCAGCCCCACGGCGACGTGATCGACGGCACCGAGCGCGGCGAGCGCCCTGGCCGCCTCCAGGCCCATCCGATGCCGTATGGCGGGGTCGGACGCGTGCGGCTCCGGCAGCGTCACCGTCGCGTTGAACCCGTCGGCCAGCGACATCAGATAGAACACCGCGCCGCCCATGACCTGTTCGTCCAGGCAGGCGGCGAGCAGCGCGGGGGCGGGCACCCCGGTGCCGTTCAGCGCCGCCAGCACCCGGGCTTCCCTGCGGAGCACCTCGTTGCTCTTGGCCCGCAGGTGCCGGGGCCCACGGCGCAGCACGTACTGTCCGCCGCCCCGGCGGAACCGGATCAGGACGTTCTGGGTGCCGCCGCCGAGTTCCTCGACGTCCTCGAAGGGTCCGCCGGGCAGGCCCTCGCGGTCCATCCACCCGGCGAGCACCGAGAAGTCCACCAGAACGGGGTCGATCTGCTCGGGTTGCACGGTAGCTCTGACTCCCAGATCCGACTCAAGCTGTCCGCCCGGATCCTAACAATGATGCACTTGCATTAGATCATGGGGCGGGCGCATCATCGGCTTTGACCACCCTGCGGCCCGAGGAGGACGCCATGGCATGGGACTTCGAGACCGACCCCGAATACCAGCGGATGCTCGACTGGGCGGACGAGTTCGTCCGCGACGAGGTCGAACCGCTGGACCTCGTCCTGCACGACCCCTACGACAAGGGCGACCCCCGGACGATGGCGATCGTGCGGCCGCTGCAGAAGCAGGTGAAGGACCAGGGCCTGTGGGCCTGCCACCTCGGCCCCGAGCTCGGCGGCAAGGGCTACGGACAGGTCAAGCTGGCCCTGCTCAACGAGATCCTGGGCCGGTCACGGTGGGCGCCGTCGGTGTTCGGCTGCCAGGCGCCGGACTCGGGCAACGCCGAGATCATCGCGCACTTCGGCACCCCGTCGCAGAAGGAGCGCTACCTGCGGCCTCTCCTGGACGGCGAGATCTCCTCCTGCTACTCCATGACCGAGCCGCACGGCGGCGCCGACCCGACGCTGTTCACCACCCGGGCGGTACGCGACGGCGACGAGTGGGTCATCGACGGCGAGAAATGGTTCTCCTCCAACGCCAGGCACGCGGCCTTCATCATCGTCATGGCGGTGACAGACCCTGAGATCAGCGCGTACAAGGGCATGTCGATGTTCATCGTGCCCGCGGGCACCCCCGGGCTGAGCATCGTCCGCAACGTCGGAGTCGGCAGCGAACGCGAGGGCTCGCACGGCTACGTGCGGTACGAGGGCGTACGGGTGCCGGCCGACCACCTCCTCGGCGACGAGGGCGGTGCCTTCGTCATCGCGCAGACCCGGCTCGGTGGCGGCCGCATCCACCACGCCATGCGCACGATCGCCCAGGTGCGCAAGGCCTTCGACATGATGTGCGAGCGCGCGGTGTCCCGGCAGACCCGCAAGGGGTCGCTGGCCACCCTCCAGATGACCCAGGAGAAGATCGCCGACAGCTGGATCGAGATGGAGCAGTTCCGCCTGCTGGTGCTGCGCACGGCCTGGCTCATCGACAAGCACCAGGACTACCGCAAGGTGCGCAAGGACATCGCCGCGGTCAAGGCCGCGATGCCCAAGGTCTTCCACGACGTCGTCCAGCGGTCCATGCACCTGCACGGCGCCCTCGGCATCTCCAACGAGATGCCGTTCTCGGCCATGATGGTCGTGGCACAGGCGCTGGCCATCGCCGACGGGCCCACCGAGGTGCACAAGGTCACGGTGGCCCGGCAGCTGCTCAAGGGGTACGAACCGGTCGAGGGCCTGTGGCCGTCCGGGCACCTGCCCACCAGAAAGGCCGCCGCCCGCGAACGCTACGCCGAGTTCCTCGAACACGAGGTGGGAAACGAGTCCTTTGCCTGAGACCAGGGTGACCGGCACGACAGAGACCACGGTGCGCCGCATGGATGACCGGCACAGGTGACCGACACCAGGAGCCGGCTCCTGGAGGCGGCGGAGCGGCTGTTCGCCGAACGCGGGATCGACGGGGTCAGCCTGCGTGAGATCAACCAGGCGGCCGGTGCCCGCAACGCCATCGCGGTCCAGTACCACTTCAAGGACCGCGCCGGGGTGATCGCCGCCATCCTGGCCAAGCACCTGCCGGAGGTGGACGCACGCCGGCACGCCCTGCTCGACCAGTACGAGGCGCAGGGCGCGCCGGACGTCAGGCTGCTGGCCGCCGCGTTGGTCCGGCCCCTCGCCGCCAAGCTGAGCGACCCCGAGGGCGGCCGCGAGTTCCTGCAGATCTGGGCCGGGCTGCTCAACCGGCCCGATCCGGTGATCCCGCCCGGCCAGCTGGAGGACCCCGCCGACGGCATCTGCCGCTGGCGCTCCCTCGTCGAACCGCTCCTCGAAGCCGACGCCGCCCGCCTGCACCGCCGGTTCACCGCGATCCTGTACGCGGCGATCGAGCTGGCCAGGCGGGCCCGGTCCGGCCCGCACACCGACGACCGCCTGTTCACCAGCTACCTGATCGACGTCGTCACCGCGATCCTCGCCGCCCCCGTCTCACCGGAGACCCGGCGGCTGGCCGACGAACGGGACGCGGCCCGGGCCCGTACCTGATCGTCCGGGCCGTCGAGGCCCCGGCACCGTTCTCCACGGCCGGTGCCGGGCCCGTACCTGACTGTTCCGGACCGTCGCGGCCCTGCCACCGCCCTCCGCGGCCGGTTACGGTCCATGATGGACCGAGTCCGCACAGTCACATCTCCGAGGAAGCGGCATGAGCGAGCAGCCGTACACGGCCACGGTCACCGAGGCCGGCCACGCATGGGTGGCCACCCTGCCCGACGTCGGTGAGGTACGGGTCGACGACCCGCGCTTCGCCGACCACCGGCTCCGCGAGATGCTCGGCGGGCAGCTGGGCCTGCACGGTCACGAGCAGCGGGAGGACCTCGAGCTGCGGCTGGTGGACGCCGAGGGCGAGCAGGTCTTCGGATTCCTGCTGCTGTTCAACTCCTACGGCACCGAACGGCCCCCGGAGGCGTACCAGCAGATCCGCGACGACCCACCCGCCGGCTGCCGCTGGCACGACTCCCACTACCACGCCGGGCTGTACTGCCTGCGCCGCGGCGCCACCCGGCTGGAGGCCATCGCGAGCGTGGTCGCCGAGGTCCGCGAGCGGTACGGGCTCGGCTCCGAGCTCAACGACCTGGGCTTCGAGAAGCTCTGGGAGTGGTACGGCTCGCCCGAGCGGGGCGGGGACCTGGTCGCCCATCTGCTCCTCATGGCGGTCCACCGCGCCGAACTGGTCGGGCTGAGCCCCGAGGAACTGGTGGCCTT
>JAOPYK010000185.1 GCA_025964695.1 Streptosporangiaceae bacterium | reverse complement strand
CCCGGGGTGAGCCGGGCGGAGTCTTGATGATCCGTATCCCGCTGCTGGTGAACACCTCGTCGAAGACCCGAAAGAACCGGTGGTGACGGTGTGCAAGGTGCGGCAAAGTGATCATGGTGTGATTCTGGGCTCGTGAGTGTGCTGTTTCCGTTGTTGGCCGCGGTGGTGGTCGAGCAGGTTCGTGCCAGAGCCGTTAAGTTGACAGTCCCACAACCTCGGCCGATCTTGTCTGTCGTCTTCAGGTGGATGCGGGGGTTGGTACGGGGGGTGCGTCGGGCGTGGTGAAGGTGCCCGTGCGGTGCATGGCGTGCCAGCGGAGCCGGGCGCCTAGCACGGCGGTGACGAGTGATTGGATGACGACGAGGTACATGAGCTGCCGGTAGACGACCTGCTGTGCCGGCAGTGTCCACAGCGGGCGGACGGGCTCGTGGTCGAGGCGTAGTGCGTAGGCGCCGCACAGGACTTGGACGCCGACGAACAGCGCCCACGTCTCTACCATCGCTGTCGGGTCCAGGAAGATCAGGCCGTACACGGCGAAGAGGTCTACCGCGGGGGCGATCAGTGGCAGGGCGACCTGGAAGATCCACAGGTAGGTCAGGCATCGTCGTCCGAACCTGCCGGACCTGCCTCCTTCGGCTACCGAGCGCCGGTGCTTCCACATGGCCTGCAGGGTGCCGTAGCACCAACGGTAGCGTTGGCGCCAGAGCTGGCGCAGCGTCGCGGGGGCCTCGGTCCAAGCCAGGGCGGTCTCCTCGTATACCACCCGCCATCCGGATCGGCAGATCGCCATCGTGAGGTCGGTGTCCTCGGCGAGGGTGTCGTCGCTGACGCCACCGACCGCGGCCAGGGCCTGCCTGCGGAACGCGCCGATGGCGCCGGGGATGGTGGGCATGCACTGCAGCACGTCGAACATGCGGCGGTCGAGGTTGAAGCCGATGACGTACTCGATGTGCTGCCAGCGGCCGAGGATGCCCTTGCGGTTGGCGACCTTGGTGTTGCCGCTGACGGCGCCGACCGTGGGATCGGCCAGCGGACCGACCAGCTGGCCGATCGTGTCCCGCTGGAAGACCGTGTCGCCGTCGACCAGGACCAGCACCGCGGCCCTGGCGTGGGCGATCCCGACGTTGAGAGCGGAAGGCTTGCCGCCGTTGGGCTTGCTGATCAGCTGTACGGCCGGGGTGCCGTCCGACAGCAGGCCCCCGCGGCCCTCTGCGATCAGGCGGTGCACGATCTCGGCCGTACGGTCGGTGGAGCCGTCATCGACGACCAGGATTTCCACCGGCGCCGGATAGTCGTTGTCGAGCAGAGAGACCACGGTGGCGGCGATTCCCGCCTCTTCGTTGTAGGCGGGCACAATCACCGACACCGGTGGTGGGGGCCGTCCCGCGGCCAGCCATGGTCTGGCGCGGCGCCGACGATCGCGGCGGACCCGCCGTACGTGGATCTGCGCGAAGCCGACCAGGAACACCAGGCGGACCACGCACAGAACCCCGGCCACCAGGAACAGCACCTGGAGCGTCGCGGTGAGCCATCCGGCGAACCGCTGGGCGGTCACCAGAGTCCCGCCGACCAGCTTCTCGGTGCCGCTGGCCGGGACGTCGGCGGCGGGCAGGCGCAGGGCCCGGCTGAGGGTGGTGGCCCGGTAGCCCTCGCCTTGGAGCCGGTTGAGGATCTGGTCGAGCGCCGTCACCGTCTGGGTCCGGTCGCCGCCCGAGTCGTGCATCATGATGATGCCGCCCTCGTTGCGCTGCGCGGCCGTGACGGCGGTTGTCACGATCTTCGCTACGCCCGGCCTGGCCCAGTCCTCGGTATCCCGGTCGGCCAGTACCACGACATATCCGTCGGCACCGGCCTGCTGGGCGGCAGCCCACTCCTTGCCGGTCAGACCGTCGGGAACCGAGGAGTACGGCATGCGCATCAGCCGGGTCTTCACCCCGGCGGCACCGGCCAAGGCTCGCTGGGTCAGCTCCAGCTCCAGCCGGTTGCGCCACGCGGGACTGTCGGCCATGTCGATGTGGGTGTAGGTATGCGAGCCGATCTCGTTGCCCTCGGCCAGGATGCGCCTGGTCAATCCCGGGTTCTCAGCGACGTGCGCGCCGATGGTGAAGAAGGTCGCGTGTGCCCCGTGCCGGCGCAGCACCTCAAGGATCTTCGGGGTCCATGTCGGATCAGGACCGTCGTCGAAGGTAAAAGCGATGGTCTTAGCAGGCATCCGCAAGCTGTGGACCGCTCCACCGGACAGATTGAGCACCGATCCGCCGGCTGTCACCTGGCCGGGTGCCGCCCCGCCGGTCGGAGCGTGGTGCGGGGCCTCGCCCACGGCGCCGTGCGCGAAACCCTCCAACAACAGCAGGCACGTGAACGCCACTGCGCCGAGCATCAGCAGAAACCAGTGGCCGCGGGGATCACGCCGCCCGGCCCGCCCATCACTCATGGAGCCGGCTTCTTCTTCTTACCCCAGGCGGGGGGGTTGGCTTGCGAGTTACCCGGATGGGTCGTGGTGGGCACCGCCGCCGGGCTGGTCGCGGGCGTCGTCGTCGCCGGGGTGGTCGGGCCCTGCGAGACCTGCGAGACCGGGTTCTGCCCACTCGGGGTGCTGGTCGTGCTCCCCGGAAGCGGAGCATGCGCCGGCGCCGTCCCGCTCGGCCCAGCGGACGGGCCCAGCGAGCCGCCCCGACCCGCCGTACCACCGCCCTTCGGCAACAGTGCAGGGCCGCCCCCAGGCACCATCCCCTGCTGCGGGCGGTTGTCCGAAGGTGCGCTCCACGGGGTCAGCGGAACGCCAGAACCCGTCGCCACACCAACGACCAACAACACCACGAACACCGCCAACGCCACGCCCAGAGCCAGACCGGCACGACGCACGACACGCCTGCGCCGCCCACTGACGTCAACGAAGACCGGTTCGATGTGCACGACGTGATCCTAGAGGTACACGGGCCCAAACGCGACGAAAGCACACTCATCGCAACAACAAGTCATTGGCGAGGGAGCCGCCGATGGTGAGTCACCTGATTTCGGCTCGCCTGCACATCGGCCAACTGGGGTAGCGGCTACGGCGGAGTTCAGCGAGCCGGTCGATGGCGGCCCATCATCCGCCGAATCGGCGCACCGGGAGCCCGGCCAGGGCGGCAGCGGCCGCGGCGATCTCCTCGCCAGTCCGGTCCAGGCCGGGGTCGGGGATCGCGACCGGCGAACCGTAGATGCCGGTGGCCCTGCGGCTGCCCGCACCCGCCTGGCCGGGACACGGCGGAGCAGCGCTTCCGGGTCCGCCGGCACGAACACCACCATTCGGGACGGATGCCGCTCTCCGCGCAGCGGCACGATCCGCATCTCAGTGAATTCCGCCCACTCGGCTCTCAGCTCGTGGTGGGTGTGATGGATCTACTCGCGGTGCTGGTTCGTCAATCCGCAAGCTGATCGTGGCCATGGCAGTGCACGCCTGCTTGTGTTGTCTTCGGCGCGTCACGCAGATTGACGGTAGCCCAACGGCCTGGTGATAGCGCTGGCCGATCACGTTCGGCACCAGGGCCTGGCCGCGGTTCATTTCCCCTTCCCCTTCCCCTTGCCGCTGCCCTTGCCAGTGCCCTTGCCAGTGCCCTTGCCGTTGCCGCTGCCGTTGCCGGCACTGCTGTCCTTCTTGGTGGCGACGAGGGTGATCAGTGAGCCCTTGCCGACGTTGGTGCCCGCTGGGGGGCTCTGGCTGAGCACGGTGTTGCTGGGCTGACCACCACTGGCGTCCAGCTGGGTGATGTTCACCCGGAAGCCGGCGTCCTGCAGGATCTGCGTGGCCTCGCCCGGACTCTTGCCCACCACGCCGGGCACCAGGGTGCCGGTACTGACATAGATGGTGACCGGGTCGCTGCCGGGCCCCGGCTGGGCCCTCTCGCCCGCGGTGGGCTGTGTGCGGGTGACCATGCCCTGAGCGATGTCGCCTGAGGGCTCGTTGGCGGTGGTGGTGTTGAAGCCCAGCCTGGACAGCTGCTGCTGGGCCTCGGCCGGGGATTTGCCCTTGAGATCGGGGACCGGGACGGCGTCGCGGCCGAGTGATGGGAACAGCGTGATCACCGCCCCTTGCGAGATCCGGCTCCCGGCGGAAGGGTCGGTAGCGCCGACCTTGCCCTTTTCGACCTGGTAGCTGCTCTTCCCGCGACCCTGGATCACCTTGTAGCCCTTGGCTTCCAACTGGGCGCGGGCGTCGGTCATCGTCAAGCCGACGACGCTGGGGACGCCCCGGTACTGCCCGGCGGTCTGGTACCAGACCGCGCAGCCCAGCACCAGCATCGCGATCAGGCCCACGCCGATGAGCGCGAGTCGGCCGGTGAAGGCCGACAGCACCCGGTCGATGACCGTGGGCTCCTCACGCTGCGGTGTGTCCCGGTTCAGCAGGCCCGAGGAAAACATGCCGACCGGGAGCATCGCGGTGTGCTGATGCGGCTCGGCGTGTGGTCCGGGAGTCGGCGCCTGCTGGGCTGTCAGGGCCGGTGGAAGCTGCAGCACGTCGGTGGAATTGTGCGGGGCTGCGGGGATGGCGTCGGCTAGCGCCTGGTCGATGTCGGGTGGCAAGGCCGCGTCGACCTCGGCCACCACAGCCAGGAAACGATCGGCGTCCGGCGGACGGCGCGCCGGGTCGCGGGCGGTGGCAGCGGCCACCAGCGTGTCCAGTTGCGGCGGCATCCCCCGCAGGACACTGGACGGCAACGGCACGACCTCGTTGACGTGCTTGTAGGCGACCGCGAGCGGACTCTCAGCCCGGTGCGGCTGCATGCCTGTGAGCAGCTCGAACAGCAGGATCCCCGCAGCGTAAACGTCGGAGCGGGCGTCGGAGCTGCTCGACACCACCTGCTCGGGGGCCATGTAGGCGACCGTGCCCATGATCAGCCCGGTCTTGGTCTGGTTGCTCGCGCTCACCGCCCGGGCCAGCCCGAAGTCGGCCACCTTGACCTGACCGTCATCGGTGAGCAGCACATTCTCCGGCTTGACGTCCCGGTGAACCAGACCCGCCCGGTGCGCCGCGCCCAGAGCGGCCAGGATCGGCTGCAGCAGCGACAACGCCTGACGCGGCCCCAGCCTCCCCCGCTCCTTGAGAAGATCACGCAGCGTACGGCCCGGCACGTACTCCATCACCAGGAACACGTGACGGTCCGAGAAGCCCTGGTCGTACACCATGACCACGTTGGGGTGCGACAGCCCGGCCGCCGACTTGGCCTCGCCGATGAAGCGAGCGACGAACTCCTCGTCCTGCGCGATGTTCGGATGCATGACCTTGACCGCGATCTCCCGGCCGAGGTTCAGGTCATGGGCCCGATAAACGGTAGCCATGCCGCCCCTGGCGATGTGGGAGACAATCCGGTAGCGCCCCGCCAGGACCAGCCCGACGAGAGGATCAGCGACAGTGGTCATGGGCCCGCCCACAGGCACGGGCTCTCCGCCGCCCGCACAACCCCGCCTAGTCTCAACGGGTCATCATCGGCGAGCATCAATCCTCCACGAGGCGTCCCAGCGAGGGTACGCCCGAAAGCAACCGGGCTTCGCCGCGACCCACCGCCCCGACCGCCTGGCTTGATGGAGCAGACCCCGATCCAACCCAGGTCGGTCTGCGTTGCGGCATACGCGACGCATCCTGTCGGGGTGTGTGGGTTGAGTACCCGGCCGGCGATCGTCACGCCCTGTGCTGGACGGCCCTTAACCTGCGAGGCTGGTGTAGCAGACCGGATTGTGGGCTGCCATCCCCTCCGAACGTGAAGGCGTCTAACGGTCATGACTCCGTGGCTGAGCACGATGCCGGAACCTGTCCAGAAGGCCAGGGCTTCGCTGCCGGCAGGCTTGCTGATCACCCTTGGCCTGGTGATCGGCGTGACCCTTGCGATACTTCAGGACGTCAACACGATTGACGCCTGGTCGTACTGCTCGAATCTGGCCCCCCAGGTGTCCAACGACATCGCCAATACCGGCCAGGTGTGGCTGGGATCGTTGCTGCTGAGACTCTTCGTCTATACGGTCGGCTTCCTGATGGGAGCGGGCATTGCCTGGCCGAGCTGTCGTAGGCGTTCTCTCGCTGTCCGGGTGGTGGCTGGCTGCGCGCTTGGACTCATGATCTGTGCACTCGCGTTCTGGAGCGACTACGCCCTCAATAACGGCATGGCGCACGGCTTCTACCTGCCGTCGCGGTGCCCGGGAGGACGCCCGCCATGGTGGCCCATTTGGTTGCCGCTCCGAGTCTCTGGCCGGTGCGCCGGGGAGTTGTGCAACGGCACGTGAGCGGGCTGTCGTCCAATGCCGTAGGCACCCGAAGGTCAAGCATCGTGAGTTGGCCGGCGGCCTGCGTCTGGTCCAGATGACAGATGGGGCG
>JAOPYK010000183.1 GCA_025964695.1 Streptosporangiaceae bacterium | reverse complement strand
GGCTCAGGCGAGGTGGACGTAGTCGTAGTCGAAGGGCTGTCCGTTGATGCCATTGCGGGGCGGGGCGATCCAGGCGGCGATCCTGCCGCGCTCGTGGACCGGCCGCATGAGGGAGCGGACGTGGGCCTTGTCGACATGGGTGGGCAGCCAGGCGCCGTTGCGCTTCTCCCACTCCTCCGGTGTGAGGAGCCGACCGTCGGGGGTGGCCTCGATCCCGGCGAACGCGCCGACCTTGCGGTTGAACGCGACGCTCGGCAACGCGAGCCGCTGCGGCAGGCCTGCGTCGGCGATGATGCGGTTCCAGCGAGCGACGCCACTCTGGCAGTCGGAGACGTACTCGCGGCGCAGGTCGGTGTTCAGCCCGACGAGCGCGGCCACCTCGGTCTGCCCCATGCCGCCGTCCACCAGCGCGTCCACCATGATCGCGTCGTCGGTGAGACGGTGGTCGTCCTTGCGGCGGCCCTCCATCCAGCGGCCCTTCAGACCGGCCGTGTAGTAGTTGGCGACGTTGCTGGAGGTCTCGCCGCCGAACAGGTCGAGCGACACTGAGTAGTGGAAGTTGAGGTACTTCTGCAGGACGTCCAGGGAGATACCGCCGCGCGGGGCGACGTCGTCGGTGTCGTGCTCCTTCATCAGCTGGACGGTCCGCTCGACGATCCGGTCGATGCCGGTCGTTCCGACCATCATGTGGTGGGCCTCTTCCTTGAGCATGAACTCGCAGGTCCGCGACAGCGGGTCGAAGCCGGACTCCTTCAGCGTGCCGAGCTGGTACTTGCCGTCCCGGTCGGTGAAGTAGGTGAACATGAAGAACGACAGCCAGTCGGGCGTCTCCTCGTTGAAGGCCCCCAGAATGCGCGGCGATTCCTCGCTGCCGGAGTTGCGGTGCAGCAGCTCCTCGGCCTCCTCGCGCCCCTCCCGTCCGAAGTAGGCGTGCAGCAGGTAGACCATCGCCCACAGATGACGGCCCTCCTCCACGTTGACCTGGAACAGGTTGCGCAGGTCGTACAGGCTCGGCGCGGTCGCGCCGAGGTTGCGCTGCTGCTCGACGCTGGCGGGCTCGGTGTCGCCCTGGATGACGATCAGCCGCTGCAGGTCGGCGCGATACTCGCCGGGCACCTTCTGCCACGCCGGCTCGCCCTTATGCTGCCCGAAGCCGATGGTGCGGTCCCGGTCGCGCTCGGACAGGAAGATCCCCCACCGGTAGTCCTTCATCGCCACGTGCCCGAAATGCGCCCACCCCTCGCGACCCACGTTCACCGCCGTACGCAGGTAGACGTCCTGGGTCGACAGCGTCGGGCCCATCGACTCCCACCAGGACAGGAAGTTCGGCTGCCACGACTCCAGGGCCCGCCGCAACCTGCGGTCCCCGTGCAGGCCGACGTTGTTCGGAATCTTCTCTGAATAATCGGCGGAGACGGTCATGCTCACACTCGCTTTTGGTCGAAGTCGGCGCGTTCCCCGGTGCCGTAGCGGCGCAGCGCGCCGTCGGGGCCGGAGGCGTTCGGGCGGTTGAAGATCCAGTTCTGCCAGGCCGTCAACCGCCCGAAGATCTTGGTCTCCAGGGTCTCCGGGCCCGGGAACCGGTAGTTGGCCTCCAGCCCGGTCAGTGCGTCCGGGCTGAAGCTGGCCCGCTCCTCGATCGCGATCCGCACCTCCTCCTCCCAGTCGATGTCGTCGGGTGCGAAGGTGACCAGGCCCAGCCGCTCGGCGTCCGCGGCCTCGAGCGGCTTGGCCGCGGCGTCGCGGACGGCCGCGAGCCCGTCGTCGTCGCCCAGGAAGCGCGTCTGGAGCCGAGTCAGGCCGTTGCCCATCGGCAACGGCCCCAGGTTCATCGCATCCACCGCGATCGCGGCCGGCTCAGCGTCCGGGTCGACGTCCTCGAAAACGCCTTCGAGGTGGTAGGAGCGGTCGGCGGCCAGCGCCAGCTCCAGCAGCGATCCGGCGAAGCAGCCGCCCGGTTCGATCAGGGCGATCAGGCTGCGGGAGGTGACGTCCAGGCGCTTCAGGGTGCGCTTGAGGTAGTGCAGGATCTCGTTGGCGAGCCAGTCGTCGGCGTTGTCGAGCAGCAGCCGGTCATGGTCCAGCACCTTCAGCGGATCACCGGTGGTGCGGAACACCCAGGTGCCGAGATCCAGCTCGTTGGCGCGCAGGTCCAAGATCAGGTCGTCCAGCTCGCGGGTGACGGCCAGGGTCCAGAAGTCCGCGCCCTGGCGGTGGACTTCGGCGATGCTGTCGGGAGCGTCCGAGCCGGGGCCGGCGACCGTGATCTCGACGGCACCCGCCTGCCGGTTCAGCGTGGCCGACACGTGCCGGTAGGTGATGGCGTTCTCGGTGCGGGACTTGTCCAGCCGGGTGAGCGCGGCACCGGTGGCGCCGACCGGGCGGGTGGAGCGGCCGGCCAGCTCCTTGGCGCGTTCCGCCACGGCTTGGTCCCAGGCCGTGCGCGGGACCGCCTCGTCCACGAGCCGCCAGGCGACGGCCTTCTTGCCGCCGAGCCCCTCGGCCTTGGTGGAGAAGTAGTCGGCACGGTCGCGCCGCACATGCCGCTTGTCCGACACGCGAGTGAGGCCGCCGGTGCCCGGCAGCACGCCCAGCAGCGGCAGCTCGGGCAGCGAGACCACCGACGAGCGGTCGTCCACCAGCATGATGTGCTCGCACGCCAGCGCCAGCTCGTACCCGCCGCCTGAAGCGGTCCCGTTGAGCGCCGCGAGGTAGGTCTGCCCCGAGTTCTCCGTCGCATCCTCGATGCCGTTGCGAGTCTCGTTGGTGAACTTACAGAAGTTCACCTTCCAGGAGTGCGCGGACGCGGCCAGCATCCGGATGTTGGCGCCCGCGCAGAAGACCTTCTGCTTGCCGCCGGTCATCACGACCGTGCGGACCTCGGGATGCTCGAACCGCAGCCGCTGGACGGCGTCGTACAGCTCGATGTCCACGCCCAGGTCGTAGGAGTTGAGCTTCAGCTCATAACCCGGAACCAGGCCGCCCTGCTCGTCAACCGCCATCGTCAACGTGGCCACCGGGCCGTCCACCGTGACCGTCCAGTGCCGGTAGCCGGCCGGGTCCACCCGGAACTCCACGTGCGGCGGCGGAGCGGCCGTGGCCTGTTGGGTACCAGGGCTGATCATGAGGGGTCCTCCCAGTCTGTCGCCCTCATCATGTTCCACAAAACCTAGCTATGGCGTCAATAGTTTGTAGCATGTCTTCTGATACCGTTCCGTGGCGAGCGACAGCCGAGCGTCGACTTTCAGGCGGCCGCGCCCCGGGTGAGCGGCGTTGGCGGGATCGGTTCCCTAGGCGTGGCGCAGGTGCGGATAGACCTGCAGGGCGTTGCCGCCGAGGACGCCGGCGAGGGTCTGCTCGTCCAGGCCGAGGGCGGCGATGGCGCGGGCGTTGCGGGCGACGCCGGGCCAGTCGGTGACGAAGATGAACTTGCGGGCCAGGCGCTTGAGGTCGTGCCGTTGTGCCCGATGACGCAGTCGGCGCCGAATACGGTCGGCCACTCCGCCGTGGTGTGCAGCACCGTGCCGTCCTGGATCGACGTGCGTGCGCTTACAGAGATCGAGCCGTAGTCGCCGCGCAACACGGCGCACGGCCAGACGGCCGACTCCGGGCCGAGCGTGACGGATCCGATGACGACGGCCTGCGGATGCACGTAGGCGGACGGGTGGATGTCGGGAACCTGGTCGCCCAACGCGTATACGGCCACGGTCAGCCCGCGGCCAGGAGGGTGACGGCGAGGTCGCGGACGGCGAAGCGTTGTAGTTTGCCGCTGGCGGTGGTGGGGAGTTCGTCGACGATGAGGACCTGGCGGGGGCGTTTGAAGGAGGCCAGGCCGGCGCGGCAGAAGTCGCTCAGTTCTTGGGGTTGGGCGGCGGCTCCGTCGGCCAGGACGACGCAGGCGATAGGTTTGTCCAGGCCGTCGCCGTCGGGCAGGCCGACGACCGCGGCCATGGCCACCGCCGGGTGCTGCAGCAGGTGCGCTTCGACCTCGGCGGGTGAGACCCAGATGCCGCCGGCTTTGAGCATGTCGCCGGTTCGGCCCAGGCAGGTGTAGTAGCCGTCCTCGTCGACGAGGTAGGTGTCGCCGGTGTGCAGCCACTCGCCCTGGAACACCTGCCGGGTGGTGGCGGTGCGGCACCAGTACCCGGTCGAGATGGACTCCCCCTTCACCAGCAGCGACCCCGGCGTCCCGGGCTCGACGTCCTCACCGGCGGCGTCGACCACCCGCAGCTGGTAGCCGGGGACCGCGGTGCCGGTGGTGCCCGGCCGCACCCGGCCCGGGCGGTTGGACAGGAAGATGTGCAGGCACTCGGTGGACCCGATCCCATCGATGATCTCCACGCCGTACCGTGCGGTGAACCGGCGGCACAACTCGGCTGGAAGCGGCTCACCCGCCGACACCGCTAGCCGCACCGAGGAGAACACCTCGGCCGGCACGTCGGCGTTCAGTAGCGCGGCATAAAAGGTCGGCACGGCGAAGAACAGCGTGGGACGGTACTGACGCAGGCGTTCGGCCACCGACGCCGGGGTCGGCCGGTCCGGATCCAGGATCGCCGTGGCGCCGGTCGCGAGGGGGAAGAACAGCGAGTTGCCGATCCCGTAGGCGAAGAACAGCTTGGCTACCGAGTAACAGCGGTCCTCCGGGGTGATGCCGAGCACCTGGCGGCCGTAGGTCTCCACAACATGCGGGATGTTGGCGTGCCGGTGCATCGCGCCCTTCGGCTTGCCCGTCGTCCCCGAGGTGTACAACCACAATGCACTGGAGTCCTCTGAGGTGACGTAGGGGTCGAGGAGTTCACCGTCTCGCCGCTGTCCCTGCTCCAGCAGGTCGGCGAAGGAGCTCGCCTGCACCCCCGGCGGCACAGGGAAGGCGGCATCGCCCTCGACCGCCACATACCTCACACCCGGGGCCTGCGTGACGGCCGCCTCCGCCGCCACCGCGAACCGGTCACTTACCAGCAGAATCCTGGCGCGTGCGTCGTTGAGCAGCCCCGCCAGTTCCACACCCGTCAGCATCGTCGACACCGGCACCGGCACCGCACCCAGCCGCATCACGCCCAGGATCGCCGCCGCCATCGCCGGGCCGTCGGCCATGAACAGCACCACCCGCTCCTCGGCCCGCAACCCCCACGACTGCAGCCCCGCGGCGACACGCCCGGACAGTTCGGCCAGCTCGGCGTAGGTCAGATCGCCGCCCGGCCCGGTAACCGCGATCTCCCCGGCGGTGTCCGGCCGGAACGCGGCCCGCAAAAGGTATTCAGAGGCGTTGAACGTTCCGGGCTTGGCCGGGACGTGCGCGACGTGGGCGGTCATAGGATCTCCCGTCCGCCAGAAACCGTGGCCAACATGCTCTACAAAATTTGGACGTGAGTCAATAGTCATGTCGAGCATTTGAGGCGCGATACTGGATCGGAGAACTGAGACGAGGAGTGTGCATGCCGGGAGCCAGCGATGCGGCCGTGAGGGCGTACGCCCAATCTGCCGAGCCGGAGTTCCGGCGCCGCCGGGAGCTCGGCGCCGCCAGCGCGCGGTCGCTCCTGCTGACCGTGCTCGGCGAGTTCGTGCTCCCAGGCGGGCAACCTGTCTGGACGGCGACCTTCCTGAAGGCGCTCGGGCTCCTCGGTGTGGAGGAAAAGGCCATCCGCCAGGCCCTCGCCCGCAGCGCCGGCGAGGGCTGGCTCGCCGGCGAACGCCACGGCCGCCGCACCACCTGGCGCCTCACCCCCTCCGGCCGCCGGCTGCTCACCAACGGCACCGAACGCATCTACGGCTTCGGCCAGCCAATGCACCACTGGGACCGCCAGTGGCTCATGGTCCTGGCCACCGTCCCCGAAACCAACCGCAAATTCCGCCACCTCCTGCGCACCCGCCTCGCCTGGAACGGCCTGGGCAACCTGTCCCCCGGCGTATGGGTCAGCCCACACCCCGAACGCGAACCAGACGTCCGCCAAGTCCTCGCCGAAATCGGCGCCGCCGACACCTCCACCCTGTTCATCGGCCACCTCGGCGACTTGACCGAAGCACGACGCGTCGCCCTACAGGCCTGGAACCTGAACGAGATCGAACTGGCCTACGAGGACTTCCTCGGCGAGGTCCACTCACTACGCCCCTCCGACGACCCCGAAACCTTCGCCGCCCACACCAAACTCGTCCAGGAATGGCGCCGCTTCCCCTTCCTCGACCCCGGCCTCCCAACCGAGCTCCTCCCCCACAACTGGAGCGGCTCCCAAGCCTCCACCCTCTTCCACCAGCGCCACGACACCTGGCGACCCGCCGCCGACCGGCAGTGGAAGGCCATGACCGGCGACGAAGCGGAATAGGCGTTCGCCACCCCAGACAGGACCATCCCCTAAGTTCTACGCTATGTTTGCGATCGTAGAAACTATTGTGGAGCCAGCCAGGAACCTGCAGGTCACGACCCTGATCCCAGTTATCCCGCCCTGCAGGCTCAGCTGGAGCCGGTGAGCATGGTACGGATGTGCCGGTTGGCCAGCAGTGCG
>JAOPYK010000214.1 GCA_025964695.1 Streptosporangiaceae bacterium | reverse complement strand
TGGTCGGAGTCGGACCGTCGTGTGCCGTGCCGATGCCCAGGTCGGCCACCCGGCCGGCCCAGTATGGCTGGTCCGCCGCCTGGGGTACCACCACCTGAGGCGCGCCGGCCCGGGTGGCCGTCGTCGTCGTGCCCGCGCCGCCGTGGTGCACGACGGCGGCCACCCGGCCGAACAGTGCCTGCTGGTTGACCTCGCCGACGGCGAAGCAGTCGTCCCGGTCGTCGATCAGGGCCAGGTCGGCCCAGCCACGGCCGACGATTGCGCGGCGGCCCTGCGCGCGGATCGCCTCGATGGCCACCCGGGCGACGTCCTTCGAGGCGCGCATGGGCATGCTGCCGAAGCCCACGTACACCGGTGGTGTCCCGGCGTCCAGGAACGCCGCCAACTCGGCCGGCAGCGGGCGTTCGTCCGGCAGGATCCACGCGCCGGTCTGCACCACGTCGAGGTCCGCCCGCTCCCGCCACGGGCCCAGGGTCGGGTCCGCCGCCAGCCACGGCTGGTCGGTGAAGAGGTGGTCGAGGACGTTGTCCACCGGTGGCAGGCCGATCGACGTCCGGTGGGTGTTGATCGCCGGGCCGAACAGCGCGTTCACGCTCTGGGCGTGCAGGTTCCACAGCGCCTGGTTGTCGGTCACCTCCGGTGGGAACGGCCGGCCCGGAAACGGCAGCGGCGGGTGATCTGGCGACGGCAGCGTGGTCGGACTGAAGGTCGCGTACACGTAGCGGATGCCCAGCTTCTCGGCCACCGACCGCGTGGCGAAAAGCACCATGCCGTTCGCCACGAGCGCGTCACATCCCTCGGCTGCCGCGGCGAGCGTGTCGAACTGCGCGGCGATCAACTCGGCCACGCGCCGGGGCACGTCCGCCGCCGACGGTCGCACCATCGAGCGCCACGGCCGGCCGACCGGCACCAGCGGCACGCCGACACCGGCCAGCAGCTCCGCGAACTCCTCGTCCGGCGGCGCGCACACCCGCACCTCCGCGCCGAGTGCCCGCAACCGCACCGCGAGTGCCACCAGCGGTTCGACGCCCCCGCGCGAGTCATACCCCGACAACAAAACACGCACTTCGCAACTCCCTTTTCCGCAGGTTCTGGCCTTGGCCGGCCATTCTGCGGCACGACCCGGGTCTTGCCGCAAGCCCCCCGGTGCGCTATAAGTTAAGAGTGGAAAGGCGTGGGTACTCTCCTTTTCCCTTATCGTCCGCTGTGGGCGGACAACCTCCTCGCGAAGCGGCGGCGCGCCGCGTACGGCCGCACCCTCGGCCCAGCAGGATCTCCCATGGGCCTACGGATGCAGCCGCGGAACGAGAAGTTCTTCACTCTCTTCAGGCAACCGCCTGACCCGGCGCGCCGGGACCGGACGGGACAGGCCGCACGCCTTGATGGACCGATCGTTGGGAAGCACCTCGGCGTCCGGGTTGACGTAGGTCCAGCCATGGCGTCTGTCTACGACCTTCCCTACCCCGGCATCCGCCTCGTCACCTGCGGAGGACGGTTCAACCAGGCGACCGGCCACTACGTCGACAACATCGTCGCCTACGGCCACCTCATCCGAACCAATCCCTGACCGACAGAGCAAGACGAACGCCGATCCGCCGGCTACCCAGGACCCGTTCTATACCGGCCTCTCCTCGCGTTCAGGACATACCTCGGCGCCCACACCGTCCATTAGCCGAGGCGGGCCGCGGCGGAGCAGGCGGGACTGCCATGGCAGGTGCGTAGGGCCTGCAGGGTCTGTTGGAGCTGTGCCAGCCGGGTCGGTGGCAGGGCGGTGATGGTGTTGTTCAGCTCGTACGGATCGGCGCGCAGGTCGTAGAACTCCCTGTCTCCGGTGGCGTACTCCACGTAGAGCGCGTCGGCGGTCCGGATCGCAGTGTAGGAGGGTGGGTTGCCGCTGGCGGGCCCGGGGCGGTCGGGGTCGTAACCTGCGAGGCTGGGCCCGTGGTGCTCGATGAGGATCGCGCCGGGCGCGCTGGCGTCGCGCTCACCACGCAGCAGGGGGACCAGGCTTCGGCCGTCCACCGACGCTGGGATGGGCGTCCCGGCGAGATCTTCGAAGGTCGGGGCCAAGTCGGTGTTCTCTGCCAGTGTGGTCTGGGTGCTTCCGTCCGGTATGGACGGGCCGGCGACGATGAGCGGCACTCTGATATCGGTGTCGAACGCAGTGGTCTTGCCCGGCATCAGCCGGTGCTCGCCCATGTGGTAGCCGTTGTCAGAGCTGAACACGAAATAGGTCGAACGGGACAGGCCGCGCTGCTGCAGCGTTGACCGTAGCTGGCCGACCATGCGGTCCACGGCCTGCACCGACTGGACGCGGTGGACGTACTGGGTGTCGATCTCGGCGAGTTGGGCGCGTCCGAGCTTGCGATAGGTCCGCAGCCAGCGCGGTTTGTCGGAGGTGTCGCTCTCGTTGAACGCTGGTGCGCGTGGGGCCCGCGTCCCCAGGAACCGGTCGGTGTCGCGAGGCGCGGGGGTCGACGGCACGTGCGGCGCGAAAGACGCGATCTCCAGCAGAAACGGCGCGTGCTCGGTCCCCGACCGCTCGATGAACGCGGTCCCTTTGGCGGACAGGACATCGGTGAGGTAGTCGGAGGAGGCGTGGCCGTGGGCGCTCAGGTGACCGTTTTCGTTGAGGATGTAGTCGAAGCCGTGGTAGCCGTTGCCCACCACGTCCCACTGGTCCCATCCCGGTGGCACGTACGTGGTCTGGTCGTCGTAGCCGTTGAGGTACTTGCCCATCATCGCGGTGCGGTAGCCGGTGGCGTGCAGTGCGGTCGCGAAGGTCTGCCGGTCCTTGCCGGTCTTGGTGAACTTGTTGAACCCGCCGTTCGGTCCGCTGTTGGTATAGACGCCGGTGTTGTGCGGGAACTGCCCGGTGAAGATCGACGACCGGGACGGGCAGCAGAAGGAGTCGGTGACGAAGTAGCTGGTGAAGGAGCGGCCGTCCCGCTGCAGTTGCCGTACGTTCGGCATGTACCGCAGCAGGTCCGTGGTGAGGTCGTCGGTGAGCACGAACACGATGTTGGGCCGCTCGGTCCGGGACGCCGGCTGAGTCGGAGCGCCGCCGTCCCCGATTGGCCGTGTGGTGTCGGAGGCGCACCCGGTCACAGCCAAGAGCAGGCAGATCAGCATCGATAGGGCCGTACGGTGCAAGCAGGACACGAGTGCCGAGTCAAGTGCATGTGATCGCTCCAGGCAACCGGCTTGACGTCCGCCGTAACCCTTCTCGGTCAGCGTTCATCTCCGCGTCGATTCCCGTTGATGTTCTCGGCGTGCACAATAATTCCCGAATGCCCGATCACATGACCAGCGGTGGTGGTGTGCGGCCACCGACCCGATGGCCGCCCGGCTGTCCGCGCTGCGACCAGGGAGGCGACATATCGGTGGTTACCCTCATGAACATGGACGTTCGAGTCGCTGCGGCGACCCTGCTAGCGCTCACCGTGATGCTCGTCGTGGTGATGCTGGCCGGCCGCCCGGCGGGCAAGATCTCCCGCATGACCGCCGGAGCACTGATAGCCATGGCGGGATCGCGGTGGCGGTCGATCTGGTGATGATCGCCGCGAGGGCCGTCGACCCGATCGCTTCGCTGCAGCTGCTGGGTTGCAGCGCCACCGTCTTGGGTGTGGCTCCGGTACAGCGACGCCGGCTCCGCTGCCACCTTCAGGCCATCGAGAGCCGTCTCGGCAAGACCGGGCGCGACCGGCCACCTGACCTGTAGAGGGCCGTCGTCCTCCCCGGTTTCCTGGCCGGGTGCCACCAAGGCGGGCATCTCGCCCTAATCTCTAGGTCATGGCCCGTACTCGTCTTTACCGCAACGGTGTTCTGGAAGCCGAAGGATTCCCGATCGCCGACGTGTCCGACCACATCGAAGACCCTTCGGCCACGGTCTGGTTCGACCTGTGCCGGCCCACTGCCGAGGACCTCGCCGCGATCAGCGAGGAACTCGGGCTGCACGCCCTGGCAGTCGAGGACGCCATCAACGAACACCAGCGGCCCAAACTGGATCGTTACGACTCCCACTTGTTCGTCACCGCCTACGCCGTCCACCTGGACACCGGCACCGGTGTGCTGGGCACCAGCGAGGTCGCCGCGTTCGTCACCCGCAACGCCCTGGTCACCGTCCGCAAAGACGAGGACTTCGACATCGACCAGGTCATCGCCCGCTGGGACGCCTCCGCCGACCTGGCCAAGCACGGGGTCGGTTTCCTGCTGCACGGGCTGCTCGACTACGTCGTCGACGGGCATTTCGACGCCGTCCAGTCCCTGGACGAGCAGATCGAGACTTTGGAGGACGAGTTGTTCTCCGACCAGACCAAGGACCGTGACATGCAGCGCCGTACCTTCGAGCTCCGCAAGAGCCTGGTGATGTTCCGCCGCACCGTGCTCCCCATGCGTGAGGTCGTCAACTCCCTGCTCCGCCGCGATCTGCACATCGTTGACGACGCCATGTACCCCTATTACCAGGACGTCTACGATCACGTCCTGCGCGCCACCGAGTGGACCGAGTCCCTGCGCGACCTGGTCTCCACGATTCGTGAGACGCACCTGACCATGCAGGGCAACCGGCTCAACGTCGTCATGAAACAGGTCACCAGCTGGGCCGCGATCATCGCCGTCCCCACCGCCGTCACCGGCTTCTACGGCCAGAACGTCCCCTACCCCGGCTTCGGAAAATCCGTCGGCTTCTGGGAATCCACCGTCGCCATCATCGTGCTGTCGGCCGGCCTGTTTGCCCTGTTCCGCAAAAAGGGTTGGATCTGACCGTCCTAATGTGAACGTCGCGCTCGGCTGAGTGGCGGCCCGACCCCGCCGCCCGATATGTGCTGGGACTTACCGGTCCGGCCGCGCAAGGGCGGGAACGGTGGCCGTCCTGCGGGGGGACCGGGAGACGATGATGGCGTCCACTCGCCAGTGCCCGTACAGGTGGGGCAGCGTCGACCCCTCGGGCTGAGCGTCCAGCCGAGCCGGCGCAGGCACGCCTCGGCACGTTCGGTTGCGGAGGGATCACCCGGCATCCCGGGTAGCGTGAACGACCCCAGCATCGTGATCGGCCGCCTCGCAGAGTGTGGACGTCGGCGCAACCGCGCTGTGTCTCACCTATGAGAACTTTCCGTACGGTTTTGAAGGCGCCACGCGAGCGTGCCGCCGCCGGCCTGCAGTCCCGTGTCGCGTGCCGGTCCGCGCCGCCCACCCGGGCGTCGGCACAGGGCCGAGCGAATCGGCTCCCTCACCTCGACGAGAATGCGACGATTCGGCGCATGGAATGGATCTTCTTCATGCACCCTGAGCGTGACGACTTCATGGCGACCATGACCCAAGCCGAACACGCCGCCTTCGCGGCGCACGCCGCATGGCTACGCCGCCTGCTGGCCGACGGTGTACTGATCGCCGCAGGCCCCTGCCTGGGCCGGACCAACACCGGGATTGCGATCTTCGAAGCCCCCGACCAGGAAACCGCCCAACACATCGTCGCCGACGAGCCGGTGACCAGTGGCGGGCACATGCTCCCCGAACTGCGCCCGTACCGGCTGGGCCTGCTCCGCGGCCGTGACTGACCCGACTGCAACACCGTCAACGCCGCCAGGTTGCAGAGAACAAGCTACGTCCAGAAACGCCGCTGAAGTGCGGTGCGATCCGGCTTAGGCCATCATATGGGGGTCTCCGCGCCGACCCCTTGGGAAACGGGGCCTTTCCGGCATCTGGCCGGAAGCAAGTTATCGGTTATCTCACAGATGCCCCGCGGGCTGATCGCCGTTATCCCGGGGGCACGCGCACGCTGCCCCGGACCCCCTGCGCGTCCGGTGCGGGACAGCACACTCGCTGAGTCGTTCTCAGGAGCGATCAGAGCCGGATCTGCCGGCAGGGACGGCTGCTGCGGGGTGAGATGAGCCCACATGCCGGGTCTGACCTGGGGTGATCGCGCTCGCGGACGTTATCGGATCAAAGCGACCCGATGGGCGGGGTGCCCTAGGAGCCGATGCCTTCCTCGTGGTCTCAGGTGGCTTCCCTGTCGAACGGGGGCCGCCCACCATTGGGCGACGCCGACCCGGTAGAGGCGGGGGCCTCATAAGAGGACACGAAGCCGCCGGCCGTGGTGGCCTCCTCGGCATCACCGAACAGATGCTTTTGAACGAACCGGCGCGGGTGCAGGTCCGCCGGGTCGAAATCAGCAAACTCAGGACCGAGGCCCTCTTTGAGGTCTGCCGTGGCGTTGTCGGCCATCGCCCGCACCTGCCGGAGCACACGACCCGCCTGAGCCGCGACACCGGGTAGTTTGTCCCCGAAAATGACCAGCGCGAGCACCGCGAGAAGCGCTGCCTTGACGATCCCGATGTCGAACATGTGTCCTCCGTCCTGACACCTAGGGGGCCTGCGCCGGGACACCTGTTCCAGTCCAGAGCATATGGCCGGGCCGGTGACCTCGATCTGCCGGTAGGAGTTTCTGGAGCGGACAGTAGGAGGAACGGCGGCGCGACGATCAGCCGATGCCCCATGGGGGGAGTTCCCCAACCGTCATCGTCTCCTGGGGTGGCCGGCCGACGCGGCCGGCGGGGGCCTGTGCCGATGCAGTGTGCACCCAAAGGGATGCGCTCACGCAATCGAGCAACTGTTCCGCTTCGGAACGGCGCTACCGGTGGTGGCCGTGGCAGACTTAGCCGCTCACGCGGCGCTCGCGGTGCGGAGTGGAGGTAGGGCGATCAGCGACGACGTTCGGGGTCTGCCGCCCGCTTTGTTGCAGCAGGCCGCCGGGAGGTTCGGCCTGTTGGCGGCGACGATGCGGCTGCACATCGTGTGGGTGCTCTCTCATGGTGAGCAGGATGTGGGCTCGCTCGCGGCGCAGGTCGACGGGACGGTCGCGGCGGTCAGTCAGCATCTGGGCAAGCTGAAGCTGGCCGGGCTGGTCCGGGCACGCCGGGAGGGCCGCCATCAGTACTACGTGGTCGACGACCCGCATGTGGTCTCGATCGTCCAGCAGATGATCGCGCACCTGCGGGGTTCGCCGTTGCCGCGCCACGGTGATGTCGATCCCGGGCACGCCCATGGCATGGGCGCCTGACTCCCTCGCCGGGGCACCGGTCGCCGGCCATCGGGTGGTGGCGCAGACCGTGCCGCTGGCGCAAGAGCGTCTGACCGACCAGGCCGAACAGTCACCACTGACGGTGCTGCGCCGATGGGAGTCGTCGCCGGGCGGGCTGGACGAGCGGGAGGCGCAAGACCGCCTCCTGCGCCATGGCGAGGGCGGTGTCCCCGGTTTCGGTGCCCGGACCGGTCATCTGATACGGGCCGTCGCGGCCCCGTTCGTGGTGGTGCTGATCTGCCTGAGCGCCGTCTCGGCATTGACGCGCGATCCGCGCGGAGCCGTTCTGATCTGCCTGCTGGCGGTGCTCAGCGGGGGGCTGCGGCTGTTCCAGGAATACCGGTCGGACCGGGCGGCGGCCGCGTTGCGGGCGATCGTGACCACGACGGCGACCGTGCTGCGCCGGGCGGTTCCGGACGCCGTGCCGGCCGCACGGGAGGTACCGGTCGAGCAGGTGGTCCCCGGCGACATCGTGCAGTTGAATCCCGGGGACGTGGTTCCGGCGGATCTGCGCTTGCTGAGCTCGTCCGACCTGACGATCGATCAGGCGGTGCTTACCGGAGAGTCGTTTCCGGCCGGCAAGCACGGCGCGTGGACGCAGGTCCCCGAGCCGTCGGATGGTCCGCCGGAGCTGTTCGATCATCCGCGCCTGTGCTTCATGGGCACCACGGTGGTCAGCGGCAGCGGCACCGCAGTCGCGGTGGCGACCGGGAGCGACACCTATTTCGGGGCGACCATCCGGGACCTGCCGGTGCGCTCTCCCGAGACGGCGTTCGACCGTGGCGTGCGGTCTCTGTCGTGGGCGCTCATTGCCGCGATGGCGGCCGCGATCCCCGTCGTGCTCACCGTCACCGGAGTCGTCCGCGGCGACTGGCCGCAGGCCCTGCTGTTCGCGATCGCGATCGCGGTGGCGATCACACCGGAGATGCTCCCCCTGGTCGTTACGACACTGCTGGTACGGGGCGCGACCGGGATGGCCAGGAACCAGGTGATCGTCAAACGGCTGCCCGCGGTGCACAACCTCGGCGCGATGGACACCTTGTGCATCGACAAGACCGGAACCCTCACCGTGGAGCGGGTCTCGCTCACCTGCCACCTGAACCCGCTCGGCCGCCCCGACCCCGGCGTGCTGCGCTGGGCCTGTCTCAACGCCCTATGGTCGGTGGAGCTCACCGGCCGGCTGACCGGCGACGCGATCGACGAGGCGCTGCTGCGGCACGCGGGCATGCTGGACGGCTCGCGCGGGGTCGGCGTGATCCCGTTCGACTTCGCCCGCCGGCGTGCGACTGTCGTGCTCCGGCCGGCCGGTCGCGGTTGCGACACCCTGGTCACCAAGGGCTCCGTCGAGGACGTCCTCAACGTCTGTACCCGAGTGAGGATCGCGGGTTCCGAACTTGCTCTCGACGTCGCCGAGCGGGTCAGGCTGATGTCGGTCGGCGACCGGTGGGCGGCCGACGGCGTGCGGCTGCTCGCGGTCGCGACGGCCGAGCGCCCGCCGGTGGGCCGGGCCCTCACGCCCGCCGATGAGCACGATCTGACTTTCATTGGGTTCGTTGGCTTCCGTGACCGGCCTGAATCCTCGGCAGCCGCCGCGCTGGCAGCGTTGGGGCGGTACGGGGTCGGAATCGTCATGATCACTGGTGACCACCCCCTGGTCGCCCGGCGGATCTGCCGGGATGCGGGCCTGCGCGTCACCCGGGTCGTGACGGGCCGCGACCTGGCGGCACTGGACGATGCCGCGGTGGCCGATCTGGCCGTCTCCGGCGCCGCGTTCGCCCGGGTCGGGCCGCCGCAGAAGGCCCGGATCGTCAAGGCGCTCCAAGCCGCCGGCCGCACAGTCGGGTATCTCGGGGACGGCGTCAATGACGCTCCCGCACTGCGCACCGCCGACGTCGGCATCTCGATCAGCGGTGCGGCGGATCTTGCACGGGAGTCGGCCGACGTCATCCTCCTCGGCAAGGACCTTCGGATCCTGGAGGAGGCGATACTGACTGGCCGGCGTACCTTCGCCAACACCGTCAAGTACATCAAGATCGCGGTGGCCTCCAACGTCGGCAACGTCATGACGATGCTGACGGCCGGTTTGATGCTGCCCTTCCTGCCGATGCTGCCGCTGCAGGTCCTTGTCCAGAACATGTTCTTCGACCTGTCCCAGCTGTCGCTGGTCTACGATCGCGTCGACGAATCCCAGATCCGCCGGCCGCGCGGCTTCGACCTGCGTAATCTCGCGCAGTTCGTCGCCTGCCTGGGCCCGCTGGGCACGCTGTTCGACCTGGCCACCTTCGCGCTCTTCTGGCGGGTGCTGCACGCCGGCAGTAGCGCGGCCGACCAGGTGCTTTTCCACACCGGATGGTTCGCCGAGAACCTCATCGCCCAGGCGCTGGCGCTGTGCATGCTACGCGGCCGGGGACGCAGCGCCCCGCGGGCAGCCTGGCCGGTGATGGCGGCCGCCGCCGCGCTCGGCCTGTCCGGCCTGCTGCTGCCCTTCTCACCGTTGGCCGGCATCCTGGACCTGCGGCCCCTCCCAGTCGCCGCCCTGCCGCTCCTGGCGGCCGTGCTGACCGCATACTGGACGGCGACCATCGGTGTCCGGTACCTGTACGTGCGCCTCCTGCACCGCTGGCTGTGACCTGCTGCTCCTGGTCATTCCTCCACGTCACGGGCCGGGGTGAGAGCGTGGCCGCCTGAGGCGGTCCATCAGGTCGGTCAGACAGCGGCCGACCATCTGAATCTGCCTGGTGCACTCTCGCTGATGTGTCGCGGCCAAGTTCTCGTAGATCGTCAAGGCTTCTTCGCCAGCGTCCCTTGTCGATGATTACGGCGGCGACGTAGCTGGCCGCGATCATGAGCGGGATCTTGAGAAGACGGACATCCCTCTCTATCATCGCCCGATTCGAGCGGTCTTGTCCGGGTCGCCATTCTTGGCGGCGCAGAGCAGGCCTTCGGCCTGGTGGCGGAGTTGGCCTGAGTTCAGGCCACAGCGGAAGGCCAGGCATAGCGTCTCTCTGCTGGGCCTGTCACCGAGACTCAGGCATTGAACCAATCGTGGAGCTGATCGGTTCGGGTGTTGGGGTTGCCGGTGGGGTAGTGTGAGGGCCGCGAAGGGGAGTAGTCCTGCGAACCGGTCGTCGACATGCTGGAACTTTCGGGTTCCCGGTGGCCGGGCCTGCCTGAGGGTGGGCGGACGAGACCTTCGATCCTTGTCGGTGACGCGTACGCGGCATCGCGGGGTCGAGGTCGCCCGGGCTCCTTTTCGGCCCCCTGACTCCTCGCCTCCCGCGATACGCGGGAAGGTTTGAGGGCAGCGAACGTGTGGCATTTGGTGTTGCTGATCGCCTGTGCGGTGGCGATCTATCTGTCGTGTGAGTGGTTCGTCAACGCGGTGGAGTGGCTGGGCAGCCGGCTGAACGTGGGGAAGATGGCGGTCGGCACGATCTTGGCCGCCTTCGGGACCGCGTTGCCTGAGTCGGTGGTGACGCTGGTCGCGGTGACGACCGGTAGGACCCCGGAGGCCAAGGACATCGGTGTCGGTGCCGCGATGGGCGGCCCGCTCGCGCTGGCCACCGTCGCCTACGCCGCGACCGGTGTGGCGTTGCTGCTCAAACGGCGCCGGCAGCGCAAGGACCAGGCGGCGCCCGCAGCGGCGGTCGCCGTCCCGGCGGGTACCGCGGGGGCGGCGGCCGGTCGGTCCGGGGTCGCCGCGGCGGACGGTCAGGGGCGGGGGGAGGCGCTGAGCGACCTGGCCGAAGCGGCCCGGCTGGCGAAGGACCAGCGGTGGTTCCTGGCGGTGTTCGTGTTCAAGGTCGCGCTGGGGCTGGTGGCGTTCGCGTTCAAGCCGGCGCTGGGGCTGGTGTTCTTCGCCACTTACGCCGTCTACTTCTGGCGGGAGATGCGCGGCGGCCCCGACGTTCCCGCCGCTGAGGGCGTTGCCGGGCACGGCGGGCACGGCGGGGATGACGAGGATGTGCTGGAGCCGCTGAAGCTGCAGCCCAGGAGGGCGTCCCCGGCCGGCTGGGCGGTGGTCGTGCAGACCCTGGCGGCACTGGTGGTGATCTTTTTCGCCTCCCAGTTGTTCGTGCATCAGCTGGACGCGATCGGCCCGATGATCGGCCTGCCCGCCGCGGTGACCGCGCTGCTGCTGTCCCCGATCGCCACCGAGCTGCCCGAGACGATGAACGCGATCATCTGGGTGCGTCAGGGCAAGACCAAGCTGGCGCTGGCCAACATCTCGGGCGCGATGATGATCCAGGCCACCGTGCCCAGCGGGCTCGGTCTGCTGTTCACGGCGTGGAAGTTCGATGCTGCCCTGATCTGGTCCGGGGCGATGACCATGGTCGCCATCGTGTACTTGTTGGTCACGTTGCGCGCCCGCAAGTTCACCCCCATGCGGCTGGCTTTCGCCGGCCTGTTCTACCTGGTGTTCGCTCTCGGGCTGGTCCCGATCCTGACCTGACCGCCGCGACGGCCGAATCGATCCGGGGGACCCGGCGCCGCCCGCCCCCGGGCCGGCGGAAGTGCACGCCTGTGAAGGACAGCACCCATGGAAGAAGCGAACACCACACCCGGGCCGAACCCGGAGCCCGGCCATGACGGGCCGGTCCCAAACGGCCACCTCGCTCAGGCGCCGCAGCACCGTCTCGGCGATCCTTCGGGGCCAGGTGGGGCAGATGATCTGCCCGCCGACCAGGACTGCGGCCCCGGGGGCCCGGGTGGGGGCCGGGAGGCCGGTGCGGGCCGGTCGACGGGCAGGAGACGCCGCCGCCCTGACGGGCGGGTCCGGTGGGGGCGGGTACTGCGCTGGTCGGCTGCGGCCGCCGCCGTGCTCCTGGCCGCCGGCGGGGTCGCCGGATATCTGGGCTATGCGCGCCTGTCGGGCAACATCAGCCACCAGAAGGTCAAGGACCGTCTGGGGGGTGTCCGGCCGCCCAAGTACAACAAGGCGCTCAACATCCTGCTGATCGGGTCTGACACCCGGGCTGGTGCCAACGCCTCCTTCGGCCACCGCATCGAGGGTGCCCGCTCCGACACCATCATCGTGCTGCACATCTCACCCCACCGCGACGGCGCCACCGCGATCAGCCTGCCGCGCGACTCCGTGGTGCAGGCCCCCTCCTGTACCACCTCCACCGGCGCCCAGATCCCGGCCGTGCGCGAGATGATCAACGCGACGTTCACCGCCGGCGGTGCCGCCT
This sequence comes from Streptosporangiaceae bacterium, assembly GCA_025964695.1. GTDB lineage: Bacteria > Actinomycetota > Actinomycetes > Streptosporangiales > Streptosporangiaceae > Actinomadura_E. The sequence goes on along the minus strand of JAOPYK010000214.1, from coordinate 23,154 downwards.
GCACCTGGAAGACCATCGAGGCCACCACCGGCATCCACATCGACCACTTCATCCAGATCGACTTCTCCGGCTTCAAACGCATGGTCGACGCCCTCGGCGGCGTGCAGATCTGCCTGCCCCAGGCCATCGACGACCCCAAATCCCAGCTGAAACTGGCCGCCGGCCGCCACCAGGTCAAGGGCGACACCGCCCTGGCCTACGTCCGCACCCGCTACAGCATCGGCGACGGCTCCGACCTGGGCCGCATCAAACGCCAGCAGCTGTTCATGGCCTCGGTCGTCCACAAGGCCACCAGCAGCGACCTGGTCACCGACCCCACCCGCCTGTACGGATTCCTGGACGCCGCCACCAAATCCATCACTACCGACAACGACCTGGGCATCGGCACCCTGCGCAAGATCGCCGACAGTGTCCGCGGCATGACCTCAGGCAAGGTTCGCTTCGTGACCGTCCCCAACCACTACTGGGAGGTCGACCCCAACCGGGTGGTCTGGACCCAGCCCGACGCCCAGCACCTGTTCGACACCGTCAAGAACGACACCGCCACCCCCACCACCACCCCCACCACCACTCCCACCACCAGGTCGGCCACCCCGGCCCCCGCCACTGACCGTACGACGTTGGGCACCGTACGGGTGCGCGTGGTCAACGGGAGCGGCCGCACCGGCCTGGCCGCAGAGGTGTCCGCGGCGCTCCGCGCAGCCGGATTCACTCGCGCCCGGCCGGTCACCACCGCGCCCGCCACCCGGGTGGCCCGCACCACCATCCGCGCCGGCGCCACCAGCACGTCCGCTACGAGTACCCTGCGGGCCCTGCTGGCAGGCAAGGCCCGCACTCTCACCACCACCGGTACCGCCACCATCACCCTGGTCCTGGGCGAGGACTGGCCCGCCGCCGGCACCGGCCTGCGTCCCCCCACCGCCCTCAACACACCAACGGCCGCCCCGACCGCCACCCAGGTGGCTGCTCTACCGGCCGGGGTGTCCGGCGACACCGACAGTTGCCGCACCTGACCCCAGCCCCCGACAACCGGACGCGCCCAGGACCCGGCGCAACCGGCACTTGCGAAGGACAACACCTGTGGACGATGTGAACACCATTGCCGGGCCACCGCCACGACCCCTGCCTGGCCATTCCCACCGCGCGGGCGAGGTCGGCGGCCACGGGCGGTAGCCACGCGCACGGCACGGGGTGCACCCAGCACCCGCAGGGCGGGGCGCGCCGTTCTGGCCGTCATTGTGCCCTTAACGCTGGTCACGTTGGGCGCGCTCATCAGGATGTGGCCAGGCGCCACCAAACCCGCCGCCAGCAGGTCGCCGCGCTCACCAAGATCACCGCGACGATCATCCGGATCGACCTCAAGCCGTGCCCCAAGGCGGTCACCGTGGATGAGGCGCCGCTGGACATGCGCGAACCGGGGCAGTCCGACCTGGCCGCTCTGCCGGCGCCCGATCCCGCCAAATGCGGCGACGCTGTGACCGAGCCGTCCTCAGGGCCAGCCCACCGCCAAACCACCACCACGGCCTGCCCGAAGATTTACCGACCCAGAGTTCCCGCCACCCACCTGGCTACGCATACCGGCCCAGGAGCCCTGAGCGGAGCCTGCCAGCGATCTTGTGCAAGTGATCTCGTGGTCTGTCACCGAGCCCGAAGGCGCCTGCCTCCCGGGCAAGGACCACCGATGAGCGATGCTCCCGAATCCGAGGGCAGCGGCGAGGCCGTCCATGACGTGGACCGTGACGTAGAGCCGTTGATGGAGCCGTTGATGGAACCGCTGACGTACAGTGCGCTGCATTGCCAGCCTCGGACGGGCGGTTGAGGCAGGACCATCTCTCAGGGCTTCTTGCAGATGTCGTCGTTGGCGTGGATCTCACCCTGGAGTTTGGGGATGACGGTCGGCTTGGCCTTGACGGAGGTGAAGTCCGAGCCGACGATCAGGTCCACGACGCCCGCGGTGCCGTTGGCGCGGGGGACCAGTCTGGTGCCGGAGATCACTGCGGCCAGGGTGGCGGCCGGATGGTCGGCGCCGCTGCCGTACAGCACTTGCGTGGTCTTGCGGGGTGACGAGGTGCCGACCTTGATCACTTGAAAGCCCTGGGCCCGCAATCGGTCGGAGATCCGTCCAGCAAGTCCCTGCGTGCTGGTCGCGTTGAAGATCCGCACCCGTACCTGGCTGGGCGGAGTCTTGCTCGCGGCCGAACCCTTGGGTTGGTCGGTGACCTGTTTGTCATTGCGGATGGCGCCGAAGAACTGGTCGGCGGCGGGCTGGGAGAGGGCCACCCGGTTGGGGTCGGGCGCGTAGGCCCCGATGGGAGCGGTGACGAAGCGCAGCTTGCCGGCGGTCATGCTCTGCGCGCCTTGGGCGATCTTCATCATGCTGTTGATGTCCAGGTCCTTGTCCGTGGTGAGGGACTTGGTGCCCGCCTCGGCCAAGGACAGTAGCTTCTTGGGGTTGGTGAGCGTTCCGGCGCTCAGCACCTTGTTGGCCAGCGAGCCCATGAACTGCTGCTGGCGCTTGATCCGCTGCAGGTCCGAGCCGTCCCCGAGCCCATGCCGGTTACGCACATATGCCAATGCGGTCTCACCGGAGATGACGTGGCGCCCCTTGGACAGGTGCAGCTTGGAGTCCTTGTCGTCGACGGCCTGCGGCAGGCAGATCTCCACGCCGCCAACTGCCTTGGTGATGCTCTTGAAGCTGGTGAAGTCGACCTGCATGAAATGGTCGATCTTGATGTTGGTGAAACCCTCGATGGTCTTGATCGTGCAGGACGCCCCGCCCAGGGTGAACGACGAATTGAGCATCCCCACCGATACCGCCGCGGTCCTGGTCCCGTCCTTACGCGCACAGGACGGGATCGGCACCATCATGTCCCGCGGGAAGCTGACCCCCATCGCCTGACCGCCGCCCGGCGACAGATGCAGCAGGATCATCGTGTCCGAACGAGGCGGCTCGTTCTTCATGCTGCGGCCATACGCGGCGTTGGCGCCCGCCCGGCTGTCGGTGCCCAGCATCAGGATGTTGAGCGCGCTGTTGAGCTTCTTCGGCCGATCCGCGCCGATCAGACCGTTGGTGTCCTCGTGGTGGATGTTGTGCTGCAGGCTCCAGTAGAACCCGTACGCGGTGAGGCTGGTGCCCATCAGCACCACCGACAGGCCGACCGACAACCACCCGAGGATGCGCCAACGGCGCGGCCGCACCGGACCGGGATCGTCGTCGACATACCCCGTGTACATCGGATTGCCGCTCATAGGCTTCAACAACTCCAAGTACGGATCCGGATGCCTCAGCGCAGCCGACGGCACCGGCTACTGCGGTCACACACTCCAGCGAAGGTCGATCTAAGCCCCTTTGCAGAGGTTTCCTTCGATTGCGCTGCGAGCGTCGAGGGAATACTGTCAAACACTCACGCAACTGGGCAACTGTTTCCGCCTGGCGCCGCGTCGACGCGCCGCGTGGTCGGCGGCGCCCCGGCCGCGAGATCGGTTGCGGAACAAATAGCGGGGCGAACTACGCGGCGGTTCATTCACGATGGGTTGCGGGAGGAAATCGGCGGTGAGCGACGAGGCGCTGCTACGGCTGGGCGCGCGGGTGGCTGAGGTCGAGGCGCTGTACGCGTGCCTGCTGGATGCGCCGGGTCCTGCTGCGGAGCGGCGTGCGCTGCTCGAGCTGGCGGGGGCCGGAGCGCGGTTGGCGGAGCTGGCGTGTGTCTCGGTCGGTCACGATGCAACGGTTCGCCGTCCGACCGACCGGAAGCGGACCGCCGCGCGGCCGAGGACGCACCGCCGCATCGCGTGGGCTCAGCGCGGTGCCGACTGGATCATCGCACGCGCCGGCGGCAGGGCCGCCTGAATCATGTCGCCGGAGCAGATCGTTCCGCTGATCTGCCGGGAGGCCTGCCTTACGTCCCGGTCTGGGGCCGGTCTGTCGTTCGGCTGGCTTGGCTGGATCCGTTGAGGGTCATCGCCCGCCGGGCGCAGCTGCATCGCCGCTCACACCGCCCGCCCTTCACGGCCCCCTACCGGCCGATCAATGAACGAGCATCAGCCGTGCTCGCATCGGTGGCTGAGCGTATCCAAACGGGTCCCCACGCGCGCCCAGGACGGTGGAAGCAGCGCGCGCAGGCCCCTCGCAGCCTGGCCGTCATGTGCCGGGCAGGTATCGCCGGGGACGGGACGTCGGTGTCCGCAGCTGCTGGTCCGAAGACCCGTGCGGTTCATCAGGTCGGTGCACACCACCTTCCTTATCTCCACGTCCTTCCTTATCTCCACGTCGAAGGCCAGGAACGGCACGAACTCGGCCCAGGCGTTCTCCCACAGCCAGATGATCGCCGGGTACCTGTCCTCCCACACCTGGGAGAACTCGGCGAACCGGTCCACAGCGGCGTCGGCGACAACCGCGTCGCGGGCCCGGCCTGCCGTGGCCCGGTCGACCTGGCTCAATATGAATCGAGCCGGTCCCGAGGTGGTCAGGAGATCGGCCGCGCCGCCGGCATCGCGCCCCCAGTTCATGGGCGACTCGACTGGCGTCGAGGTCACCTCCGACAGCCCGGCCCCGGTGAGCACCTCACCGATCCGTTCTGGATCTGCGAGCGAGAACATTCCGGCGCCTACCTGAAGTCCGGCATAGTCACGTGCTGTCGCATGGCCTCGCTCACCTGGATCCAGTCGTTGCGCCGCGGCTCCGCCATGCTGACGAAGGCGAGCCGGCCGCCCGGCCGCAGCGCAGGGCCGATAGCGGCGGCCGGCCGTAAGGTTCGCACGGCTCGTCCCCGGCGGCGAACCACCAGTGAAATCAGACCCGGCCGAATGAGGAAGAGTCACGGATCCTGCTGAACGCTCCCGTCCCGCTGATACCGGAGCGGCCGCCAGCGCCTGACCAGCTTCGCTGTCATGACCGCACGCAGCAGGACCTGTAACCGCCTGACCGCTGCCCTCGGCACAGGAGCGATCGCTGGTGCCCTCCTGATCACGGCCGACGACACCGCGGACGCCGATGCCCCGATCCAGAGCGGCGGATCGAGTGGCGTATCGCCGAAGGCCCGCGGCCCCTTTCATGATGGATATGGGGACGGCTTCCTCAGCGGCATTTCCAGTGGCCATAGCGACCCGTACGAACCCTACCCTCGCTCCCCGTACGGTCCTTGGTACCGCGGCTCTCCATACTCCAGATTCCTGCACCGAGACCTCGACGACACAGGCGTACGGTGGCGCCCTCGCCCTAGGCCGGTGCACGTGAATGAATGGACCCGGGCAGCCGTCAGTGGCAGCAAGTCCAGGCACACCTCGGCACGCTCGCCGAGATCGGGCCGTACGTCATAGACCGCGGCGGCCAGCGACTGCAGCGGATCCGGCTTCAGCGGCAGGTCGCGAACCGGCCGGGACATCTCTCCTGCCAGCACCGCTCATCTGCGACGGCGGCACTCCCGGGCGGGGGCATCCGGTCGCGGCGCGCGGGTCATGGATGGGGCCTGCGGTCTGGCGCTGGGCGGGCCGGATCTGATGCTGGAGCTCATCGACGAGTTCCTGCCCGGCCGCAGCGGCGCAGATGCTGCCTCTCGCGGCGGGCGGGGGAGAGATCTCCCCGCGCGAGAAACGCCCGTGGATCCGGGCAATGGACGCCCCGCTCGAGCGTCTCCGCAGGGGCGGCCAGCTCATCGGATCGTACGGCGGGGCGATGGCCATGGCACCGAGCTGACGCCGTCGCCCGCTGATGAGCCCGGCGGCTGGTCCGACCGGATCTGCTGAGGGTCTGCCATGACCAACAGCGATCAGCAGGTCAGCCTGTCGGCGGGGCGAGAGACGCTCAGTGGCTTCGCGGCCTTCGCCCTGACCTGCCTGTACCAGCACCGGCTTCTGACGACCGGGCAGATCAGGAGACTTCTCCTCCCCGAGGCGAGGTCCGGTTACGCCACCCGTGAGCTGCGTACGCTCCGCACGCTCGGGCTCGTCGCCAACGTGCGCGACCGCGGCACCCACGAAGCGGCCTGGTTCCTCACCGCGGCCGCGCGCAGGTGGTGGAGGGTAGCGGAGAGGTCACCTCCAGGGCCTACCGGATGAGCCACCAGCGGGCCAGCGGCCCCCTGCAACAACACATGCTCGCCGTCAACGAAACCGGCCTGGCGTTCGTCGAACACGCCCGCCGCCTCAGCCACGACTGCGGACCACTCGACTGGACCCCGGAGGTCTCCCACCGCTTCGGCAGCGGCGGCGGCCGGTACGAGGACAGCCATCTGATCTGCGACGCCCTGCTGTACTACGTCGCCGAGGACCCGGCCGCCCGTCGCAGCGACCACCTGCGGTTCTTCATCGAACTCGACCGCGCGCCCATGAGCGTGGCGCGCCTCGCCGCCAAGGTCACCTTCTACGCCCGCTACTACGACTACGTCCCGACACCCGCAGACGGATCAGGCGCCCGTCAGACTGCCGCTTGGCGTGACAGATACCCGCGCTTCCCACGCGTACTGATCGTCTTCGACGGCAAGCCCGCACCCGCATTGGAACGACGTCGACGCGAACTCGCCGCTCACCTGGCCGCCCTGCCCGCCTGCGGCGCAACCGGGACGGTTTCCTCATTGACACCACGACTCTCACCGAGCTCCGAGAACGGAATCAATTCGCAGGATCCAGTCCCCCGTTAACGGCATACAACATGGAGCGAGCCAGCTGGGAACGGGTTTGATCATGGCCTGACCGGCGGTCGGTTGGTGGTCACCCGTCGGACCGTGTTGCCGTTTTCGAAGGAGTGGTGTCAGCGGGCCGGGCTGGAGATGCGGTCGAGCCACTCCTGTAGGAGGCCCTTCTCCTGGTCGGTGAGGGCGGTGGTCTGCGGCAGGACGGCGCGGAGGGCGACTGCGGCGCTGACCGGTCCGGGTAGGGCGGGTGCGGGGATGTCGGTGGTGATGGCGGTGATGATCGCTTCGCGGGTCAGGGGTGACAGTTCGGGGTCGCGGCGGTCGGCGGGCATGGCGATCAGTGTGAGGGTCGTTCCGCGGCCGGCGGCCTGGATGAGGTGGGCGGCGCGTTCCTCGCTGACGCGCAGTCGGCCTGCCTCGGCGATCCGGCGGATGTGCGCGGCGAGGACCTGGGCACCGGCGACAGCGGCCGGGGGAGCCGCCCCGGGGCGGGGCTCGCACATGAGCAGGTACAGGGCCGGGTTGGCCAGGCCGAAGCCGACGTGCAGGTCCCAGCCGGTGCGGAGGTCTTCCACCGGGTCGGGGGTGGGTTCCAGGCCGGTCTTGCTGTTCAGGTAGGCGGTGAAGCCCTCGGCCGCGACCGCGTCGAGCAGGCCCTGCATGTCGCCGAAGAGCCGGTAGATGGTCGGGGCCTGCACCCCGGCCGCGGCACTTACCACGCGGGTCGAGACGGCCTCCCGGCCGCCCGCGGCGAGCAGCTTGGTCGTGACGGCGAGGATGCGCTCGCGGGGGCTGCCCTCGGCAGCGAAGTCAACTACCTCCATGTTTCAACGATAACAGACCGCCGTTAGCGGCACTATCATATCAGTGATAGCGTAATTGGTGTTAGCAGTGAATACGGTGTCGGACAGGGTTGATCCCCGCCGGGAGGCGCCCCGTGCGCCGTTACCTCACCGCAACTGAACCAACTGGAGGTCATCATGATCATCGTTACCGGGGCCACCGGCCAGCTCGGCCGGGCCATCGTCGAGGACCTGCTTCATCGCGTCCCCGCCGAGCAGATCGCAGTGAGCGTCCGCGACCCGGAGAAGGCGCGAGGACTGGCCGAGCGGGGCATCCGCGTCCGCCGGGGTGACTTCACCGATCCCGCGAGCCTCGCCCAAGCCTTCGAGGGAGCGTCGCAGGTCCTGATCGTGTCCGCCGACACCACCGGCGAGACGGCGGTCAGCCAGCACCGCACCGCGATCGAGGAGGCCAAGGCGGCCGGTGCGCGCCGGATCCTCTACACCAGCCACGTGGGCGTGAACCCGTCCTCCCCGTTCTCGCCCATGCCCGACCACGCCGCCACCGAGAAGGCGCTGCGGGATTCCGGTGTCGCCCACACCTCGCTGCGCAACGGCTTCTACGCGGCCACGACGGTGATGCTGCTCCGTGGGGCCCTGCAGACAGGCGAACTGGCCGTGCCGCAGGACGGGCCGGTCTCCTGGACGGCCCACGCCGACCTGGCCGAGGCGGCCGCGATCGCGCTGACCGACGAGGGACGCTTTGACGGTCCGACCCCGCCGCTCACCGGCTCCCAAGCCCTCGACCTCGCCGACGTGGCAGCAATCGCCTCCGAGTTCACCGGGCGCCCGATCAAGCATGTCACGGTGACCGACGAGCAGTACCGGGCGGGCCTGGTCTCCCACGGCGTGCCCGAACCGCAGGCGGGGATGCTCGTCGGGCTGTTCGCCGCCAGCCGCCAGGGCGACTTCTCCCCGGTCGACCCGGCACTCGCCGGCCTGATCGGCCGTCCGCCGACGTCTCTGCGGGACGTCCTCAAAGCGGCGATCGCGCCGGCCGGGTGACCCCGACGCCAGGAGAGACCGCAGCGCACGGGACACCTCACCCGCACCGGGAGGAAGAACGTGCAGACCCGCCGCCTCACACGACGGCCCCGACTGCCATGGCGCCGGGGCCGTCGTCACACCGGTACCAGGAGCCAACGCCCGTTATCGCCCGGCGCCAGCAAACTTTGGCCGGTCATACGGCGGCCTCCGCCTCGACAGCGGCAGCGATTCCGGCGCCCAGGTCTGGTCGGGACTAGAAAGGGCGATGCGGCGTAAGCGCCCCCATACCCTTCGTGCCGAACGGTGCACGTCTCCTACGAGGTCTCGCCTACAGCTGGCCTGGCGGACCTCCAGGCCGACATCGCGGCGAAGGTGTCCGGAGGAGCCGGCGGCTCCGGGCCCGCCCCCGCGAGCACGCAACTGGTGGAGGCGGGTACGGCCTGCCCGGCGAAACCGACGGTCACCCCGAAGACGTCCGGGACGTCCGCGAAAACGTCTCCAGCGCCAAAGACGTCTGAGACGTCTACCGAGACGTCCTTGAAGCCCAAGACGTCCGTCGGCGACCCCAGGGCGATAGGACCTTCCCGTGGGCAAGGCAGCACCTGTCGTCCTGAGGCTGCCATCCGCTCACGCTCTTCTGGCGCGAGTCGCGCGGTAATGCCAAGAGCCGCGCACTGTCCGGTTGTCGAGGGGCCGGGTGTCGGTTGCCCGGTGATCATCTCGCTATGTCACTGGGCGGCCGGGCTTGGAGGGTCGGGGATCGGGTGAGGCTGTGCCGGGCGAGCCTGGCACTGGCCGCGCCGCAGAGGAGTAGGGCGGCTATGGCTGCGAGGGTCCAGGTCAGACCGGCCGCCAGGTATAGGCTGCCGAGTCCGGCGATGGCCATGACAGAGGAGAGCATGGGGCCAGTGGAGTTGAGTGCGGACAGCGCCGAGGCTCTGTCGGGGCCGACGACGACTGACATCTGTGCGATCAGTGGGCTGTAGCCGGCCGCATGGCCGGTACCGGCTGCGAACAGCAGCGGGGCCAGCTGCCCGGCTGCCCAGCCGTCCGCGAAACCCTCTGCCACGATCACCGTGCTGGCTGCGAACAGCAACGGGCCAGTGACCGGCAGAGCCATCTGGACTCGGTGCGGCAAGCGGGTCCAGGTCAAGCTGAGCGCGGCGAAGCCGCTCGCATACGGCACAAAGGCCAGCCCGGCGCCGAGCGGCCCGAAACCCAGGTGCTCTTGCAGGTGGAGGGTGAAGGCGAACAGGAAGGCCGAGTAGCATCCCATGACGAGCAGGCAGGCCACCAGCCCTGGTTTCACGCCACGGGGTCGTAGCACCTCCAGGTCCAGCAGCGGTAGCCTGCCGCGATCAGTGACGAGTCGCTCGAACCATGTGAAAACCGCCAGCAGTCCCACGCCCGTTAGCAGCGAAAGCCAGGTCCACAACTGCCAACCGTACTGGCGTCCGAAGACCAGCGGCGTGATGAGCGCGGCCATCGCCACAGTGAGCAGCGCCACGCCGGTCAGGTCGAACCGCCGCGCCGTCCGCTCAGCGTGCGGCAGCCAACGCATTCCGGCCATCGTGAGCACGGCTCCCATCGGCACATTGATCAGGAACGCGGGTCTCCAGGACAGCGCGAACAGATCAGCGCTGACTACCAGGCCGCCGATTATCTGGCCGAGCGCGACCCCCAGGGCCAGCACCATCGAGTACAGTCCGATCGCGCGCCGCAGGGCCGGCCCCGCGAAGCGCAACTGAATGAGCGAGAAGACCTGCGGGATCATCAGCGCCGCCGCCGCAGCTTGCGCGACACGGGCCATGACCAGCAGGAGCGCGGTCGGTGCCAGGCCGCACAGTAGCGAGGCACCGGTGAATCCGGCGAGCCCGAGCAGGAACGCCCGCCGGTGGCCCAGCAGGTCGCCCAAACGAGCGCCGGTAACGATCAGCACTCCCAGCGTGAGCAGATACGCCAAGACGATCAGTTGCAGCGCGGCGCCGCTGCCCCCAAGGTCGCGCTGGATAGCTGGGAGGGCCACGTTGACGATCGATCCGTCCATCGACGCCATGGTCTGCCCGGTCAGCAACACCCCGAGCAAGACCCCGGCACGTTCACGAGTCAATTCCTGAGTAGCAGAGACGAGCATGACCCACACTGTTCGCTCTCCCCGCCGCCTAAGTCTTGAAGATATTTGCGCTTAGGCTGGACCGGTGCAAAGTTCGAGGGTCGTGGTGAGTACGCCAGATTTCCATGTGCGCGTGGTCGCGTGCGCCGCGAGCCACCGGGGATGGTCGGCGCCGGAGGAGACCAGTTCGGCTGGAATCGTGCTGGCGCACCGCGGAATGTTCCGTCTGTTAAGCGACGGGCATCGGCAGACCGTCGACCCCACCCTGGGCTACCTCCAGACGCCAGGGCGGGAGCACAGGTTCGCCCACCCTGCCGGAGGCGACGTGTGCACGTTCATCGCGGTTCGCGAGCCGCTCTGGCGTACCGTCATCGGCGAGCAGGTACCGGCATCGGCAGTGGTCGTGGACGCCCGGATGGAGCTTGCCCACCGGTTGCTGCTTCGGACCATGCGTGACGCCGCCGACCCTGTCGAACGGCTCATCGGCGCGCTCACCACGGCAGTGCGCCCACATCGGGCCGCGCGGGCTCCGGGCCATGCCGACCTGGCTGATCGGGCACGCGAGGCCATCATGGCCGATGACCCCGACTCGGCGGATTTGGTCCGGCTGGCGCGGATGCTGCGGGTCTCCCCCGCTCATCTAAGCCGCACCTTCCGCGGACACGTCGGCATGACCGTCAGCCGCTACCGTAACCGGGTCCGGGTCAGCCGAGTCCTCACCTGCATTGAGGAAGGTGAAACCGATCTCGCCGGCCTGGCCTCGTCTGTCGGCTTCGCCGACCAGGCCCACCTCAGCCGTACGGTACGAGCCGAACTGGGCTACTCACCCAGCCGCCTCCGAGACCTGTTCTCAACCTGAGCAAACGTTGGGTGGAATCCCTCCTTCTCCGGATCTTTCGTGATGACCTCGACGTCGATGCCCTGGGCCGCGCCTGCTTCGATCACGCTGCGCTTGTAGCCGCTGTCCACCCAGGCCTTGGTCACGCTCGGGTAGGCGCCGGCGAGTGGTTGGGCCGCTCGGCGTCGACGGTAGCTGAGCGTTGCGATCAAGGAGTCGCTCGGGCCACCGACGCCACGGCACCGATATCAGACTCATGGACGGGCGCACTCTTGCGGTCGCCGGCCGATTAGTTCCGGAATGCGGCGTCGTGGTCGGCGGTCCACTCCGCGAAGGTGAGCCCGGGGCGGCCGAGGATCTTCTCGACCTCGCCGGAGACGAGGCCCGGCTGCCCGTAAGACTCGGCCTGCATCGCCAGGAAGCCGGCGGCGAGCGCCGCGGGAAAACCGCTCTGGATCATGCCTTGCCTGGCGACCTGGGGTGGAACTTCCTGGAAACGCAGAGGCCTGCCGATCGCCTCGCCGATCGTGGTGACCATTTCCTCCTGGGTGAGACACCGCGGTCCGGTGAGCACAGGCCGCCGGCCCACCAACTCGTCGGTGAGCAGGGCGTGGGCGCCGACCGCGGCTATGTCTCGTTCGTGCAGCGGTGCCCATGCGGACTCTGCGTGCGGGCCGCGTACGACGTCGCCGGCGTGGATTTGACCGGCCCACATGCCGATGGTGTTGATGGCGTAAAAACCGGACCGCAGGCCCACCCACTCGAGGCCGGATGCCACGGCGGCGGCCTCGACCTCCTTGTTGTACTCGCCGCGGAGACGGGACGGCTGCCGGGTCAGGTCGAAGTCGACGTTGAGCGCCGACATGGCCACCACCCGCTTCACCCCCTGTTCTCGGGCGAGCGTCAGCAGTTCGTCGGCGGCTTTGCCGATCGCGCGCGGGTTCAGGAACACAGCGGTGACGCCCCGCAGGGCGTCGGTGATCGTGGCCGGCTTCGAGGGGTCGCCCTCGACGACCTCGACTCCGGCGGGTAGGCCTGCGGCCTGCGTGTTACGGGTGACCGCTCGGATGTCGGCGCCCGCGGCGCTGAGCAGGTCGATCAGGGGCCGACCGACGGCGCCGGTCGCTCCAGTTACAAAGATCACGACAAGTCCTTTCCTGTGTGCGGGAACCTCTGCTCGGCGAGTGCACCGCAGCGGTGCCCCGCCCTCCTTTTGCTCACTTCCAGATGAGTGCGCCCTCCAGGCCGTGAGGGTCGCCCCAGTACTTCGCGCTGGTCACTGCGGTCGCCACCAGGGGAGCGAGCGCGATGGCGCGACTCCATGGATCAGGTGACTGGTGTGACGTATGGGCCTGGATCGCGATGTTGGTCCGCGGTGGGCGGACCGCCGCCTGACCTCAACGTCAGGCCGTCGTGGTGTTCCAGCGCGGGGTGCGTGCATAGCCGGGACGCCATACCGCCCGGTAGAGGAGCCGGGCGGGTGCGGGCAGCCCGCCGAGCACCCGCCTGCTGGTCTCGGCCGACGCGCTATCGAGTATCCAGGGAAGGAATTCGGCCGCTCCCCTCAGGCCTTGCCTCGCCCTGATCGCCTTGATGAACCCGGCCCAGCCCTCCGGCCCCAAACGTGCCTCGACAAGAGGAAGCGCCTGGTCCTCCTCGTGCTCCATGTGAGCCTCCAGCGCCGCGGCCAGCGCACCGGCGTTCTCTGCCAACGCCGCCCCGTCGGCAGCGGCGAACGAGGCATCGACCCGCGACAACAGCGGATCGATGCGAGCATGCTCGGCTTCCATGGCGTCCAGCACGCTCGCCTCATCGGACCCGATGACCTTTTGCCGTAGCGGCGGCCAAAGTGCCTCGTCCTCGACGGCGTGGTGGATATGCAGTTGGTTCTTGAAGGTCTCCCAGCCGGCACGCACGGCAGGGTCAGCGGTCCGGCCCGCCCCGACCACGGCGGTCAGGCGCCGCAGGTCACGCTGGAACGCATCGTGCGCCGCGTACATCATCGTGAAATCGACCTTGCCCCGCAAAGAACGTCGGCGCTGTGCATCATCAGTGGTCATCGGAACTCCTTGTGATCTCTTGAACGGTCATCACTTCGCCGGCTAAACGACGAATTAATTCAATATGAATACCGTATCATATGGAATCCATATTATGGCCGGTGCTGGGTCCGGTTCGGCATCGTCGGATCGGTGCAGGTCAGCCGGCCACTTCGACCCAAGCGTCCCGAGCTCGATCACGCACTCATTGGAAACTCGGGCTGGTTCTTCGATTCCGAACGCAGCCAAGAGGGTCGGCTGTGGTGATCGGGATCATTTTTCATCTTCAATTCGGGAGAGCTTTTCGGGGTTGGTGACGACGTAGATTCCCGACACCTGGTTTCCGTCCGGGGTGAGGTCGATGATCATGACGGCGAAAGGGGCGTCGTCGGCGAACAGCAGCGCGGACGGGTCGCCGTTGACCGTCCGGTATCGGACGTCGATGTTCTGGGGTGCGTGGGTGCTGACGCCGGTGATCATTCGGGCGACCTTGTCGCGGCCGTGTACCGGGCGCAGCGTTGTTGCTCTGACCTTGCCGCCGCCGTCGGTCCACATGGTCACCTCCGGTGCCAGGATCTGCAGGAGGGCGTCCAGGTCACCGCCGAGCGCGGCGGCCAGGAACCGTTCGGTCACCTGTTGCTGGAGGCGGGGGTCGGCCTGGTAGCGGGGGCGGCGGGCGTGGACGTGCTCACGGGCGCGGTGGGCGAGCTGGCGTATCGCCGACGGGGTGCGGTCGAGGATGTCGGCGATCTCGGTGTGGGCGTAACCGAACACCTCGTGCAGGACGAACACCGCGCGTTCCAGCGGGGTGAGGGTCTCCAGGACGACCAGCAGCGCCATCGACACCGACTCGGCGCGCAGGGCGGGGTCGGGCATGTTGGTAGTGGTGGTGGCCGTGACCAGGGGTTCGGGCAGCCACGGCCCGATGTAGGTCTCGCGGCGGCGGCTGATGGCGGCCTGCCGCGCGAGCGCGTGGTTCACCGCGATCCGTACCAGGTAGGCGCGCGGGTTGGCGATCTCCTCCGCGCTCGACGCCCGGTTTCTGGGCACCCACGACAGCCAGGTGTCCTGCAGGACGTCCTCGGTGTCCGCGACGCTGCCAAGCAGGTTGTAGACGACGGAGAACAGCAACTCGCGATGGTCGGCGAACACCTGCGTCGCGGTGTCCTCCGCGGTGTCCCCCGAGCTGTCGGGCATGGGCTGGCCTCCTGTTGATTGCTCCCTGTTGTGTGCTCCCTCCTAAGATGTGCGGCGGCACCCGGAGTGTGACATCAGAGGGCCGAATGTGATCTGGACCTCACTTGTGGGTTCGGCGTCAATCTGCTGTTCCGGCTAACGCGGCCATGCCTGGGCGGTCCGGCCCGGGCTGACAAGCGTCGCCGCCGCGGCAAGTCCGCCCCCGCCGAACGCCGAACCGCCCCGGGCGGCCGATCTGGTCCGGCGGGTTTGAGTGCCGAGAATCGTGTCGCAGGGTCTGATCTGGGGTTTTGCCGTGCGCAGCTGCTCGGCTCCGGCAGGATCGCAGCATGGCTCTGCGGCTGCTGTACTTGATCGTCTTGCGGGTGTTCGGCTGGATCGCGCTACTCGCCCGATCGGAAACCTCGAAAGATGTAGAGATCCTCGTGCTGCGCCCCCAAGCGCAGGCCAGGACGACCACCCGCCCGCGGGACAGCCGAGGACCTCGCCGAGCGCTACTGGGACATGTACCTGAAACGGGACCGGGTCCAGGAGGAGTTGGTGCCGGGCTTGGCCGCGTCCGCGGTCCGTGGGGACGACGTCCGTTAAGCATGACGTGCAGTGCGATGCTGGCCCGGCCGGATGCGTTCGGCCGGCCAGCGACTTCGGCCGCACCCGTGACACGCGCGAACAACTGCGGCGCTGGCTGCCCGGCTACCAGGCGCGAGGCGGGAAAGCCGACTGAAGACTGCTGGTGAGCTCGGTGAGCTGGCTGGCGGCCTGGGGTCTGGATTCGGTGGTGTGGACCGAGATGCGGGTCATGATTGCTCCGGGTGGTTTCAGAATCCGATGGCTTCGCGGAGCAGCAGGACGGTGCCGCGCCCGGGGTGGGGTTCTGCGTTGAGGATGAGAAGGCGGTTGATGGCGCTGGGCTGCCCGTAGGCCACCTGGGCGCGGGCGCTTTCCAGCGGGAGGGCGTGGTCTTCGACGCGGCGCAGCGCGGTGCTCAGGTCGGGTACCACCTTCTGCGCCCCGACGATCCAGATCGCGCTGGCGGCGCCGCCGGCGTAGGCGGGTAGTTGGCTTCCACTGGCCGAGGCGACCACGAGGGAGCCGGTTTCGGTGAGCGCGGCGACGCTGCCCACGACGACGTCGGGGCTGGCGATCAGCCGCCGGATGTCGTCGGCGCCGGTGACGCGGTCCATGGCCAGGACGCGTGGCTTGACGGCCTGGTACCGGCCGCCGGTGTTGATGTCCTCATCGATGCCAGACAGGCGGAGGGTCTCGCTGGCCGCGGTGAACACGCTGGCGCCCTCGGGTATCAGATGTTTGATGCGGGTACGCGCGGCGGCGGCGTCGTCGAGGATTTCAACGGTGAAACCGTGTGCCGTCAGCGCAGTGGCCGCGCGCTCCAGGCGCTGCGTGGGCGCCGGGTCGGCGAACAGTGTTGCCGGAATCGGGGTAGTCATGGTGCCTCCTGGGCTGGTCGTGGTGTGGCGGGGTCGTAGGGCGCAGGTGGTGCCGGATCGGCGTTGCCCGGTCCGCGGCGCGGTGACGGTGGCTTCGGGTGTCAGCCCAAAGCTCATCGTCATGGTGGCTACTCGGCCTGGCTCGTGCGCTTCCACCCCGCGTACAGGTGGTCGATGGCGTTCTTGAGCACCCCGGAGGTGGAGTGGTTGCACCCTGGGGGTGATCATGACGACCCGTCGAACGAAGCGATCTTGTCCGCTCAGACCCTGATGTACTCGTGCTGATACTGGCTGAACCTCGCCAGTAGCGGCTCGTCCAGGTGCGGCAGCGGGTAGTTACGCTGGTCAATCAGCTTGAAGTCGGCGTCGCTGCGGCGATGCCATGTCATGGACTCACTGGGCGACCTGCTCGCCGGTGTGGTTGGGGCGTGGTGCTGCCGAGGATGATGCCGATCCTGATCAGCGCAACGGGCACGCCGAGGCGGCCGCCCGGGTGCACCGGACCGGGATCTCAGGTGCCGGGGATATTGGTGTAGCCATGGTTACCGTGTTCCTTGCGCCGAGGACTCGTTCCCGGCCGGCGGGTTAGCGGCCGCCCAGGCTACGTGGGGTGAGCCCGCGAGCGGAGTGGTGTCGAAGTACCTGACTTCGAAGACGCGTTCGGTGAACTTCCAGCCGTCCGGGGTGCGCTGATAGCGGTCGTGGAACAGGGCATAGTTGAAGATCGAACTGCCATCGCGCAGGCGCCCGATCTCGCAGACGTAGGCGCGACCGGACGCGGTGTCGCCGTCAAGCTGGATCGCGCCCGGGTGCGTGGTTTGCACGAAGTACTCCCACTCATCCGCCAGCCGCTCGGTCCCGGCGCGGATCTCCTCCCGGCCAGTTTGCTCGACGTTGGCGTCGGGGATCCGGTACACGGCGTCGTGGGTGAACAGCGACGCGAAGCGATCGTAGTCGCCCATCATCGCCGCGTCGGTGAACTCGCCGCGCAGCGCCTCGATCTCGATGCGGTCAGCGATGGCCTGCAGATCGTTCATCGGTTTCCTCCTTGTCATATCGAACCCGGTGTACGACGGCATCGGGCCGCTGTTGCATGGTGCTGCAGGAAGCGTCCACGCCGGCGGTGCAGTCGGTGCCGCCGGGAGTGGTCAGGGTGTCGGCCAGGCGCGATCGCCGGACCGAGAAGCGGGTCATGATGTCACTGAGCTTCCTGCTCGCTGGATGGTGTGTTCGTCTCAGCAGTACGACAACACAACCCCTTGGAATGTGAGGCGACGCGCCAACCTCACAGTTCGGTGCGCTGTCTTGTCGAACTGGTGAGGGCAGATGCGACCGAGGGAGTCGGCGACACCATGAGCACCCAATCCGAGCCAGGACACGGCCAGCCCGATCCCGGCCTGAGCGCGATCATGAGCGAGCGGCGTCAGCTCATCAATCTCGCCT
Organism: Streptosporangiaceae bacterium; assembly: GCA_025964695.1. Taxonomy (GTDB): domain Bacteria; phylum Actinomycetota; class Actinomycetes; order Streptosporangiales; family Streptosporangiaceae; genus Actinomadura_E. The sequence continues at coordinate 5,615 of JAOPYK010000214.1, read as the reverse complement.
ACCGGCTCCTCGGCTCCCTGGCCGAAGCCGAGGATGCCGTACAAGAGGCCTACGCCCGCTGGTACGCCATGCCCCGACAGCAGCAAGAAGCCATCGAATCCCCCGGCGCCTGGCTGACGAAGGTCGCCAGTCGCATCTGCCTCAACCTGCTCGGCTCGGCACGTGCCCGGCGAGAGACCTACGTGGGCGAATGGATCCCGGAGCCGCTGCCCGAACGTACGGAGTGGATCAACGGGCGGCCGGGCGACGCCACGGTCGACCCGGCCGACCGGGTCACCCTGGATGAGTCGGTCAACATGGCCTTCCTCGTCGTGCTCGAATCAATGACTCCGGCCGAGCGCGTCGCGTTCATCCTCCACGACGTCTTCCGCTACCCCTTCGCCGAAATCGCCGAGATCACCGGCCGTACGCCGGCGGCATGCCGCCAGCTGGCCTCCTCAGCCCGCCACCGCATCCGCGCGTCGCAGGCTCCCGCGACTCCGACGGCCCAGCAGGCCGGCATCATCAGGGACTTCAAACAGGCCTGGGAAGCCAAGGACATCGACGCCCTCATCGGCCTCCTCGACCCCGATGCCACGACGATCGCCGACACCGGCGGCCTCGCCACCGCCGCGCTCCGCCCGATCGAAGGCGGCGAGCAGATCGCGCACTTCCTGGTCGATATCGCCGGCCGGGCACCCAGCAACGTGACTTTCCTGGAGCGTACGGTCAACGGCCAGCCAGGTCTGGTGGCTCAGCAAGACGGCGTCACCGTGACAGTGTTCGCGTTCGACATCGCAGGCGACCGGATCAAGCACATCTGGGCAGTACGCAACCCCGAGAAACTCCGTCCCTGGACGGCCGGCTGACGCGCATCTCCATACCATGGGGTCCGCTGAGAGCCGCCGCCGCCCAGTCTCCCCTGCCCTTCCAGGCGGGCCGAGCCACCACGGCTCCGCCGGAGAAGGGGCCAGCCCGCGGCGGCGTCCTACTCCAACCATTGGCCAGACCGGACATCAGGCCCTTCGCGAGGCCTGCGCCCGCCTGCCGCACGTCGCAGCCTGACCAGACGACGCAGGCCGCACCCGCATCGCGCAGAGGCCCAGCTCAGGAATCCATATGGCAGTCAGTGTGAAAGTCAGCCAGTCCGGCTAGCAGGCCAGTGGTGTCCTCGACCGCGGACGCGCTGTTCGATCTCGTCGGGGATCGGCCGTACAGCGGTCACGTCCTGGCCCTCGGGGTCGTCCAACACCCAGTCCTCGTACCGTTTGCCGAGGAAGATCGGGCACGCGTCGCCGCAGCCCATGGTCACGATGACGTCGGCCGCCCGGACGATCTCGTCGGTCCACGGCTTGGGGAACTCAGCCGAGATGTCGATGCCGCGCTCACGCATCGCCTCGATCGCGGCGGGGTTTGATGCTGTCCTTCTGGTCATGACGGTTTGTTGACTTGATCGATTCTCTTTCCCGGTGGTTCCGCGCCAGCGCCTCGTGATGACGTGTTGATCACTTGTGGGGCGGATGATGCCGGAGGGGTCGATGATGACGTTGTTGCCAATGGTGCCAGGGCGCCGGAGGTGCTCGATGTTGTGTGCGGTGGTCACAGCATTGGCGACGCTGACCTGCGCGATGGCCCTCCCCGCGCTCGCCGCTCCACCCGCGCAGGTGATCGGCTGGGGAAACAACTTCTACGGGCAGGCGACGCCACCGGCCGGGCTGGCCAACGTCACGGCGAGCGCCGCCGGTGGCTATCACGGCCTGGCGCTGAAATCCGACGGGACCGTCGTCGGCTGGGGCGACAACACCTTCGGACAGACCACCATCCCGGCCGGACTCACCGGCGTCACCGCGATCGCCGCAGGCGACAATCACAGCCTGGCGCTCAGATCCGACGGCACCGTCGTCGGCTGGGGCGACAACACCCTCGGGCAGACGACGCCACCGGCCGGACTAACCGGCGTCACCGCGATCGCCGCTGGGAGCAATTTCAGCCTGGCGCTGAAATCCGACGGCACCGTCGTCGGCTGGGGCGACAACACCTCCGGACAGACCACCATCCCGGTCGGACTCACCGGCGTCACCGCGATCGCCGCCGGGAGCGCATTCAGCCTCGCGCTCAGATCCGACGGCACCGTCGTCGGCTGGGGCGACAACACCTGGGGACAGACCGACATCCCGGCCGGGCTCACCGGCGTCACCGCGATCGCCGCCGGTGGCTATCACGGCCTGGCGCTGAAATCCGACGGCACCGTCGTCGGCTGGGGGCTAAACAGTTTCGGGCAGGCGACGCCACCGGCCGGACTCACCGGCGTCACCGCGATCGCCGCCGGCCACTACCACAGCCTCGCGCTGAAATCCGACGGCACCGTCGTCGGCTGGGGCGACAACCCCTTCGGGCAGACGACGCCGCCGGCCGGACTCACCCGCGTCACCGCAATCTCCGCCGGCGGCGATTTCAGCCTCGCACTCACGGCCACCTCGACGACGACAGTGACGGCCGCACCCAACCCCGCCCAGGCCGGCCAATCGGTCACCCTTACCGCCCACATCACCTGCACGCTGGCACCGACAGGGACGGTCGAGTTCTTCGACGGCACCACCAGCCCCGGCACCGCCACCGTCACCAACGGAACCGCCACCTTGCCCCGCTCCGACCTCACCACCGGCGACCACCAGATCACCGCCACCTACAGCGGCGACACCAACTGCCCGGCCTCGACCTCCCCACCGATCACCCTCACCATCACCAAGAGCACCTCCACGACGACAGTGACGGCCGCACCCAACCCCGCCCAGGCCGGCCAGCCGGTCACCCTCTCCGCACAGGTCACGGTCTTCGCCGTCAACGCCGCGCGGAACAACAGAATCCAGCAAACCGCTCCCACCGGAACCGTCACCTTCCTCGATGGCGTCACCCCGCTGGCAACCGCCACGCCGACCAACGGAACCGCCACGCTGACCGCGGCCCACCTCGTTCCCGGCCGCCACGAGATCACCGCCAGCTACAGCGGCGACACCAACTACCAACCATCCACCTCCCCGCCGGTCACCCTCACCATCGAACCCACCGAAACCGTCCTCAGACCGCCGCACCACCCACCCGGCCACCACCACACGGGAAATGGCAGCCATATGGCAGTCAGCCACGCGAAAACTGGCGTCAGTGTGGACGTCAGCCAGTAGGCAAACAACCAAGACCCGGCCACGCCACCGCTGCCCGCCCTCGATCGCCTCGACGAGGTGTCCGGGATCGGACGCCGCGGCGCACAGATCATCCTTGCCGAGATAGGGCTGGACATGACCAGGTTCCCCACCGCCGGCCACCTGGTGTCCTGGGCGAAATTGTGCCCGGCCACCATCCAGTCCGGCGCGAAGAAGAAGGCCGGCAAGACCGGCCACGGTGACCGCTACCTCAAAGGCGTCCTCGGCGAGGTCGCCGCCGCGGCCGCCAAACCCAAAGCTTCCTGGACGAACGCCACCGGCGGCTGGTCAAACGCATGCCCAAACGCAAAGCCCCGGTCGCGATCGCCCGCTCCATCCCGACCATCATCTGGCACCTGCTGGGCGACCCCGCCAGCCGCTACCAAGACCTGGGCGTCGACTTCCACACCCGCCGCATCGACACCGCACGCAAGACCCGCGAACACATCCGCCAACTCCAAGCCCTCGGCTTCACCGTCATCCTCGAACCCGCCGCCTGACCTACGGTTCCTCCCCATCCGGCAGAGCTGATGCTCCGCTGGATGCTGCCGCGCGCGTGGCTGAGCCCAGGGTTTTCCCGTCAGAAGTGGGTCACCCTTCTGGGGCCTCGCATAGCTGCTGACCTGCTGATGGTCGCTCGACGGCGGTGCTCTCGACGTTGATCATTCCGTGCATATTCCGGATCTTGACAGGGGCCTCTCTGCGCGGGCTGATAGCCCATACTTGGCGCTTGTGACTGAGGTCGGCGGGGTGAGCAAGGCTGGGGATGAGCGCTTTGTGGTGTCAGGTCGGGTCAGTCGGTGCCAGGGTGTGCCTCTCGGTTGTCACCCAGTTGGTCACTCGTCCGCTGCTGGTTGACGCTTGGGCGTCAGGCTCGCCCACCTGCCCGTCCTATCCTTGCCATCCGCGGTCGACTGGCCTTTCGGTCCAGCGCCGGGTGGGTCGACCGTTCCAGCCGCCACCGTCTGATTTTTGGCAGGTGCTTGCGTGCCTGTGCCGGTGATGACGTTTCCTGACCTGATCGATTCCTTCTCGCGGTGTTCCCGGGTGGCCGCTGTGTGATGACGTGTGGCTCATCGTGTGGGGCTGGTGATGCTGGTGTGCCGGAAGGGGCCAGGGGGGCTGATGGTGTCGGGGCGGGTGGTAGGCGGGAGCCGGTGGCTGTCGGCCTGGTGTGCGGTAGTCCTGGCGGTCACGGTGACCTGGGCGCTGGGTGCACCCGTGCTGGCCGCCCCCGCCGGCACCGTCGTCGGTTGGGGCCTCAACTACCAGGGGCAGGCGAGTCCCCCGGCGGGGCTGACCGGCGTGACCGCGATCGCCGCCGGCGGGTACCACAGTCTGGCGTTGAAGTCGGATGGGACGGTCGTCGGCTGGGGCGACAACGGCAACGGGCAGGTGAGTCCGCCGGCGGGGCTGACGGGCGTGACCGCGATCGCCGCCGGCGGGTTATACAGTCTGGCGTTGAAGTCCGGTGGGACGCTGATCGGCTGGGGCTACAACTTCTACGGGCAGGCGAGTCCGCCGGCGGGGCTGACCGGCGTGACCGCGATCGCCGCCGGCTACCAGCACAGTCTGGCGTTGAAATCCGATGGGACGGTCGTCGGCTGGGGCGACAACGGCAACGGGCAGGCGAGTCCGCCGGCGGGGCTGACCGGCGTGACCGCGATCGCCGCCGGCAGGGGCCACAGTCTGGCGTTGAAGTCGGACGGGACGGTCGTCGGTTGGGGCTACAACGGCTACGGGCAGGTGAGTCCGCCGGCGGGGCTGACCGGCGTGACCGCGATCGCCGCCGGCGAGTACCACAGTCTGGCGTTGAAGTCCGATGGGACGGTGGTCGGCTGGGGCTACAACTTCTACGGGCAGGTGAGTCCGCCGGCGGGGCTGACCGGCGTGACCGCGATCGCCGCCGGCGGGTACCACAATCTGGCGTTGAAGTCGGACGGGACGGTGGTCGGCTGGGGCTACAACAGCCTGGGGCAGGCGCGTCCGCCGGCGGGGCTGACCGGCGTGACCGCGATCGCCGCCGGCGGGGACCACAGTCTGGCGCTTGTCAAACGCACCGGCACCACGACCAGGGTGACGGCCTCACCCAACCCGGCACCCGCCGGCCGCCCGGTCACCCTCACCGCGCAGGTGTCCGGCACCACCACACCGACCGGCACCGTCGAATTCTCCGACACCACCCCCGCCGGAACCACCTCGCTCGGAACCGCCACCCTGACCAACGCAACCGCCACACTCACGGTGACCGACCTCACCCCCGGCCGCCACAACATCACCGCCACCTACCGCGGCGATCCCAACAGCGACCCATCCACCTCCCCGCCGTACCCCCTCACCATCGAACCCACCGGCACCATCCCCGGACCGCCGCACCACCCACCCGGCCACCCGCACACACAGGCCCAAGACCACACCGGAAGCGGCAACCACACG
>JAOPYK010000168.1 GCA_025964695.1 Streptosporangiaceae bacterium | reverse complement strand
AACTGGTCTGATCCTCATAGTGGTTCTCCTTGCTAGCTGGCGATGCCGATGAATTGCTTGATCGTTTCGGGTTGGTCGAGTACGCGGAGCATGTGGTGGGCGACGTCGGCACGTGGAATGGACCAGCCGCCCCGGATGTTCTGTCCAAACGCCGTCCGGTAACTGCCGGTCAGTGGCTTGTCGGTGAGTTTCGGCGGTCGGGTGATAGTCCAATCCAGACCGCTGTCGCGAAGGATGTCCTCCATCCGCGCCAGGTCGGCAAAATGCTCCCGGAGCATGGCTTTCCCCACGTGGCTGAACAGGTTCCGCATGAAGAACCCGTCGCCCGGGTCGTGTTTCGGCGGTTGCGGGCGGCCGGGCGACGGCACGGTGCCGACCGGCGCGGCACTGACAGCGACGATGCGCCGCACGTCGGTGGTCTGCATCGCCGCCACGATGGCCCGCGTACCCGGTGCAGTGATCCCGGCGTCCGCCCTGGACCTCGGACCAAGGCCGGAAAGGATCGCGTCAGCTCCGTCGACCGCGGTCTCGAGCACGGCCGGGTCCGGGTCGGCCAGGTCGGCTGTAACGATGCGTACCGCTTGTCCAGACAGCTTCTCCGGGTTTCGTACGACTGCTGTGACGTCATGGCCTGCGGCGACGGCCTGCTCGAGGATTTGCCGGCCGATACCGCCGGTCGCCGCGAAGATCGTGAGCTTCATCGGTCGCTGTCTTCCTTCTTGTTGATCACGAAAGGCGGTAGGTGTGGTCGGCGACCCACGCGGCGAAGGTACGTGCCGTGCCGGACCGCTTCCCGAGTAGCCTTTGTTCGAATATCATACGATACGGAAACCATATCATATGGCCCATTCCGCCACCCGTTGAACGCGTGAAGGAGGCATACCACCAGCGGGTTCACGTTCGAGCGCGCCTGTTCGTGGTCGCTGACAAGACCCGCGCGATCTGAGTCAAACGCTTGACGAGTGGGAAGGGGGCAGTCATGGAGATCGAGATCATCGTGGAGATCCCCAGGGGCTCACGGAACAAGTACGAGATGGATCATTCTCTAGGCCGGATCCGGCTGGACCGCATGCTGTTCACCTCCACCCAGTACCCGGCCGACTACGGGTTCGTGCCGGACACTCTGGCCGAGGACGGCGAACCTCTGGACGCCATGGTGCTGCTGGAGGAGCCGACCTTCCCCGGCTGCGAGGTCACGGTCCGCCCGGTCGGAGTGTTCTGGATGCACGACGAGCAGGGCCCCGACGCCAAGATCCTCACCGTGCCCGCCCGCGACCCCCGCCACGCCCACCTCCGCGACTTGTACGACGTGCCCGAATTCGTGCGCGCCGAGATCGCACATTTCTTCGACATCTACAAGCAATTGGAGCCGGGCAAAGGTAGCGACGTGCGTTGCTGGCAGGACCGGGCCGCCGCCGAATCGGAGATCATCGCCGCATGTTCTCGCGCAGCCGAGGTGCCGAGCGGACAAGCCCGCCCGTAGGAAACCATGTGCCTTTTGCGGCCTGAGCACTTCACGCATCATCGATGTACGCAGCCCGGGCGGCACGCTGGGGACCGACTGGGTCGAGATGGCCCAGCCCGTGCTCTCCGAGGACGAGACCACCATCCGCGAGCAACGCCCACGGGAAAGGTCGGCTACGCCTGCCCTGTCGCGAGGCCGCCGGTTGACCTCGTCAACGCGTTCCTGTTGCACCCAGTTCTCGGTAGAGGGCGATGTGCTGTGCGGCGGCGGCGGTCCAGGTGTGGCGGGTGGCGACCTTCCGGCCTGCCCTCTGCCGGGCGGGGTCGTCGGCTGTGAGGGCGTGGCCGAGTTCGGTGGCGAGGTCTTGCGGTGTCGCGGCGAAGCGGGCGGCGGGGCTGAAGACCTCACGGAGGACCGGGAGGTCGCGGACGACCAGGGGGACGTCTGCGGCGAGCGCCTCCATCGCGGCGAGGCCGAAGCCTTCTTTCACTGATGGGAAGGCGAAGGCGTCGGCGGCCGCGACGAGCGGCGGGAGCTCGTCGTCGGGGACCGGGCCGAGGACCAACGGCTTGACGCCGAGTTCGGTGGCGCGGGCTTCCCAGCGGGCACGATAGTCGCGGTAGTCGAAGAGGGTCTCGCCACCGGCGATCACCAGTTGCACGTCGGGGTGCCGGCTGCGCAGCAGCGCGTACGCCTCCAGCAGGTCCAGTGAGCCCTTGCGCGGCTCGATGCCGCCGACCGTCAGGACGTACCTGCCCAGCCGTTCCCGCCAGCGGGCGCGCGCCTGCGGATCCGTCGCCGAGAAACGCTCGTAGGCGACCCCGTTGGGGATGACGGAGGCCTTGATGCCCCAGCCGTCGGCGAGTTCGTCCGCGACCGCGGAGGACACACAGATGTGTGCGTACGGCGTGGTCAGGGCCCGTTCGTGGCAGGCGGCCAGTTCGGGGGTGGTGAAACGGTCGAGGTGGTGGACGGTGCGAATACAACGGACGGCCGCGTTGGCGCTGATGCAGTCCTGGGCGTGCACGATGTCGTAGGAGGCGGAGGCCGGGGCGAAGGCTTCGCGTAGCACCGCGATCGACCGCAGTATGCGTTCACCGACGCTCTCTCCGAGGATCTCCGGGAACGGGACGATGCACTGGCGGACGGCTGGATCGACCTCGCGGAAGAAGCCCGAGTCGCCGCCCCGGCCCAGCGTCCACACGGTGACGTGCTGGCCGGCCGCGGCCAGGGCCTCCGCGAGGGCGAGCGTGTGGACGACACCGCCGCGCGGCTTGGTGGAGTAGCTCAGCAACGCGATGTTCACGAACGGGTTCTTCGGTAGGCAGCGGGCTTGCGTTCGTCGAGGTGCAGCAGAATGCGGCGGGCGCGGTTGATCTCGGCGGCCATGTCGAGTTCGGCGACCGCGAGCCCGGCCTTGGACCAGGTACGGGCCAGGATGTCGCCGCCGGGGCCGACGACCTTGGCCTGGCCGAGAAAACGCATGCCGCCCATGGCCCCGGTCTGGTTGGAGGAGGCGAGGACGACCTGGTTCTCGGCGGCGCGAGCCTGGTCGTAGAGGTCGAAGAGTCTGGCCTGGCGGTCCTGCGCGATGCGTGGGGCGCGGTTGGTGATGCTGGTGGGCCAGGCGGACAGGCAGGCGAGGATCTCGGCGCCGTCCAGGGCGAGGCTGCGGGCGGATTCGGGAAAGGTCTTGTCGTAGTCGATGAGCATGCCGATCCGGCCGACGGGGGTCTCGAAGGCGTCGAAGCGCTCTCCAGGGGAGTATGCGGCGACCTCGCCGGCGGGGAGATGGACCTTGCGGTGCCGGCCGAGAACACCGTCGCCGCTGACGCACACGGCGGCGTTGTAGCGCTCGTCGCCGCCGTCCTCGCAATAGCCGACGCAGACCACCAGCTCGGCCGCCAGCCTGGCGACTTGGAGGATCACCGGGTCATCAGGTTTCAGCGCGGGCGGCAGCGCCTCGGGATCAGGGTGTCGCAGGTCGGCGAGATAGCCGCCGAGCGCGGCGTCGGGCAGGACGAGCAGCCCGGCACCCTCCTTGCGTGCGTCGTCGATCAGCTTGGCGATGCGGGCCAGGTCGAAGTCCAGGTCACGGCCGAAGTGGGCGGCCGCAGCCGCGATCCGGATCGTGGTCATGCGCTGACTGTTCCTACCGTGTACGTCTCCGGTCGCCGGTCACGCAGGTGGCCCATGGAGCGACGGGCGGTCTCCAGTGCCCTCGCGACGTCGAGTTCGGCGAGGGCGATTCCGGAGCCGACGCCGGTGTCGGCGAGGATGTCACCGCCCGGGTCGACGACCTTGGCGCTGCCGACGAAGCGGAGGGACCCGAAGGTGCCGGCCTGGTTGGCGGACAGCCACACCATCTGGTTCTCCAGGGCCCGTGCCCGGTCGAACAGGTCGAAGCGGCGCTTCCAGCGGTCCTCCGCCAGGTCGGCGGTGGCGTTGGTACGGGACCCGGGCCAGGCGGAGACGCACACGCCGATCTGCGCACCGTCCAGAGCCAGAGCGCGGGCGGATTCGGGGAAGGCCTTGTCATAGCAGATCATCATGCCGATCCGGCCGACCGGAGTGTCGAAGGCATGGAAGCGGTCGCCGGAGGCGTAGCTGGAGTCCTCACCGAGCGGCTGGTGGACCTTGCGGTGGTTGCCGAGGACGCCGTCACCACTGACGCAGACGACGCTGTTGTAGCGGGTGTCGGCGTCCGCCTCGCAGTAGCCCGCGACCACGGTCATCTCGCCCGCGAGCGCGATCAGCCGGCGGATCTCGGGCCCGTCGAGGGCGAGCGCGGGCGGCCCCGCGTCGAGCACGGTGTCGTCGTCGAGGCTGAGGAGGTAGCCGCCGAGGCAGGCCTCGGGCAGCGCGAGCAGCCGTACGCCCTCGCTCCGGGCCTCCTTGATCAGCCGTTCGGCGATGACGAAGTCCTCTTCGAGGTCGCGGCCGATCTCCGCGGCGACGGCCGCCATACGAAGCGAACTCATGCGGTCCCCAATCCGGTCACCGAGCCGGTGACAGCCTCTGTGATCTCTCCATCGGGCCAGCGCAGCCCGACTCCCTGTCCCGCGGTCAGTTCCCCGCACTCCGCGCCGACCGCCGGGCCGGCGGGCAGTGGTGGCGCGCCCGGCTCGTCGGTGGTGAGCATCGCGAATCCGGGGAAGCAGGTCAGCCAGTCGCCCATGGCGGCGCCCGGCGGGCGCGGTACGGCGGCGACGTCCAGGACCGCCGCGCAGCCGCTCGCCTCGGCGAGCATTCCCAGGGTGCCGGCGATCCCCGCCATCGACACGTCCTTGGCGGCGGCGGGCCGGGCGGCGGCAACCGAGCCGAGCATCGCGCGCAGTTCGCCCGTTCGCCGATGGGTGGTCGAGTCCCACTGCCGACCCCGGTATCCGGACCGCCAGTCGCCGCCCAGGTCGGCGGTGAGCCGCACCGCGTGCCCGCGGCACCCGCCGCCTCCCTTCACCGGACGGTCGGTACGGCCCAGCGCGGTCACCGACAATGCGGCCGGCACCCCGAGTTGGGTGTGCCCGCCCAGCACCGGAACCCCATACGCCTCGGCGGCCCGGGCGAGACCCGCGAGCACCCGGGCGGCATGCGAGGCGTCCCGGGCGCCGAGCGCGTCGAGTAGCCCGAGCGGCGCCGCGCCCATCGCCGCCAGGTCGTTGAGGTTGACCAGTACCGAGCACCAGCCGGCCCATTCCGGGTCGCGTTCGACCATCGACGGCACGATCGCATCGCAGGCGGCGATCAGATCGCTACCGGGTACCGGCGCCCCGTCGTCACCGACGAAGCCGGCCCCGCCGAGGGCGACCCGCGCCGCCGGTTGACGGGATCCGGCCAGCAGACCCGCGAGCAACGGGCCGAGCGCGGCCTTGGTGGCCGCCGTCTGGGCGGCGATCCGGCCGATCGGCCACCGCATCAGCACATGCGGCGCCCCGGCGACCGTGACCGCTCGCACGCGCCGCCAGCCGAGCCGCCTGAACAGCACCTCGGTGCGCGCCTGCACGGTCGCCTCGAACCGCAGCACGCCTTCCGCCTCGGCGCGGGCACATGCGGCCCGTACGAGCACCGCACCGATCCCGTGCGGACCCCGGGCGCCGGGGGCGACGACCAGACGTCCGCCCGCCCACCAGCCGATGTCCGGACCGTCCCCGACGGGGCCGAGCCGTACACCACCGACGATCGTGCCCGTCCGGTCCCTGGCCACCAGCACGACGGTGCGGGGGTCTTCGTCCCGGTCATCGAGGTCGTCTTCCTGGAAGAGCCCCTGCTCGTGGACGAAGGCGTCCCGGCGCAGCCGCTGGTAGGCGTTCGACGCCTCGGCGCCGGTGGCCTGTTCGATGCGGAAGCCGGGCTGCCGGGCCAGGGTGCTGCGGTCGCCCAGCAGCGCCAGGATGTCCATGTCGAGGATGTCGTCCGGCCGGTCCGTCACCGGCGTCGTGCCGCCACCGTCGAGGTACACGGCGCTCACCCACCCGCGGTGCGCAGCACGCTGCACGCTCCGCAGGCCGCGCAGCCCGCCTTCTGATCGGCGCCGCTCATGCCCGCCTCGCGCAGCTTCGCCGCGACGCCCTCGGTGACGTACCGCAGCAGCCCGGTGTCGGGCGCGCCGATGCCCTCGCGGGCGGCGAGGGTGCCGCGCATCGGACGGAAGGGGACCACGAACGGGTAGACCCCGCGGTCGATGAGCCGGCCCGCGCCCGCGATCAGCTCGTCCGGGTCTTCGCCGAGCCCGACCAGGAGATACGTCGAGACACGGTTGGGCCCGAAGACGCGTACCGCCTCATCCCAGGCGGCCTCGTACTCGGCCATCGGGACGGTGGACTTGCCGGGCATCCAGCGGCGGCGTACCTCGTCATCGAGGGCCTCGGCGTGGATGCCGATCGCGGTCGCCCCGGCGTCATGCAGCTCGCGTATCCACTGCAGGTCACCGGGCGGTTCGCACTGCACCTGGATGGGCAGCCCGGGCACCGCCTCCAGCACCGCGCGCACAGACCGTACTAGATTGCGGGCACCCCGGTCGGGTCCTGTGGTGGTGCCGGTGGTCATCACCATCTGCCGTACGCCGTCGAGCCGAGCCGCCGCTTCGGCCACCTCGGCGAGCTGCGCCGGGGTCTTGGCGGCGACCGTGGCACCCGAGCGCAGCGACTCCTCGATGGTGCAGAAGCGGCACCGGTCGGCCTCGGCGTAGCGGATGCAGGTCTGTACGACCGTCGTCGCGAGCACGTCCGCGCCGTGCAGGCGGGCGATGTGCTCGTACGGAATGCCGTCCGCCGTCGCCAGGTCATAGAACCTCGGACGCTCTACCGGAGTGAGGGTGAGGCCGGTGTCCTGCTCGCCGAGCCAGACCTTGCCATCGCTCACGGAGTAGGGGCTGTCGGGGTTGATGGGCAGCGCGGCGTTGGCACCGTCGACGAGGACATGGCCGTCGTCGCTGGGCCCCGCGCCGTCCGGTCGCCGAACCGGAGCCTCCGATCGGACTCCGCGCAGAGCGAGTTCGGCGCGGGTCATGATCCGCACGTCCACCGCCGTACCGGTGCCAACGCTCACGTCGTACCCCTTACAGCTGGTAGGTGGAGTTGATGATGGCGCCCTTGCGGGCGTAGTGGATCAGCGCGTCCTGGACGTCCAGTGGGTGGGTGGGGACCACGCCCTCGATCAGATCCTCCTCGCGGGCACCGTGCAGGGAGAGCCCGAAGCGGCAGCAATAGACAGTGCCGCCCTCGGCGATGAAGGTCTTCAGCTGGTTGTTGATGTTGTGCTCGCCCGGGAACGCCGAGTTGCCGGTGGTCGGGAAACCGCGCGTGGCCAGGCAGTTCAGCGAGCCCGGCCCGTAGAAGTAGATGGCGGTTTCGAAGCCCTTGCGCAGCGCCCGCGTGGCCTGGAGCACGGCGACGAAGCTGACGGACGACTCGTGCGCGATGCCGTGCACGAGGGTGAAGTAGGTCTCCCCGTTCTCGGCCTGGTAGTCGGGGAAGACCTTGGTGCTGCCGTAGATGCTGGTGCCCTCGGGCAGGGCCGGGTGCGGGATCTCGTTGAGGCTCTGCTTGCCGAGGTCGGCGATGGTGTCGGGCATGGCTTTCTCCTTTGCGATGGATGGGGCGGGAGGTCAGTCATAGAGCGCGGCGAAGGTGTCCCGGAAGATGAGGTCACCGAGTTCTCCGTCGCCGGCCGCAGCGGACATCCGGGCGTACTCGCCCGCGAAGTCGCCCCACGGCTGGTCACTGGCGAACAGCACCCGGTCGTGGCCGATGCCTCGGCGCTCGATCTCCTGGGCCAGCCAGCGGGGCGCGAAGCCGATGGCCCAGGACAGGTCGGTGTAGACGCGCTTGCCGGCCGCGATCCAGTCGAAGAAGCGGGCGCCGACGAGCTTGATGTGGCCGCTCATGCCACCGCCGAAGTGCACCAGGTGCACCGCCACCTGGTCGGCGTACCACTCCACCAGGTTCCCCACCTCGTCGATGTCGGAGGCGGCGCCGGGTGAGGTGTGGACGTGAACGACCAGATCTCTCAACGCCGCTTCCTGGAAGATTCGGTCCAGCAGCGGACGGCAGGCCGGGTCGGTGGGACGACCGCCGAGCAGGAAACTGAGCTTCAGGGCCCGCACGCCGTCCTCGCGGGCGAGTGCGAGGGCGTGCGCCGTGCGGTGCTCGTCCTCGGGCCTGGGCGAGACCCACAGCCCGGCCCGGATCCGGTCGTCCGCCTGCGCGGCCTCGATGGCCAGCTCGTTGAAGGAGAAGGCGACGCCGGGATCCGGCACGCCGTAGTTGGGGATCACCAGGGCGCGGTCGGTGCCCTCGGCGTCGAGGTCGCCGATGAGCTGCCTGACGGTGGCGCGGGCGGTGGTGTCGGGACTGACGGGCGGCCCGCCGTAGAAGGGGTAGGCAGGTAGGACGCCGATGTGGCGATGCGCGTCGAAGACCACGTGCGACCCCCTCTCAGCCGACCGGGAGGGCGGAGGTAAGGCCGGCGGGCGCTCCGGTGAGCGTGCCGCAGACGTCGGCGAGGCGGAGCGAGGCGTCGATGTGACTCGCGAGGAACTGCGCGTCCCGGCCCACCGCCTCGAACCTGCCCGATCCCCAGGAGTGCTGCCAGGGCAGCCCCAGGAAGTACAGGCCCGGACAGCTGGTGGCGCCGCGCCAATGCATCGGGTAGCCGCGGCCGTCGAAGGCGGGAATCTCGATCCACCGGTGGTCGCGGGCGAAACCGGTGGACCAGATCACCGAGCTGACGCCGGCCTCGACCAGGTCTAGCTCACTTGTCTGCTCCTCCGGCTCCCACACCGGCACGTACCGGGCCTCGTCCGGCGCCTTGATGCCGTGCGCGGCGATATACGCGTCAATGGCGTCCTTGATTCCCTCGGCCACCGCGTCGGCCCGGTCGAGATTGACCTTCAGATCGTCGGCGAACTCCAGGGCAGCGCCTTCGATGCCGGTCAGCCGCCCGTACAGCCGCATCCCGTGCCGGGCGAAGGCCCGCAGGTCGATGTCGCGCCCGCCGTCGCGGCCGGTGACGTAGTGGTTGACCCGCATCCGTACGGCGGCGGCATCGTCGAACTCGTCGATGCCCTTGGCGTAGTGCCCCATGGCGTCCAGCCAGGCCACGCAGTCACGTCCGCGGTAGAAGCGGGCCACCCGTGGCGCGCTGCCGACGGCCAGATGGACCTGCCGCCCGGCGAGGTGCAGGTCCTCGGCGATCTGGCATCCGGACTGCCCGGTGCCGACCACCAAGACGCCGCCCTCGGGCAGTTGGCCGGGGCTGCGGTAACGGGAGGAGTGGATCTGCTCGACGTCGGCGGGCAGTCGCTCGGCCATCCGCGGGATGGACGGGGAGTGGTACGGACCGGTGGCCACCACCACCTGGTCGGCGGTGAGGTCTCCTCCGGTCGTGGAAAGTTCGAAGACTCCGCTCGTGGCGCGCCGCAGCGTTGTGACGGTCACCCCTTCGACGAGCGGAGGCAGGAAGAAGGACACATAGTCCTTCAGGTACTGAATGATCTCGTTGCGGACCATGAACCCATCGGGATCCGGCCCCCGGTAGGAGAAACCGGGCAGCTTGCACTGCCAGTTGGGGGTCACCAGGCAGAACGAGTCCCAGCGGCGCTCTCGCCACTCGTGGCCGACCCGGCCGGCCTCGATGAGGACATGCTCGACGCCGCGCTCGCGAAGGCAGTAGCTCACCGAGAGCCCGGCCTGGCCACCGCCGACGACCGCCACCGGATAGTGCGCGCCGGCGAGCCGCGGGCTCACCGGTCGCTCCCATGAGCGTGCCGCAGGGCCTGCACGGTCACAGTGGCCCCGGGCTCGGAGTCGTACGTCGCGGCAACGCGCTCGATCTCGGCGAGCCGGCCGGAGGGCGAATAGCAGCGCTGGGTCTCACCGTCCGACCAGCGCACACGGAAATACAGCTCAGGCATGAAGTCCTCCATGCGAGCACCGAGGCATTGACACCTCGTCGCTGCTTGCGAGAACCACTTCACCCAGCCTGTATTACCGAACCAAATCATCCGGAATAAAGGACAGTTACCGAATCCTCACCGAGGGATTGACGTGCGACGGCTCGAGCAGTACGCCCGGCACAACGGCCACGCCGACCTGCTGCACGAGGGGATCGACGGCTTCACCGGCGAATAGCCCGATCCCCTCATCGTGATCACGCATCCCTTTCCTGCCCGGCCGGAAAAGGTGTCACGTCGATGGTTCACATACCGATGGCCAGATGGCAAACTTGATCGATTGGTGGACGGCGTCCCATGCATATCGGGTTACTACTCGGCCGGTCTCTTGTGGCCAAGGCGCGCGCAGAGCAGTAACCCCGCGAGAGCACAGATGATCCAGCCCGCCTGGACGAGGAACGGCTCGATGTGCTGCTCATGGGGGAAGTAGACAGCTCTACGTAGGATGTTGACCGTCGCCCCGGGTGGCAGGAAACGGCCTATGAAGGCGAAGACCGGCGGCAGCAGCGGCGGCGCGACCGCTCCTCCCGATGAGGTGTTCCCAAGGACCACGAACAGCAGCCACGTCGGGACGATCGCCCATGCTCGGAGCAGGCAGCGCATTGCCGAGCTGAACAACGCGGCTGCGGCGACCTCGCCGGTGAGCGAGAACCAAAGTTCCGTGAACGCTCCGCGCAGCGCACCGATGAGCGGGTCAGTGACCAGCGCGAGCGAGAGGCCGCCGAGGACCGCGAGCACAACGACGAAGGCGAGCCAGGCGCGCAGCGACAGTTGCGGCGCATGCGCGGCCAGCTGGAACATCGAGGTGAATCCCAAGATGGTGGCCGCAAGCGTCACATAGAAGGCGACGAGGCCTTGCGGGTCGGCCGGCGGCAGCGGGTGCAGGTCGACGATGGCGATCGGAGGGGACACGTGCTGTGCGACCTGCAGCGTGGCCTGCTCGAGCACCCGCGCGACCGAGACCCCGGAAGCGCTCGAAATCAGCAGCCGCGGCTTCCCGGGCTCGAGGACGAGCGCAGCGTAGATCTTCTGTTCATTGATCGCCGTCCGAGCTGCCGCGATCGAGGGCAAAGGTTGGTATTCCAGCGCACCGCGGGTCGCTCGCTTGAGCGCGTTGACGAGTTGGGGTCGCCGTGCCGGGTCGCCGACGAGCCCGGTAGGCAGGTGATGCGGCGTCGCGCGGCCGAGCACAAGGCTGTAGGAAGCGGCGAACAGCGACGCCATCGTTATGGCGACCGCGACGATGACCAGCGCGTTGCGGTAGGGCGGTCGTTTCACGACGTTGAGTAACCGCCGCGGGTCTCCTGAGCCGCGCGTCGGCGCGTCCGCGCGTGTCTCCTTGCCCTGCTCGCTCATGAACGTCTTATCCCCGCGGTTCCTCCATCTGACGAGCCCAGAGGACGGGGCCATGACGGAGCGTGGTGGGATCACCTGACTGCCGTACCGAAGCGCGGCCGCCACATCACCGTCGAGCCGCCTCACCCCGCAACGACTCGGGGCGGCTGGGATGTCCGGTCAGATGGGGCGGATGTTCTCGGCCTGCAGGCCCTTAGGGCCTTGAGCGATGTCGAACTCAACCTTCTGGCCCTCGACGAGCTCGCGATATCCGCTGCTGGCGATGGCTGAGTAGTGGGCGAACACGTCGGGGCCGCCCCCGTCCTGCTCGATGAAACCGAATCCCTTTTCGCTGTTGAACCACTTCACAGTGCCGGTAGCCATGCTGATCTCCTTCACGGGGGGTGATACGGGTCCTTTCGACCGCCGCGCGGACACAACTACTCATTGTTACCATCATAGGTGTATGGGGCATCTCTTGCTCATCCCCCTACGGCGCGACGCCTCGGTGCCGTGACGCAGCGACATGCTCCTCGCGATCTGGGACCGCGTACGAGGTCTACCGTTGCTGGATCGATGATTGAGGACGGCGCTCGGGAACCGAGGGCATGAGAAGGAGAGATCATGGAAAGTGCCGCCCCGAAGGTGACCGTCGTCGTCCCGACCTACAACGAACGGGACAACCTTCCCAGGCTCACCGAGTTGCTCATCGCCTTGGGCGTGCCGAACCTGAACATCCTCGTGGTCGATGACGATTCCCCGGACGGCACGGGCGACATCGCGGACAAGCTCGCGATCGAAGCACCGAAACAGGTTGGAGTGCTGCACCGAGCCGACAAAGACGGGCTGGGCCGCGCCTACGTAGCGGGCCTGGTCCGCGCGCTCACAGAAGGCGCGGACATCGTGATCCAGATGGACGCAGACCTCTCCCATCCCGCCGAGGTGATCCCGCAGATGATCGCAGCACTGTCCACCACGAACGCTGCCGTCGTTCTTGGTTCCCGCTACGTCGAAGGCGGCTCGGTCGCCAGCAACTGGTCCTGGCACCGCAAGGCTCTGTCCGCGTGGGCCAACCTGTACGTCAACGCGATCCTGCGGCTGCATGTGAAAGACGCGACGGCCGGCTTCAAGGCATGGCGCGCGGACACGCTCCGCGCAATCGACCTTCCCTCGGTCCAGAGCAACGGCTACGCGTTCCAAGTCGAGATGAACTTCCGAACGGTCAGGAGGGGGTTGGAGATCGCCGAGGTTCCCATCCGGTTCGAGGAACGCAGCGACGGCCAGTCAAAGATGACCCTCAGCATCCAGATCGAGTCCGCACTCATGCCGTGGAGACTCCTACTCGGCAGAAGCCCCGGCTGACCAGGCGTCTTAGGCGAGGCGCACCGTGCCGAGAGCACGGCCAGCTCGGCTTCGATGAACGCCATCGGGGCGGTGAACTGCATGTCGGCGGCGCCGCCGAACTGACGGCGGGCCTCACGCAGATCCTCCTCCGCGGTGCGCGCCTCACCCTGCCACAGGTGCACCTCCGCCCGCTGGAGCAGCAAGGTACTGGCGAAGACCCCGCTCGGCTCTTGCGCGAGCGATTCGGTGATGAGGTCCAGCGCGTCACGCCACAACAGGTCCAGCTCATCCACGGACGTCGAACGGGCCACCATGTTGGGGATAACTGATCGCTTTTCCGGCCGCCCGGTCACAATGCGGGAACGTTCGCCGGATCAGGGATAGCGGAGTACTGGGGCGGTCTGTTGCGGGCAGCAGCAACGGGAAGACACAGAAAAACGGCGTATGCAGCCACCGCGCCGCCCACCACGGCCAGAGCCCCGGCCAACCCGACCAAGGTGACCAGAGGTGAGGCGACCAGGGATCCGACCGCGATACCGGCGAT
Organism: Streptosporangiaceae bacterium; assembly: GCA_025964695.1. Lineage (GTDB taxonomy): Bacteria > Actinomycetota > Actinomycetes > Streptosporangiales > Streptosporangiaceae > Actinomadura_E. Next base: position 40,072 of record JAOPYK010000168.1, on the reverse strand, counting down.
ACTGGCCGGGAAGGCCAGACCGTACGCGCGGGCGAGCACCGCCTCGTCCAACGCCCGGGCCAGCGCGGTATCGGCGACCACCTCGACCATGACCGAGCCCCCGCCGATCGCGACCGCGAACACCATCGCGCCGGTCAGGCACGGTGTCACCGCCAACATCGCGGAAGGCACGGCGACCGTCAGCAACACCGCGCCGACGGCGTAGCGGGGGTTACGGGCGGCGCTGAGCCGCGACGCCAGACCGGCGCCGAACACCCCGCCAACGCCATAGCCGGCCAGCAGATAACCGTACCCGGCGTCACCGTAGCCGAGCCGGCGACCGAGCAGGAGCAGCAGCACGGTCTGCGCGCCATACGTCAGGCTGCACATGATGTCGGCGCCGACCAGCCGGGAGGCGAGCGGGCTGTCCCGCAGCGCCATCGCGCCCGTCCACAGTTCGCGGAACACCCCGGGCGCCTTGGCGCCGGTGCCGGTGCCGGCCGGGCTGAACAGCGCACCCGCGGGCAGGGTCAGCAAAATGACGGCTGACGCGGCGAAGGTTGCCGCGTTGAGCAGGAAAGCCATCGCCGGAGACCCGAGCACGAGCAGCAACGCGCCGCCCGCCGGGCCGGCGATGACCGATACGGACTGGATGGCCGACCGGGCGGCGTTGGCGGCGGGCAGGTCTGCATCCTTGACGAGGCGTGGCAGGGTCGCGGCGACACACGGCGGGTAGGCGCTGGCCGCCACCGTGGAGACGGCGGCCAGCAACGGTGCGAGCAGCACCGGCAGCCCCGCCAAAGCGACCACGCCCAGCAACGCCATGGTGGCGACCCGCACGAGATCGGAAGCGATCATCAACCGGCGCCGGTCATGCCGGTCGGCCAGGACGCCGCCGAACGGACAGAGCAGGACGATCGGCAACACCCGCGCGGCCGTCGTCACGGCGGTCCAGATGACCGAGTGGGTACGGTCGTACACGAAAACCAGCAGCGCGAGGTTGTACAGCCAGTCCCCGGCCTGCGAAACGGCCAACGCGGCGAGCAGCCGCCGCAGCGATCGATTCCGGCGGACCAGCGCGAACATGTCCCCATGCGTATTCATCCGGTGCTCTCCCTCAGGCAAAAAGATGCGTCCTATGCACTTCAGCGTGCGCCTAAGCCACCGCCCCGCGGATCGGGTGAACGCCTAGGCGACCAGGCCTGGCTAGCTCAGATCCGAACACCCGTGTATACACACAGGCCCTCCGGCCTACTGCCCGCCAGGAACGAGCAGGCCGGGGCGTGGACCGCGGCGACCGCCATGGCACGCACCCGACCGCCCGGCCCCCACTTGCTCACCCCTCCTCCATCCACCGGCGCGGGAGGACCCGGGGCCACTGGCCCGGGCGCGAGGGGTGAGGGGACAGAGAATCCGGCAGGCCCTCGTGTGTCAGATCGGTCATCGCAGTGCTCCTTCTCGATCGCTGGTATCCGGTCGTAAGAGCAGACTGCGGTCCTTAGCCGATGCCGCGAATCAGGCAACCGCCTCATACCAGGCCCCTGCGCTACCTCAGATTCCACGTCGGGGACTGCAGAGACTTCGGCGCAAGCCTCGAGCCATGACCAACGAAACGAAGTACAAGAAGGCGCCGGAGCCATGCGCCCGGTCTTCCTGGTGCTCGTCCCGCGACAGGTCATCGCAGCCGGGCCTCGCCCTGCCTGCTCCACGCCACCCCGCGGGTACGCATGTTCTAAGGCACCTTAGGGAGTCACTCCTCGCGGCCGGGCGGCTGTCGCGATGGAGACCACCGCCGGCACGCTGCCGGGCGCGTCCACTGATCCCACTCCTTGCGGGCGGCCTGGCGGCTCATGCTGAAAGAAGCAACGGTGGCATCGTTTGTTCTCGTGTCAGCGCCGTGCGGCGATTCGAGGTGCTCTCAGCGGCGCGGATCACGGTCCGCCGCTGGTGTCTGCGGTGGCGGAGGGGCCGTCGATACGGCGATGGAACAGGACTCGGTCCGCCGAAGGGCCATCGTAGTCGGCGATGGGCCCGGTGACGGTGAAGCCCATCGCCTGGTGAAAGGCGATCGAGCCGTGGTTGTGCGGTGAGGTGATCGCTCGCACGGCGGTTCGACCGTCGGCCCGGGCGAGATCGAAGAATCTCCGGTAGAGGCGACGGGCCAGCCCGCTGCCGCGCAGGCGAGGATTGACGCCGACGAAGTGGATGTAGGCGTTCTCCCTGTGTGAAGGAGACAGGAAACCGACCAGGAACCCGGCAAGGTCGCTGTCCTGTTCGGCGATGAGGCTGGTCTGGAAGAAGTGGTCGATGAACAGTCGCGGCAGGGAGGCGTGAATGGACCGTCCCCACCAGCCGTCCATGACGGTGACGATGCGTTCGTAGTCGGCTGGTTCGGCGGGGCGTAGTCGGACAAGCTGATCCATGCCATCAGGGTGCCGGAGTTGCCCGTGACGGCTGGTTCCGGGGTCAGCTGCATGACCCCCGGTCCGGGGAGGTACGGGGCCGGCGGCATGGAAGCATGCGAGATCCATCCGATCGTTTACTGCAACTGCTGTCGTTGCTCCCCGCTCACCGAAACGAGCCAGGCATGATGCGCTGAAGTGCCCGGTTGTTCCGTACAGCGGTGCTGCTGACCGGTGGCCCGGCCGTCGCCCCACGGCTCTGGCTTGGCAGGTTGAGTAGGCCCCTGCTCATGCGCTGCGCGGCCATACGGTGGATTGTCGAAAACATGGAGACTTATCTGGCGAAAGCCGACGCAATGCGAGCCATGGAGCTCGCGGCGACAGACTCACCGTTCACCATCGAGATCCGCTTCCTGGGCGGGCTCACCGAGACCCAGCAGGCCGCGTTCGCCGGCGCAGCCGACCGCTGGGCACACGTCATCGTCGGAGACCTGCCCGACATCGAGATCGACGGCGACCTCATCGACGACGTGCTGATCCTCGCGCAGGGCCAGGCGATCGACGGGGTCGGCCACATCCTCGGACAAGCCGGTCCCACCCACGCGCGCAGGGCCCCGGACGGCACCTGGCAGCAGCCGTGCAAGGGCCACATGGCCTTCGACACGGCCGACCTCGCCCAGATGGAGGCCGACGGAACCCTGCTCGACGTCATCACCCACGAGATGGGCCACGTTCTCGGCATCGGCAGCATGTGGGACCTGCAGGAGCTGGTCAGCCCGCCGCCGGACGACGCGGCGGCGCTGGTCAACCCGGTCTTCAACGGGCCCGCCGCGATGACCCGGTACGGCCTGCTCCTCGGCGGTGGCGGCGCCCAGCCCGTACCGGTGGAGAACCAGGGCGGCGGAGGCACGGCCCGCGTCCACTGGCGGGAGAGCGTCTTCGGCACCGAGCTCATGACGGGCTTCGTAGGCGCGGCCGGGAACCCGCTGAGCGAACTGACCATCGCGAGCCTCCAGGACCTCGGCTACGAGGTCGACCTCGACGCCGCCGACCCGTACACCCTGCCCGACCTGCTCTCGCTCGCCCAGGCGGGCCTGCTGGTCACCCACGCCGCGCCGGTCGACCGCGGCTTCATGCTGCCCACCATCCCGATACCGGTCCCCGTGAAATGAGCGCATGGGGCCGGCCGACGCGGTCAGGCGGTGGCCCCTCCTGCGCCCAGCACGCTCGGGTCAGCGACGGTGGACGGGTGGGATGAACCGCCTAGGCGACACTGCCTAGGTGGCCCCGCCCGAACTTCGTCAACTTGGGGTTGACGTGCAGGTGGCGTCAACCTATGGTTGACGCATGACGAATCCAGTCCAGATGACGAATCCAGTGCGGCTCGACGACCTGATCGAAGCCATCAAGAAGGTGCACTCCGATGCTCTCGACCAGCTTTCCGACGCGGTCATCGCCGCAGATCACCTCGGCGAAGTGGCCGACCATCTGATCGGCCACTTCGTCGACCAGGCAAGGCGCTCGGGCGCGTCCTGGACCGACATCGGCAGGAGCATGGGGGTCACCAAACAGGCGGCTCAGAAGCGTTTCGTCCCCAAGAACCCCGGCCAGCCATCGGACCTCGATCCCAGCCAGGGATTCAGCCGGTTCACCGAGCGGGCGAGGAACGTCGTGATGGCGGCGCAGAATGAAGCCCGGGCGGCGGGCAACGGCGAGATCCGCCCCGAACACCTGCTGCTGGGGCTCCTGAGCGAGCCGGACGGGCTCGCCGCGGTATCGATCGTCGCGCAAGGCGTGCCGCTTGAAACCGTCCGGCAGACCGTGACCGCGAAGCTGCCGCCCGCGGCCGAGCAGGTGCCCGAGCTCATCCCGTACGACTCACAGGCACGAAAGGCACTGGAACTCACGTTCCGGGAGGCCCTGCGGATGGGCCACAACTACATCGGGACCGAGCACATCCTGCTCGCGTTGCTGGAACTCGAAGACGGCACGGGCATGCTCACCGGCCTCTGCATCGACAAGGTGACCGCCGAGGCCGACATCACCGCCGCCGTGGCCGCCGCCCTTGCCGCCCACCAGGAGAAGTGACCCCTCACACTCTGCGGATCACAGCCTTCCCCGCGGGCTGCGCGCTCACGGGCGTACGGGGCCCTGACCGGCTCCGGTGCGCTCGATGGCCGCCGCGATCTCGTCGAGGTCGTCCTGGGTGAGTTCCAGCGATGCCGCGGGGAGCCAGCCGTCGACCTGGTCCGGGCGGCGGGCACCAACGATCGCGCCGGTCACGCCCGGCCACGCCAGGGTCCACGCCACGGCCAAGGACGCCAGGGTGACGCCGTGCCGGTCGGCGATGGGGCGCAGGGCGTCGACGAGCGCGAGGTTGCGGTCCAGGTCGGTGGTGAAGTCGGGGGAGCGCCGCCGCCAGTCGTCCGCTGGCAGGGACTCGACCCGCTCGCGGGAGAACTTGCCGGTCAGCAGGCCGGAGTGCATCGGTGAGTAGACGATCACTCCGGTGCCGTTGCGGGCGCACCAGGCGATCTCGTCGGCCTGGCTCCGGTTGATCATTGAGAGCGGCGGCTGCAGGGAGTCGACGTGGCCGATCCTCTCCGCCTGCTCCAGTTGCGGGATGCTGTGGTTGGACAGGCCGATGGCCCGGACTTCGCCCTCGTTCTTGAGCTCCACCATGGTCGCCCAGTACTCCTCGACCGGCGTTCCGTCCTCGGGCGGCCAATGAACCTGGTAAAGATCGATGCGTTCCACGTCCAGGCGGCGCATTGAGGCCTCGAGCTCGCGGCGGATGGTGTCCGGACGAGCGACCTGGGACACGTTCCCGTCGTCGTCCCAGACCATGCCGCACTTGGTGAAGGCGTACGGACGCGTTGAGACCCCCTTGAGCGCCTCGGCGACGACCTCCTCCGAATGCCCGAGCCCGTACACCGCAGCGGTGTCGATCCAGTTGACGCCCTGATCGACGGCATGCCGGATCGCGGCGATCGAGTCCTGGTCGTCCTGGCTGCCCCAGCCGTAGACCCAGCCTCCGCCGCCGATCGCCCAGGCACCGAAGCCCACGCGGGTTATCTCCATGTCGGTAGTGCCCAGCCGGGCAGTAGGCAGACTCATGCTTCCCCCCGAGATCTTGATGACGTCGTCGCGAAATACCTCCAGGTCGTGGGCCCTACCCGCAATCAGCCCGCCGCTTCGAGCTTTGCGCCCTTCGTCTTGTTCTCGTGCAGGTAAAGGCAGGGTCAGCCGGCGAAGTGCGACTTCTGAATGACGCCGTGAACCCCGGTGGTGCGGTCAACGACCTGGGAGACCTCGAAGTCGGCGGCGGCGGACAGGTAGGCGTAGGCGACAGCGCGGTCCATGCCATGGTCGTTCTGGAGGAAATCGAGAGCGTTGACCACCGCACGACGCATGGCGATGTTGAGGTCGTTGATCTGGCCGTTCTGCGAGCCGTCCGGGTCGGACAGGCCGATGGGGACCCAGGCGTCGGGGGTTTCCGCGAACGGGTAAGAGAACGCGACCGACGGCGCGTCGCCGGAGCCGCGTTTGCAGACGGTCAGCCGGAAGGTGGAGCGCAACGAGCCCTCCATGGCGGTGAGCGCCACCTCGCCATTACCCATGGCCATATGCGGGTCACCGGTGTAGAACAGCGCCCCTTCGGCGAAGACCGGCAGGTAGAAGGTGGAACCGGCGGTGAGCAGATTGATGTCGATGTTGCCGCCGCCCCGGGTGGGCGGGATGGAGTTGAGGGCGGGGTCGGTGAGGGTCGTCGATGGGGCGAAGGCGACGCCGGTCATGCCCATGAACGGGCGCAGCGGGAATCTCACCTCCCGGCCGGCGCCACCGGGCATGGCGCCGACAGCGTTGCCGCGACCCGATTTGACCGGGGTGAAGACGGACACGTTGCCGTACTTGGTGGGGATGCCGGTGCTGCGCCCGTCGGTGCCGACCGGGGGCATGATCTCGTCGACTGTGATGCCGGCCGGGACGGCGCCGCCGGCCAGGCGGGGCAGGGCGCCCTTGCCGTGACGGCTGGAGACCACGCCGTAGGGCACGCGCGGCATGAACGACAGCATTTCGATCTTCAGTACGTCGCCGGGCGATGCGCCCTCGACGTAGATCGGACCGGTGACCACGTGCGGGCCGTCGACGTCGAAGTTGCGCGTGGTCCGGTTGTACTCGGCCGCGATCGCGATCGCGTCCTTGAGCACCTGGCCGGCCGGAACTCCGTGGGACTTGAAGTAGGCCAGCGGGTCGCGGCCCTGGTCCTCCAGAATGCCCTCGTGTGAAACGCTGTCGACGGTCACCGTCTCACCGGATTTCATGCGCAGCACCGGCTGGGCGGTGAGCTGCGGCACGTAGCCCCAGGTGACCTGGTCGGGCAGGGACTTCAGATAGTGCTTTCCCGGAATTGGGCCGACCCCGGGCTGCAGGATCTCCCGGGGCATCGCCACCTCAGGTCTCGGCGATGACGCCGCGGAAGCCGAGCCACCGGACAGCAGCGGTGCCGCGACCCCGGTGGCACCCACGGCCGTCGCTGCGCGCAGGAATCCTCTTCGCCCCAGCCCTTCGACGATCGTCTCGCGCGCGGAGCGTCCGTATTCGGCTGCGTTCACTGATCCTCCTCATACCGATCGGACCAGGTGGCGTACTGGGGCCATCTGGACCGTGCCAAATATGGGTGGATCTTCTTGCAACCGTGTTGCAGGATGATTTCTGCCCCGTTAACCGATGAGTTCCGGAGGTACGGCGTCGGCGGCGGTGGTCAGCGAGGCGGCCATTCGGTTCGGTGGGTTCCATGTCTGTTCAGGACGCCCCCAGCGCGTCCGCCCAGAAAGTAATCACGGCTACTCCCCAGGGAGTAGTGGGTCCGAGCATGAGGAGTCACTTGATACTTCAAGTTGTAGGGCGCTAGCTTCACTCGAGGTGCCAAGCGATCGTTACCGAAGCATGAACACTGCCACCCGAGACCAGGAGAACACTGATGACCGACCGGACCGACCAGACGATCAAGGCTTTGCGCACGGGCCACGACGAGCTCGCCACTCTCGTGGGCGGCTTCACCGCCGATGACCTCACTCACGGATCGGGGGCTTCGCAATGGGACATCTCGCAGGTGCTGAGCCACCTGGGCAGCGGTGCGGAGATCGGCTCGGCCACCCTTGAGGCCGCGTTGAACGCCTCGGGCAGCCTCGGAGGCGAGTTCAATCAGGGTGTCTGGGCGCGGTGGGACGCGATGTCTCCCGCCCAGCGGGCCGAGGCCTTCGTGCACGCGAACGAGACGCTGGTGCGCCGGTACGAAGGCCTTGATGCGCCGACCAGGGAGCAGCTGCGCATCGACCTGGGCTTCTTGCCCGCACCGGTGGACGTGGGCACCGCCGCCGGCATGCGCCTCAACGAGTTCGCCCACCACACCTGGGACGTCAAGGTCGCGTTCGACCCGGCGGCGACCCTGGCCCCGGAGGCGACCGAACTGCTGATCGACCAGGCGGGCATGCTCATCGGCTTCATCGGCAAGGCCGACAATCTCGACGGCCAGGCCACCATCGCGGTGCAGACCACTTCCCCGCAGCGTTCCATCGGACTCGACGTGCGCGACGCGGTCGCCCTCGTCGAAGCCCCCGCCCACCCGGACGGGGTGCTCAGCACTCCGGCGGAATGGTGGCTGCGCCTGGTCTCCGGCCGCCACGCCGCCGAACACACCCCGGCGACAGTACGGCTCACCGGCGGCACCATCACACTCGATGACCTGCGCAAGGTCTTCCCCGGCTACTGATGGCCCCGCCGTTCATGGCAGCCCAGTTTCGGCCTTCACAAATACCGAGGTTTCGGGTCTGTTTAGACAGGGCATAGGAGGCGGGACAACTTCCTCCTGTGTCGCCGCGGGCTTTGAGCGGCTTCCGGGCCGACATCGCCGTACGGCTCCAAGGACACCGCCGACGAGAAGCCTCTTTTCGCCATATTCAGGTCTTAGAGTCGCAAAGCCGATTCGACGATCGCCGCGATGGCCACCGGCGCCGAGCGGATGCCGAGTGACCGGCGACCTTCGCCGATGATGCTGGGAAGCCGATCCGCCGCCCTCGCATGGACGACATGCGACGACCAGGTCGCGACCACTCGGCTGCCGCAGCCGATCGATCCAGCCGGACCCCGATCGGCTCGCGGAAGGAGGCAACATGGCCTATCAAACGGTGAATCCGTACAACGGCGAAGTCCTCGCGACGTTCTCCGAGATAAGCGACACCGAACTCGAAGAGATCCTGTCGCGGGCTCAGTCCGCCTACGAAGCCTGGCGGCGGCGAACCTTCGCCGAACGCGCGGCGGTCACCGCACGCGCCGCCCGGATCCTGCGTGATCGAACGGACGAGTTCGCCCGCCTGCTCACCCTGGAGATGGGCAAGCTCATCGGGGAGAGCAGGGAGGAGGTCGAACTGACGGCGGACATCTTCCAGTACTACGCCGAGAATGCCGAGAGCTTCCTCGCGCCGACCAGGCTGAGCACAGAGCTGCGCAAAGACGACGCCGTCGTCGTCAACGACCCGCTGGGCGTGCTGCTGGGCGTCCAGCCCTGGAACTTTCCCTACTACCAGGTCGTACGGTTCGCGGCTCCGAACGTCATGGCGGGCAACGTCGTCATGGTCAAGCACGCCTCGATCGTGCCGCAGTCCGCACTGGCCTTCGAGCGGTTGTTCCGCGAAGCCGGTGCGCCGGAGGGCGTTTACACGAATCTGTTCGTCAGCAAGGAGCAGATCGCGAGGGTGATCGATGACTCCCGCGTCAAGGGGGTGGCCCTGACGGGCAGCGAGGGCGCGGGAAAGGTCGTCGCCTCGCGCGCAGGCAAGGTGGTCAAGAAGAGCACGCTGGAGCTGGGCGGCAGCGACCCGCTGATCGTGCTGCCCGACGCCGACCTCAACGAGACCGTCAACTGGGCCGTGTGGGGACGCATGCACAACGGCGGCCAGTCGTGCGTGGCCTCCAAGCGCATCCTCGTCGTCGACCCGATCGCCGACGACTTCCTGGAGTCGTTCAAGGCCGCCCTCGGGGCCCTCACCGCCGGAGACCCCCTGGACGAGGGCACCACGCTTCCGCCTCTGTCGTCCCGGTCGGCCGTGGAGACGCTCAACGCCCAGGTGGCCGAGGCGGTCGAGCACGGCGCCGAGGCCACCACGCTGGGCGATCCCGTACCCGACACCGGCGCGTTCGTGCAGCCGACGATCCTCACCGGCATGACGAAGGACAACCCCGTGTACGGCCAGGAGTTGTTCGGCCCCGTGGCGATGTTCTTCAGCGTCCGAGACGAGGACGAGGCCGTGGCCATCGCCAACGACACCGACTTCGGCCTCGGCGGGTCGGTGTTCACCTCGGACACCGAGCACGGCAAGCAGATCGCTCAGCGCATCGAGAGCGGCATGGTCTTCGTCAACCACCCGACCTGGACCAAACCCGACCTGCCGTTCGGTGGGGTGAAGAAGTCGGGGTACGGCCGGGAACTCTCGCCGCTCGGCATCCAGGAGTTCGTCAACAAGAAGCTGATCAACGTCGTTCCGCTCGACGCCCCGCCGTGATGGCGAGATCGGCGGCAGCGGCGAGCGTCCCTGACCGACCCCATCGCCGTCGAGCAGGCGGCCGCTCGGCGGGAACCTGCTCGGCTTGGCGGTCCACGGGCCGGCGCGGGATGGGTCAGGTTGAACGCCGAGACGTGGTGGGCCGCGGGCTGCTCGGGCCTGGACGGTCGATCGGCCGGCCAAGGGGGTCGAATTGCTGTAACAAGGAGAATGCCTGCGGCGTGGGGCCATGTTCACGCAGGTGATTCAATCGCCGGAACGCCTGATGGATTGTGGGACGTTGACCCGGGCGGACCCACCACAGGGCGGTGGAGGCCTGTGGCGTGGGCAGGAACCAGCGAGCCCGTTGCCGCAGCAGGGCACCGTGGGCGCTGCGGTAGGCAAAGGCGTGCAGCGACGCGTAGTCCGTCCAGACCGAGACGTTGACCACCAAGTGCTCCACGCCCTGCGGGCTCTCGATGACCAGGGTGGTGTGCCCGGACGGCGTGCGCAGCCGCCAGAGGAACCCCGGAGCCTCGTCGGCCAGCCGGGCGATCGGGTCGAACGCGTCCGCGAACCGGGCCATCACCGGGTCGTCCAGCGACGCCCGCATGACCGCGACGTTCACCTGTGCCAGCTCGCGCACCCCACAACCGTACAGATCGTCGGGCATCGTCGCCGCCGATGCGGCCGACCGCGCACAAGCGCACCGATCACCGGCCGGTGTGCAGCGCGCGGCCGGGACCGGCCGGGAGCGGGACGGCCAGGACGTCGGCGTTCAGGATGGCGCGGATGCGGGCGCAGATCGGGCTCGGCACGCTCGGCGCCTACATCGGTCTCGCCGCCGGCCACAGCCGGCAACTGGACACCCTGAGCCGGGTACCCGTCCTCGAACTCACAGCCATCGGCGCAGGTGTCCCGCTCATCGCCATCATGGCCGGATGGCTGCTGGCCGGGCGTCAACCACCGGCCATCGCCGGGCGCGCCCAGGACTGAGCGCGGAGCACTCGCTGATCAAGAGGACGACGACAGCTTCCGTACGGCCTGCCGGGCCGTCTCGGCGAGGGCGAAACGGTCGGTGAGTCCCATGGTGCGCAGTCGCCGCCTGAGCTGCTGGGACAGGCCGGCGAGGACCAATCTGGCGCCCGGGGCGGTGTTGATGCGCTGCTGTGCGGTGATGAGGGCGGCGATACCGGAGGAGTCCCAGAACGTGAGCCGGGTCAGATCCAGCACCAGGCGCGGTGTGGGTGTGGCGTCGATCGCGGCGTTGATGGTGGCGGTCAACGTCGGCGCGGAACGCAGGTCCAGTTCGCCGGTCACGGTCAGCACCATGCAGTGGCCGTGGTCGTCCTCACGGATTTGGAATTCGGAGCGCCGGTCGGGTGGGCCAAGCGTGAGGCTGATCGCGGCGATGGTGCCGTAGGGGCCGGTCTGCAGGTGCATGTGATCGGCCAGCCGGCGCACCAGCCACAGCCCGCTGCCGGGCGTGGTGCCCCACAGCGCCGTGGTGTCCTGTTCGGCCGATCCTCCGTCCGGGCCTTCGTCGCTGACCTGGCAGTGCAGAACCTGGTCGTGGTTCCACAGGCGGAGCCGGCCGGCTCCGCCACCGTGCCGTACGGCGTTGGCGGCCAGTTCGTGGGCGGCGGCGACCAGATCGCTGGCCCGCCCCTCGGACAGGCCCGCCTGGGTGGCGTGGGCGGCCACGGCCGACCGAAGCGCGTACAGCGTGTCCTCGTCGAAGGCCTGCTCCAGCAGCGGCTTGGTGGAGGCCAATCCCGCGAGCTCCTTCGCGGCGGTGTGCGGGCCGGTCGAGTTGGCGGCGTCCCGGGGCGTGTCACCGGTCATCGGCGGTCACCACCCTCACACCGGGGAGACCGGTGGCGCCCAGAAAGATGAACTTCGGGGTGACCGCCGCACTGCAGCGCAGAATCGTGACGCGCGGCGGGGGGAGACTGCGCGCGGCGTCGAGGATCATTCGTGTACAGGAGACGTCGATGAACGACAACTCGGCCATGTTGATGGTGATGTCCCCCTTCAGCCGGATGGCCTCCGCGAGCGCGACCGCCAGCGGTTCGGCGGCGAGGTGGTCGATCTCCCCGGCCAGCCGTATGCCGGCTGGGGCGTACTGACGGCAGATCCGCAGCACCGCGTCGTGGTGGTAGGTGGCCGCGGCGACCGAACGGGTATGGCTGGCGGCGACCGATGCCAGCGTCACCGGGTCGAACCGGTCGCGGTCGTACTGGCACAGCACCGAAACCTGCGTGCCCGCCAGGACGGCGGCGACCTCCTCCTCGAACCCTGGTAGCTGCTCGATACCGGCGATCGGGCGCAACGCCCAGCTCATGTCGACCGCCACCCGCAGCCCCGGATACCCCTCGCGCCGGAACGTCGTGACCTGACCGGTCAGCCACGCCATCGCGTGGTCGGCGTCGAAGGCCTGCTCGGTAAGCAGGCCGGCCTCGTTCTCCGCCACCACCATCTGTCCCGCCGCGGCCGCCACCTCCACCGCCACTCCTCGATGGGCGAGTTCGGTCAGGGCCAGAACCGGCGGCGACTCGCTCAGCCACACCACCTTCAGACCGTCGGCCAGCCCATCTCGAACGAACGCCGCAGTGAGGTCGAACAATTCCTCGGCCTCACAGAACGTCAGACAAGCATGGTCGTCCGCCTTGAGATCCGTGATCTGCGTGTCAGCGCCGACCCTCACACACCACCTCCCGATCTGGCCGCCCCCGCATCCGGCCGATACCGGATCGCCCAGCGGCGAACCGTCCTCGCACCGTAGCGCGTGATCCGATCGTGCTCGCCCCAGGCGACGACCATCGGGTAGGCGAGCCCTCGATTCCCGCGCACGTCACTCTCAAACACGGCCAGCTTCCCAGATATCCGACGGTCACAGGCGGCCTCCGCCCTCAAGACGAGGATCGAACCCCCGAGCGGGGGAACGGGTTCCCCTCCTGGCGGGAACCGCGCCGTTCCGGACTTCCGCGGGATGGTGCGCGGGAGCCGGAAGACGGCTCGCGGACCAGGAAGGGAATCCCGTGACGGAAATCGCCGAGGCGACACCGGATCGTGCGAGCGCCCCGGGCACTGCCGGCCACCGCTCCGTCCACGGGCTGACCGTGATCATCGGCCTGTTCATCATCATCGTCATGGGGTTCGTGATCGCCAAGCCGTTCACCGGCCGGGCGTACACCGCAACCGAGGCGATCATCCTCGGGGCCTCGGCCCTGCGGGGTCTCACCCCGGCCATGGCCTGGGCGGCCCTCGTTCCCGCCCTCAACGGATTATCAACGTTTCGGCAATTGTTCTGAATTGCGCGAGAAGCCTGAGATCGAATGGTGCGGAGTTGGCGCCATTATATCGCCTTCCGGCGACGCACACTTTCCCGTAAAGCTGGCCACCCTTTCTTTTCCGCATAATCCGCGCACCTCACCTAATGCAGTATTGCCAAAGTCAGCGACTGCTAACGTCGGCAACCGCTGAAGTGCTCATGCGGAATTGCTCCCGGAATCGCTGGAAGGTGATGAATGGGGTTACTAAGGAAGATCGCCAAAGTGGGGCGGGTGGCGGAGCCCGAACCCACGCGCCCGGAGGTGCCGGTGCCGCAGGGCGCACGCGCGCTGGCCGGGTCGGTGCAGGTCCGGCACGTGGACGCCGGCTCGTGCAACGGATGTGAGATCGAGGTGGGGCAGACCTTCAGCCCGGTCTATGACGCCGAACGATACGGAGCGCGCCTGGTCGCCTCACCACGGCACGCGGACGCCCTGCTGGTGACGGGCCCGGTGACCCGCAACATGGCCGACGCGCTGAAAGCCTGCCATGAGGCGATGCCGCGTCCCGCCATCGTGATCGCGCTGGGCGACTGCGCGCGCGACTGCGGGGTGTTCGCCGGTGGGTCCGGCGTGCAGGGGGCGGTGCGCGACGTGGTGCGGGTCGATGTGGAGGTGGCGGGTTGCCCGCCGCCGCCGGAAGCGATCGTCACGGCCCTGCGCACGCTGACCGGCCGGTGAGCCGCACGTGAACCTGGGCGCGGCCGCGCTGACGGCGGCCACCGGTCTCACCGGGCTGGGTACGGTGGCGGCGGCTCTGACCCCGGCGCGACGGCGGGCCGGCCTGGTCGGTGCCACCGTCGCGGCGGCGGGAGTGGCCGGAGCCGTCGCGGGACTGTCGGCACTGGCCGGGCAGTCCTGGCAGGCGTGGTGGCCGTGGCTGCTGCCGCTGGCCGGGGTACGGCTGGCCGCGGACCCCCTGTCGGGCTGGTTCCTGCTGCTCATCGGCGGTGTGGCCGCCATCGTCGGTGTCTACACCATCGGATACGCGGGCTCCTCAGGGCGGGGAGCCTCCTCCCGGGGGGCGCTGGCGGCATTGCCGGTGTTCGCCTGCGCGATGCTGATGGTCCCCGTGGCGGCGAGCGTGTCGACCTTCCTGCTGGCCTGGGAACTGATGGCGGCCAGTTCACTGCTGCTGGTGCTGACCGAGCATCGCCGGCGGGCCTCGGTGCGCTCGGCCGCGGTGTGGTACGCGGTCATGACCCAGGCCGGACTGGTGGTGATCCTGCTCGGCCTGGTGTGGCTGGCCACCGCCTGCGGCGGAGAGTCGTTCACCGCGATCCGCGCCGCGGCGACCGATCTGCCGGGCTGGGTACGCGCGGGAGTCTTCCTGCTGACGGCCGCGGGCTTCGCCGCCAAGTCCGGGCTGGTGCCCTTACATCCCTGGCTGCCGAGGGCGCACACCGAGGCGCCCTCCCACGTCTCGGCGCTGATGAGCTCGGCGATGGTGAAGCTCGGTATCTACGCCCTGATACGGGTCGGTATGGATCTGCTGGGAGGCGGGCCGGCCTGGTGGTGGCTGTTGCTCGGCGCGTCCGGCGCGCTCTCTGCTCTGTACGGAATCCTGCAGGCCACGCTGGCCTCCGACCTCAAACGGCTGCTGGCCTACTCCACCTGCGAGAACGCCGGCCTGATCACCTTGGCGGTGGCGGCCGCGGGGGTGCTGACGGCGCTGCACCGTCCGGCTCTGGCCGGGGTGGCGCTGGGCGCGGCCCTCCTGCACGCGCTCAACCACGCGGCGTTCAAGTCGTTGCTGTTCTGCTGCGCGGGATCGGTGGTGCACGCGACCGGCACCCGTGACCTGGATCGCCTGGGCGGTCTGTCCAAGCGGATGCCGGTCACCACCGGCCTGTTCACCGTGGGTGCGCTGGCCGCCGCGGCGCTGCCGCCCGGCAACGGCTTCGTCAGCGAGTGGCTGCTGATCCAGTCCCTGGTCGGCGGTCTGAGCTCGACGAAGGTGGTCATCATGATCGCGGCGCCCACCGCCGTCGCCGTGGTCGCTCTCACCGCCGGAATCGGGGTCGCGACCTTCGTCAAGGCGCTGGGCACCGGGTTCCTGGCCCGGCCGCGCGGCGAGGGCGCCGCCGGGGCGCAGGAGTCACCGGCGGCGATGCTGGCCGGCATGGCGCTGGCCGCCGCCGGATGCCTGGTCCTCGCACTCGCCCCGCAGATCACCGGGCCAGGCCTCGAACGGGTCGCCGGGCGGCTGCGGATGGGCAGCCCGCTGGACGGGTCGGGAGTGACCCTGCGGCTGAACGACATCGCCAGCACGCTCGCCCCCGCCGCCATCGCCGGTGCGCTGGTGGCCCTTCTCGCCACCGTCGCGGTGACCGCCCGTCTGCTCGGCCGCCGTCGCCGGGCGGCGGTCCGGGCATGGGACTGCGGTGCCGGCCCGCTGACGGCACGAATGGAGTACACCTCCACCAGCTTCGCCGAACCACTGCAGCGGGTCTTCGACAGGGTCATACGCCCCGAGCAGGACGTCGACGTCACCCATCACGTCGGTTCGGACTATCTGGTGGCCAGCGTGGCCTACCGGCGTGAGATCCCCGACCGGATCGAGGGGCGCCTGTACCGGCCGTTGCTGGCGGCCGGGCGGGCGTGGGGACGGGCGGCGCGGGCGCTGGCCACCGGCAGCGTGCACCGCTACCTGACGTACATGCTGGTGGCCCTGCTGGTCGTGCTGATGGCGAGGGTGATCCGATGACCGGCACTCTCGCCATGGTGGCCCAGCTGCTCATCGTCGTCGGGGGCGCCCCGTACCTCGTCGCCCTGATGCGGAAGGTGCGGGCCCGGCTGGAGGGCCGGGTCGGGGCGGGCATCGGCCAGAACTGGCGGGATCTGCGCAAGCTCGCCCGCAAGGAGCCGACCAGCCCGCCGGACGCGGGGCTGTTCTTCACCGGCGCCCCGCCGGTGCTGGCGGCCACCAGCCTGCTCATCACGGCGGTCGTACCGCTGGTCTCCACCCGCCTGCCGCTGGCCGGTGCGGCCGACCTGATCGCGGTGGTGGGACTGCTGCTGCTGGGCACGGTCGCGCTGGCCCTGGCCGGGCTGGACACCGGCACGGCGTTCGGCGGGATGGGCGCCAGCCGGGAGATGACCATCGCCGCCCTGGTGGAGCCCACGCTGCTGCTGTCGGTGTTCGCCCTGTCCGTACGGGCACATTCGACCAACCTGGACGCCATCGCCGCGACCGGGGCCGCTCATGACGCCCGGCTGTTCTGCCCGGCCAGCCTGCTGGCCGCGGCCGCTCTAACGATCGCCGCACTGGCCGAGGCGGGCCGGCTGCCGGTCGACAACCCCAGTACGCATTTGGAGCTGACCATGGTGCACGAGGCGATGGTGCTGGAGTACTCCGGACGCGATCTCGCGCTGGTGGAGTGGGCGGCCGCGGCCCGCCTCACCCTGCTGCTCGGCCTGCTGACCGGCCTGTTCCTGCCGTGGGGGATCGCCACCATGGGCGGCCCGCTCGCTCTGGTGGCGGGCGTGGCCTCATTCACGGCCAAGCTGATCATCCTGGGAGTCGCGCTGGCGGCCGCGGAGGTCTGGATGGCCAAGATCCGCCTGTTCAAGGTGCCCGAGCTGCTGGCGGGCTCGTTCGTCCTCGCCCTGCTGGCCGTGACCGCATCCTTCGTCCTCGCATGACCGTGACCTCTGGAGCCGCATCGTGCACCCCGAGATGATCTTTACGGCGGTGGGCAGGCCATGAGCGACGCGTCGTTCAGCCAGCTCCTCGACCTGGCCTGCGGAGTGTTCCTGCTGGCCGCCGTCGGAGTGCTGTGGCGGCGGAGGCTGACCGCGCTGGTGCGGCTGCTGGCCCTGCAGGGCACCGCCCTGGCCGCGGTCGTCGCGTTGCTCGCCGCGCATGAGCGCAGCGTGGAACTCGCCGCCGTGGCCGCCATCGTGGCCGCGCTCAAGGCGGTCGTGGTGCCACGGCTGCTGTGGCGCACCCTTGCCGCCTCCGGTCAGCCGCGCGAGACCGCACCGCTGGCCAACATCACCGCCTCCCTGCTCGCCGCCGCCGCACTCACCCTGGTCGCCTACGCCGCCGCCGATCCGCTCGTCGCCCTAACCGGGACGACGGCCGGCCACGCCGTCCCGGTCGGCCTGGCGGTCATGCTGATCGGATTCTTCACCCTGGCCACCCGGCGCCGCGCGGTGTCCCAGGTCACCGGGATGCTGCTGATCGACAACGGGATCGACGCCGTGGCCTTCCTCACCACGGCCGGGGTGCCGATGGTGGTGGAGCTCGGTGTGTCACTGGACCTACTGCTGGCCGTGGTGGTGCTGCAGATCCTCACCGCCCGGCTGCACGCCGTCCACGGCGTGACCGGCCTGGACGAGCTACGGGAGTTGCACGACTGATGGCCGGTCCCACCCTCACACCGCTGCTGTACGCGCCCGTCGCCCTCCCGGCCGTGGTCGCCGGTCTCTGTGCCGCGATCGGGTACCGGCGCGCCACCGCCTGGGCGGCCGTCGTGTCCGCGTTCGCCCAGCTCACCATCGGCATCACGCTGGCGGTCATCGTCACCCGCTCCGGGCCCGTCGCCTCCGGGGACTTGCGCGCCGACGCCCTGGCGGCGTGCATGCTGCTGCTCATCGGCGCGGTCACCGTGATCACCACCTGGGCCGGTGTCCACCACCTCCACGAGGAGCACGCCGCCGGGCACGGCGCCGCCAGCCGCCGCTACCTGGTGCTGGTGCAACTGTTCCTGGGCGCCATGGCCGGCGCGGTACTGGCCGACAACCTGGGCATGGTGTGGGTGGCCTTGGAAGGCACGACCATCATCACCGCGTTCCTGGTGGGGCACCGCCGTGACCAGGCCGCCGCCGAGGCGGCCTGGAAGTACGTCGTGCTGTGCTCAGTCGGCATCGCCCTGGCGTTCCTGGCCACCGTGTGCCTGAACGTCGCGTCCCTGCGCGCGGGCGCACACGGTTTCGACGCACTGGACTGGACTAACCTGCGCGCCCACGCCACCGGCCTCGATCACGGCGTGATGCGGCTGACGGGGGCCCTGGCGCTCCTGGGCTTCGGCACCAAGGCGGGGCTGGCGCCCATGCACGCCTGGCTGCCGGACGCCTACAGCCAGACGCCCGCACCGGTGTCGGCGCTGATGTCGGGGGTGCTGCTCGCCGTCGCCTTCACGCAGATCCTGCGTTACAAGGCCATCGCCGACCTCGCGCTGGGGCCCGGTTACATGCGGGTCCTGCTCATCGTCGCCGCGCTGATCTCGCTGGCCGTCGCCGCGTCCCTGCTCATCGGCCAGCGCGACTACATACGCATGCTCGCCTACTCCTCCATCGAGCACATGGGCCTTGCCGCGCTGGGGGCGGCGGCCGGCAGCCGGATGGCCATCGGGGCCGTCCTGCTGCACCTGCTCGGCCATGGGCTGGTCAAGGCCGTGCTGTTGTGCGGTGCCGGACGCATCCTGGCCTGCACCGGCACCAGCCGTATCGCGGGGGTGCGCGCGCTGGCCGCCACGCGACCCGCGCTGGCCGCCACCTTCGGCTTCGGCCTGGTGGCCCTGCTGGGGCTGCCGCCCTTCAGCCTCTTCGCCTCCGAACTCGCCATCGCCCGGGCCGGCATCACGTCCGGGCTCGGCTGGGCCGTCGCGATCGCCTTCGCGCTGGTGCTGGTCATCTTCACCGCGCTCACCCGGCACGGCGCCGCCATGCTGACCGGTCCCCCGGACCAGGACGCCGGGCCGGTCCGGTCCGCGGCGGCCCGTCCGGCCGCCTTGGCCCCGTTGATCGGCGGGCTCGCCGTCTGCGCCGTTCTCGGCCTTGCCCTGGGCCCGCTGCAGACCCTGCTGACCGCCGCCGCCTCCATTGTGGGAGCACCGTAGACATGGCAACGACAGACCGCACCACGACCGGCGGCGCGGACCCCGGCGATCCCCGTTCGGACGGCCGGCGGGCCACCGACCTGATGGGCCTGCTCGCCTCCGGAATCCCGGCGGGCCGCAACCGCATCGGCGTCGGCACCGGCCCCACCCAGTTGCTCGGTCACACCCGGGCTTTGCTGGGGGCCGGTTACCGGCTCGCTCTGGTGGCCGCCCACCACGACGTCACCGGTCCCGGCCCGGTTCGCCCCGAGAGCTCCGAGGCCTCGATGCGCGTGGTGTACCTCTTCCTCCGCGGGCGGCCGGACTCCCGGGTCGAACTGCACCTCCATCTCAACCCCGAGAGCCCCGCGGTGCCGTCGATGGCCGGTCTGTCCTTCCCCGCCGGCCGATTCGAACGCGAGATGCGTGACCTGTTCGGCATCGTGCCCCGGGCGCATCCGCTGCCCCGCAGACTGGTCCGCCACCCGCACTGGCCCCGAGGGTGGTATCCGATGCGCGCCGACGCCGAAGACCCGCCGCCGTTCGGCGATCCGGAGCCGTACCCGTTCCTGACGGTGCGGGGACCCGGTGTGTACGAGATCCCGGTCGGGCCCATCCACGCCGGGGTGATCGAGCCGGGACATTTCCGGTTCTCCGTCGTCGGCGAGACCATCCTCAAGCTCAAAGCCCGGCTGTGGTTCACCCACAAGGGCATCGAGAAGCTGTTCCAGGGCCACGACCCGGTGGACAAGCTCCCGCTGGCCGACCGGATCAGCGGCGACACCGCCGTCGGCCACGCGCTCGCCTACTGCCTCGCCGTCGAGGACGCCATCGGCTGTGTGGTCCCGTCACGGGCACAGCGGACGCGGGCCCTGCTGCTGGAACTGGAACGGCTCCACAACCACGTCACCGACCTCGGCGCCCTGTGCAACGACGTCGGGCACTCCGTCCTGCACGCCCATGCCCTGCGCATCCGCGAGGCCCTGCTCCGCCTGAACGCCGAGGTCACCGGGCACCGGCTGCTGCGCGGCGGCGTCGTGCTCGGCGGCGCGGCGCTCCGCTCCCTCCCCGACCCGGGCCACCTGCGGAGCATCGGCGCCGACATCCGGGAGGTCGTCACCCTCGCCCTGTCCCACACCGTCATCCGCGACCGCTTCACCGGAACCGCCGTCCTGTCCACCCGGCAGGCCCGTGACCTCGGCACCCTGGGGTACGTCGCGCGCGCCAGCGGGGTCGGCGTCGACGCCCGCCGCGATCACCCCTTCGGCGACTGCTACGACGCCCTCCCCGTCCCCACCAGAAGCGACGGTGACGTACTGGCCCGTTTCCTCATCCGCGCCGACGAGATCGACGTCTCCCTCGATCTCATCTCCGGGCTCCTGCCCGACCTCAGCCCCGGCCTGGTCACGGCCTGGCCGACGGGGCCCCCCGAGCCGGCCGGGCCGGCCGGCTCAGGCGTCCGGAGCGGAGTCGGCATCGTCGAGGGCTGGCGCGGCACCATCGTGCACCGCGTCGAGCTGTCACCCGGCCGGGCACTGACCCGAGTGAAGATCGTCGATCCGTCGTTCCTCAACTGGCCGGCCCTGCCGCTCGCCCTGCACGACACGATCGTCCCCGACTTCCCCCTCACCAACAAAAGCTTCAACCTGTCCTACGCCGGAAACGACCTGTGAACGGCGACGCAGGCCGCCATGGCATCGAGCCCGGCGGCCTGCGTGGCGGTTCGGTTCCGGCTACGCCGGCTCGTGCGTGAGCCGGCTGAGCTCCTGCTCCAGCATCCGCTCGTGCGCTTCGGCGTCCTCGCGTGCGCGGCGTGGGCTCCACCGGCCGGCCATCACGAAGATGAACGGTACGAAGAGGATCTCGCCGCCCAGGCAGACCCACCACCAGTGCTGCCACTGCGACGGGTTCTTCTTCGCGGCCCGCTCGACCGTGGTGCCGTACTTGGTGAGCACCGCGAGCTGAGGTCCGGCCTTCTGCACCGCGGCGAGACCGGGCAGCCCGACCTCCTGCGCCGCCCGCTGCTGCAACGCCGCCGGTGCCTGGCCGGCGGGGTACTTGCCGAGTTCGGCGAACACCTGCGGATGGGCCTTGATGACGGCCAGCGCGGGCCCTGCCTCCTTGGCCGCCTCGGCGACCTGGGCGCCGTGCCCGACCAGCGGGGTCACGCTGGTCACCACCAGCGGCAGGCAGGCGGCGGAGACCGCGACGACCAGCCGGATGATCCAGCCCCAGATCGCCAGGCCGGTCGCGGTGGCGGCCGGGTTGTGCTTCTCCACGGTCTCGGTGAAGCTCGCCATCCAGGGCGCGTAGGTGAACCCGCCGGCGATGCCGATGCCCGCGGCCAGCAGGGCGAAGGTGTAGTAACCGGTCTTCGGCTCGGTGGCGCGCAGGGCGAAGACGATCAGCACGGCCATCGAGGCGAGCCCGCCGATGAGCATGAAGGGCTTGCGGACCTTCAGCCGGTCGGAGATCAGGCCGACGACGACCAGGCTCACGGCGTTGGCCGCCCAGTACCAGTTGAGGACGGCGTTGGACCGGGCGACGGAGTACCCGAACACCGTGGTGAAGTAGATGACGAACGAGCCGACCGCGGCGAAGTACAGGAGCAGGAACACGCTGATCGCGAAGGCGGAGCCGACGACGTCCAGGCGGAACATCTGCCGCCAGTGGCCGCGCAACGCCTGTTCGGTGTCCAGCCCCTTGGCACGGGCCTCGACGAGTGCGCGGTCGCGCAGACTGACCATGATCTGGTCGCGCAGTCGCGGCGACAGCTCACGAAGGCCCACGATTGCCAGGACGAAGACCACCAGGCCGGAGATGCCGGCGAAGACGATCTCGTCCTGCCAGGTCGTGGAGCCATGGAAGGTATTGCTGGTCACGACGGTGACGACGAGGCTCCCGATGACCGGCCCCATCGTCCAGTACCCCATGGCCGAGGCCCTGCCGAGCTGCGGGGAGAAGTCCCGTACGAGTGCCGGGGTGGCGACCAGGATGATGCCCTCGACGAAACCGACCAGGGCGCTGAGGACGACGAACGCCCACTTGTTCGGCGCGTGCGGCAACGCGAAGGTGACCAGCAGCCCGGTGATGAGCAGCCCGTAGATCACCAGGTTGGCGCGGCCCCACCGGTCTGCCAGCCCGGCGAGCAGCGAGGAGAAGGCCCCGACCGCGTTGCCGATGACCGAGATGTAGACGAAGAACGTGAAGGTCATCTTGTAGTGCGTGATGATCGGCGTCGCTACAGCGAACTGCACGTAGAGCTGGTAGTAGAGCGAGATGGTCGCGAGGACGACGATGGCCAGGTAGAGGTAGCGCTTGCTGTTCTCGGGGTAGTGCGTGAGCTGCCGATCCCAGATACGGGCCGCGAGCGTGGCTGTCTGCGGCGATGACGTGGTCATCATGCCTCCTGCGGGGTGCGAGCGGTGCTGGCCAGGGACGTCGCTCGTCGCGGCGTCCGGGCGGACGCCGCACGACGGCAAGGCGCAGTACAGGCGGTATGCCGTCGGCCGGCTGCTACTCCGGTCGTACGGCTAGCGAGGGTGGGCCTGGTCGGGAATGGATTCCTGCTGCGGGTGCGCACCGCTGGGTGGACCATACGGTGATCCAAGTCACAAATCAATAGTTGTTAAATGGAGTACGGCCACCGATCCGGTAAACCCATACCGACCAGGCGGTATGGGTCGTTCCGCAGCTCGTTGACGGAAGCCTCACCGTCGCCCTACCGTAAAACCGACCAGTCGGTATGCGTATGGGGTGACGCGACCCGAGGACCTCGCCGGGTTCCTAGCCGATCGGGCGACCCGCTGGCAGGTCCCGGAGAACTGCGCCTTCGTCGAGGAGATCCCGAAGACGACCGTCGGCAAGTTCGACAAGAAGCCAGTACGAGCACGGTTGCGGGCCGTCGAACTGACCGTGCAGCGGCTCGTCCGCGAATCCCAGGGTTAGCCCGCCAGGGCCGGCCTGCCTCGGGGCAGGTCGGCCCTGGGGCGGTTCAGTCTGCCGCGCGAACCCCGTCCATCAGCAGGTCGACGTAGTACTTGCTGACCGCGTCGGCGCCCAGCCGGCCGCCTGGGCGATACCAGTTGCCGATCTGGTTCAGTGCGCTGAGGAAATAGTGGACGGCGATGTCGGCCGGGATGTCGGAACGGAGGATGCCCTCTCGCTGTCCCTCCTCGACGAGGGCGAGGAACCGGTCGTGGTAGCGGCGCCGCTCGGCGCGTACCATCGCCTGCTTCTCCTTGGGCAGCATGTGCATCGACCGGAAGAAGACGATCAGCTCGTCGAGGTGCAGGAAACTGGTCTCGATGACGTCGGAGGCGGCCGCGCGCAGCCGCTCCTCGACCGATCCGGTGCCCTCCGCGAGCTGCTCCAGCCGCTTCATCTGCATGGCGAGAAGCCGGTGGTAGATCTCGAACAGCAACTCGTCCTTCGACGCGAAGTAGTGGTACATCGCGCCCTTGGTCACCCCCGCCGCGGTGACGATCTCCTGGACCGAGGTGCCCTCGAAACCCTTCTCGGCGAACAGGCAGGTCGCCACGCTCAACAGCCGTTCCGGGATGGCGACCGTACGCTCCCGATCCGCGATGCGCCTCGAGGAGGTACCTGCCATGACGTCACCGATCCTCTGCTGCGCTCTTCGTCGCGTCGTTGACGATCGTACAGCGGGTTCTTGTACCGGCTCATACCGACCAGTCGGTATGAGCCGGTAGATATTTCGGCGCCGAGGAACAGGACCACCATGAAGACCGATACGGCTTGTGCTGTCGGCAGGAACTCCATCACGCCGCCCCTTTCTCGGAGACGTGCGGAGTTCAGCCGTGATGGGCCGGTCGAGCCGTCGCCGTGGCCGTCGGCGTCCCGGGCGTGCTGCCGGGCGTGACGACGGGAGTGGTGCCGGGCGCGGCCGACGGTGTGATCACCGGCAGGAGCGGCCCGCCCGGGCCCGAGGAACCGGGCGCGGCCGACGCGGCGGAGGGCTTGGTGATGCGGCGGATCGTCGGCTTGGAGCCGATGATGTGGCGAATCCGTTTGGTGGCCCGGCCCGGATCTCCGGAGACCGCCACGACCAGCCCGTTGCCGTAGGGCACGCCGATCCGCTCTCCGGTCTGCGAGCTGACGATCATGTCGACGCCGGGAACGGTGGTGGCCAGTCCGGCGATCCGCACGGTCGACCAGCCGGCCGGCACCGTCGCGTCGAGCGGCAGGTGATCGCGTACGCCGACCACATGGCTGACCAGCGCTTTCCCCTCGGTGACGGCGGTCCACACGGAGGCCGAGTTCTGGGTCTCGAGCGGAGTGAAGGGACGGTACGTCAGCGGGTCGATCGTGGCCGTGGGGATCTGCTGGTCATAGACCCAGACCGGTCCGTATCCGATGAGCGCCAGCTGAGTGACCCCGCTCAGGTGGCGCAGCCGCTCCACGTCGTTCGCACTGAACGGCTTGTCCTGGTTGATGAGCAGGCTGGGCCGGACCGCCCCGACCGGCCGGCCGGCCGGCGATGACGGCACCGGTGTGCCACCGACAGACCGACCGACGGCGGCGGGGGCGGAGGCCTTTTCACACGCCGTCAGGCCGATCAACGCCATCGCCCCGAATGCGACGACGCCGGCCGTGCGTACTCGTTCTGATCGCTGCACCATCGCGCTCACTTTTCCGTCACCGTCCGTGGCTCACGCTGGCGCAGGCCCACGGCGACCAGACGGCCTGCGGCGACCGCCGCGATCAGCAGGAACGCCACACCGCCGAGGAGGAAGGCGAAGGCCCGGCCACTGAGGTCATCTTGGGAGTAGTCGGCGGAGCGCAGGACCGAGCGCACCACCGTGTCCGGCTGAGCCACCTCCGGGGCGGCCGGCTGGGCCGCCGCCTCGGACCCGGAGTCCGAAGGAATCAGCGGCGCCCGGTCCACCTGGGACAGCGCCTGGTTCTGGCTTGGAGTCGGCACCGGGAGGGCCGGCACGGCGGGTGCCGGGAGGGCGGGCGCGGCGGGTGCCGGGAGGGCGGACACCGCGGCGCCGGGGGCGCTCGGCATCGCGGCGCCGGGGACGCTCGGCATCGCGGCCGGCGTCTTGACCGCCGGGGGATGGGCCGCCGGAGTCGGAGTCACCGGATGGGCGGCCGGCGCCGGCCGCGGCGACACCTGAACGGTGGCCCGGCAGGCGGGATCGACGGGCGCGGCGCCATCCCGATGCGCCGGGCAGTTGGACATGGGGCCCGTCGTGGTCACCTCGCCGACCAGCGGACCCCCCCGGTCACCGGGTCGCACCCGGACCGCGAACGTGGCGGTCTCGGACGCCTTGTCGAGGTCGAGCCGCCAGATCAGCGCCTGCCGCTCCGCGGTGGCCCGCCCTGCCGACGTGGTCGGCCGCCCGACGAGCCGGGCGTCACCGGGCAGGCATGTCAGGCGCGCGGTCACCGTGATGCCGTGCAGCGCGCCCTGGGCGGAACCCACGTGGATGCGGTAGTGGACGAGGTTGCCCGCGGCACTGCGGGTATGGGCGGTCAGCGCCACCCTGAGGGGCACGGCCATTCTCAGAGGAGGGATCAGGCCCAGGCCGTCGCCTAACGGGTCCCGAGCGGGCGCGGGCGGCCGGGCGATCGGCGTCGCCGGGCACTCCGTCTTCGCCCGCACGGCCTCCCGTTGAGGTGTGGACGGGCCGCTCTGCGACCACGCACAGGTTCCCGCCGTCATGGCCGCCGCAGCCGCGGCGGTCAGCGGCACCATGGCCCTTGTCATCTTCCGCTGCATCTCATCCCCCTGATCGCTCCATTCGGCCGCGCACATTCGAGCGACCGTTGTGATGGACTGCAACGGCCGTTGAAACGCACGGGTAAACGCACAGGTAGTGGTCCAGCAGCAGGTCGCCGACCCCCAGCACAAGGGCGATCAGCGCCAGCTTCAGAGAGTCGAATCCCGTGAGGGGAAGAGCAGAGTGAGCTCCGCTCGCGACGACGCGGTCCCCGCCTGCGACAACGTGACCTCCGCTTCCTTCCCCGCCATGGCCGTAACTGTGGCTATGGGCGTCGGCGCCTGGCAGCCCCAAGGCTCCTTCAATCGTGGAACCATAACAAGACAACGGATCGGCATAAGCGACCTCGGCCTCAATATATTTTCAAGACTCTGTCACGAAATGGTTCGCACACTGGAGAGCATTCCCGCCATAAACTCCACCATGGGCGCTTTTGGTCGGCGAACCCGGAGACGCTCGACAATATGACCGAACCCTCCGGATCGCCAACCGTGATTGATCTCGGCGAAGCAATGGATATCGGGTGCCCGCGGCCGGCGGTCAGTTCGGGCTCAGGGCGCTCAGCGGCTCGCGAAGCTCGCTCGCGAAGAACTCGAAGAAGCCGTCCACGTCCGGCCCCGCGTTGATGAGCGCGAGATGGTCGAAGCCGGCGTCCACGAACTGCTGGGCCACCTCCAGATGGCGCGGCACGTCGGGGCCGCAGCCGAACGCCCGGCGCACGTCGTCCTCGGTCACCGAGGCCGTCGCCGCCTCGAAGTTGATCGGGTTGGGCAGCTCGGACTGCACCTTCCAGCCGCTCAGCCCGAACCGGAACAACCGGTGCGCCGAACTGACAGCCGTGGCCTCGTCCTTGGCCCACGACAGCGGGACCTCGGCGTACTTCCTGCCGGTGCCGCCCGCTTCCTCGTACGCGCGGTTCAGTTCCGACCTGGGCTCGGTGGCGAAGAGCCCGTCACCGAGTTCGGCGGCGATACGCGCCGCCCGCTCGCCCCCTCCGGCCACCACGATCGGCGGCGGCTCCGGGGGCAGATCGAATACCCGCGCGTCATCGAGGGCCAGGTGCTTGCCCTGGTACGAGTGGTATCCCCCGGACCAGAGCAGCCGGATGATCTCCAGTGCTTCGCGGAGCATCTCGTGCCGCACGGTGACCGAGGGCCATCCGCCACCGACGACGTGCTCGTTGAGTCGTTCTCCGGCGCCGACTCCCAACGTGAAGCGCCCTTCGGACAGCAGCGCCGTGGTGGCGGCGGCCTGCGCGATGATCGCCGGGTGATAGCGAATGAATGGGCAGGTCACCCCGGTGGCCAGCTCGATCCGGCTGGTGCGCTCCGCCGCGGCGGCCAGCATCGACCAAGCGAAGCCGGAGTGCTCATGGCTGAAGAGCCAGGGATGATAGTGATCGCTGATCTCGACGAAGTCGAACCCCGCCTGCTCTGCCGCAGCGGCCTGCCGCACCATCTCCTGCGGAGAGTACGCCTCGGCGATGAGCTTGAATCCGATCTTCATATCATCCTCTCCAGGGTGTCCTCGTGGCGCGATGGAGGCCTACCCTGTCCGTTCCGGCCATAC
This sequence comes from Streptosporangiaceae bacterium, assembly GCA_025964695.1. Classification (GTDB taxonomy): domain Bacteria; phylum Actinomycetota; class Actinomycetes; order Streptosporangiales; family Streptosporangiaceae; genus Actinomadura_E. The sequence continues at coordinate 12,672 of JAOPYK010000168.1, read as the reverse complement.
CCTGACTTCGGTTCCTCCTGTCCCCAAATCCCTCTTTGAACGCCGACAGGGCGTTGACCTCGGGCGTCCGGGACACGTCCTCGGGCCGACACCGGATGTTGGATTAACGTTCCTCGACGGCCGGAATCGCCGAACGGATACTCGGAACCGTTGCGACCACCATCTCCGAGAGGTCAGTGGCATGCCGGAATCCGTTGTCGCCAGCCCCCGCACGGCCAAGGCGGGGGTGGTGAGCGCCGTCGCGGCACTCGGCATCGCCGCCTTGGTCCTCGCCCTGGTGACCGTCGTCGTCACCGTCGTCGGCAGCCCGCACACGGCGGCGGCCGTGACCAAGCACCGCGTCCTGTTCGACAACAGCAAGGCCGAGACGGCGGGCAACGCCGACTGGATCATCAGCACGAGCATTCCCGATCCGACGGCGCAGAAGGCGTCGCCGTCGGTGGAGACCGACTGGACCGGCGCGCTCTCGGCGTGGGGCGTCGCACTGCAGAAGACGGGCAACTACACCCTCGCCACCCTCGCCGCGGGCAAGACCATCACCTACGGCGACGCCTCGAACGCCCAGGACCTGTCGAAGTTCGATGAGTTCGTGCTGCCCGAGCCGAATGTCCTGCTCAGCGCGGCGGAGAAGACGGCGGTGATGAGATTCGTCCAGAACGGCGGCGGTCTGTTCCTCATCTCCGACCACACCGGCAGCGACCGGAACAACGATGGTTCCGACTCCCCCAAGATCATCAATGATCTGATGACCAACAACACCGTCGACAGCACCGACCCCTTCGGTTTCAGCGTTGATCTGCTCAACATCTCCAGCAACTATCCGACCGCGATCAAGGACGCCGCCAACCCGGTGCTGCACGGCCCCTATGGAACGGTGACCGGCAGCGCCATCTACAACGGCACCACCGAGACCCTGCATCCAGCCGACAACGCGAGCGTCAAGGGCCTGCTCTACGTGACAACCGCAACCCAGGGCGGCACCACCGGCGCCTTCTTCACCACCAGCACGTTCGGCGGTGGCCGGGTCGCCATCTGGGGCGACAGCTCCGACATCGACGACGGCACCGGGCAGCCCGGCAACAGCCTGTACAACGGCTGGAACGACGCCAAGGGGACCAATGCGCAGCTCGCGCTGAACGCCACCGAATGGCTCGCGGGCGGCGGCACCTCCCCGACGGGGACACCCACCGCGACCCCCACCCCCACGCCCACCTCCTCGTGTACGGCGTCGCAGCTGCTGACCAATCCCGGCTTCGAGTCCGGCGCCGGCTCCGGATGGACCGCCACCTCGGGCGTCATCAGCAACGCCTCCGGTGAGCCGGCCCATACCGGCTCGTACGACGCCTGGCTCAACGGCTACGGATCAGCGCACACCGACACCCTGTCCCAGACCGTGACCCTGCCCTCGGCCTGCTCGGCCGCGTCACTGAGCTTCTGGCTGCACGTCGACACCGCCGAAACGACCACCTCCACGGCGTACGACACCCTGAAGGTCCAGGTGCTCGACGGCTCGGGAACCGTGCTGGCGACCCCGGCGACGTTCTCCAACCTCAACGCGGGCACAGGCTACGTACGGCATACCTACGACCTCGCCGCCTACGCGGGCAAGACCATCACCGTCAAGGTCACCGGAACCGAGGGTTCCACCGCACAGACCTCCTTCGTCCTGGACGACACCGCGGTGAACGTCTCCTGATCGGCCCTGGGTCGCCGGCCGGTGACGTGCGCTCCCGGCCGGTGACCACGGGAGGCGACGACCTCAGAAGTGATCTAGCAGTTCCCGGAACCGCTCCAGCTTGAGTACGTGTGCGTCATCGGGGTCTATCTCGCTGTGCTCGAGCACCCAGGTGTTGTCGTTCGGGATGAAGACGGCGTTCATGCCCGCGTGCCGGGCGGGATTGATGTCCGATTTCGGGGAGTTGCCGATCATCCAGCTCGTCGCGGGCGTCAACGCGTGCTCCCGCGTGAGCCACCGGTAGGTGTCCACGTTCTTCTCCGGCACGATGTGGATGCCGCGGAAGTGGTGCGCGAGCTGCGAGGCGTCCAGTTTGCGGCGCTGCTCTGCCAGGTCGCCCTTGGTGAGCAGGAGCAGGTCGTGCCGGCCGCCGAGTTCGGCGAGCGTCTCGGCGACGCCGGGGATCAGCTCGACGTGACGCTGGACGAGTGCCGCCGCCAGCCCGTCGATCTGCTCCCGCTCCTGTTCGGTCGCGGGTCGCTCACGCAGCCGTTCGAAGCACTCGCCGAGGCTGCGCAGGAAGATCTTGCTCCCGTAGCCGTGGGCGACCGCGTTCGCCGCCTCGATGTCGTCCAGGATGGCGCGGAGTTCGCCCTTGCCGAGGGTCGGATGATCAAGCCAGTCCAGGTAGTCGTCGATGACACGCTCGAAGATGACGTTGTTCTCCCAGAGGGTGTCATCGGCGTCGAAGATGAGCACCTGCCCCTTGACCTTCATGTCCCATACCTCCGTAACGCGACCGGCGAGCCCTGTGCGTGATCAGCATGGTGACCTGGGTGACGAACCCGCAAACAAATTTCACGGCGGCCGGTGGCGGAGCCGCGCCGGGTCTGGGCTTGCGCGCTAGCCCTGAGGACGTCCTATCGGTGTCCTCCGTGGTGGTGCAGCCACCACCACAACGGCCACCGATCGTGAAGATGGCGCGGCCACTGATGCTGGCCGGCCCCGGGGCGGACCACCGGCCGGCCAGTGCGCCGGGGAGCCGGGGAGACGCGGTTCGGTCCCGCGGCCGGGCGCGGTGACGCGCGGACGGTGCGGACCGGGGTGCGGACTGGACGGACGGGCGGAGTCTCGGCCGCCGCCGCGGCGGCGGGGGCCTTCATCGCCAGCCGTGAGGGCTCAGGCGAGGATGATCCGCCACGTCCGAACGCACCCCACCCGGCCAGCAGGAAACCGAGGATCGCCAGCATCGCCGCACCACCGGCCAGCACCGCGGTGGCGCGGCTGAAACTCGTCCGCTCCAGCCAGCCGTAGATCGCATCGCGTACCGACGGCAGGCGGCCGGCCACCGCCGGCCCAGCCTGCTCCGGCTCCGGTTCAAGTCCCGGATCGGAATCTCCGCGATATCGGCCGCTCATGTGCCAGCACGATAGTGATCGACGACTGGAATGACCCACGGAAACACCGCTACGGTCCAAAGCTGGCTAAGACTGGCATAACCGGCATCGATCAGCGTCCCGCACGAAAACCGCCCGACCGGTACCTGACGGCCAGAAGATGGGCGAAAGGGTAGGGAAGGCCGGAACGTCACCCGGGGGCCAGTGACGTTCCGGCCGGCGTGGAGGACTGGGCGGGCGGGCGCCCAGTCCTGTGCCACCTGTCTCAGACACGTACCGCCGATCCGAATGGTTGTCAGAGCGTCGGAACTTTCCCGGATGCCGCGGCTGAACCGTCTGGACCGATCCAACCCCCGCCATCAACACTCTCCGCACATAAGGTATAACGGTAAGTAGTCTAATCGAACTGGTGTGTTCGGGGGGTTGCACATGAGCAGAGACCACGTCGATGTCCGGCTGCTGAGGGAGTTAACGGAGCAGTCGCAAGATCTCAACAGCGATGCGGTGCGCATGACCCGTGAAGCGTTGGGAGAGTTCGCCGAGGAGGCGGCGGCGGAGCGGAGGCGCTCTCGCTGGTCCCGGGCAGGTGTCGTCGGTGCCCTGACCGGTGCGGGAGGGCTACTGGGCATGGGGCGCGCGGCGGCTTCCCCAGATGACGTCATGGCGTTGCAGACGGCAGCGTCGATCGAGAACCTGGCGGTGTCCACCTACAAGACCGCGGCAGACCTGCCGTTCATCAAACAGGGCAACAAGACCGTGGCCGAGTTCATCGCCAAGACCATGGAGCAGCACAAGGCGCACGCCGAGGCGTTCAACAGCGCGGCGACGCAGGCGGGCGGCAAGGTGCAGAACGCGCCCGACCCGAAGTACGACGCCGAGGTCAAGAAAGCGCTGCCGAGTCTCAAGAGCCCCGCCGATGTAGTGAAGCTCGCTCTGGCGCTCGAAGACATCGCCGCACAGACCTTCACCAAGAACGTCAGCCAGGTCAGCGACGCCAAGCTGCGAAGCCTGTTCGCCAGCATCGCACCGGTCGAGGCGCAGCATCGCACGGTCCTGCTGACCGTGCAGGCGCTGCTCGCCGGCGGCAAGTCCGATTTGATCGCGATTCCCACTCAACCGGAGAAGCTGCCGGACACGGTGGGCAGCATCGGCATCCCCGACACCTTCTACCCGACCAAGAACGCTTCACCGATCAGTGAGGGGGCGGTGAAATGACGGCCGACAGGCGTCCGTGGGAGATGCCGATCAGCGAGTCGGAGCTGGCGGCTCTGACCAGGGATCTCGACGAGTCGCACCGCGAGACGATCCCGGTGATGTTCGCGCGTGCTCACGACCTGTCCGAGGAGCTAGCCGACACCTCGCCGAAGAACCCTGGCATCAGCTCCGCCGCGCGGCGGGCGTTCCTGCTGGGCGCGGGCGGCGCGTTCGTCACTCTGGCACTCGCGGCCTGCGGAAACAGCGCGAGGTCCGTGAGCGCGACCCCGGAGTCCCCGGTGGACTCGGAGTCTCCGTCCGATACGGGGTCCCCGTCGGCCTCGGAGTCCCCGTCGCAGTCCGCCTCGGCCTCGCCGTCCGCTTCGGCCAGCGTTTACACCGGGGAACTCAAGCTCGTCGCGCTGTCGGTGGCCCTGGAGAACCAGGCGGTCGGTGCCTACCAGTCTGCGCTGTCCGCGGCGCAGGGAGGCAAGCTCGGTACGGTCCCGCCCGCCGTGACCACCTTCGCCAAGACCGCGATGGCTCAGCATGCCGACCACGCGAAGGCGTGGAACGCCGTGCTGCAGAGCGCGGGCAAGCCCACCATCACGGGTACCCCGCTGAACAGCCAGCAGGCCGTGGCGGACGCCCTGAACAAGGCCACCGGCATCGGGGAGGTCGCCAAGCTGGCTCTCAAGCTGGAGAACGGAGCCACCCAGACATACGTGTCCGCGGCGTCCACCGTCGCGAACAAGCAGGCCGTCGACATCGCGGCGTCGATCGCTCCGGTCGAGGCCATGCACGCCGCGATCCTGCATTTCATCCTGGGCGAATACCCGGTGCCGAGTGACACCATCGCCACTGACATGGCCGCCAAGCCGAGCGATCTCACGGTCTGACGCCGATCACATGAGCGCCGCAGGCACGACGCGACCCGGGTGGGGGACATCTGACCGTTCTTCCCCCACCCGCCTGCGGCGACCGGCTCCATAGGGGGCAACGCACATGGGCTTACTCCACGTACGGCGATCCACCGGCGCGCTGACCTTTGCGGTTCTGGTTCTCACCGGCTGCGGCGGCCAGTCGAAGCCCGCACACCGGAGCGCGGCCACCGCGGGCGGCCCCACGATCACCATCCAGGATTTCAAATTCCAGCCCGCGTCGCTCACCGTCACGCCGGGAGCGAAGGTCACGGTCGTCAACAAGGACACCGCCGCCCATACGGTGACCTCGATCGGCACCAACGCGTTCGACACCGGCACGATCGCCGGCGGCCGGACCAGCACGTTCACCGCGCCGACCGCCCGGAGAATCTACGCCTACGTCTGCAACATTCACGAATACATGCACGGCGCCCTGGTGGTGAAGTGACCGGCTCCGGAACTACATGAGCAGCAGCGGTACGGCACCGATCTGGGCCACGCAGCCGCTGACGACCAGGACGGCCTGGAGCGGCATCCGGTAGGGCACGGGCACCCGGGTCGTGGCCGGCGCGACGGCCGGCACCACCGGCACCACGATCAGATCGTGGGCGACGGCGGCTCCGCCGAACCACACGGCCCAGCCGACCGGATTGGTGTCGGTGCATGGGTGACGAGGCCGAACAGCCCCCACACCACCAGGGCGGCTCCGGCGGCGTATCCGTGGCGGGGCCTCATAGGACCACTACCTCGGTGACCCACCCGCCCGGTCCGCCGGCCGACCCGCCGGCCGGCCGGATGATGTCAGATGGCCAAGGCGACGAACCATCGTCCCGCCTCCGTCCACCGGTCGGCAACGGTCAGCCCGCATCGCGCGGTCAGCGCGGCCATGTCGTCGAGCGCCACCTGCGCCCAGCGGAACCAGCCCTCCGAGCCCGCCGCCGAGCGCAGCCGCACCCATTCGGCCCGCGTCACGGTCCCCGGCCCGGTGACCTCGATGAGCGCCTGCCCACCGGGCCGCAGCAGTTCGGCTACACGTCGCAGCAGGGCGCCCGGATCACCGCCGATGCCGATGTTGCCGTCGGCCAGCAGCACGGTCCGCCAGCGGCCGGCACCCGGCACCCGGCCGAACACGTCCCGGCGCAGGGCGAGCCCGCCCGCCGCCCTGCTGAGCTCGACCGCGTACGGGGTCACGTCGATCCCGAGTGCGGGCACGCCCCGCTCGCCGAGCGCCACGATCAGCCTGCCGGGTCCGGAACCGACGTCGAGGGCAGGCCCGGCGCACCGATCCAGCAGCCCCGCGTCGCCGGGCCGCTCGGCCAGCCAGTCCCCGACGGGCAGCGGTGTGCGCCGTCCGTCGGTGTACTCGATGTCCACCGGCACCAGCCCGGCCAGTGAGCCCTCGTAGAGTCCGCCGATCACGCGCTCACCCGTACGCCTCGTACGGCCTGGGCGAACCGGCCGTGCGGCGCACAGGCGGCCACTCGCTCGGCGTCGGCCGCGGTGTCTACATCGGTCAGTTCCGGCAGCACGGCGACCCGCAGGCCGGCCCCGCGCAGCCGGGCGAGCTGGACCGCGCCGCTGTCGGGGCGCGACATCGGCACCCCGGTGAGCAATCCGGGTTCTGGCGTCCGCAGGCCGAGCAGCCAGAAGCCACCGTCCTCGGCGGGTCCGAACACCGCCTCATGGGTGCGCAGCGCCTTTCCGGCCCGGACGAGAAGTGCGGTGGTGACCTGCGGGGTGTCCATGCCGATGAGCACCATCGGACGTCCCCGGTGCGCGTCCCCGAAGGCCGCGGCGAGACGCTCGTCGAGCCCGTCCCCCCGTTGCGCGATGACCTCGAAGCCGGGCGGCAGCCACGGACCCGGCCCGCCGGACAGGGCGAGGACCCGACGCGCCGCCGGGGTCGCCGCGACGGTCTCCAGGGTGTCGCCCAACGCGGCCTCGGCCAGCTCGGCGGCCTGTCCGGGGCTGTACGGCGGGGTCAGCCGGGTCTTCACCAGGCCCGGCCGGGGCTCCTTGGCGATGACGATGAGATCGGCGCCGCTCATGTGGCCAGCACCCTGTGCATGTCCCGTACGGCGCACACCGTGCCGCGTACGGTGCCGGTGACCTTGGACCGGCCGCGCCGGGGGAGATAGGCGACCTCGAGCTCCGTGATCGTCCAGCCGGCGCGGGCCGCTCGCAGCACCATCTCCAGCGGATAGCCGAAGCGCCGGTCGGTGAGCCCGAGACCGAGCAGTTCGCCGCGCCGGACCGCCCGCATCGGGCCGAGATCGTGCAGCCGCGGGCCGTGCAGGCGGCGGTTGAGCGAGGCGGCGAGCACCGCGTTGCCGAGCCGGGCGTGGACCGGCCAGGCGCCGCGCTCGGTCGGACGCCGCCGCCCCAGCACCAGATGGGCGCCGCCCAGCGCGCCGACCAGGGCGGGCAGTTCAAGGGGGTCCAGTGAGGCATCGGCGTCCATGAAGCACACGACCTCCGCGGAGGCGGCAAGCAGCCCGGCGTGGCAGGCGGCTCCGAAGCCGCGCCGCGGTTCATGGATCACCTGGGCGCCATGGCCCGCCGCAACGTCGGCCGAACCGTCTGCGGAGCCGTTGTCGACCACGATCGGGTGGTAGCCGCCCGGCATCCGATCCAGCACCCACGGGAGAGCCTCGGCCTCGTCCAGACAGGGCAGCACAACGTTGATCATGCTTCTGACGCTAAGCCCGGACGCCCATGATCAACCCTTACAGAGTGATGACAGCACCTTCTATTTAGCCAGGTCAGCCCTACGGTAAGGACGTGATCACTCCCTATACGCCCGAACAAAGCCGTCCAAACGTGCATCTCACCCGGTCAGCGAGGTGCGGGCCGCCGCCTCGCCGCCGCTCACCGCGCGGTCGCCACCGGCGCGAGCCACGAGCCGTACGCCTCGCCGCGGCGGCCACTGCCCGCCGAGCTCGCCGAACTCTCCCGTGAGCTGGCGGCCGCCCACTCACGGCTCGCGGCCTCACATGATCGCGAAAAGAGCTGGCCGCGAGCCGCCGGGAACTGATCGCCTGGCTCAGCCACGACCTGCGTACGCCCCTCTCGGGACTGCGGACCGCGGCCGAGGCCGTCGCGGCCGACCCGGGCGCGGCCCGCCCGCACTACGCCGTGGTGCGGGAGGAGGTCGAACGGCTGTCGGGGCTGGTGGACGAGCTGTTCGACCTGTCGTTCGACTCGGCCGCGAACTCCGCCATGCCGTCCGTGAACGCGACGGACGCGGTGAATCCCAGCTCGGCCCGTGCCTTGCCGGGCGAGGCGACGACATGGCGTACGTCCCCCAGCCGATAGCCACCGGTCACCACCGGCTCGGGCCCACGGTGGGCGACCGCGAGGGCGTGCGCCATCTCGCCGACGGTGTGCGGCTCACCGCTCGCCACGTTGTAGGCCTGCGACGCTCCCGTCCGGGCGACCGCCAGCACGTTGGCCCGGGCCACATCGCGAACGTGCACGAAGTCCCGCCGCTGGCGGCCGTCCTCGAACACCTTCGGCGCCGCCCCGCGCTGAAGGGCGGACCGGAAGATGGCCGCCGCGCCCGCGTACGGGGTGTGCTGGGGCATCCCCGGGCCATAGACGTTGTGATAGCGCAGGGCGGTCACGGTCGCGCCGGTGGTCCGGGCCCAGGAGGTCGCCAGGTGCTCCTGCGCCACCTTGGTGTCGGCATAGACGCTCCGGGGATCGAATGGGGCAGACTCGCTGAGCGCCCCGGGCTCGAGCGGCTGCCCGCACAGCGGGCAGGGCGGCTCGAACCGGCCGGCCCGCAGCGCGCTCTCCTCCCGTGGTCCCGGTCGTACGTCACCGTGGCGGGCACAGGTGTAGGCGCCCTCTCCGTACACCACCATCGAGGAGGCCAGCACCAGCCGGTCCACTCCCGCGCGCGCCATTTCCGCCAGCAGCACCGCGGTGCCGACCACGTTGACCGAGGCGTAGTCGGGGAGGTCAAAGACGTCCACGCCCAGGCCCACCTTGGCGGCCTGGTGGCAGACGACGTCCACCCCGTCCAGGCATCGCGCCACGGTCGCGGCGTCCCGTACGTCCCCTGTCGTTCCGTGGACGCCGGGCCGCAGATCCAGGCCCCGGACCTCGTGACCCACGGCGATGAGCTCCTCAACGATGGGGGCGCCGATGAACCCGGCCGATCCCGTTACCAGTACACGCATGCTCGGACGTTAACGCGGTGACCGGCCCGCGTCGCCCGCCCGGCCGTTACGTACGGGAATCGTAAGGATCGGCGAGTCGCGGCCCCGTCAGGAGACCTCCCACGCCACAGCGACGTCGCCGTCGTCCTCGCGCCGCACCGACAGCCCCACGGTGTTGCCCGCGTCCGGGAAGGTGACCACGGTCTGTCCCTGCGTGGAGTCGACCGTCACCTGCTCGCTCTGCCAGGTCCCGGCGCCGGTGCCGGTCGCCACCCGCAGCAGGGCGGGCGGCTTGCCCTGCAGCGCGTTGTCACAGACGAAACCGACCGTCTTGTAACGGCCCTTCGGCAGCGCGATGGGAGTGACCGCCTGGGGGCCTTCGTTGAGCCGCCCGCCGGGCAGGTCGTCGTCCTCCAGGGGCGGGGCACTGGGGCGGGGCGCGCCCTTCTTCACCCAGGCGTACAGCGGATCGCCCGGGCAGTCCGTGCTGTAGCCGTCGCGATGGCCCTTGATCTCCTGTCCGGCGTTGCCGCGGCTGCAGAGGTAGTCGATCGCGTCTCTGATGCCGATCAGCATGTCGCGCGGCGGCTGGGTGGTCCCTTTGTTGCCCACCAGGCCACACACCGCGTAGTGGCCGGTGTTCAGCCCGGGCCCGTTGGCGGCGGACAGATGGTGCAGACCACGCCCTTCGAAGACGTAGCCGTGGTCACAGACAAGGAAGTTGTAGGCGATGTCGTTCCAGCCGTTGGAATCCATGTGGTCGTTCTGGATCGCCCGCAGCCGGCCGGCGCATCTGCCGTGGTTGTTGAGGATGTCCGGGTCCTCGTACTCGCCGGTGTAGTGCACCTTCACGCCACGGGTGGACGAAAGGTAGACCGGCGAGGCCTTGGGCGCCCGGGCGCCCCAGTCCTTACGGCTCACAAGCTTCATGGCGGTTCCTGGGATGTGGGGAGGCTCAGGGAAGAGGCATGCCTCGCGAGTGAGACGGTACTGAAGAATTCCCCTTTGACTGCGGCAAAACCTCTTGAAGAGTCTTAATGCGGCGGAGCAAGCGAGCGGGCTCCGGCGGCAGAGGCGGGCACGGGGCGCCCGCGGGCGCTCCCCGGCGGCGGGCGATCATCCGTACGGTGGACCCGGCGAGGACCACGAGAGCGCCGGTGCCGTATCCGATCCGGGTCGCCTCCAGGCCGGGCACCCCGAGTTCGGTCATCGCCCACATGAGATGGCCGCCGGCCCCGGCCACGAGCCATTCGACCCTGCCGTCCAGCGCCACGAGCACGATGACCAGCTCGCCGTACCAGGGTAGGGCCGGCGAGGTGACCAGCAGAAAGACCCCGGCCATCACCAGCGCCCCACGCCAGGGACGATCCGGGTCGGTGGTCCACCAGACCAGGAGCGCCGTCGTGGCCAGCACCAGCACGGCCACCGGCGCCGCATACCGATGGGGGATGATCAGGCCGAGCAGGGCGAACCGGGAGCCGGAGTCGTACCCCTCTTCCTTGAGGTAACCGGGCAGGTAGCCGATGATTCCGCCACCGACCGCCAGCACATGGGGCAGGTAGACCGTGATGATCGCCCCGAGCGCCGCCGCCGCCACCGCGACGGGGCGGCGCCGGGAGATCGCGGGAGCGACCAGCACCGGGAGGAACTTCGTCGCGACCGCCAAGCCGAGCATCGCCCCTCCGAGCAGTGCTCTCGGCCTGGTCGTGGCCCGGGCGAGGATGAGCAGCGCGGCCACCAGCAGAAATGCCTCGACGACATCGATGTGGGCGTTGTTCCCGGCTTCCAGGGCCACCAGAGGGCACCACGCCCACAGCACCGCGAGCCGAGGATCACCGCCGATCCGGGACAGGCCGAAGATGAGCAGCATCGTGGTCGCGACCGCCATGAGTGCCGCCGCGAGCTGGGTGGGCCCGGTGCGGGCGTTCGCGGGGGACAGCGCGTGCACGACGGTGAAGTAGCCTTCGGCGACCGGCGGATAGATCGTGTGCACCGCCGGCCGGTTCATCAGCGTGCAGCCCAGGGTCAACACGGCACCGGCGTGATCCGGGTCGGGCGTTCCAGGCTGGATGCACCAGGAGCCGTTGGTCCCGGCCCACAGGAACGAGGGGTCGCGCAGCGGGGCCAGCTCGGGCGCGGCCGGGACATGGCGGTACGGATCGATGCCGGCGGACTGCACCCGCCCGTCCCAGATGTAGCGGTACGAATCGCTGCTGGTACGCGGCGGCGCCGAGAGCGCGGCGACCTGCAGGCCGATCCCGCCGATGATGATCAGCGGTACGGCGAGGCGTACGGGCAGCGTGCGGACCAGCCAGGCCCCGGCGGCGAAGAGCAGCCACGCGATCGCCCGCTCCACGAGGGACGGGCCAGGCAGCAGACCGGGGTGCACCGCCGACATCATCAGCACGCACAGCGCCGCCGCCGCGACGACGGCGCCGGCCGTCCTGGTCTTATCGAAGCTGGTCACAGCCACACCGTCGCATCACGAAGCGGCCTTAAGAAGATCACCGGCGACCCTGTACGTGGTCTGTAAGAACTCGCTATGCCCCTTTTCCTATAGGTCTCATGGTGAGAACACTGTGCGTTGACAGGGAGGACCCGGTGGATTTCGCTGGTCGTGATGACGACCGACGTACGCGGTGACGGGTGACCGTCCACGCACCCGAATGGACAGGACCGGAGCCGCCCTCCAGCGGGAGGCGAATGCCCCGGTGGCTGCTCGTCGCCATCTTGATCGTGGTGGCGCTGCTCGCCGTCGCCGTGATCGTCGATCGCGTCGCCGTGGTGTACGCCGACAACACGATCGCCGGGGAGATTCAGAAACAGGGCTTCAACGCCAAGCCCGATGTGAAGATCAAGGGTTTCCCGTTCCTGACCCAGGCGATCTCACGCAACTTCCAGCATGTGAGCATGAGCGCCCGCGGGGTCAAGGAGGGACCGCTGCGCATCAGCCGTCTGGACGCCAGCGTACGAGGCGTCCACCTCGACTCCAGCTACCAGAAGGGCACCATAGACAGCATGGACGGCACCGGAGTCGTTACGTTCGCCGATCTGGCGGGTGCGGCAGGCGAACCGGACCTCACGCTGTCGTCGGCAGGCCCGGACACGGTGCAAGCCAAGATCGACCTCGGCATCGCGGATGGCACGGCCACGGCCCGGGTCACCAAGGTCGGCAACCAGATCCAGGTGCACGGGATCTCAGTCGAGGGGTTCCCGCTCTCCGACCTGGGCCAGAAGCTCGACTTCTCTGTGCCCGTGCCGGCTCTGCCGCTGGGCCTGACCTTCCAGAGCATCGGCATCAGCTCCGAGGGCGTCATGCT
>JAOPYK010000213.1 GCA_025964695.1 Streptosporangiaceae bacterium | reverse complement strand
GTGAACGTCTCACTGAGCCGGGCCTATCCGGACGGGCTGCGCTCGGCGCGGTCCCGGAATTCTCCGAATCTCCGCAGGTCGGAGCTATATCCGTTGGATTTTCCGCGATTACTACCGGGACCCCTGGTAAAAGCGGTTAACACCAAGCCGTTGATCACGGCCCGGTTGACCTGGTGAGGGACCAGCCTGGTCTCGTAACGTGGCGGGGTGTGATCTGGTATTACCGGCGTTGACGTTCACGAGCCACCTGAGCAGGCGTGGATGTGTGGGTTGGGCGTCGGAGACCGAGGGCGGCTGTTGGCCTTTCTCCCGCTGGGAGGCAGACGTGGTGGGGCGCGTGACCAGCGACGAACCCGACGGCGTGTTACCCGCTGTGATCAAGCCCGACGCTCCAGACTGAGCTCTTTGATCACGTGCGGACCCGAACGGAGAGCGTCACGGTGTGGGAGACACAGACCTGCGAAGTGCATCACTTGTCGTGCCCGGCATGCGGGGTCCTGCCGGGAACCACCTGCATACAGGACGGGCAGGAATTGGAGAGGGTCCACCCCTCGCGGCGTCTGAGCATCGCCGAACGTAACCGGCGATCAGCCGAAGGCTGGTTGCCGCCCGAGCTGAAGGCCAAGACGACGCGCTGAGTCTCCGAGCTGCCTGAGGAGGCCCCGGTCCAGGTCGTCAGGTTAGGTCTGACGGAGGGGGCCTGGTCTAGGGCGTGTTTCAAAAAGTTGATCTCGTGAGATGTGCCGCTTTGGGATGATCTTGGTGTGGGTCGTGGTGATCTGACGGATGCCCAGTGGGCGGTGCTGGAGCCGTTGCTACCCGATAGCGGTGGGCTGGGCCGGCCGGTGGTGTGGCCAAGGAGGCTGGTGATCGATGGGATCCGGTGGCGGGTACGGACCGGTGCCCCATGGCGGGACCTGCCGGTGCGGTACGGGCCCTGGCAGACGGTGTATGGGCTGTTCCGCCGGTGGCAGCGTGAGGGCATCTGGGCGCGGATCATCACGGGCTTGCAGGCCAGGGCTGATGCGGCCGGGTTGATCTGCTGGCAGGTGAATGTGGATTCCCCGGTGTGCCGGGCGCATCAGCACGCGGCCGGGGCTCGCCGGGACGGGCACATCCAGAAAGAGCCGCCGGGCGGGACGGGCGCCGAGCCCGCCGATCACGGGCTGGGCCGGTCCCGCGGCGGGTTCACCACGAAGATCCATCTCGCTGTCGAGCAAGGCCAAAAGCCGTTGTCGGTCATCGTCACGGCCGGCCAGCGAGGTGATGCCCCGCAGTTCATCCCGGTATTGGAGGCCATCAGGGTGCCCCGCGCCGGTCGGGGCCGGCCGCGCAAACGCCCCGAGGTGGTGCGTGGCGACAAGGCCTACTCCTCCCGCGCCAACCGGGCCTATCTGCGCCGCCATGGCATCAGGGCCACCATCGCCCAACCCGCCGACCAGGTCCGCAACCGTAGGAAACGAGGCCGTGCGGGAGGCCGCCCGCCCGCCTTCGACCGAGCCGACTACAAGGCCCGCCATGCGGTCGAGTGCGCCATCAACCGGCTGAAACGCTCCCGGGCTGTGGCCACCCGCTTCGACAAGCTCGCCGTCCGCTACCAGGCCACCGTGCACATCGCCGTGATCGGCGAATGGCTGTGACCAGCCCCACCACCGCCCGGATGCCATGCTGGAGCAACCCGCTGATCAGCACGACCGAGGGGAACGCGCGATGGCCAGCGCCTACTACGCCGACGCCGAGAACGGCGACCACATCGACCAGCCCACCCCCCAGGCCCTGGCCGCACTGATCGGCGCCCTCAACACCACCGACAACACCTTCGTGACCATCCAACCCGACACCGACGACCCGACCTGGTATGCCTCGGTATCCCTCCTGGACAACGGCACCTACAAGATCGAACACCGCGACACCCAGCAAGACGAGCACCAGTCCATCACCCGCACCGACCACGACAACATCGCCGATGACCTCAGCACCTGGCTGAACAACCGCAGCCCTTTTTGAAACACGCCCTAGCCGCGTCGACGGTTGGCGGCCCGTTCGGAGGGTGCTTTGCTTGGCGATCCGGCCGAGTGCATGGCGGATCTGCCGTTCGGCCGCCGCCGGACCGCCTACTTGCCTTACGTGGCTGCACAACCTCCACACGGCTGACCAGCGAGGACGACCGACTACCCCAGATAACCACCGCTGACGGCTCTAAACGTGTCGGCGTACGCCTGGATGTGCTCAGCCCCGTATAGGTGAACGTGCTCGCGCTGACCACGAGCTCTCGTCCGTCTGTTATGGACGGTTGACGGCTTCGGGCGGCCGGGCACTTCTCATGCCACCTTGATGACAACCTTGCCCGCAGTGTGACCGTTCTCGACGGTGGCGAGGGCGGCCGGGGCGTCGGAGAGCGGATGGACCGCGGTGATCACGGGTGCAAGGACTCCGTCGAGGGCCAGCCGGGCGGACCGCTCCAGGTTCTCGCGGTCGAGGCGACGCTCGACGAAACGCCCACCGAGATCAGGCACAGACACATCACCCACGGCGATGACGTTGCGGGGATCCCGCGCCAGCGGAGCGACCGTCCGCAGCGAGGTGCCTCCGACCAGGTCGACGATCCCGTCGAAGCCATCCGGAACCAGCTCGCGTGCCGCGGCGACGACGTCTCCGGCGGCGTAGTCGATGAACCGCACCCCGATGGCCTCGGCGTGCTCGCGCTTGGCGGTACTCCCGGTGCCGATCACCCGCAGCTCGCGCCCGAGGGCCAGCCGGGCGACGGCGAGGCCGACCCCGCCCCCGACCCCGTTGACCAGGACCGTGGCACCGGCCGGGAGGCCGAGCTGGTCGAGCGCATCCACCGCGGTCGTCCCGGCCACCGGCAGCGTTGCCGCCACGGTCGCAGAC
The DNA here is from genome assembly GCA_025964695.1 of Streptosporangiaceae bacterium. Classification (GTDB taxonomy): domain Bacteria; phylum Actinomycetota; class Actinomycetes; order Streptosporangiales; family Streptosporangiaceae; genus Actinomadura_E. The sequence goes on along the minus strand of JAOPYK010000213.1, from coordinate 1,532 downwards.
AGACCCGCCGGAATGCGCGCGGTGTTCGGTGCGGACAGCACCGTCGTCTCGGCGTAGGTGCCGCCACCGGTGAGTGCGAAGCCGAAGACCGCGTCACCCACCGCGAGCCCGTCGACATCCTCGCCCAAGGCGAGAACGGTTCCCGCCGCCTCCATGCCCAGCACGCGGGGAAACGGACGCCCGCCGTCGAGCCCGGGGACCAGACCCGAGCGCAGAAGGTGGTCGAGGGGATTCACGCCGGCGACGTCGACCCGGATCAGCACCTCGCCGCGACCGGGGACGGGATCGGGACGATCGAAGAACTTCTGCACCTCGGGCCCGCCATACCTGCCGAAACCCCACGCCTGTCCCATCTTCTGCCGCCTCCCGTGTGACCGACCCCGGTGGTTCCGGGCTCTGTAGCCATCCTCACCTCTCACATCGATGTAAGGGGCAACCGGATGAGGTGCAGGTCACAGAATCAGGCCGACTGTGTCACCGGTTCCGGGGCCGTGGACAGCTCTGCCCGGTGCTGGCGGTTGGCCCTGATCAGCACGTCGAGCGCATCCCGGGTCTCGATCAGGTGCGCGATGTCGGCGTCGATCCGGTCGCGCTCGCGCGTCATCGTCGCGAACGCCGACTCGGTGACGCCCGGGTCACTCGGGGTCTCCACACACGGCAGCACAGTCGCGATCACCCGGCTGGACATACCCGCGGCGAACAGCTGTTGGATGAGCGACACGCGCTGGACCTCGGCATCGGAATAGTGACGCTGCCCGGCGTCGGAGCGTGAGCTGGTCAGCAGGCCTTGCTCTTCGTAGTACCGCAGTGAGCGCTGACTCACGCCCGTGCGCTTGGACAGCTCGCCGATCCGCATTCTTGAGAGCCTACGCCCGCGTGCTCCAGGTTCAGACCGCCGGCGAGTCCTGGACACCCGCGGACACCGCCACGGCCGGCAGGGTTGTCGCCCCGGCCCCACGACTGAGCACATTCGCCTGTACACGACTGAGCACTTTTCTCAGTACGCGGACAACACGCTGACTTGACAGGGAACATCATCGAGACCGGCACCCAGTCCTACCGACTCGCCCAGACCAAGGCCCGACAGGACGCCCAACAGGACTAAACGATCAATCGCAGGTGGGGCCAGTTCAAGCCGTCACGACTCCACCGAGGGAAGCACGGACTGGGGCCGATTCAAGCCGTCAAGGTGGGGCCAGACGGAGCCGTCCTAGCCAGTCCGAGGACCGAGCGGCCTCCCAGCGGCATGAGTGGACATTTCGGTCTGACGGCCCGGTGTCCAGGTGCCGGCGCCGTCATGGAAGCCGGGGCAACTTAGTCACGGTCTTCCTCGACGGCTGCTTCTCGCAGGGCTGCGATGAGCATTGCAGCTAATCCAATCGAAGCCAACCGCGCCCGCGAAACCGTGTAGGTGCCGAATATTGTGTCACCTCATGCGACCTGGGCGTATTCGTGGAGGAGACCGCCGAGTCGATCGCGCCGGGTGACCTTGATGTCGGCGTTGACGGGATCCGGGAGCGCCCGTAGGGGGT
>JAOPYK010000121.1 GCA_025964695.1 Streptosporangiaceae bacterium | reverse complement strand
CTGCTAATGCGGTTTGGGTGTAAGCCCATCGGGAGTTCAAATCTCCCATCCTCCGCCCTCTGACCAGGGAGTTCACGCAAACCGCGTGGACTCCCTTCGTCGTCTCAGAGATCAATAGGGGGCCGAGTTGGCACATTGATGGCACGCCCGGCCCCCTACGCGCGATTCCGGCGCGGCACGAACGCCGAGATCTTCGTCGCCGCGTCTTCGGCCAACTCCTCGGCCACCACGGCGTACACATCGCTGGTGAACGCGCTGGAGGCGTGCCCCAGTACGTCACTGACGACCTTCATCGGGACGCCCGCGGCGAGCAGCATCGTGGCCGACCCGTGGCGCAGGTCATGGAACCGAACCGGCGGGAGCGCGGGCCCATCGAGCGCGAGCCGTACGACGTCCTCGGCGGTGCGGTGGTGGCGGGCGATCTTCTCGACACTCCACCCTGCCGCGCGCCGTTGACGGAGCACGTTGTACCGGTCGATCAGCAGGTCGAACCGCTGCGAGACGTACGGCGGGCGCAACGGCCGGCCGTCTTCATAGGTGAACACCCGGCGCGAGTCCTCCCACGCCTCACCCCACGCGACCCGTTCCTCGAGCTGGGCCTTGCGCCAGGCGCGGCCTACGGTGGCGGTCGCCTCGTCGAACACGATGTGACGGTCGGAGTCTTCCGACTTGGTGTCGTCGAGCTCATCATCGGCCTGGGCCTGGCGGACATGCAGCCGGCGCGTCTCAAGGCCGAGGTCGGCCCACTCCAGGCCGACCAACTCGCCGCGGCGCATCCCCCAGTGCCCGGCGAAATGCAGCAGCGGGTGCAGCCGGTCATGCTCGGCGAAGTCGAGGAACGCCCCGGCCTGCGTGGCCGTCCACACCATCACCCGGCCGGGGATCTTCCCCGTCTGCTCCCACCGCGTCACGCGCTCGGACGTCCACAGCAGCGGCTTGGTCCGCCCCTTACGCGGCTCTTCACGATCTAGGGTGTAGCCGGGGCCTGAATCCGCCGGTCTCCAGTAGTGATCTGGCGATGTAGTTGGTGAGGTTGCGGAACCCGGGGGCGGAGCCGCGGAGGTGCTCGAGTCGGCCGTTGATGGCCTCGGTCGGTCCGTTGGACGTGCCGGGTCGGTCGAAGTAGGCCAGCACGTCGACAGCTCGCCTCTTCAACGTCCGGCCGAGCGTGGCCACTTCCTTCAAGGCAGCGGGAACGCTGTGGCTGATCGAGTCGATCAGCTTGCTCATCAGTTCCCGACCACGAGCCCGGTCAGGCTCGCGGTAGGCCGCGATCATCTGTTGGTAGATCCCCCAGGTGGCTTCGACCTCGACGTGCTCCTCGACCGCGAATAGGTCGGTCAGACGCTGGCGCTGCTTGTCGGTGAGCAGGTCGGCGCCGGTGTGCAGGGTGCGCCGCGCCGAGTAGAGCGGGTCGCTCTTGCGGCCCCGGTGGCCATGGATGGCCTGCTGGACCCGGCGCCTGCATCGGTCGAGGGCGTCGCCTGCGAGCCTCACGACGTGGAAGGGATCCATGACCGCGACCGCGTCAGGCAACTCCTCGGCGGTGGCGGTCTTGAACCCGGTGAACCCGTCCATCGCGACGACTTCGACCCCGTCGCGCCAGGACTCGGGTCGTTCGGTGAGCCACTGCTTGAAGCTCTGCTTGGAGCGGCCCTCGACCATGTCCAGCAGGCGGGCCGGGCCGGTGCCTTCACGGATCCCGGTGAGGTCGGTGATCACGGTGACGTACTTGTCACCACGGCGGGTGTGGCGCCACACGTGCTCATCCACGCCGATGACCTTCACGCCGTCGAACCGGCCCGGATCCTCGATGAGGACGCGCTTGCCCTCGGCCAGGACCGCGTTGTTGGCGGTGTTCCACGACACCCTGAGCCCCTCCGCAACGCGGGCGACGGTGAGGTGCTGGACCACGAGGCCTTCCAGCGCCCGCCGCAGACCACGCCGTGACAGCTTCGCCCGCGGCTCGGCCGCCTGGGTGGTGTCTTGGCGCCACACGTGCCCGCTACCGGTGCACCGGTAGCGGCGGACGCTCACTTCCAGCACCGTAGGGCGCCAGCCCAGCGGCTCGTGCGCCAGCCGCCGGACCACCGTGTCCCGAGGGACTCCCTCGCAGCCGCAGCGTCGACACCACCTGTCCGGCTCCACGACACGACAGGCCAGCACCGCCCGATCCGGCTCGAGTCGCTGCCCGGTGACTTCAAGGCCGAGCTCGTCGAGCCGGCAGAACGTGGTCAGGTCAGGGCAAGCGAAACTAGCGTCACGCACGTCGAGGTCTTCCGGATGAGTTCTCGATCCCTACGCGGCTCCCGATCTCGGCTAGGCGCGCGGAGTAAGCGGACCCCGGCGAAGGCGTCGCCGGAGACGACGCCATGCCTGAGTCGAGTTTTGCACTCTAGGCTGGTGTGGCCTCAGGGGCAGGCCTATCGTCTGGGCGTCGATGCGTCCGCGATGCATTCGCTGAGCAGCAGTGCAGCGACGGCATCCGGCGCCTCATGCATCGCGTCGTGGCCGGTGGGGAGGTCGTGGACTTGCCACTCGGGATCGAGTTGGAGTCGGGTGCGGAGTTCAGCGAAGGGCGTGCCGTCCCATCCGGAGCAATAGATGAACTCGCGTCGAGGGACCTGGGCCAGGGTGCCAGTGAGCCGGATCTCTTGAAGGAACGAGGCAAGGGGATGAGGGCGGGTGCGGGGATCGAGGTGATCGGGCGGGCGGACGGCGTAGCCGGTGGCGGCGGCACCAGTGGCGAACCTCTGTCGGTAGCGCTCGGTGGTTGAAGACCAGCACGACTCGCCGTCGCGCGGGACGTAGGCGTCGAGATGAACCAGTCGTGAGACCCGGCCGCGGGCGCGATCGGCAGCAGCCGCGATCACCATCCCGCCATAGCTGTGGCCGACCAGTGTCGCGCTGGTGATGTGGGCGCGATCGAGGAGCCGCAACACATCGTCGGCGTGGGTGTCGAGGTTGGCGGTCGCGACCGTCGCGTTGTCGTCGTCTGGCCGCAGACCGGTCAAGTTCAGGGCGTGAACGGTGTGACCGGCCCGCTCTAGAAGCGGAACCACCGCCTCGAACGACCAGGCGCCGTGCCAACCGCCGGGCACGAGAACGAACGTTGCCATGCGTTTCTCCTCCGTTTTTCAAACCGCGGTCTCAAGGCACGCCACCTCGATGACATTCGCATGGAGGCAGTGTCACCAGATCGGGATGTGGCTGGCTACCAATAGAATGCCAACCGATGCCTGTTCGCCGCCAACCTCGCCAAACCGGCGTGACCTCGCACATGTGGCCGTCCGGCGGCCGGCATATTTGGCCATCCGGCGAAACAGGCGCAGTGCAGTCCCACGCGCGGGGACACCTGGTGTACGCCGCCAGCGGCGTCTTGGCCGTTCATACCGAGCGCGGCATGTCGATCGTTCCCGCCAACCGGGTCGCCTGGACCCCCGCCGGGTTCACGCACTACCACCGCGCCCACGGCGACACCGACATACGGATCGTCTTTCTCCCGCCATCCCTCGCTCGGCTGATACCGGACCACCCCGCGGTGTTCCTGGCCTCCGACCTCGCTCGCGAGGTCCTACTTGCCCTGACCGGCCCCCGCAACTACGACGACACCGCACCTCACTACAGCCGCTCCGCGCGCTCTCGCCTCCTTCGAGTCCTCGTCGATGAACTCCACGAAGCACACGAACAGCCACTGCAACTTCCCGAACCACAAGACGACCGACTGCAAGCCATTGCCCGGATGCTGTACGAGAACCCCGCAGACAACACCTCACTGGCCGAACTCGGCAAAACAATCGGAGCCAGCACCCGCACCCTCAGCCGACTGTTCCGCAACGAACTCGGCATGACCTTCTACGAGTGGCGTACGCAGCTACGCATCTACCACGCGCTCGTCCTTCTCGCCGATGGCCGCGAGACCACCCAGACCGCGTACGCCTGCGGATGGGCCAACCCCAGCAGCTTCATCGCAGCCTTCACCAACATCCTCGGAACGACCCCGGGCCGCTACCGAACCAAGTCGCCAGACCACCGCCCGCGTGTCCCAACTCCCGAGGATGGTCAAGTACTCGGGTGATTCCTTAGTCCCACCCCGGGCAGATGTGGTCCGCGATCGGACAGGAGATGAGCGTCGTGTCCCTCGCGATTCCCGCGCAGCTACTGCGGCGGCACCAATCATCGGCTTGACCACGCGACAAGCCAGGACCGCACGATCAGGCTCAAATCGTTGCCCAACGACGACCACACCGAAGCTCCTCCAGCCCGGCGACCAGCCGACAAGGGCTACACCCTCAACTGCGAAGAGCCCCTTACGCCCGCCGCCCTTCGCCCTCAGTATCCCATCGGCGGGGTTCACCGCCAGGATCTTGGACACCTTCACGGCTTCGTTGAGCGCCCCGGTCAGCACGGCGTGCATCCGCTTGATCCGCGCCTCGGGCAGAGGCCGCGTCGACACCCGGTGGCCGTCCCCTCGATGCACGCGCCTCACGCAGTCGGCGCAGCAGCTCGGACGGGTGATCGTCCTCGCCGGGCCGGTTGAGCAAGCGCATCGCGGCGTAGAGGTCCCGGATGTGCTCGTCCCGCAAGTCGACGAGCTTAATGTGGCCGATGCCCGGCTTGAAGTACAGCTCGATGGCCTCGCGCTCCGCGGCGAGCGTCGACGGCTTGAGCCCGTCGCCGGCCTCGGACTCCGCCTCGCGCCAGCCCAGGCGCTTCGTAAGGTAGTCGCAGACCTTGACCTTGCGGTCGTCCACATGGCCGGTCTTCCCGGCCTGGCCGAGCACCGCGACGAGCGCGTCCCTGGTTGGAGGCCTTGGCGGAGCGGGTTACGGCGAACCTGTCCGCGCAGCGTGCGGAGCAGGCCGCGCTCGAGGGCGGCGTGCCGGAAAGCTCACGGCATCTCAACTGACTGACCGAGACGCCCTCGCCCGGTTCCCTCCGACCAGGTGGGGCGTTCGCGTTCCCTCCACGAAGGCATCGATGTGCTGGCTGGCTGTGCCCCGAGCCTGCAATCCGCGCTGCTGGCGGCGAAGGCGGCCGGCCACAGCTACGTCATTATCGACGGCACTCTGATTGAGACCGATCGGTGTGCCACCCCGGGGCCTACCCCAGGGCCCCGGCATAGTCGCGGCCCTGCCCAATACTGACTCTGATCCACTCTTTGGGATCACCGGACGTAACCGTCGACTGCGCGAGGAAGACGCGGCGGTTGGCACAAGCGCGTTCTCGGTCAGCACCTACGGAAGCGAGCCGTTTCGATACGCATGAATTGACGGGCGAGGAAACCCAGCGGGGCGATAACCCCAGGTATTTCTCAGCAAAATATCCCCGCGAATTTCAGAGCACAGCAAAACCTGACATTCCGCGGTTTCGGGAGATTGACGCCGGGGACGCCGCGAAGGTGGGACATAACTCAGGAAATAGTTGAACTATGCATCCGTCTATGACGCGGTCAACGCGATCAGCCGTGCTCACCCGCTCTACGGCATCAGCCTCAGTGCACCCCAGGACGCCTCCCGCCGGGCCGCGGCCGCGGTGGCAGCGCACGATGTCCTCACCGCCTTGTACCCGGCGCAGAAGACCAACCTGGACCACCAGTTGGCCGCCGACCTCGCCGGCATTCCCGCTGGCCCCGCTAAACAGGCGGGCATCCAGGCCGGTGCCCAGGCGCCCGCGACATCCTCGCCTTGCGCGCGCACGACGGCGCGGACGCCACCCCGCCGCCCTACACCACCACCGGCAAACCCGGCGACTATCGGCCGACCCCACCCGGACTTCAAGGCACCGGAGTTCACCCACTGGGGCAACGTCACCCCATTCCTGCTCCATACCGGCCACCAGTTCCGGGGGTAACCCGCCGGGCTATCTCACAGTGTCGATGCCGATCCGCGCTGAATGGATCGGCGCTCCACCCATCGAGAGGGACATGAGTATGAGTCACGATATTCATCCCCGCATACGGCGCCTACCGGCCCTGATCGGCGCACTTGGTCTGATCGCCGCTTGCGGCGGCTCGCCGCACCGCGGCCCGGCGTCCGCCGGGATCACCCCGGGCGCCGGCCAGAGCCTGCCCGGCAGGCCCGGCGGCACCGGCTCGGCATCTGCCATCCCGATCCCGGAGATGCCCAGCACGGCCACAGCCGCACCCGCACACAGCGTGCCGGCCACGCCGGTGGGCCCGAACTCCGTGACGATCAAGAATCTCGCCTTCCATCCCGCTGCGCTGACCGTCAAGGCAGGCACTACGGTGACCTGGACCAACCGGGACCCTGAACCGCACACCGTGACGAGCCAGGGCCAGGGCCAGGGTCCGCTCCGCTCCGCCGCGCTGGCGTCCGGTGCCCGCTACCCCTACAAGTTCACCAAGCCGGGTACCTACAAGTACCGGTGCACCATCCACCCGTTCATGACCGGCACTGTGACGGTGACCCAATGACCGGGCAGTTCGATCCGCGTGGAGCCGAGCCGACGCCGGAGCACCGGATGTCTCGCCGCCAGTTGCTGCGCCACACCGGCTGGTTCGGCTCCGCCGTGGTCTTGACGGTGGCCGGCGGCCAAGTGATCAGCAGCATCGCAGACAGCCAGGACAGCGCCGCCGCACAGGCCGCCGCCAACTCTGGCGCGCT
>JAOPYK010000110.1 GCA_025964695.1 Streptosporangiaceae bacterium | reverse complement strand
ACCCGCCGCCGTCCCGCTGTCACACCAATAAGACCTCGCCCGCCACCAAGTGCCCCGGACCGAGTCGCACCAGCCCCTTGCACAACACCTGTCGCAGTCGCTACCGTCCTTCCTACCGGCGCCTTACCTGCGACAAGAGGCCAGCCAGAGGCCGCGAGGCAACTTGAGCCCGAGGAAAGCCGCGGGTCGTGATCGAGCTGGCGGTGATCGACGCGAGTACTGGACCGTATGTGCAAGCTATGTGGCGTCGCACCACCACGGCCCACAGCGCCGACGTAGCCCGTATCTGTGTGGCATCTACCCCGAAATCCGGAACATCGCTGTCGTCGCGCGCATGGCCACAAGGGGCTGCGTGCTAACGGGATGGCGTGCACTGACCCGGGTGTCAGGTCGGGGCACGATCACACAAAAATGCGGTCCCCACCAGGCACAACATGGACCATGATCATCCCCAGTTCCGTCCTGCGAGCTGACATGGAGCTGCCACGGGCCGCAAACTACCCCAAAACACCCACCCGGCATTCCCGACGAAAATCGAATATGCCCAGGTCAGACATGGCGCGCCCGGCAGGATTCGAACCTGCGACCGTCGGATTAGAAGTCCGGTGCTCTATCCAGCTGAGCTACGGGCGCTCTGATGACCGCTCAGACCTGCAAAACGCGCCTATCGCGGTATTCGGGACGATCGGACGCCGCAGGTCGAGCCTAGTATCCGGCACCTGACCGGGTGCCGTCCCACAGTGTAGGGGTGGGCGCCCGGTGGCTCCACACCGATTGACGCACACCGATTAACACGTACCGTGCGGGTCCCCGCCAGTGCGCCGCCCCATCCCGCGGGCCACGGCGAGCAGCCCAGTTGGCCCGGTGCTCGCACCGGCCGTCCGTAGGGCCGCTGATCGGCAACAGGCGGTCCGTTCCGGTTCCCTTCGGGCCGTGTCGGGTATCCCGTTGACCTGGGCATCTGTGCCGTACGGCCGTCTCGTACAGGGGAAGACGAGCCACCAGTGGTCGGCGAAGCCGGGCGCTGAGCCGGCAATTGAAGCAATTGGGGGACCACCTATGGACCAGCTGGACCAGCCGACCGTTCTCCCGTACACCGATCCCGTCTTCGCGGCCGATCCGTTTCCGTTCTACCGGGAGCTGCGGGAGCAGGGCCCGGTCCGCCACGTGGGCTTGGCCAACGGGCTTCAGGCGTGGCTGATCACCCAGTACGACGACGTACTCGCGGCGTTCTCGGACCCGCGGCTGAGCAGCGACATCGGCGACGCCGACGATCCGGTGCTGCTGGAACAGCTGCCGTCCTCGGAACGGGGATCTCTGCGGCGCAGCATGCTCCGGGTCAATCCGCCCGACCACACCCGGCTGCGTCGGCTGGTCTCCAGGGTCTTCACCGCTCGCCGCGTGGCGGAGCTGCGTCCCCGGATCCAGAACGTCACCGATCAGCTGCTCGATCAGATCACACCGGCGGGCCGCGCCGATCTGATCGAGGACTTCGCGCTGCCGCTCCCGGTCACCGTGATCAGCGAACTGCTCGGCGTACCGGCCGGCGACCGGCACGGTTTCCAGGAGTGGACCAACACCATGCTCGCCCAGCGGTCGGGCGCCCCGGATCCGGCGCGGATGGAGCAAGCCTGGGACCAGATGCGGGCCTACCTGGAACAGCTGCTGGGGGCCAAACGGGCCCGGCCCGGCGACGACCTGCTCAGCGCGCTCACCACGGCCCACGACGAGGAGCACCGACTGGACGAGGACGAGCTGATCGCCATGGCGTTCCTGCTGCTGGTCGCCGGTTACATCACCACCGTCAACCTGATCGGAAGCGGCATCGCGGCCCTGCTCGCCCACCCCGGCCAGCTGAAGCTGCTGCGCGACGACCCGCGGTTGCTGCCCAGCGCGATCGAGGAGTTCCTCCGCTACGACGGGCCGGTCAGCCCCGGCATCGCCCGCTTCGCCACCGAGGACATCGAGATCGGCGGTGTGACCATCCCGCGCGGAGCGACCGTCCTGGTCGGGACCGCCGTCGCCGACCGCGACCCGGCACAGTTCCCCGGCCCTGACCGCCTCGACGTCGCCCGGACCGACAATGCTCACCTGGCGTTCGGGCACGGCATTCACTACTGCCTTGGAGCGCCGCTGGCCCGGCTGGAGGGTCAGATCGCGATCGGCACGGTGCTGCGCAGGCTGCCCAACCTCGCCCTCGCCGTGCCGTTCGACGAACTGCAGTGGCAGATCGCCAGCCTGCGCGGCCCGAAGCACCTGCCGGTCACGTTCACCCCGGGCTGAGCCGCCGGGCTGAGCCGCCGGGCTGAGCCGGCGGGCTGAGCTGCCGGGCTGAGCTGCGGCGAGCCGGCGAACGGACAGGCGGACGGACGGTGGTCAGGCGCCGAGGAGCACCCCGGGGTTGAGCAGGCCTTGGGGGTCCAGAGCTCCCTTGATCGCCCGCATGGCGGCGATCTCGGCGGGGGAGCGGCTCAGCGCCAGCCAGGGCACCTTCGCCCGGCCGACGCCGTGCTCGGCGCTGATGCTGCCGCCCGCCGACGCGACCCGCCGCAGCACCCGGTCGGTGATCGCTTCGGGATCGGCGGCGCCGACCAGGTTGACGTGCACATTCCCCTCCGCGAGGTGCCCGAAGAGGTACGGAGTCGCCTGGCCGGCCACCATCTCGACCACGTCCTCGATGAAGGCCGGCAGCTCGGCCGGTGGCACGGCGACGTCCAGCTTGACCGGGACGCCCGCGGAGTTGATCGCCTCGGCGTGCCCTTCCCGGTAGGCCGCCAACCGGTGCCGGTCGGCGGAGTCCACTCCGACCGCCGCGTCCCGTACGATCTTCAGCCCTTCGAGCGCGGCCATCAGGTCCGCGGCGGGGTCCTGCCTGGCCGCGCACTCCACCAGCAGATAGACGGGGTACGGCGAACGGAAGGGCGCCGGCATCCCCGCCTGCGCGCACACCAGTTCCAGGCCGGCGGCGAAGAAGAACTCCGCCATCTCCAGGGACTCCAGCCCGCGCAGGGCCGCCAAAACCTCCTGCGCGTCCTCCAGCGAGCCGAGCGCCAGCAGCGCGGCGACCCGCCGCTCCAGCAACGGGGTCAGCCGCAGCCGCGCACGCGTCACGATGCCCAGGGTGCCCTCGCTGCCGACGAGCAGCCCGGTGAGGTCATAGCCGGTGTTGTCCTTCGGGAGCCCGCCGAGCCGGTCGATCACACTCCCGTCCGCCAGCACCGCTTCGATCCCCGTGACGCAGGCCCGGGTGGTGCCATGGCGCAGCACCCGCTCCCCGCCCGCGTTGGTCGCGATCATCCCGCCGATCGTGGCCGAGTCCCGGGCGGTGAAGTCGACCCCGAAGTCGAGCTCATGGATCCGTACCTCACGCTGCAACGAGGTGAGCGTCACCCCGGCGCCGGCGGTGATCTGCATCGCGCCCGGGTCGACCGGGCCGAGCCCGGACAGCCGGCGCAGCGACATCACCACCTCGCCCCGTGCGGGGACCCCGCCGCCGACCAGCCCGGTGTTGCCGCCCTGCGGCACGATCGGCGCACCCGCCTCGGCGCAGGCGCGCACCACCTCGGCGACCTCGCCGGTGTCGCCCGGCCGCACCACCAGCCGGGACGGGCCGCCGAACCGCCCGGTGAAGTCGGTCTCGTACGCGGCGGTGACCTGCGGGTCGGTCAGTAGGTGGGCGGTGCCCACCGCATTGGTGAGCCTGGAGACGAGCCGATCGATGTCCACGGTCACCTATCGTTGCTCCTGTGGCTGTAGGTGTGGAGGCCGGGGTCGGCACTGAGACCGAGATACCCCTGACCGGTGGTGACGTGACCGAGGGCATCGTCCGGGTGGCGGACACGGTACGCCGCCCGATCCGGCCGCACACCCCGGCCGTGCACGGCCTGCTGCGTCACCTGGAACGAATGGGTTTCGACGGCGCGCCACGCGTGCTCGGCATCGACGACCGAGGCCGCGAAATCCTCAGCTGGCTGCCGGGAGAGACTCCGGGCCGGCCGCTGCCCGACTATGCGGCCACCGAGCAGACACTGGCCGCGCTGGCGCTGCTGCTGCGCCGGTTGCACGACGCCGCGAGTTCGTACCACCCGCAGCCGGACGCGCGCTGGGACACCCAGACCGCCAACGTCGACGACGCTCCCGAGCTCATCGGCCACTGCGACGTGACGCCCGAGAACGTGGTGTTCCGTGACGGCCGGCCGGCCGGGTTGATCGACTTCGATCTGGCCCGGCCCACCACCCGGCTGTTCGACGTGGTCACCACGCTGCGCCACTGGGCGCCGATCGCCGACCCCGCCGACCGCGACTCGGTGTTGCACGACGTCGCCGTCGGCCCCCGGCTCGCCCTGTTCTGCGCCGCGTACGGTCTCGATCCGGCACGGCGGCGCGCGCTGCTGCCGACCGCCCGGCTGCGGTTCGAGCGGTCGTACGCGGCGATGCGCGATCGGGCCGGGCGGGACGGCGGCGGCTGGGCCCGGCTCTGGCAGCAGGGGGCCGGGCCGCGGATCCGCCGCGCCCAGGACTGGCTCGAGCGCAACTGGGACGACCTCGACGCCCACCTCGGCTGACGACCGCTGCCTCCGCTACCTCCCCGTGCGAATGGATCCTGTGAAGCCAACGATGAAGGCGACCGCGCGGCGTGCCGCCGACCCGGCGGGCCTGGTGCTCGGGGTGGCCCTGGACGCCGTCTTCGGTGATCCCCGGCGAGGGCATCCGGTGGCGGTGTTCGGCCGGGCCGCCGCCGCACTGGAAAGGCTGGTCTACGCCGACTCCAGAGTGAACGGAGCCGTGTTCGCGGGCGTCTGTGTCGCCGGGGCCGCGGGTCTCGGGCTGGCCGCCGGCCGGATGACGCGGGATCGCCCGCTGGCCCGTACCGTGGTGACGGCCGCCGCCACCTGGGCGGTGCTGGGGGGTACCTCGCTCGGCCGGGAGGGAGCGGCCATGGCCCGGTCGCTGGAGGCCGGGGATCTGACGGCGGCGCGGGGACGGCTCCCGCATCTGTGCGCCCGCGATCCGGCCGGCCTCGACGCGCGCACGCTGGCCCGGGCGACCGTGGAGTCCATCGCGGAGAACACCTCCGATGCCGTCGTCGCCCCGCTGGTGTGGGGCGCCGTCGCGGGGGTACCGGGGCTGCTCGCCTACCGGGCCGTCAATACGCTCGACGCCATGGTCGGTTACCGCAATTCCCGTTATGCGAACTTCGGCTGGGCCGCTGCCCGCCTCGACGACGTGGTCAACTGGTTCCCGGCTCGGCTGACCGGTCTCCTCACCGTCGCCTGCGCCCCGCTGGTCGCCGGACCCACGCGCCATCCGAACGGCGGTGGCGGACGTACGCCGGCCGCCGCGCGCACCTCCGACATGGGCCGGTCTCGTACCGGGCTCCGGGTTTCGCGAGGCCGTCCCGGCGCCCGGCTCCGGGCGGCGCGCGAGTCGTACCGGGTTCTGCGCCGGGACGGCGGGCATCACCCCAGCCCCAACGCGGGCCGCTGTGAAGCGGCGTTCGCGGGCGCGCTCGGAGTACGGCTCGGTGGCGTCAACGTCTACGGCGGACGGGCCGAGGCCCGTCCGGAACTCGGTGACGGGCGGCTTCCCGAGGTGCCCGATCTCCGGCGCGCCGTCCGGCTCTCCCGGGCGGTCACGCTCTCCTCGGCGCTCATCTCGGGCCTGGTCGCGTGTGTCGTACCGGTGCGCGGTGCCTGCCGGCGTGTCACCGGCACGGCGCGGGGGGGGCGGTCATGAAGGGGGCGCTGCTGGTCGCGGGCACCACCTCGGACGCGGGTAAGAGTGTCCTCACCGCGGGGCTGTGCCGGTGGCTGGCCAGGCAGGGGGTACGGGTCGCGCCGTTCAAGGCGCAGAACATGTCCCTGAACTCGATGGTCACCCCGGACGGCGCGGAGATCGGCCGGGCGCAGGTCATGCAGGCGCAGGCCGCCCGGACGGAGCCCACGGCGATCATGAACCCGGTGCTGCTCAAGCCCGGCAGCGACCGCCGCAGCCAGGTCGTGGTGCTCGGCCGGCCGGTCGCCGAGGTCGACGCCATGGAGTACCGCGAGCACAAGGACCGGTTGCGGGAGGTGGCGCTGGCCTCCCTCGCCCGGTTGCGCGAACAGTACGACGTGGTCATCTGCGAGGGCGCCGGCAGTCCCACGGAGATCAACCTTCGCCGGGGTGACATCGCCAACATGGGTCTGGCCCGCGCCGCCGGCCTGCCCGTGATGGTGGTCGGTGACATCGACCGCGGCGGGGTGTTCGCCGCGCTGTACGGCACGCTCGCCCTGCTGGAACCCGAAGACCAGGCGCTCATCACCGGGTTCGTCATCAACAAGTTCCGGGGGGCCCCCGAACTGCTGGCTCCAGGCCTGGAGCAGCTGGCGAAGCTGACCGGACGGCCGACCTACGGGGTGCTGCCCTGGCTCGACGGGCTGTGGCTGGACGTCGAGGACTCCCTCGGGCTCGACGGGCCCCGGCCCGCGATGCTCCCGCCGCACGGCCGTGACACCCTCCGGGTCGCGGTGGTCCGGCTGCCGCGCATCTCCAACTTCACCGATCTGGACGCGCTGGCCTGCGAGCCCGGGGTGGCCGTGCGGTACGTCACCTCGCCGGGTGAGCTGGCCGACGCCGACCTGGTGATCCTGCCCGGCTCGCGGGCCACCGTCGCCGACCTCGGCTGGCTGAGGCTGCGGGGGCTGGCGGCCGAGATCGTACGCAGGTCCCGCGACCGGCGGCCCGTGCTGGGGATCTGTGGCGGCTACCAGATGCTGGCCCGCGAGATCCTCGACGACGTCGAGTCCTGCGCCGGGGTCGTCGAGGGTCTCGGCCTGCTGCCGACCAGAGTCGAGTTCGCGCCGGTCAAGACCCTGCGGCGGCCGGTGGGCAGCGCCTACGGGGAACAGGTGCGGGCCTATGAGATCCATCACGGGATCACCGCGGTCGAGGGCGGGGAGCCCTTTCTGGACGGCTGCCGCGACGGCGCCGTCTGGGGCACGACCTGGCACGGTGCGCTGGAGAACGACGGGTTCCGCCGGGCCTTTCTCGCCGATGTGTCGCAGGTCGCGGGCCGGGACTTCACTCCGGCGCCCGGCACCGACTTCGCCGCGCTACGCGAGGCACGGCTCGACTCGCTGGGGGATCTGGTCGAACGGCACCTCGATACCGAAGCGGTGCTGCGCCTCATTGAGCACGGCGCTCCCTCTGGTCTCATCGTGCTACCCCCTGGGGGACCGCTAGTGTGATCGACCTGGGAGCGCCCCTTAGATGATCGACTCGAAACGCCCGGAGGATCGCCGATGACCGAGCCACGGCATACGCTCATCGTCCCGGTGATGAAGGCGCGTGTTCCGGTGGACCTGCAGCTGGAGTTCCCGCTTCCCCCGGACGAGGAGCCGATCCGCGAGCCGTTCATCGCCGACCTCTACCTGACCTACGCCTTCGACCTGCCCGAGATCGAGGCCGGCTCCGGGAGACGGCAGGGCGAGCAGGTGACACGGCGGTACTGCGCGCAGACCGGGCTGCTCCCGGAGGCGCTGCGGCAGCAGTCGACCGCGAATCTGCGCACCCGCCGCCCCGACCTGGGGTTCACCTGGTACCCGGACGCCAAGGCGGTGTCGGTCTCGCTGGGCGGTGATCTGGAGGCCGGGCTGCTCCTCGACGACGCGATGATGGAGAAGCTCGCCCAGGACATCGACGGCGACGTCGTCGTGGCGGTGCCCGCCCGCAACGTCCTGGTCGCCACCGGCACCGGCCATCCGGACGGGCTGGCCAAACTGCGCTGGATCGTCGACCAGGTCTGGTCCGGCATCGAGGAACGCACCCTCCTGCTCACCCGGGAGCTCCTGGTGCGCCGGCAGGCCCGCTGGGAGCTGTACGCCTGACCGGCCGGTCCGGTGGCCCGGGCCATAGACTGGCCCGGCGACGGCGCAGGGAGGAACCCGGTGCGAATCCGGGGCTGTCCCGCAACTGTGAACAGGCGCTCTGCCTGAGAAGCCAGACACTTCCGGCCGTCGCCGACCCTTCACCCGACCGGGGCGCGGACCCCCGGAGGAGGACCTCCCATGCGCGTTCTGCTGCTGTCCACCGCCGATACCGAACTGCTCGCCGCCCGTTCGGCGGACGCCGGTTATGTCACGGCCAACCCGACCCGGGTGTCCCGGCTAGGCGAGCTCCTTGACGGCGTCGACATCGTCGTCGTCCGACTCCTCGGCGGGCGGAGGACCTGGCCGGAGGGCATCGACGCACTGCGCAAGACGGCGCTGCCGCTGATCCTGCTCGGTGGTGAGGCCTCCCCGGATGCCGAGCTC
Source organism: Streptosporangiaceae bacterium (assembly GCA_025964695.1). Lineage (GTDB taxonomy): Bacteria > Actinomycetota > Actinomycetes > Streptosporangiales > Streptosporangiaceae > Actinomadura_E. The sequence continues at coordinate 65,984 of JAOPYK010000110.1, read as the reverse complement.
ATGGCGCTGTCCACCGTGCCCGCGGGGGTGGTCGTCGAGGCGCTCGACTACCTCCGTGAGGGCGGGATCGCCAATCTGCGGGAACTCGCCCGGTTCCTCTCCGACACGGTGCTGCTCACTGGAGAGGGTTTCGAGGCGCCGATCGCGATGCCGTCCTACGGGGTGCACACATCCGGCGTGCACGGGCCCTACGAGCGCGACGGCGTCAGCCCCGTGGTCGGGGTGGTCTTCTACCGGGCACACGAGCTGTCCGGGAACACCGCCTTCGTCGACACCCTCTGCCAGGCCATCGAGGCCGGCGGCGCGAACGCGCTGCCGGTCTTCTGCGGCTCGCTGCGCGGTGCCGACGAAGGGCTGACCGAGCTGTTCCGGCAGGCGGACGCACTGATCGTGACGGTCCTGGCGGCCGGTGGGGCGGTGGCCGCCGCCGCGAGCGCCGGGGGCGACCAAGAGTCCTGGGACGCCGGGGTGCTGGCGACGCTGGACGTGCCGGTGATCCAGGGACTCTGCCTGACCTCCTCCCGCGCGGCCTGGGAGGAGTCCGATGCCGCGCTCACCCCGATGGACGCGGCGATGCAGGTCGCGATCCCCGAGTTCGACGGACGGCTGATCTCGGTGCCGTTCTCCTTCAAGGAGGAGGGGCCCGACGGCGTCCCCGTCTACGCGGCCGATCCGGAGCGCGCCGCCCGGGTCGCCCGGATCGCCGTCCGGCACGCGATGCTCGGCCGCACGCCGAACCAGGCCAAGCACGTCGGGATCATGCTGTCGTCGTATCCGACCAAGCACGCCCGGGTCGGCAACGCCGTGGGACTGGACACGCCGACCTCGGCCGTACGGCTGCTGCGCGCGATGGCGGAGCAGGGGTACGACCTCGGGGACGACCGGTCGCTGTGGGAGGACCACGAGGACGGCGACGCGCTCATCCACGCTCTGATCGCCGCGGGAGGCCATGACCTGGAGTGGCTCACCGAGGAGCAGCTGAGGCTGTCCCCGGCCCGGGTCCCGCCGGGCACCTACCGGCGCTGGTTCGACGCGCTGCCCGAGCCGCTGCGCGAGCGGATGCGGTCGCACTGGGGTGAGCCGCCCGGTGAGCTGTACGTGGACCGGGGCGGCATCGTACTGGCCGCGCTGCGGTTCGGCAAGGTCGTGCTGATGATCCAGCCGCCGCGCGGTTTCGGTGAGAACCCCGTCGCCATCTATCACGACCCCGATCTGCCACCGTCGCATCATTACCTCGCCGCGTACCGCTGGCTGGAGGAGGAGTTCGCGGCCGACGCCGTCATCCACCTCGGCAAGCACGGCACGCTGGAGTGGCTGCCGGGCAAGGGCCTGGGGCTCTCGTCGTCGTGCGCGCCCGACGCGGTGCTCGGTGATCTGCCGCTAGTCTATCCGTTCATCGTCAACGACCCCGGTGAGGGCACCCAGGCCAAGCGCCGCGCACACGCCACGGTCGTCGACCATCTGGTGCCGCCGATGGCCCGCGCCGACACCTATGGCGACCTGGCCAAGCTGGAACAGCTGCTGGACGAGTACGCCACCGTGCAGGCTCTCGACCCCGCCAAGCTCCCCGCGGTGCGGGCGCAGATCTGGACGCTCATCCAGGCCGCCCAGCTCCACCACGACCTGCACCTCTCCGACCAGCCCGGCGACGACGACTTCGACGAGTTCGTGCTGCACGTCGACGGTTACCTGTGCGAGATCAAGGACGTTCAGATCCGGGACGGCCTGCACATCCTCGGCGCCGCGCCGACCGGCGAGGCCCAGATCAACCTGGTGCTCGCCGTGCTGCGCTCGGCCCAGGTCTGGGGCGGGGTCGCCGGCGCCCTGCCCGGCCTGCGCGCCGCACTCGCCGAGGTGTACGGCCTCAACGAGAAGACGCTGCTGGCCGATCCCGGAGCGGAAACGGGCCTGGGGACCCCCGGCTTCGCCGGGGCGGCCCCGGGGGATCCCCGGCACGCTTCCGCGCTCCCCCCGCCGGCCCCGCTCACGTCGATCGTTGCGGGGCCTGCGCGGACGGGCTCGGACGTGGTGGACCTGCTGGAGGCGGTCGCCCGCATGCTGGTGACCGCGATGGAGGCCTCCGGCTGGGACGCAGCCAAGGCCCCCGCCGTCTGCGCCGAGGTGCTCGGCGCGCCCGTTCCCGGGATCGTACGGCTGCTGGAGTTCGGGGCCACCGAGCTGGTGCCGCGGCTGGACGCGACGGCCGGCGAGATCGACGCGGTGCTACACGCGCTCGACGGCGGCCATGTGCCGGCCGGGCCGTCCGGTTCCCCCACCCGGGGCCTGGTCAACGTGCTGCCGACCGGCCGGAACTTCTACTCCGTCGACCCCAAGGCGATCCCATCCCGCAACGCCTGGGACGTCGGCGTCGCGCTGGCCGACTCGCTCATCGCCCGGCACCTCGCCGACACGGGTTCCTATCCGAAGTCCGTGGGCCTCACCGTCTGGGGGACCAGCGCCATGCGCACCCAGGGCGACGACCTCGCCGAGGTGCTGGCGCTGATCGGCGTACGGCCCGTCTGGGACGACGCCTCACGCCGGGTGACGGGCTTCGAGGTGATCCCCTCCGCCGAGCTGGACAGGCCCCGCATCGACGTCACGGTGCGCATCTCCGGGTTCTTCCGTGACGCGTTCCCGCACGTCATCACGCTGATCGACGACGCCATCGCGGCGGTCGCAGACCTGGACGAACCCGGCAACCACGTGCGCGCCCATGCCGTCGAGGACCACGCGTCGCACGGCGACTGGCGGCGGGCCACCACCCGGATCTTCGGCTCGAAGCCGGGCGCGTACGGCGCCGGGCTGCTGCCGCTGATCGACTCCCGCAACTGGCGGGACGACGGCGACCTGGCCGAGGTGTACGCGGTCTGGGGCGGCTACGCCTACGGTCGCGGTCTGGCCGGCAGGGAGGCCCGGCCGGACATGGAGGCGTCGTTCCGGCGCATCTCCGTCGCCGCCAAGAACCAGGACAACCGTGAGCATGACATCGTCGACTCCGACGACTACTTCCAGTACCACGGCGGCATGGTCGCGATGGTGCGTTCGCTGACCGGCTCCAACCCGGCCGCCTACGTCGGGGACTCCGCGGTGCCGGACTCGGTGAAGACCCGGACCCTGGCCGAGGAGACGCACCGAGTGTTCCGGGCCCGGGTTGTCAACCCGCGCTGGATCTCCGCGATGCGCCGGCACGGCTACAAGGGCGCGTTCGAGCTGGCCGCCACCGTGGACTACCTGTTCGGGTACGACGCGACCGCGGGCGTGGTCGACGACTGGATGTACGAGAAGCTCGCCGAGGAGTACGTCTTCGACGCCGAGACCCGCGAGTTCATGGAGAGGTCGAATCCGTGGGCGCTGCGCGGCATCACCGAACGGCTCCTCGAAGCCGCGGACCGCGCGCTGTGGGCCGAGCCGGACCCGGAGATCCTTGACCGGCTCCGCCAGACGTATCTGCGGCTCGAAGGTGACCTGGAGGACGGCGGGTAACCGGCCCTGAACTCGTGAGCGCAAGTGGGCGTCACACCGGTGACATCGAATCGTGCTTGAGGAAATCGGCGAAGTGTCCAGTATGTGCTGGTCGCGTGCTGCGATACTCCGAGCCGCGCCACGCGGGCGCAGAAGGACGAGGTGCCCGTCGTGGCGTTCAACAGTGTGCTCTATCCCCAGGTCCAGCCGGTCGAACGGCGATCCCTCACCGTGCGGCGGGTCGTGGTCGGCCTGCCGGCCGCGGTGGGGCTGGGCATCGCGCTGACCCTCCAGGTACGAAGCTGGGGCGCGGTCGGGTCCGAGGCCGGGGGGTCCTGTGGCACCAACCGGGGACCGTGCCCGCACGGCACCACACCCATGTTGCTGCTCTCGTTCTTCGCCCTGTTCGTGCTGGTCCCGCTCGGCGGAGTCGCGATCGTCCGTTCGTTGAAGGGCCCGGACGTCGCGAGCCGGCTGTTCGGTGTGGTCCTGCTCGCGGCGGTCGTCGCCGGCGTCTACCCCGGGACGATGATCTTCCAGTGGGCGCACGGGAAGACGCTGGGCACGGTCTGGCAGGCTCCGTTCGAGTCCGGCGGCATCACCCAGGGCGCCGACGGCAGCTGGGTGTCCGGGTCGACCGTCATCCGGGCCCGCTTCGACGGGCTCACCGCGTACGACGTCGCGACCGGCCACCAGCGCTGGACATTCCCCATCCCAGGCCGGCAGGTGCTGTGCGCCATGAGCCGGCACACCGCCGGGGACATCGGCCTGATCGGGTACGGCACCGAGAACAAGCCCTGCAACCGGCTCGTGGCGGTGGATCTCACCGACGGCCGGCAACTCTGGGACCAGGCCCGCCCCGGCACCAGCCAGCCGAGCAGCACCACCCCTGACAGCATCGACATCGCCGGTCACGCCGCGGTGGTGGACGCAGGTGACGCGATCGTCGCACTGGACCTGCACACCGGGGTCAAGCGCTGGTCGGCCGGCCCGGGCAAGACGGAGACGACCACGTGCCGGTTCGACCACCTGACCGGCGGCGACGCGCAGGTCGTCACCGAGGTCGACTGCCCCCAGCAGACCCCCAGGATCCGGGCGCTCGACCCGGCCAACGGACGGCCGCGCTGGGATGGCACGGTGCCCTCACAGGCCGACTCGATGAACATCTCGCTGCTGTCGGCGTCCCCGGCCGTGGTGTACGTCACCGAGGGCGGCAAACGCGGTGCCGATGTCGTCGTCGCCTTCGACGACTCCGGCCGGGTGGGGGCGAGGATCCCCGCACTTAACGGCACCGAACGGTTCGATTCCAGCACGTACGGATTCGACGCGGTCCCGGTGCGGCGCATGTTCGTGGCGAACGGCGTGTTCGTCACCGCGACCCGCTTCGACAACGGCGAATACTCGGTGATCGGCTTCGACCTGACCGACGGACGGCGCCTCTGGACCAAGAGCCTCGGCCGCAACAGCATCGACGTCATGCAGGTGAGCGGCGACACGGTGTTCGCGATCTCCGGGTCGAGTTACAGCGCGGAACTTCACATGCTGGGCCTGCACGACGGCAAGCAGCAGGGCGGCACCGAGGTCCTCGGGCTGGGCCACCTCGATGACCGGACGGCGCTCTACCCGGTGGGCGACTACTACGCCTTCGTCGGAGAGAAGGGCTACTCACCCTGGTACCGCCCGCTCGCGGTGACCAAGCGCAAGTAGTCTCTCCTGCCATGGAAGACATTCTGGGCGAGGGTTATGAGGCGACCGTGCTCCCGCTGGGGGAGGACGCCGAGGGCGAGGTCGTCGCCACACTGGTACGGCGGCGTGCCCCGGAGCCCGGCGGGCGCGCGGTGCTCTACGTCCACGGCTTCGTGGACTATTTCTTCCAACGGCATCTGGCGGACTTCTACGTCGAGCGGGGCTTCGACTTCTACGCCCTGGACCTGCGCAAGTACGGCCGGTCGCTGCTGCCGCACCAGACCCCGAACTTCATCGGCAGCCTCACCGACTACTTCCCCGAGCTCGACGAGGCCGTCCGGATCATCCGCGAGGACCATGACGTGCTGCTGCTCAACGGGCACTCCACCGGCGGCCTGATCGCCGCGCTGTGGGCCGACCGGGTGCGCGGCCAGGGGCTCGTCCAGGGCGTCTTCCTCAACAGCCCGTTCTTCGATCTCAACGAGTCGGCGTTCATGCGCGCGGCGGGAGTCGCGCTGGCCCGCTCGCTGTCCAGGCCCAGGCCACTGGCCAAGCTGCCGGCGGCGCTGTCCGAGCACTACGTGCGCAGCATCCACCGCGACCATGACGGGGAATGGGAGTTCGACCTGAACTGGAAGCCGCTCGCGGGCTTCCCGGTCCGGGCGGCCTGGCTGGCCGCGATCCGGAGGGGCCAGCGCAAGCTGCACGCCGGCCTCGCGATCGACGTCCCGCTGCTGGTCATGGCCTCCGCCACGACGGTGAAGCCGAAGGCGGGCGTCGACATCACCGGAGCCGACATCGTGCTGGACGTCGAGCACATCGCGCGGTGGTCCAGCGGCCTGGGCCCGCACGTGACCATCGTGCGCATCGACGGCGGCATGCACGACCTCGTCCTGTCGGCCAAACCCGCACGGGACCGCGTGTTCATCGAGCTCGCCCGCTGGATCCGCGCCTACCTCTGAGCGCGGCCGGCCGCGCGCCTGTGGCCCGTCGGTGACGGCTTGCGAGGAAACAGACTAGCGAGATCCACCTGCGGTTCCCGGGGCGTCCCAGCCGTCTTTGAGCGCGGCCAGGGCCAGCGCGACGGACTCCTCGACCCGGGTGACCACCGCCCTCGGTTCGAAGACGTCGTGCCGGGCGCAGTCCTCGAATCCGACCCGTACCGCGGCCATGTGGATCGCGACCAGCAACTGCGGCCGGAGATCGGTCTCCGGGTCGGTGCCCTGCCGGCGGGCGATCTCCTTGACCAGCAGTTTCTCGGTCGTGCCGGACTGCGCCATCTGGCCGGCGACCAGTGCGGGGGTGGTCTCGATGACCTGGCGGAGCTTGCGGAACCGCGCGGTCTCCTCGGCGTCGCCCTCCTCGATCGCGTGCAGTACGACGCGCATCGCTTCGTACAGGGCAGTGGACGGGGACTCCTCCGCCGGCCGCACGGCCAGGGTGTCCACCATGATCCCGTCGTATTCGGCCATGAAACCGAGTGCGACGTCCTCCTTGGCGGCGAAGTACCGGAAGAACGTCCGCTGGGAGACGTCGACCGCCGCCACGATCTCGTCGATGGTCGTGACGTCGTAGCCCTTGGCGAGGAACAGATCGAGGGCGGCGTCGATCAGCGCCAGCCGGGTGCGCTGCTTCTTGCGCTCACGCAGGGTCATGGCCGTTCCTCGCGTTCGGTCCCAGGATGCCCGGCACGTCGAAGCCGGACCGCCCGGCCAGGCACGGCCGTGCACCTGTGACGCTAGCGGAGACGCCCTGCCCGGGCGCGGGGGATAGGCGGGCAGGGCACCTCTATGACTCAGCCCTCCTTGACCGTGCTGAGGAACGCCGACCACGCGTGGCCGGAGAACATCAGCGAGGGGCCGTCGGGGTGCTTCGAATCGCGGACCGCCACGATGCGGTCGAGCGGTGCGACTTCGACGCAGGCCTCGTTCGCGGCGCTGCGGACGCTCTTCCGCCAGCGCGCGCTGGTGAGATCAAGGTGGCTACTCACCCTCTTGCCTCCTTTCTCATGTGCGTGCCGATCCTCATACCGTGGGGGTGGATGAGGATTTGTAACCATCCGCTGCCTCGGCGATGAGTTCGGCCGACTCGTCGGGCGGCAGAGCCTCCGCCCGCAGGTGGTCGAAGCACGCCGTATGGCGGTGGACGTCCTTTTCCCGCTCGAGGAACGAGTTCCACACCGTGCCGGGGACGTATACGACGTCCAGATCGGTGGGGTCGGGGAACGCGATGATGGTGAACGGCCCGTCCAGGCCCGCGTGCCCGCCACGGGCGAACGGCAGCACCTGGATGGTGACGTTGGGCAGCTCGGCGACCTCGAGCAGCCGTATGAGCTGTGCCCGCATGACGCCTGGCCCGCCGATCGGGCGGCGGAGCAGCGCCTCATCCAGGATCACCCACAGCTCCAGCGGGGACTCCCGGGTGAGGAGCTCCTGCCGGCGCATCCGCAGCTGCACCAGCCGCTCGACCTCTTCGCCGTCGGTGGTGTGCCGCGCGGCCAGGACGGCGGCGCGGGCGTACTCCTCGGTCTGGAGGAGCCCGGCGACCAGGCTGTTCTGAAAGCTCCGCAGCGAGGCGGCGGACTCCTCGAAGCCGACATAGGTGTCGAGGCCGGCCGGGAGCACGCCTTCGTAGGTGCTCCACCAGCCCTTCTGCTGCGCCTCGCGGGCGATGGCGGCCAGCAGCTCGCACTCTTGCTGGTCGGTCACCCCGAACAGCTGGAGCATGTCGCGTACGTCACGGCTGCGCGCCACCGAACGGCCCGTCTCGATCCGGCTGACCCGCGACATCGAGCACTCCAGCGCCCTGGCGACATCCTCTATCCGCATGCCCGCGCTCTCGCGGCGCTTGCGCAGCTCCATGCCCAGGCGGCGGCGGCGGACGGTCGGGCTCTGACTGGCGGACATTTCAGCACCTCCGGGGGCCGGTACCGTACGTAAGTGTGGCGTGACAGCATGTCGTCCGGGATGTATTCGTGAAAAACACGCGATGGATTCGTGAAAGATCAGGCTCGTTTCCTCCCGATCTGATGGCTTATGTCGCGTAAATTGAAATCATCGATTTCGATGAAGTACTTGTAGTGATCACCTTGTGGGGTAATCCTGACGGGGGACGTTACCGATTGTCGCCGTGCGTGTACTGATCGCTACGGATCGGTCGGATTGCCCCGGCGTTCTCCTGTGATAGGCATGCATGTGTGGTTGATCGATGACGGCGAACAGGAGTGGCTGAGCGATGGCGCCGGTTGTCGGGTCCCAAGAAGAGCTGGTCGAGGCGCGCAGGCACCATCTCGCCGCACTGGCCTACGAGCTCGAGGCGCGCAGTCTCGCCTGCCGGATGCTCGGCGCGGGTGAATCGGTGCTACGGGCGGCCAGCCCGGTCACCGGCCGGAATGTCATGATCCTCGCGACGGCGTCCGCCGCCGGCTGGTCGTATCTCTGGTCGGGCGGCGGCATGGCCGACGCGGCCGCACCCGCGATCGCCGCTGATCAGATCGCCCGGCTGCTCGGTCAGCCCACCTGACGCGGAGCCTCTCGCGAACTTGACGCGGAGCCTCTAACGAACGTATGTTCGAAAATACGTAAGTTCCGCCTGCCTTCCCCCTGGCGGTGACAGGACAAGGCAGGTAAGGCGTAATGAGTCGCGTATTCGGCGACCCGGTCGATGTTTTCACCACCGACGACGGGCGCCCCATCAGGTTCGTATGGCGTGACCGGCTCTACACGGTGCGGCGGGTGCTGGAGCACTGGGTCACCACCAGGGACTGGTGGCGGGAGCAGCACCCCGAGGCCGCCGAGGAGCCCAGCGAACGTGAGTTCTGGCGGGTCGAGGCCTCGCCCGACAAGGAGATCGGGGTCTATGAGCTGCGCCACGACGCCGCCACCGACTCCTGGATGCTGTCGCGGGTGTGGGATTGAACTGGGCGCATCTGCGGGTGGCCTCGGCGTGCTCCATGCGCTATGGCCTCGCGCAGCCACGGGAACTGGCGGAGCGGGCCGCCGAGCTGGGCATGGACCTGCTGGCGCTGACCGATCGCGATGGACTCTACGGCGCGGTCAAACACGTCCTGGCCTGCCGCCAGGCGGGCATCGGACCCATCCTCGGCACCGACCTAGCGCTGGCGGGCCGGCGTGATCTCGCGTACGGCGACGCAAGCAAGGTCACCGTGGGCAGGCAGGACCGGGTGGCCGTGCTGGCCTCCGGGCGGCCGGGCTGGGAATCGCTCTGCCGCCTGGTGAGCGCCACCCATCTGTCCGGGGAACGGGGGAGGCCCGTCACCAGCCGGGAGCTGATCGCAGGGCACGCCACCGGCCTGGTCGTGCTGCTCGGCCCCGGCTCGGACGTGGGGCGGGCCATCACCGCGCGGCGACCCGACCTCGCCGCCCGGCGGCTCGCGGAGTGGCGGGAGTCGGCCGAGGTGGTGGTGGAGGTCGTCGACCACCACGAACGCGGCGATGATCACCGTGCCGTCCGCATGATGGCCCTGGCCAGGGAGGCCGGCGTGCCGGTGATCCTGTCCAACGCGGTGCGCTATCTCGTCCCGGGTGACCGGACGGCCGCCCAGGTGCTCGACGTCTCCCGCAAGCTGGTCCCTTTGCACCGCCGGCATCTCGAGGACCGGACCGGACACGCCTACCTCAAATCCGGTGCCGAGATGACCCGGGTGGCCGAGATGCTCTGCGGACCCGACCGGGACGCCGCGCGTGAACTGCTCACCACCACCCGGCGGCTCGCCGAGCGATGTGTCCTGGACCCGCGCGAGGATCTCGGCCTGGGGGTCCCCCAGCTGCCCGAGGTCGCGGGCGACGCGCAGGCCGAGCTCAGGGCCCGGTGTGAGGCGGGCATCGTCCGGCGCGGTCTGGACCGGCCCGTGCGGGAGCGCATGGAGGGCGAGCTGGACGTGATCGCGCGCAAGGGCCTGGCGGCCTACTTCATCGTGGTCGCCGACATCGCCGCGCTGATCCGCGCGCATGGCATCCGGTGCGCCATCCGCGGCTCCGGTGCCGGCAGCCTGGTCAACCATCTCATCGGCATCAGCGACGTCGACCCGCTGGAACACGGCCTGCTGATGGAGCGGTTCCTGGCCGACAGCAGGACCGGTCTGCCCGACATCGACCTCGACGTGGAGTCGGCGCGGCGGCTGGAGGCCTACCGGCTGATCATCGAACGGTACGGCGAGGAGCGGGTGGCCTGTGTCTCGATGATGGAGACCTACCGGGCCCGCAGCGCCATCAGGGACGTCGGCGCCGCGGTGGGACTGCCGCCGCACGAGATCGACACCATCGCCAAGACGTTCCCGCACGTCCGGGCCGGTCAGATCGGCGCGGCGCTGCGGGACCTGCCGGAACTCCGCCAGAGCGGGCTGGCCCAGCGACGGCTGGCCATGTTGTTCCGGATCGCCCAGCGGCTCGACGGGCTGCCCCGCCATATCGCCATGCACCCCTGCGGAGTGCTCGTCTCCAACGCCACCCTGCTGGACCGCACGCCGGTCGAGCGGAGTTTCCTGGGTTTCTCGATGAGCCAGTACGACAAGGACGACGTCGAGGACATGGGACTGCTCAAACTCGACGTCCTCGGGGTGCGGATGCAGTCGGCGATGGCGCACTCGGTGTCGGAGATCACCCGGGCCACCGGAGCCCAGGTCGATCTCGAGGCGATCCCTCGGGACGACGAGCCGACCTACGAGATGATCCGTACGTCCCGTACGCTCGGCTGCTTCCAGATCGAGTCGCCCGGCCAGCGCGAGCTGGTCGCTAAGCTGCTGCCCCGCGATCTCAACGATCTGATCATCGACATCTCGCTGTTCCGGCCGGGACCGGTCAACTCAGACATGATCACCCCATACCTGGACAGCCGCCAGGAACTCCGGCCGCCGTCGTACCCGCATCCCGACCTGACCGGGGCGCTGCGCGAGAGCCTCGGCGTGGTGGTCTTCCACGAGCAGGTCCTGCGCATCATCGACACGATGACCGGCTGCGGGCTGTCGGAGGCAGAACGGCTCCGCAGGCTGCTCGCCGACGAGGCCGGCAAGGCCGAGGTCGAGGCGTTCTTCAGGCAGGCGGCCGGGGCGCGGGGCTACGACCCGGCCACGCTCGACCGGGTCTGGACCACGCTGACCGCGTTCGGGGCCTTCGGGTTCTGCAAGGCGCACGCCGCGTCGTTCGCGCTGCCGACCTATCAGTCGGCGTGGCTCAAGCGGCACCATCCCGCCGCCTTCTACGCCGGTGTGCTCACCCACGAGCCCGGTCTCTACCCGCAGCGGGCCATCCTCGACGACGCCCGCCACTTCGGCGTCCCCATCCTCCCCCTCGACATCAACCACTCCGCCGCCCACTGGCAGATCGAGCCCGCACTCTCGGCGGTCCCGCAGTCGGTCGAGCGATCACGTGATCATGGAAGGGGGTACGGAATCCGGGTGGCGCTCGGCCAGGTGCGGGGGATCAGCGACGCCGAGCTCGGCCGGATCGTGGCGGGACGTCCCTATGACTCGCTGGGCGACTTCTGGCGGCGTGCGAGCGTGTCCCGCCCGGTCGCGGAGCGGCTGGTCATGGTCGGTGCCTTCGATTCCCTGTACGAATCCCGGTACGACCTCCGGCGGCGGGATCTGCTCTGCCAGGTGGGGGCGCTGGACCGGGCCGGCGGCCGGCTGCCCAGAGGGGTCGGGAAGGACCAGCTGCCGATGCTCGGCGTGCTGGAGGAGATCCAGGGCGGTGAGCTCCCCGCGATGACGGACGCCGAGGTGGTGGAGGCGGAGCTGGAGATCCTCGGCATGGACGTGAGCCGGCACGTGCTGAGCTTCTACGACGGCTTCCTGGCCGAGCTCGGAGTCGTACGCTCCACCGGCCTGCTCGAGCGGCGCGCCGACAGCGAGGTCCTGGTCGCCGGGGTGAAGGTCGCCACCCAGACCCCGGCGGTGCGCTCCGGGCAGCGGATCATTTTCGCCACGGTGGACGACGCGACCGGCCCGGTCGACGCCACGTTCTTCGAATCGGTGCAGGACCGCTGCGCGGCCACCGTCTTCGGCTCATGGCTCCTGGTGATCCAGGGCAGGCTGCGGCGCACCGGCGACCGGGCGGTCTCGATCAACGCCACCGCCTGCTGGGATCTCGCCCGGCTGTACGACACGTGGCGGCAGGGCGGGATGGAGGCCGTCCGGGAGGTCATGGCGGGGGCGGGAGAGCCGCGGGCGCGGGGACTGGGCGCGTCCCGGATCATCTACGCCAATGGGTTCGCGATGTCGCCGTACGCCGACCTCACCCCGGCCGGGACTCCGCCCAAGCGCCCGCCCAGCGGATCGTGGCATGTCAGCCCGGGCAGCTCCGGCCCGTCGGTTCCGTGACCCGCACGTCCTCCCGATGACGTTGTCCTGTCCCCCTCAGGAGGGCAGGACAACATCGTCAGCTCTCCGGGCCGGGCTGGTCGACCTGGAGGCGGGTGATCTGGAAGACGATCGCCATGCACAGGGTGGCGGCCAGTGCCAGGCAGGCCGCCGCGGCGATGCCGAGGTGCACCATCTGCCGGGCGTCCCGGAGCGTGTCGGTGCCGCCTGCCCGGAACGCCTCCGCCAGCCCGGCGGCCGCCAGCAGGCAGGCCCACCACGCGGTGACCAGCAAGCCCGCCCGGTGCCTGTCAATGATGTGGAAGCGGCCGCTGCTCATCCAGACGTCGTGGACCAGCCTCGGCGGCAGCCACAGGTTGACCCCGGGCAGCAGCCAGGAGGCGATCACCCAGAACCGGCCGTGCCGCCGGCGCCCCGAAGCCTGGCCGTGCGCCCGCCAGAGCCAGCTGACGAAGAGCGCCCCGGTGATCACGGCGAGTACCCCGGAGATCGCGAATACGTCGGTGTAGGGGGCCAGGGTCCTGCCGGTGACCGTGGCGTCATAGGAGTCGCGGGGCATCCGGGTCAGCGGCCGCAGCAGCCTGAGCAGGCTGATCCCCGAGCCGAGCGCCATGAACGCGTTGAAGCCGAGCAGCATGAAGACGCCGATGCCGAGGGCTCGGAAGTCCCGGCGCCTGGCCCATGCCCCGCACGCGGGGCAGCGCGCGATCTCGGTCGGGATGATGTCGCCGCACAGTCCACACGGCATGACGCACCTCCGGGGGAGTTTGCGACCGCTTCCCCGGATACTACGGACCTTTGACCCCTATCGCCCAACTCCCGGCGAGACCGGCCGCCGGCCACAGCGCCAGCCAGACGGCCAGCCGCAGCAGCCCGCCACGTGCCGGATCCACCAGCCGCTCCGGCCGCAGCCCGGTCACCAGCGCCAGGGCCCACCAGCCGGCGGTGGCGGAGATCACGGTGACGAGCATGCCGTAGCCGAGCATCGTGCCGAGCAGAAAGACCCCGCCCAGCGACAGGGCGTGCGCCATGACGGCCGCCGAACGCGCCGGTCCGTGAAGCCCTCGCCACAGCCCCGCCGCGACCACGCCCCAGCCGAGCACGGCCGCCGACCACAGGATCGTCATGTACCGCCCACAACACCACACTCCCACGCCCGGGCCGCGACCTCGACCCTGTTGCAGGCGCCGAGCTTGCGCTGGACGCTGCCGAGCTGGGTCTTGACGGTGGACAGTGGAGACCGTGATCTCGCCCCCATGGTCATGGCCCGTTAAAGTCACCAACGGTAATGGTTTGGACTGCTTAGAGTGACCGACATGATGCCCGTCATACCCCGGCCCCGCCGTGGCCGGTACTCCGTCGAGGACCTGCTCGCGCTGCCCCCCGGCAACGAGGTGCATGAACTGATCGCCGGGCGCCTGGTCGTCTCTCCGCCGCCGGTGCCGGGGCACCGCATCATCGCCGGGCGGCTGGTCCAGCTCTTCGGTGCCGCGGCGCCCGAGGGCACCGGTGCCTCCTGTGACGTCGCGCTCGCGGTCGGCGCGGACCTGCTGGTCCCGTGCCTGGTGGTGGCGACCGACGCCGTCCTTGCCGAGGGGCCGGTCGTGGACCCTTCTCAGGTGTCCGCGGTCGCCGAGATCGTCGGACCCGGCAAGGCCGAGTTCGACCTGCTCTGGAAGCCGGGCCTGTACGCCGGCGCCGGCATCGGTACCTATCTGAGGGTCGAACCACTCGGGCTGGGCCGGCCGTTGGTAGAGGCCTTCCGGCTCGACGGCGACACCTATGTGAAGACCGGCGAGGCCGTCTCCGGTCAACGGCTGAGGCTCGACACGCCTTTCCCGATCAAGTTCGACCCGGGCGTTCTCACCGCCCCGGGAGTCAGCCGTACGCCCGGTCGCGCCCGCGTCTGAAATTGGCTACGTGACAATCATGGATTCCCAGTCATCAGCACGCAGGATCACGTTGGAGAGGTTGCGAGCGCTTCGCTAACCGCGGACGAGGTCGCGGATGGAGCGGAGGGTTGGCTCGTCCCTGACTCCGGCGATCAGCAGCGTGGTGACCGGGCTGTCCTGCCAGAGCCGAAGGCGCTCCTTGATCCGGCCGATCGGGCCCAGCAGGGAGATGGAGTCGGCGAGTTCGTCGGGTACCGCCCTGATCGCCTCCTGCCGTCGGCCGCTCAGGAAGAGCTCCTGTACTTTCTCCGCCGCTTCGGCGAAGCCCAGCCGGCCGATCAGGTCGAGGTGGAAGTTCTTGTCCTTGGCTCCCATGCCGCCGATGTAGAAGGCCAGCGGGATCTTGGCGAACTCCAGCGCCGCCGCCACGTCGTCGGTGACGATCGTTGTCACGGTCGCGGTGATCTCGAAGTCCTCGGACCGTCCGGCGAGCGACTCCCCGAAAATCTCATCGATCTTGGTGGGGTCCACGAACAGCGGCAGCCAGCCGTCGGCGATCTCGGTGGCCAGGGCGATGTTCTTCGGCCCCTCGGCCCCCAGGTGGATCGGGATCCGGTTCCGGACCGGGTGCGCTATCGACCGGAGCGGCTTGCCGAGTCCAGTCCCGCCCGGGTAGGGGAGCGGGTAGTGCGGGCCGTCGTTGGTGACGGGCTCCTCGCGGGCCAGCACCTGACGGATGACGTCGACATACTCGCGGGTGCGGGCCAGCGGCTTGGGGAACGGCCGTCCGTACCACCCCTCGGCCACCTGCGGGCCCGAGGCGCCCAGCCCCAGGATCAGCCGCCCGCCGGAGAGCGCGTCGATGGTGAGGGCGTGCATCGCGGTCGCCGCCGGGGTACGCGCCGGGATCTGCACGACCGCCGTGCCCAGCTTGATCGTCGATGTACGGGCGCCGTACCAGGCGAGCGTGCTGAACGCGTCCGAGCCGTACGCCTCCGCGGTGAACACCGAGTCGTAGCCCAGCCGCTCCGCGGCCTGCACCGTCTCGGTCTGGTCGTCCGGGTTCCGCTGCCAGTACCCGACGTTGATGCCCAGCTTCAGTTCCGCCGCCACGATCGCCTCCGCGTTCCGTCGATGCCCTCGCGATACTAGAACATGTTCTAGTTCGTCGGAAGCTCGGGGCGCCCGGGTGACCCGATCGCGGAGCATGAGGGCGCCCTGGCCAGGTCTCTGCCCAGGGGCGCGCAGGCCGAGGGACCGCTACCTGATGATCTGCTTGACCAGCCGGTCCGCCGTCGGCTTGGTGTAGCCGCCCTGGATCTCGACCTGGCCGCCGGGGATGGCCGACTGGACCGCCGGTGCCGACACCACCTTGCCGCCGACGACGATCGCCAGCTGCCGGAGCGGTGATCCGAATGCCTCGGTGGAGACCTTGCGGGTCAGCTCGGCGAAGGCCTGGGCGTCGGCGGCCGCCAGCTCGATCTCGATCCGCCATCCCGGATTGCCGCTGTCGGGCCCTGCGACGCGGATGTTCCGTACCTGGGTCACGGCCATCCCCTCACCCAGCCGGTAGCAGTCCGAACCGTCGGCGGAGGGCGTGCCGCCGGTTGTGCAGGCACCGGGGGCCCGGTCGGTGACCTGCAGGAATCGGATCGCCACCGCGTGCCGGCCGGTGCCGCTCGGCGAGTCCGAGCGGCCGAGCACGAACAGCACGACCCCGGCCGCCATCGCGCCGAGCACCAGGACCGCGAGCACGATCAGCGCGACGATGAGGCCGCGGTTGGTCTTCCGGACGTACGGAGCCGGAGCGGGAGGGGTTCCGTACGGAGCCGGGGGAGGAGGGTAGGTCACAGGCGCCCTTTGAGGTCGGGGACCCACAAGTCTGTCAGGGGCACGGGCTCCAGGGAACCCTTCAGGTGCCGGGCGGTTTGTCGGCAGCGGCGCATGTTTCCAGCGCGCAGGAGCCGGATCCGGAGCGCCTGGATCGGCTCGGTCGGCCCGGCACCGCCCCTGCACGTTCCCGGGATCGCCCCCGCATGATCGCCGCCACCTGACCGGGTCCGGCCGCGGGCGGCGGGAGTGATAAGGCGGTGTACCCCGCCGACCTGCTCACCGGCGGTGGTGCCCTCTTCCGTTGCAACAGGCAGCCTGCAATTGCAGGAGGCTTTTTTGGTGAAGCGAGTTGCGGGCCGGCGATTCTCGGTAAACGCTGCATGGGTGATGCTTCAACGACGGACTGTGACTATCCGGTACGGCAGGTAGCGGTGGGAAGAAGGCCCGTGAACATCTCGTCGGATACGGTTCCGAAAACCAGCCGTGACCACAAGGTCTGGGCGCTGCCCACCGATGCCACCTGCGCGCGGCGGGCCCGTGATCTGGTCGGCGCGGCCATGACCGCGTTCGACATGCCGCGGGAGACCATCTGTGACGCCAAGCTCATGATCAGTGAACTGGCCACCAATGCCCACCAGCACGCGGGCGGCCAAGGCCCGCACGAACTCTGGTTCGACCGGGGCGGTGACGAGCTCATCTGCGCCGTGTTCGACGCACTGCCGATGAAGCAGCTCACGGGGGACCTGGCCTTCTCCGGCGACTTCGGCCGCGGGCTCAGCATCGTGGCCGATCTGTCCGCGGGCAGATGGGGACTCGAGGCCGTCCGCTCCCGGCTCAGCCTGCATGTGCCGGGCAAGTCGGTGTGGTTCGCCTGCAAGCTGACCCTTCACGGCTCCTAGGCGCGCTCGACGGCCGGGGCGATGTCGGTGATCAGCGCCAGCAACGCGCCGGCCAGCAGGGTGTGCACCTGTGACCGGGTCAGGCTCTTCTGCTGCAGCCACTCGCGGGTGGCCGAGTCGGCGAGACCCGAGTAGGTCCGGAGCACGGCGCGCAACGTGTCCGTCGGCTGAGGGATCCGCAGCACCTGAAGCATCCGCTTGACCGTGGCGTCCCGGGTCCTGGCGGCGATCCGGACCAGCTCGGGATCGTGCCCGAAGCCCTCGGCGTCGACCGCGGCGAACCACGTCGTGGCGTTGGCCTCGGCCGCGTCCAGGAAGAGCCCGACGCAGACGGCGACGATCTCCTCCATGTCCAGGCTCTCGTCGATCGGCGGCGTCTCGTAGGCGACCTGAGCGGTGAGGTCCTTGACCACGGTGAGGAACAGCTCGCGTTTGGTGCCGAAGTAGTAGTGGATCAGCCCGCGCTGGACGCCGGTCTCCCGGGCGATGGCGGTGGTGGAGACCTCCGCATAGGGAAGTTCGGTGAACATCCGCCGGGCGACGATCAAAATCTGTTCCTGCCGCTCATCCCGGTCGAGCCGGCGGTAGCGAGGGCCCGGCGTGGTCATCGACCCACCCTACATTTCAGGCCGCGTGCAACGGACGCGCAGGATGCCCGGCACGGGTTCGGGGAGGAACGCGGGGAGGGACGGACGACCGGCCGAAACGCGCTTACCCGTTCTTCGTGGGCACCCTGGACCGGCCGGCCGGTACAGGTGTGACCCCACCGCGACTTGGGGTGGTTCACCTGGTGTGTCATCCTGTGCAGGCGACGGAGGTGGAGGAACCCGGTGTGAATCCGGGGCTGTCCCGCAACTGTGACCGAGGAGTTCGCCCTCAGCACGGGCCACGGCGGTACGCCGGAAGGCCGAGGGTGAGCGTTGATCCGGGAGCCAGGAGACTTCGGCCGTCGACCAGACCACCACGGGCGTGGACACCCGAGGGAAAGGACGATGCTGCATGCCCCGCTACCCGTTCTCGGCGGTCGTCGGGATGGACGACCTCAAGCTGGGTCTCCTCATCAACGCCGTCTCACCGGGCGTCGGCGGCGTCCTCGCCCGCGGGGAGAAGGGAACCGCCAAATCCACCATCGTCCGGGCCCTCGCCGAGCTCCTGCCCGCGGTGTCGGAGATCGTCGGATGCCGGTTCTCCTGCGATCCGGCGGCGCCGGACCCCGAGTGCCCCGACCGCCCGCACGGCGCCCAGTCGGTCACCCGCCCGGCCCGGCTGGTCGAGCTGCCGGTCGGCGCCTCCGAGGACCGGCTGACCGGGTCCCTCGACCTCGAGCGCGCCCTCACCCAGGGGGTCAAGGCCTTCGAACCCGGTCTGCTCGCCGCCGCGCACCGCGGCGTGCTCTACGTCGACGAGGTCAATCTCCTGCACGACCATCTCGTCGACCTGCTGCTGGACGCCGCCGCGATGGGCCAGTCCTACGTCGAGCGGGAGGGCGTCTCGGTGCGGCACGCGGCCAGGTTCCTGCTGGTAGGCACCATGAATCCCGAGGAGGGCGAGCTCCGTCCGCAGCTGCTGGACCGCTTCGGCCTCACCGTCGAGGTCGCCGCCACCCGGGACCCGGCCGAGCGCGCCGAGGTTGTACGCCGTCGTCTGCGCTTCGAGGACGAGCCGGTCTCTTTCGCCGCCGAGTGGGCGGACGCCGATGCCGAGCTGGCCGCCCGGATCGCCGCCGCCCGCGCCCGGCTGCCGCGCGTCGAGCTCACCGATGTGGCGCTGCGTCAGATCACCGCGGTCTGTGCCGCCTTCGAGGTGGACGGGCTCCGCGCCGACCTGGTCTCCGCCCGCGCGGCCATCGCGCTGGCCGCCTGGCACCAGCGGGACGCGGTGACCGACGAGGACGTCCGCCAGGCCGTACGGCTGGCTCTTCCGCATCGGCGGCGCCGGGACCCCTTCGACGCCCCGGGCCTCGACCAGCAGCGGCTCGACGATCTTCTGGAGGAGCACGGTCAGGAACCCGAGCCCACCGACCCTCCCGACGGCGGCCCCGGCGGAACGGATGGGCCTGGTGGGCCGGCGGGTGGTCCCGGGCAGGACCCGGCACCCTCGGACGGCGCTTCCGCGGAACGGGCGGAGCCCGCGGAACCGGCGGAGCAGCGGAGCGGTACCGGGGAGACCCGGCCCGCGCCGGCCGACGCGGCCTACCGGCCCAGGTTGTTCACCGTGCCCGGGGTCGGCATGGGGGCACCCGGCCGCAGGTCCAAGGCGCGTACCCCGTACGGGCGGGTGTCCGGGGCGCAGCCGGGATCGCGGGGCCTGCATCTGACCGCGACCCTGCGTGCCGCCGCCCCGCACCAGCGCGCCCGGGGCCGTACCGGCGCGGGGTTGATCATCGCCGGGGACGACCTGCGGGAGACGGTCCGGGATGGCCGTGAGGGCAATCTCGTGCTGTTCGTGGTCGACGCCAGCGGCTCGATGGCGGCGCGGCAGCGGATGCGCGCGGTCAAGGCCGCCGCCCTCTCCCTGCTGATGGACGCTTACCAGCGCCGCGACAAGGTCGGCTTGATCACCTTCCGGGGTTCGTCGGCCGAGCTGGCGCTGCCGCCGACGTCGTCGGTGGAGGCCGGGGCCAGGCGGCTCGCCGAGTTGCCCACCGGCGGACGTACCCCGCTTACCGCCGGGCTGCTGCGCGCCGCCGAGGTGCTGCGGGTGGAGCGGCTGCGCGATCCGGCTCGCCGCCCGCTGCTGGTGGTCGTGACCGACGGCCGGGCGACCCACGGTCCGGACCCCGCGCGGGCCGCCGCCCTGCTGAACGGGGTCGCGGGCGTGGTGGTGGACTGTGAGTCCGGTCCGGTCCGGCTGGGTCTGGCCACCGCGCTCGGCCTGCGGCTCGGCGCCGAGGTCGTGCGGCTGGAAGAGTTGGCCGCCGACTCGCTGACCGGGATCGTACGAGGCGCACGGAAGGCAGGAGCCGCGTAATGCCGCAGGGGCAGCCGTCATATGTGCCCGAGGACGGGCTCACCACCCGGCAGCGCCGTAACCAGCCGCTGGTCGTGGTGCACACGGGGCCGGGCAAGGGGAAGTCGACCGCCGCGTTCGGGCTCGCGCTGCGGGCCTGGAACCAGGGCTGGCCGGTCGGGGTCTTCCAGTTCGTCAAGTCGGCGAAATGGCGCATCGGTGAGGAGCAGGCGCTGCGGGTGCTGGGCGCCTCCGGCGAGGGCGGGCCGGTGACCTGGCACAAGATGGGTGAGGGCTGGTCGTGGATCCAGCGTCCGGACACCGAGGACGACCATGCGGCGGACGCCCGGGAGGGCTGGGAGCAGATCAAGCGCGACCTCGCCGCCGAGACCTACCGCTTCTACGTCCTCGACGAGTTCACCTATCCCATGAAATGGGGCTGGATCGACGTCGAGGACGTCATCGCCGCGCTGAAGGACCGCCCCGGGCAGCAGCACGTCGTCATCACCGGCCGCGACGCCGACCACCGGCTGATCGAGTTCGCCGATCTCGTCACCGAGATGGGCAAGGTCAAGCACCCCATGGATCGCGGCCAGAAGGGTCAGAAGGGCATCGAATGGTGAGCGTGCCCCGGCTGGTCTTCGCCGCGCCCGCCTCGGGTGCGGGCAAGACGACGGTCGCGACCGGGCTGATGGCGGCCTTCGCCGCCCGGGGGCTGGAGGTCTCGCCGCACAAGGTGGGGCCGGACTACATCGACCCCGGCTACCACACGCTCGCGACCGGGCGTCCCGGTCGCAACCTCGACCCGTGGCTGACCTCCGAGGATCTGATCGCGCCGCTGTTCCTGCACGGGGCGCGCGGGGCCGACGTCGCCGTGGTCGAGGGCGTCATGGGGCTCTACGACGGAGCTGCCGGACACGGCGAACTCGCCTCGACCGCGCACGTCGCGAAGCTGCTGCGGGCACCGGTGGTCCTGGTCGTGGACGCCGCCTCCGCGGGACGGTCGGTGGCCGCCACGGTGCACGGCTTCATGACCTACGACTCCGTCTCGGCCGACGGCGGCCTGCGCTTGGCCGGGGTCGTCCTGAACCGGATCGGCTCCGACCGGCACGCGGAGATCTGCCGGGCCGCGATCGAGGAACTCGGCCTGCCGGTGCTGGGCCTCGTCCGCCGCCGCGCCGAGGTAGAGACCCCGTCCCGGCATCTCGGCCTGATCCCCGCGGCGGAACGCCGGGCCGACGCGGTCGCCACCGTCGAGCGGCTGGGCGCCCTGGTCGCCGAATCCTGCGACCTGGACGCACTGCTGGCCCTGGCGCGCACCGCCCCCGCCCTTCCGGCCCGCCCCTGGACCCCGGCCGCCCCGCTCGATCCCGCCGTCGGCGCCGGCACACAGGGCACAGACCCGAGGCCGGTGGTGGCGGTGGCGGGCGGAGCCGCGTTCACGTTCGGCTACGCGGAGAACGCTGAACTGCTCGAGGCCGCCGGCGCGCAGGTCGTAGGGTTCGACCCGCTGCGCGATGAGACCCTGCCCGAGGGCACGGCGGGGCTGGTGGTGGGAGGCGGCTTCCCGGAGATGTACGCCACCGACCTGTCCGCCAACGAGCCCCTCCGCACCGAGATCGCGGCCTTCGGCGGGCCCGTGTACGCCGAGTGCGCCGGGTTGCTGTATCTGACCGAGGCGCTCGACGGGGCACCCATGTGCGGGGTGCTCGACGCCACTGCCACCATGACCCCGAAGCTCACCCTCGGCTACCGCAGCGCCGTCGCGGTGTCCGACTCGGTGATCGCGCGGGCGGGCGAGCGGGTGCGCGGCCACGAGTTCCACCGGACCGCGGTCACGCCCGCCCACGGCGGCAGGCCCGCCTGGCAGTGGAGCACCGGCGGCCCCGAGGGGTTCGTCCGCGGCGACCGCGTCGCGTCCTACCTCCATCTGCACTGGGCGGCCCGCCCCGAGCAGGCGGCCAGATTCGTGGGGGCCTGCGCATGACCTTCGACCGGGGGATGGTGCTGACCACACGGAGGCTGGCGCTCCGGCCCTTCGCCGAGAGCGACATCGACGACGTCGTCGAGGCGGCGCGCGACCCCGAGATGCTCCAGTGGATGCCGTTCGCCTCCCACCAGACCCCGGCACAGGCCCGGGAGTGGTGCATCCGGCTGGCCCACGACGACCCCGCCGACCAGATCCATTTCGCCGTCACCGGTGAGGGCGGCCGGTGTGAGGGATCCGTCGGGCTGGACCGGGCCGACTGGGATGCCGGGCAGGCCGAGATCGGTTACTGGATCGCCCCGTGGGCCAGACGCCGGGGCTACGCGACCGAGGCCGTCCGCGCCGTCGTCGCCTACGGGCTGAGCAAGGGCCTGCGCCGGATCGAGCTGCTGGCCGCGCACGGCAATCTGTCGTCGTTGCGCGTCGCGGAGCGGGCCGGCTTCGTCCGCGCGGACGGGGTGGCTCCCGGCGGCCGGGTGGACATGGTGCTCCTGACCTTGGAGGCCACATGAGAAGCCACGTGAGAGACCACATGAAAGATGACATGAGAGGCGAGATGAGGCTCGTCGGGATCGGGGTCGGCCCCGGAGACCCCGAACTGGTGACGGTCAAGGCCGTACGCCTCCTGCGGGAGGCAGACCTCACACTGGTGCCGGTCATGGCCCTCGACGAGCAGGGCCGGGCCGAATCCGTGGTGCGGGCCTACACCGGCAGGGCCGAGCGGGTCGTCTTCGCGCTCAACGACCGAGGAGGCGTCACCGCCGGGCGGGCCGCGGCCTGGGACGGCGCCGCCGACCGGGTACTGCGGGCCTTCGCGGAGGGCGCACGGACCGTCGTGTTCGCCACCATCGGTGATCCCAACCTCTACTCGACCTTCACCTACCTGGCCCAGACCGTACGGGCCCGCAGACCCGAGACCGTCGTCGAGACGGTGCCGGGCATCACCGCCATGCAGGATCTGGCGGCCCGCTCCGGGACCGTCCTCACCGAGGGCACCGAGTCGCTCGCCCTCCTTCCGCTGACCACCGGGGGGGAACGCCTCCGGGCCGCCCTGGACCGGCACGAGACGGTGGTCGCCTACAAGTTCGGCAGCGTGGCCACCGAGGTCATCGAGGTCCTGAAGGACACCGGCCGGATCGACCAGGCGGTGTACGGGGCGCGCCTCGGCCTACCCGGCGAGGACGTACGCCCGGCCCGTGAGCTCGACGGGCCGGTTCCGTACCTGTCGACACTGATCGTGCCGGGACGCCGGACGACCCGAGGGGGGAAACTATGAGCGAGTGGCAGGCGAATGGCGCGGACCGGACAGCGCGACGGGCCGGAGCGGAAGAGGCCGTGGGCACGGTCGTCTTCGTCGGCGCCGGACCCGGGGCGGCCGATCTGCTGACCTTCCGGGCGGCGCGCGCCATCGCGGAGGCGGACGTGGTGATCTGGGCGGCCAGCCTGGTCCACCCGGACGTGCTCCAGCACGCCCGCGCGGACGCCGAGATCGTAGACTCGGCGCTGCTGCCCATGGAGGGAGTGCTGCCCTACTACGAGCGGGCACTGGCCGAGGGGCTGACGATCGCCCGGATCCACTCCGGCGACCCCGGCCTGTGGGGAGCGCTGCAGGAGCAGCTCGACCGGTGCCGGGAGATGGGGTTGACCACCGAGGTCATCCCCGGGGTGTCCGCCTTCAGCGCGGTCGCGGCCGCCGTCGGACGCGAGCTGACCATCCCCGAGGTGGCCCAGTCGGTGATCCTCACCCGGCTCGGCGGCGGCAAGACGCCGATGCCTGCGGGGGAGGAGGTCCGCGAGTTCGCCCGGCACGGCACGACCATGGGGCTGTTCCTGTCCGCCGCCCGCTCCAAGCAGCTCCAGGAGGAACTGACGGAGGGCGGCTACCCCGACGACACACCGTGCGTGGTCGCCTACCAGTGCACCTGGCCGGACGAGCTGATCGTGCGATGCCGGCTGGACGAACTGGCCGACACCATCAGGGAGCACCGGCTGTGGAAGCACACGCTGGTGCTGGTCGGCCCGGCGCTCGCCGCCGGCGGCACCCGCTCGCACCTCTATCATCCCGGTCACTTCCACGGTTTCCGGCGTGCCGAGCCGATGGCGCGGCGCGAACTCAGGGATTCTCATCGCCCGTGACCTCACAACCTCCCGAGCTGAGCGAACCGGACCTCCCCCGCACGATGAAGGTCCGGCAGAAGGCGCTGCGGGCCGGCTGGACGACGGGCTCCTGCGCGTCGGCGGCGGCCAAGGCGGCCATGTTGCTGCTGCGCGGGCAGAGCCTGCCCGGCCACGTCGAGATCGCGCTGCCCTCCGGCCGCCGGGTGACCTTCGCGGTCGAGTCGTCGCAGGCCGGCCCGGACCGGGCCTGGGCGGTGGTCGTCAAGGACGCGGGAGACGATCCCGATGCAACGCACGGCGCGCACATCACCGCCACGGTGTCCTGGCGTGCCGAGCCGGGGGTGGAGCTGGACGGGGGAGAGGGCGTCGGAGTCGTCACCAAGCCCGGGCTGGGCCTGGAGGTGGGCGGGCCCGCCATCAACCCCGTGCCCCGTCAGATGATCACTCACGCCGTGGCCGAGGCGCTCGCCGGCGGCCCGCTGGACGCCGTTCCCGAGGTGATCGGCGAGGCCGGACGGGGCGTGCGCGTGGTCATCTCGGTGCCCGAGGGCGAGGCCATGGCCCGCAAGACCACCAACCGGCGGCTCGGCATCCTCGGCGGCATCTCGATCCTCGGGACCACCGGCATCGTCCGGCCCTTCTCGACGGCGTCGTGGCGGGCCAGTGTGGAGCAGGCCGTGTCGGTGATGGCCGCGCAGGGCGAGAAGACTTTGGTCCTGTGCACGGGCGGGCGGACCGAGAAGGGCGCCATGAAGATGCTGCCCAAGCTGCCCGAGGTGTGCTTCGTCGAGGTCGGCGACTTCACCGGGGCGGCGCTGCGCCGGGCGGTCGAGCACGGGCTGACCCAGGTGGTGTTCGTCGGCATGGTCGGAAAGCTCACCAAGCTGGCCTCCGGGGTCCTCATGACCCACTACACGCGATCCAAGGTCTCCACCGAGCTGCTGGGGACCATCACCACCGACCTGGGCGGCTCGGCCGAGTTGGCGGCGCAGGTGGCCCAGGCCAACACCGCCCGGCACGCCTACGAGCTCTGGGAGGCGGCCGGGAAGCTCGGCCCGTGCGGCCGGGAACTGTGCCGCCGCACCGCCGACGTCCTCGAACGCTTCGCCGCCGGCGACGGCCGGCGCCCTCCGGGACGGGAAGACGACGCCCCCGGGAGCGGGGACGCGCTCCAGGCCTCCGGGGGCGGCCCGATCGCGGCGCAGGTCGTGATGGTGGACTTCACCGGAGAGCGCATGGTCGCCATGTACGGGCGGCTGGCCCGATGATCACTGTGGTCGGCCTCGACGGCTCAGGGCTCCCGGCGGGGGCGCAGGCCCGGCTGGACTCCGCGGAGCTGGTCGTCGGCGGGGCCAGGCAGCTGGACTCCGTACGGCTGCCGGACCACGCCCGCACGGTCGTCATGGGCAACGTCACCGCGGCCCTCGACGAGATCGATGCCACCCTGGCGAAGGACGACGGCGACGGCGCACAGCCCCGCGAGAACCGGGTCGTGGTGCTGGCCAGCGGGGATCCGGGGTTCTTCGGGATCGTGCGGGCCCTGCGCGAGCGGAGACACGAGGCCGAGGTGCTGCCGGCCGTCTCGTCGGTGGCACGTGCGTTCGCGCTGGCCGGGCTGCCATGGGAGGACGCGCTGGTGGTGTCCGCGCACGGCCGGGAGCTGCGGCGCGCCGTCAACGCCTGCCGGGCCCACCCCAAGGTCGCCGTGCTCACCGCGCCCGGTGCCGGGCCCGCCGAGCTGGCCCGTGAGCTGGCCCCGTCGGCGCCCCGCACCTTCGTGGTCTGCGAGGACCTCGGCGGCCCGGCGGAGCGGGTGACCCACTGCCGTCCGGCAGAGGCCACCACCCACGGCTGGCGCGACCCCAACGTCGTCATCGTGCTGGACGCCCGGCAGGCGGTCGGCCCGCGCACCTGGATCGCCGGCGCCCGGCCGGGACCGGACCGGTGGGCACTGGCCGAGGAAGAGTTCGAGCACCGCAACTCGGTCGTCACCAAGGCGGAGGTACGAGCGTTCGCGCTGGCCAGGCTGGGCCCCCGGGTCGGTGATCTGGTCTGGGACATCGGGGCGGGCAGCGGCTCGGTGGCGATCGAGTGCGCCCGGTTCGGTGCCGCCGTCATCGCGGTCGAGCGGGCCGCGGAGTCCTGCGAGCGGATCCGCCGCAACGTCCGCGCCCACCAGGTCAAGGTGCAGGTCGCGCAGGGACCAGCGCCGCTGATTCTCGACCACCTGCCCGACCCGGACGCGGTGTTCGTCGGAGGCGGCGGCCTGGAGGTCGTCCGCGCCTGCGCGCGACGGGCGCTGCACCGCGTCGTGGTCGCCGTGGCGGCCCTGGAGCGGGTCGGCCCGGTCTTCGACGCGCTGACGGCCGAGGGTTTCGAGACCGCGGGCGTCCAGCTGTCGGCCGCGCGGCTCTCGCCGCTGCCCGGTGACGTGCACCGGCTGGCCGCCACGAATCCCGTCTTCGTCATCTGGGGGTCCAAGCAATGATCGGAGTAGTGGCCGCCACGGCGAGCGGCCGGGAAGGCGCCCGCCTGCTCGCCGGGGCATGGCCGGACGAGGTGCGCCTGATCGACGCCGGGAAGGTCTCCGACGCGCTGGTCGAGGCCTTCCGCAGCTGTGACCGGGTGGTGAGCTTCCTCGCCGTCGGCGCGACCGTACGGCTGCTGGCGCCCTTGCTGGAGCACAAGGCGACGGACCCGGCGGTGGTCTGCGTCGACGAGTCCCGGCGGTACGCGGTCGCTCTGCTCGGCGGCCACCACGGAGCCAACGACCTGGCGGACCGCATCGGGCGGCTGCTCGGCTGCCAGCCCGTGATCACCACGGCCACCGACACCGCCGGCCAGACCGCGCTCGACGGGTTCGGCGCCGACCTCGGCTTCGTGATCGAGGATCCGGGCGCCCTCGCCTGGGTGGGATCGCGGATCCTGTCCGGTGAGCCGGTCGGCCTGACGGGGGGAGAAGGCTGGCCGCTGCCGCCGCTCCCCGGCAACGTGGGCCCCCGGAGAGGACACCCGGCCATCGTGATCAGTGACGTGCGCGCGTACGTGGCGGGCCCGGCGGTGTACTACCGGCCGCCGTCGCTGATCGTGGGCGTCGGATCCGCGCGCGGGGTGCCGGCGAGCGAGGTCGGCACCCTGATCGACGAGGCGCTGGCCGCGCAGTCCCTGCACCCGTTGTCGGTGCGGTGCGTGGCGACGGTCGACCTCAAGGCGGACGAGGAGGGGATCCTGGCGGCGGCCCGGGAGCGGGGCTGGCAGGTCATCACCTACCCGGCGGAGGTGCTGAGCGCCGTCGAGGTGCCGAACCCGTCCGACATCGTCAAGGCCGAGGTGGGCACGCCCAGCGTCGCTGAGGCGGCCGCGTTGCACGCCGCCCGGTCGTACGGCCGGAGCGGCGAGCTGGTGGTCGAGAAGCGCAAGTCGGCCCACGCCACCGTGGCCATCGCCAGGCTCGCCCCCAAGGGAAGGCTGTCCATCGTCGGGCTGGGCCCCGGAGCACGCGATCTGCTCACCCCGCGGGCCGTGGCGGCGCTGCAGCGGGCGTCGGTGGTGGTGGGGCTGGACCAGTACGCCGACCAGATCAGGGATCTGCTCCGGCCGGGCACCAGGGTGATCGCGTCCGGACTGGGCCAGGAGGAGGCACGGGCCCGTACCGCCGTCGCGGAGGCGCGGAGCGGCCACGCCGTGGCGCTGATCGGGTCCGGGGACGCGGGCGTCTACGCGATGGCCAGCCCGGCCCTCGAGTTCGCCGGCACCGACCTCGAGGTGGACGGGGTGCCGGGCATCACCGCCGCCGTCGCCGCCGCCAACCTGCTGGGCGCACCGCTCGGCCACGACCACGCCTACATCTCGCTGTCCGACCTGCACACCCCGTGGGAGATCATCGAACGGCGGATAGGCGCCGCGGCCGAGGGGGATTTCACCGTGTGCTTCTACAACCCGCGCAGCAGAAAGCGGGACTGGCAGCTGCCCGAGGCGCTGCGAATCCTGGCCGGGCACCGGCCGCCGGAGACCCCGGTCGGTCTCGTCCGCAACGCCACCCGGGCCGACGAGACGATGACCGTCACGACCCTGGGCGCGGTCGACCCGGGTGAGGTCGACATGTTCACCGTGGTGATCGTCGGGTCCAGCCGCAGCCGTACGATCGCAGGACGATTTGTTACCCCGCGGGGGTACCAATGGATGTGATCGTCACGGATCGGTGCCAGGGTTGTGGGGCCTGCCTGCTGACCTGTCCCGAGCACGCCATCCGCCCGCACGGGAAGCCGCTGCTGGTGCTCGCGGAGCTCTGCACCGGCTGCGGCGAGTGCATCGAGATCTGTCCGGCCGACGCCATCGAGGAGCTCCCATGACCACTCGTCAGCCCCACCCGATCGAGGTCCGGTCGTACGAGATCCTGCGCTCGCGCATCGACCTGTCGCCGATGCCCCCGCTGTGGCGCGCGGTGGTGGAGCGGGTGATCCACGCCAGCGCCGACCTGGAGTACGCGGTGGACCTGGTCACCCACGAGGCGCATCTGGAACGGGGCCTGATCGCGCTGCGACGGGGCGCGCCGATCGTCACCGATGTCGGGATGGTCGCCGCCGGGATCACCGCCCGGGACACGATCTGCCACATCGGTGATCCGGCGGCGGCCCGGATGGCCAAGGCGGCCGGGATCACCCGGTCGGCGGCGGCGATCCGGCTCTCCTACGCCGAGGTCGGGCCAGGAGCGATCTGGGTGATCGGCTGTGCCCCGACCGCGCTGGAGGAGATCCTGCTCCGCCGGGTGAACCCGGCCCTGGTCGTCGGCATGCCGGTGGGGTTCGTCGGCGCGGCCGAGTCCAAGGCGGCGCTGCGGGCCAGCGGGCTGTCGCAGGTCAGCAACGTCTCGGAGAAGGGCGGGTCCGCCGTCGCGGCGGCCGCGATCAACGCACTGCTGTACATCGGAGAGGACAGGTGAGCGTGGAGCCGGGGACGGCGAACCCGCCGCTGCTGCTGGTCGGGCACGGGACACGGGACGAGGGCGGGGCGGCGGATTTCGGTGGCTTCGTCCAGCGGCTGGGTCGCCGGCTCCCGGTCGACGTCGCCGGCGGCTTCATCGAGCTGTCCCCGCCCCCGCTGACCGAGGCGGTCGCCGAGCTGTACGAGCGCGGTCACCGCCGGCTCGCCGCGGTGCCGATGATGCTGGTCGCCGCCGGTCACGGGAAGGGCGACATCCCGGGCGCCATGGCCCGGGAGCTGGCCCGGCATCCCGGGATGTCCTACGTCTACGGTCGTCCGCTGGGTCCCCATCCGACCCTGCTGAGGGTGCTCGAGGAGCGCCTGGACGCCGTGCTCGGCGACGCGGACCGGGCCGCGATCACCGTGCTGCTGGTCGGCCGGGGCTCGACCGACCCGGACGCCAACGCGGAGATCTGCAAGGTGGCCCGGCTGCTCTGGGAGGGCCGGGGGCTGCGCCTGGTGGAGCCCGCGTTCGTGTCCCTTGCGGAGCCGAGCGTGTCCGCGGGGCTGGAGCGCTGCCGGCTCCTGGGCGAGGCGGGGCGTGGCCCCGGGAATGGAACACGGTCCGGCACGATCGTCGTGCTGCCGTACTTCCTGTTCTCCGGAGTGCTGCCGGACCGGGTCGTGGCGCAGACACGGCGGTACGCGGCCGGGCACCCCGAGCTGGAAATCCGGGTGGCCGAGGTGATCGGGGACTGCGACGGGCTGGCCGATCTGGTGGTCGAACGGTACGAGGAAGCCCTCGCGGGTGATATCCGGATGAACTGCGACACCTGCGTCTACCGAAGCGCACTGCCCGGCTTCGAAGACCGGGTCGGCGCTCCCCAGCTGCCCCACCATCACCCCGACGACCCCGCGCACGGTCACGGCCACGCCCATGCCCATTGAGCCGTGGCGCGCCGCGCACCCCGCCTGGCCCGAGGCGCGGGACACGCCACGAGCCGACCGCACCGACCAGCAGGTGGATCTGCGGCATCACGGGGACACCGAGGTCGAGCCGGGGCTGGCCGACTTCGCCGTGAACGTGCGGGCCGGCACTCCGCCCGAGTGGCTGGCCGACCGGTTGCGGGCCTCCATCGCCGACCTCGCCGGCTATCCCGATCCGAGGCCGGCCCGCGCCGCGGTCGCCGCCCGGCACGGCCGGAGCCGGTCCGAGGTGCTGCTGACGGCCGGAGCCGCCGAGGCGTTCGTGCTGCTCGCCCGGGTCCTGCGGCCGCGCCGCGCCGTGGTCGTGCACCCGCAGTTCACCGAACCGGAGGCCGCGCTGCGCGCCGCCGGGCACGAGGTCGCCCGGCATGTGCTGACCGGGGACTTCACCTTCGATCCGGGCGCGATCCCGGAAGAGGCGGACCTGGTCATGATCGGTAATCCGACCAACCCCACCTCGGTGCTGCACCCGGCCACCGCGATCAGCGCCCTCGTCCGGCCC
Source organism: Streptosporangiaceae bacterium (assembly GCA_025964695.1). GTDB lineage: Bacteria > Actinomycetota > Actinomycetes > Streptosporangiales > Streptosporangiaceae > Actinomadura_E. The sequence continues at coordinate 35,407 of JAOPYK010000110.1, read as the reverse complement.
GGCCGCACGGTCGTGGTCGACGAGGCGTTCATGGACTGCGTGCCGGGTGAGACGCAGAGCGTGGCGCACCTCCGCGAGCCCGGCCTGGTCGTCATCCGCAGCCTCACCAAGACCTGGGGGCTGGCCGGGCTACGCGCCGGCTATCTGCTCGGCGAGCCGGAGCTGGTGCCGGCATTGGCGCAGGCGCAGCCGCTGTGGGCCGTCTCCACGCCCGCGCTGGTCGCTGTCGAGGCCTGCTGCTCGCCCGCCGCGCTCACCGAGGCCGACGCGTGGGCCCGGGACCTCGCCGACGAACGCCACCGGTTCGCCGCCGAACTGGACGGGTGCGGGCTGCGGGCCGTGCCGGGCGCGCGCGCCTCGTTCCTGTGCGTACAGGCTCCCGACGGGCTCGGCCTGCGGGCCCTGCTGCGCCAGCGCGGCCATGCCGTGCGGCGCGGCGACACCTTCCCCGGCCTCGGCCCGGACTGGCTGCGGATCGCAGTCCGTGACCGGGGCACCGACGACGCACTCCTGAAGGTGCTGCGCGACCTGTCCGTCTAGCCCGGTTCCGAGCGTGGGACCGGGGAATCGATGGCACGTAGAGAGGAACGCATGGAGCTCATCGAGGAGACCATCTCGGCGGTACGGCCCCTGGACGAGGCCGCCATGCAGGACGCACGTGAGCACCAGGCCCGGCTGACCAAGCCGCCCGGGGCGCTCGGCGTGCTGGAGGAGATCTCGGTACGTCTCGCCGGGCTGGCGGGGGTGTGCCCACCGCCGCTGCCCGAGCCGGCGGCCGTGGCGGTCTTCGCCGCGGACCACGGGGTGCACGCCCAGGGCGTCACCCCGTGGCCGCAGGAGGTCACGGCGCAGATGGTCGCCAACTTCCTGGCCGGTGGCGCGGTGGTGAACGCGTTCGCCGCCCAGGTCGGAGCGCGGGTCAACGTGGTCGACGTGGGCGTGGCGGCGGACCTGCCGCCGGCCCCGGGTCTTCTGTCGCGCAAGGTGGCGTACGGCACCGCGGACCTGACGCTGGGCCCCGCCATGACGCAGGAGCAGGTCCGCCGGGCCGTCGAGACCGGCATCGAGGTGGCCCGGGACCTGGTCGCGGCGGGCAACCGCTGCCTGATCACCGGTGACATGGGGATCGCCAACACGACGGCCTCGGCCGCCCTCATCGCCGCCTGCACCGGCCGGACGCCGGAGGAGGTGACCGGCCGGGGCACCGGCATCGACGATGTCACCCACTCTCGCAAGATCGAGGTGGTGCGAAGAGCCCTGGCCCGCCACGAGCCGGTGATCACGCGAGCCTTCGGCGATGGATCCACTGATCACGAGGGTGAGGGGGGCCGCGAGCCCGCGGTGCGCGACGTGCTGCGGGTGCTCGCCGCGCTCGGCGGGCTGGAGCACGCCGCGATCGCCGGATTCATCCTCGGGGCGGCCGCGCTCCGGGTCCCGGTGGTCCTCGACGGAGTCATCGCCGGGTCCGCCGCGCTGATCGCCGTGGCGCTGGCGCCCGAGGCCGTCCAGTGCTGCGTCGCGGGGCACCGTTCCGCGGAGTCCGGTCATGCGGCTACCTTGGCTCACCTGGGGCTTCGTCCTCTGGTCGAGCTGGACCTGCGGCTCGGCGAGGGAACCGGCGCGCTGCTGGCACTGCCTCTGGTGCAGAGCGCGGTCCGGGTCCTGCACGAGGTCGCGACCTTCGACTCCGCCGGGGTCACCGACAAGACCGGCGAGTCGGCATGACCACATGAATCCGAGTACCTTTAGTCGTCGAGTGCCACAGATGGGAAAGAGCTTCACCGTGCCTCCGTACGTCCTTGGTCTGCGCCTCAGCGGGCGACGCGTCGTCGTCGTCGGCGGCGGTCGTGTCGCCCAGCGGCGGGTTCCGGCCCTGCTGGCGGCCGAGGCGGAGGTCGTGCTGGTCTCACCCGAGGTCACCCCGTCGCTGGAGGACCTGATCGCCGACGGCAAGGTGCTGTGGCACCGGCGGCCCTACCAGGCGGGCGACTGCGCCGGGGCCTGGCTGGTCCAGGCCTGCACCGACGACGGAAAGATCAATGCCGCCGTCGCCGCCGAGGCCGCCGAGGCCCGTCTCTGGTGCGTCCGGGCGGACGACGCGGAGGCGTCCGCCGCGTGGACCCCGGCCCGCGGCCAGGTGGGCGAGACGACCGTGGCCGTGCTCGGCGGCGGTGACCCGCGGCGGGCGGCAGGGATCCGGGACGCGATCGTGGAGGGACTTCGCGACGCCAGCATCGAGGCCCGGCACTCACGTCACAAGCCCGTCGGGGTGGCACTGGTCGGCGGCGGTCCCGGCGACCCCGGGCTGATCACCGTGCGGGGGCGGCAGCTGCTGGCCCAGGCCGACGTGGTCGTCACCGACCGGTTGGCTCCGCGGCTGCTGCTGGACGAGCTCTCCCAGGACGTCGAGGTGATCGACGCGGCCAAGATCCCCTACGGCCGTTCGGTGACCCAGGAGCACATCAACGACTACCTGGTCGACCGCGTCAGGCAGGGCAAGTTCGTGGTCCGGCTCAAGGGCGGCGACCCGTTCGTGTTCGGCCGGGGGGGTGAAGAGGTCCTGCACTGCGCCCGGCACGGAATCCCGGTGACGGTGGTGCCCGGGATCACCAGCGCGGTCGCCGTACCCGCCGCGGCGGGCATCCCGGTCACGCACCGGGGTGTGGCGCAGGAGTTCCATGTGGTGTCCGCGCACGTGGCCCCGGACGACCCGAGGTCGACGGTCGACTGGGAGGCTCTCGGACGCTCGCACGGAACCCTTGTACTGCTCATGGCGGTCGAGCGGATGGCCCTTATAGCCAACGCTCTCATGCGCTATGGTCGGTCCTCTGACACGCCCGTCGCAGTCATCCAGGACGGTACTCTGCCGGATCAGCACGCCCTCATGGCGACGCTGGGGACGGTGGTGGACGAGATGGCCGCAGACGGTGTGCGTCCTCCGGCGATCGTGGTCGTCGGTGACGTGGTGCATGTGGCACGAGAGATCAACATGATAAGAGCGGACATGGGGCAGGATCCGTGACATCTCCGGCGGATCAGAGTGCCGTCAGCGATGCGGTCGCGTCCGTACCCCCGGCGCCTCCGGCCCGGGCCGGGCAGGCCGGTCTCGATCGAGCCCTGATCGACCTACGAGAGCAGATCGACTCGTTCCGCTTCGTGCTCGACGAGCCCGGCGTCGAAGAGGCGCGGGCCGCCCAGCTGGAGCTGCGGAACCAGCTCGATGACTACGTGCTGCCCCGGGTACGCGGCAGCGGTGCCCCGCTGCTGGTGGTGCTCGGCGGCTCCACGGGCGCGGGCAAGTCGACCCTGGTCAACACCTTCGTCGGCTCCAGGGTCAGCGCCACCGGGGTGCTGCGGCCCACCACGAGCAGCCCGATCCTGGTCTGCCACCCCGACCATTTCGACTACTTCCTCAGCACGGATGTGATCCCCGGCATGGGCCGGGTGCCCGGGCCCGCCCCGGACGCCATCGCCGGTGACCAGCTAGTGATCATCGCCAGCGACGCCCTTCCCCAAGGACTGGCGCTGCTGGACAGCCCCGACTTCGACTCGGTCTTCGAGGACCATTACGAGTTCGCCACCAAGCTGATGGACGCCGCCGACCTGTGGCTGTGCGTGACCACGGCGGCCCGCTATGCCGACGCCCAGGTGTGGGAGATGCTGCAGCGGGCCCGCGAGCACGGCGCGACCATCGGCACCGTGCTGTCGCGGGTCCCGGACGGCGCGGGCTCGGAGGTCGTCGACCACTTCGCCGAGATGCTGGCCGCGCACGGTGTCGGCGAGGCCCGGCGCTTCAGCATTCCCGAGACCCGGATCGAGGGCAGCAGGCTGCCCGAGAAGTGCGTCGAGGGCATCCGCGAATGGCTGCTCGGCATGTCCGAGGACCGGGACCGCCGTAGCGGCGTGATCGACGCCACCCTCACCGGGGTCCTGGACAGTCTCCGCACCCGGGTGCCGCAGCTGGCCAAGCAGGTCGAGATGCAGGTCGAGCTGCGGATCTCGCTCAGCCAGGACGTCGAGGCCGCCTACGCCACCGCGCTGGCCGAGCTCGATGAGGCGACCCGCAACGGCTCGCTGCTGCGCGGAGAGGTGCTGGCCCGCTGGCAGGACTTCGCGGGCACCGGCGACCTGGTCCGGGCCCTGCACGTCCGGCGCGGCTCACATGCCTCCAAGGGGGCCAACCGGCGGCGCCGTACCCCCACCCGGGTGCGCTCGCTCAAGGGGGCGCTGCGGTCGGGTCTGGAGTCACTGATCCTGGCCGGTGCCGAGCACGGTGCCGAGTCGGTCATCCGGCGCTGGCGGAACAATCCCGCCAGCAAGGGCATCCTCGATGGGCAGACCGCCGTACTCGGTCATGTCTCCCCCGAGCTGTCCCGCCGGGTCACCCGGGCGGTCAGCTCCTGGCAGGACCACGTCCTCCAGCTGATCCGCACGGAGGGCGTCACCAAGCGTTCGGTGGCCAAGGTGGTCTCGTTTGACGAAGAGGCGCTCTCCCTGGTCCTGATGATCGGCCTGCTCGGCTACGGCACCAGTGACGTGGCCGTGGAGGAGGGCACGAGCGCCGTTCCGCAGCGGCTGCTCAAAGCGCTGTTCGGCGCCGAGTCGCTGCGGGGCATGGGCGCCAAGGCCCGCGCCGATCTGCGCAGCAGGATCGGGATGCTCTTCGACGAAGAGGCCATACGTTTCGGCCAGGTGCTGGACGCGGCGGGGATTCCCGACGAAACTACCGCCGTCCAGCTCTACCAGGCCACATACAACCTCGAGGTCGCGCGATGACGACGACGGCCCCCCTCAGCGGCGAAACGGCCGAGGAGCCCGCCCCAGGCGGGAACGCCACGGCCGATTCCTGGCTCTCCATCCGCCTCAGCGCGCTCGACGCCCTCGTCGGGCTCGGAGCCGGCCGGATCGACCAGCCGCTGCTGGACGACGCCGCCGTGCTGCTGGACCGGGCCGGCGAGCGGCTACGGCTGTCGGGGGACCACACGGTGGTCACCCTGGCCGGCGGCACCGGCAGCGGGAAGTCCTCGCTCTTCAACGCCATCTGCGGGCTCGACCTGTCGCCGGTGGGGATGCGCCGGCCGATGACGTCGCTGGCGCACGCCTGCGTCTGGGGTCTGGACGGCGCCGGGCCGCTGCTCGACTGGCTCGCCGTCGACAAGCGCTTCCGGTACGCCCGCGCCAGTGCCCTGGACCGCACGGTGGGCGGTGCCGGCTCGCTGCAGGGACTCGTGCTGCTCGACCTGCCCGACCACGACTCCATCCAGGCCCTGCACCGCGCCGAGGTGGACCGCTTCGTCGCCGTCGCGGACCTGCTCGTCTGGGTGGTGGACCCGCAGAAGTACGCCGACGCCTCGCTGCACCGCAACTACATCGTGCCCTTCGCCCAGCACGCCGGGGTCACCCTCATCGTGCTCAACCAGGTGGACCGGCTGCAGCCCGAGGAGGTCGAGGACTGCGTCTCCGACCTGCGCCGGCTGCTGGAGGCCGAAGGGCTGGACCGGCCCCGCATCCTGACCACCTCCGCGGTCAGCGACGGCGGCGCCGACGGATTCCGGGAAGTGCTGGTCGACACCGTCGCGGCCCGGCGGGCCCGCACCGAACGGGTCACCGCGGACATCGACGGGCTGGCCGACCGGTTCGCCTCCTACCGGCCGGCGCAACCGCCGCCGGAGGCCATCGCCGACGAGCGGATCATCACCCTCATCGACGCGCTCACCGACGCGGCCGGCGCCTCCGCCGTGGCCGAGGCCATGGAGAGCGCCTACGAGCTGCGGGCCACCGACTACATCGGCTGGCCGATGGCCAAGGTCATCGCCCGGCTGCGCAGCGACCCGCTGCGCAAGATGCGGTTGACAGAGCTGCGCAACGAGCTGCGCGGGGCCTTCACCGGCCCGGTCGGGGCCCAGCAGGGGGACGTCGACACCGCGCTGCAGGACATCAGCGACGACGTCACCGCGGATCTGCCGGAGGCATGGCAGCTGTCGGTGCGGGACGCCAGCCGGTCACACGCCGCCGAGCTACCGGAGGCACTGGGCGCCTCGCTGAAGAACGCCCTGCCGACCTTCAACCAGGTGCCGGGCTGGTGGTCGGTGGTCAAGGTCTGGCAGTACGTGCTCGTACTGATCGCGATCATCAGCATCGTCTGGGTGGGCCTGCTGATGGTCTACGGCGTGGCCAAGGTCGGCCATCCGCCCTTCCACCTGGTCGGGGACGCGGGGCTGATCCCGTACGTCTCCATTCTGGTGGCGTGCACCCTCGGCATGGGTGTGCTGACCTCCTCGGCCTGCCGCAACGTGGTCGCGCTCTCGTCGGCCAGGCATGGTGAGCGCATGGAGGCCGCCATGCGGGACCGCATCATCGACGTCGTCGAGGAGAAGATCCTCGACCCGGTGAACGACGAGCTGGCGGCCTGCGCGAACTACCGCGCCCAGGTTTCGGTGGCCCGCGGTGAGACCCCGAGCTGAGCCGGCGCCGACGCGGAGTTATCCACAGTCCACTTCGAGGCTAGGCGGCACCTGTCGCGCTGCGTCACGGTGGTGATGCGCAGGGTCAGTGAGACCCCGCACCGCACCTCATGTGGAGGACGCATGAACGACGCGCACATCACCCTGGTGGGCTGGCTGGCCGCCGACCCGTTCCACACCGTGACCGCGAACGGCACCCCGTTCGCGTCGTTACGGGTCGGCTGCACCCCACGCCGTTTCGACAAGGCCACCGGGCAGTGGCAGGACCTCGACAGCATGTTCCTGACCGTCAACTGCTGGCGGGGGCTCGCCGACAACGTCCGGGCCTCGGACATGAAGCGCGGCGCGCCCGTGCTGGTGACCGGCCGGCTGCGGATCAGGGAGTACGCCAAGAACGGCAACCTGCGCTACTCCGTCGAGATCGAGGCCACCACGGTCGGTTACGACATGACCCGCGGCGTCTCCCGGTTCGAGCGGGTCAGCCGGGGTGGGACCACCACGGCCGAGGACGTCAAGGAGGCGCTGGCCGGCAACGACCAGTGGGCGAGCGACATCGGCCCGGCTCCGGACCCGGACGCCGGGGCCGTGGACGAGGGGGCCGCGGCGCCGGTGGGGCATCCGGGCGACGACGGCCGATCCGACGTCGGCGACGAGGAGGACGGGCGGGAGTACGAGCAGTACGACGCCCGCACCGCGGCGGCTTGACGCCGGTGTGATGAGGGGCCGCCGGAGGAGCGATCCGGTGCGGGGCGGGGGCGTCGCCAGGCGTGGCGGCGTCCCCGCTGCCATGGCGCAGATGGCAGGGCCCCTAGATCCAGGAAATTCCGCGCATCGTGTCTTCCCCTCCGGTGCTGCCGAGGGCGGTGTGAGCCGAGCTGTCGTGATGGCCGCCAGTGAGCGGTGTGCCCAGATGGCGGTGCGTCCAGATATACGGCAACGAAGGTACCGGTTCTTCACTCGCTCCGCACACATTGCAACTATCGTGTTACACAACGTGATACGCCGTGGGGGTCCGGACTCGCAAACCCCTGAGGGCTGTCCCGACCGAGGGGGGAGCATGACGGCAGTGCACCAGTCGGCCGCCGGGAGTCGTGGAGACGTGCCGCGCACGCCACCCGGCTGGCCTCTTCTGACCCAGCCGGTGGCGTTGGTCGGATACGTGGTCGCGGTGGTCGCGCTGCATCTGGCGCTGGTCATCGAACAGGGTGCGCACATCCCGTTCCGGCCCAACCACGTGATCACCTTCGTGACGCTGCTCGCCTGCGGCACCGTGTGCATCGAGGCGTCGCGGCGGCTCGGGATGCCCGCGGGCGTGGCTCGTGACCTCCTGTCGGCGTGGTGGCTCCCGGCGGCGCTGCTGCTGCCGCCCTTCTACGCCCTGCTGATGCCGATCCCGCTGCAGGCGCTGCTCCAGTTCAGGGTCCGCCGGACGCTGCTCTACCGCAGGGTCTTCGTCACCTCCGCTCTGGGGCTGGCGGGGGCCGCCGCGTCGGTCGTGTTCCATCTGGTGGTCCCCGACCCGCTGGACAGCGGCGTCGACTGGGTCGTGGAGATCCCGGCGGCGCTCCTGACGGCGATCGCCGCCGCGGTGCTGTTCATCGTGGTCAACACCGGGCTGGTGGCGGTGGCCGCGCACAGCGCCGCGCCCGAGACCCGGTGGCGCGAGGTCTTGTGGAACCGGGAGAGCCTGACCCTCGACATCGTCGAGCTCTGCGTCGGCGTGATCGTGGCCATCACCTGCACCGACTCCCTGGGGCTGCTGGTGCTGGCGCTGCCGCCGGTCGTGCTGCTCCAGCGCAGCCTGCTGCACCAGCAGCTGCAGGCCGCCGCCCGCACCGATGCCAAGACCGGCCTGCTCAACGCCGCCGCGTGGCAGCGTGAGGCGGACACCGAGCTGTCCCGGGCACGGCGGACCACGGTGCCGCTGGCCGTGTTGATCATCGATATCGACCACTTCAAGCGGGTGAACGACACCCATGGCCATCTGGTGGGGGACCAGGTGCTCATAGCGGTCGCGAACACCCTGGTCAGCCAGCTGCGTGACTATGACGTGGTCGGCCGGTTCGGCGGCGAGGAGTTCGTGGCGCTATTGCCCGGCGCGGACACCGTCGAGGCCTGCCGGGTCGCTGAGCGGCTTCGCAACCGGGTCCGCAGGCTGGCGGTGCCCGCCGAGGACGGCACCGCCACCGTGACGATCTCGGTAGGGGTGTCGCTGTTCCGCACCCACGGACAAGATCTGATCGAGCTGATGGCCGCGGCCGATCTTGCTCTGTACCGGGCGAAGGAGTCCGGCCGGGATCGGGTCTGCCTGCCCGCCGCGCGGCCCAATCCACCGCAGCCGGTGTGACCGCGCGGCCCCCGAGCAGTGCCCGGGAGCCCCTAGGCTGGTGGCATGGCCGAGTACATCTACACCATGCAGCGCGTGCGCAAGGCGCACGGAGACAAGGTCGTCCTGGACGACGTCACCCTGAGCTTTCTGCCCGGTGCGAAGATCGGTGTCCTCGGCCCCAACGGGACCGGTAAGTCGACACTGCTGAAGATGATGGCCGGCCTGGAGCAGCCGTCCAACGGCGACGCCCGGCTGATGCCCGGCTTCACGGTCGGCATGCTCCAGCAGGAGCCGCCGCTCAACGAGGACAAGACGGTGCTCGGCAACGTCGAAGAGGGCGTGGCCGAGACCAAGGCGCTGCTCACGCGCTTCGAGGAGATCGCCGAGCAGATGGCGACGGACTACTCCGACGCGCTGCTCGAGGAGATGGGCAAGCTGCAGGAGCAGCTCGACCACCGCAGCGCCTGGGACCTCGACAGCCAGCTCGAGCAGGCGATGGACGCGCTGCGCTGCCCTCCGCCGGACGCCGAGGTCAGCCAGCTCTCCGGTGGTGAGCGCCGCCGCGTCGCCCTGTGCAAGTTGCTGTTGGAGAAGCCCGACCTGCTGCTCCTCGACGAGCCCACCAACCACCTCGACGCCGAGAGCGTCCAGTGGCTCGAGCAGTATCTCGAGAAGTACGAGGGCACCGTCCTGGCCGTCACGCACGACCGGTACTTCCTGGACAACGTGGCCGGCTGGATCCTCGAGCTGGACCGCGGCCGCTGCCACCCCTACGAGGGGAACTACTCCACCTACCTGGAGAAGAAGGCGGACCGGCTGAAGGTCGAGGGCGGCAAGGACGCCAAGCGGAAGAAGCGCCTCGAAGACGAGCTCGAGTGGGTGCGCTCCAACCCCAAGGCCCGCCAGACCAAGAGCAAGGCCCGACTGGAGCGGTACGAGGAGATGGCCGCCGAGGCCGCCAAGACCCGCAAGCTGGACTTCGAAGAGATCCAGATCCCGCCGGGCCCGCGACTGGGCAGTACCGTCATCGTGGCGGAGAACCTCACTAAGGGCTTCGACGACCGGGTCCTGATGGACGACCTGTCGTTCAACCTGCCGCCGAACGGCATCGTCGGTGTCATCGGGCCCAACGGCGTCGGCAAGACCACGCTGTTCCGCATGGTCATCGGCGAGGAGGAGCCCGACGCCGGGAAGCTCCGCCTCGGTGAGACCGTCAAGATCTCCTACGCCGACCAGAGCCGGGGCGGCATCGATCCGAAGAAGAACGTCTGGCAGGTCGTCTCTGACGGGCTCGACCACATCAAGGTCGGCCAGGTCGAGATGCCCTCACGGGCGTACGTCGCCGCGTTCGGATTCAAGGGCCCGGACCAGCAGAAGCCCGCGGGGGTGCTGTCCGGCGGTGAGCGCAACCGGCTCAACCTGGCGCTCACCCTCAAGCAGGGCGGCAACGTGCTGCTGCTCGACGAGCCCACCAACGACCTGGACGTGGAGACCCTGTCCAGCCTGGAGAACGCCCTTCTGGAGTTCCCCGGCTGCGCGGTCATCACCTCCCACGACCGGTGGTTCCTGGACCGCATCGCCACCCACATCCTGTCGTGGGAAGAGGGCTCGAGCTGGTTCTGGTTCGAGGGCAACTTCGCCGACTACGAGAAGAACAAGATCGAGCGGCTCGGGGCCGACGCGGCACGTCCGCACCGGGTCACCCACCGCAAGCTCACCCGCTGACGCCCGCACAAAGGCACCGCCTTCCGTGATCATGCGACATCACGGGGGCCGGGTGGTGCGCGTCACAGTCGCCCGGTTCGTGTCGGGCGGCCGGGTAGCATCGCTGCGATCCCTGAGTTAGCGCCGCCTACTTCCCTGGTGAGGACATGAGCGAGATGATGCCGTCCGCGGGCGACTACCGGCATGTCTACGAGTTCCACGTCCGGTTCGGGGACATTGACTCTCAGCTGCACGTCAACAACGTCAAGTTCCTCGGCTATCTCGAGGACGCACGGCTGGAGATGTTCCACGCGGACCCGGTGCGCAAGGGTGAGGATCCGGTCCGCGGCATGGTCGTCTCCCGTCACGAGATCGACTACCGGCGGCCGCTGACCGGTGTGCTGTACGCCATCCGGGTGGAGACCTGGGTCACCGAGGCGCGGGCCGCGTCGTTCAAGCTGGCCTACGAGATCCGGGACGACGAGCACATCTACGCCACCGCCGCTTCCTTGATCGTCGCCTTCGACCCTGAGGCGGCCCGGCTGCGCCGCTTCACCGCCAAGGAGCGGGAGTTCATCGCTCGCTACCTGTGCCCCAAGGACTGACCCTCCCGTCGTTCTGCGAGATCTGCTTCCCTGCGAGGACCAGGCCGCCACGGCCGACGGATGCCGCAGGCCCAATCGGCATATCAATATGTAAGACGCTAATATCAGCATATGAACACAGCGACCATGCCCCCCGCTCGACGGCGCTGGGTGGTGCTGTCCGTCGGTCTGGGCGCGATGACCGCCGGTTGCGCCTCTCAGTATGGGCTGCCCTTCCTGATCCCCGCCCTGCGCGCCGAGGGCCTCTCGCTCGGCGAGGCCAGCGTCGTGGTCGCCTGTCCCATGGCCGGACTGCTCGGCATGCTGTTCCTGTGGGGACTGCTGGCCGACCGCTACGGCGAGCGGCTGGTGCTGGGGCTGGGCCTGCTGATCGCCGGGCTGGCACAGTGCGCCGCCGCCTTCGTGCACGGCCTGGTGCCGCTGGCGATCTGCATCGTGATCGCCGGCGCGGGCGGGGCGTCGGTGCACGCCGCGAGCGGCCGGCTGATCCTGGGCTGGTTCGCAGTGCGCGAGCGCGGCCTGGCGATGGGCATCCGCCAGACCGCCCAGCCGCTGGGTGTGGCGATGGCCGCCGCGACCCTGCCGGGGCTGGCGGTCTTCGGCCTGGGCGCCCCGCTGCTGGCGCTGGGAGGCTTCTGCCTGCTGATGGGGGCACTGGCGGCACTGTTCGCCCGCGATCCGGCCCGGACCGCCAAGGCCGCGGTACGGACCCGGTCCCCCTACCGGACGCCGGTGCTATGGCGGCTGCACGCCACCAGCGCCCTGCTGGTCGTCCCGCAGTTCGCCATCGCCACCTTCTCGCTGGTCTATCTGGTCGACGTCTGCGGCTGGGCTCCCGGCACCGCAGGCCGGGTGCTGGCGCTGACGCAGGTGGGCGGCGCGCTGACCCGGCTGGGCGCCGGGATCTGGTCCGACCGGGCGGGCAGCAGAGTCCGGCCGCTGCGGCTCGTGGCGGTCCTGATCACGATCGTCATGCTGGCCCTCGCGGCCGGGACCTACGCCGGGTCCAGCGCCGCGATCGTGCCGCTGCTGATCGCGGGGGTGATCACGGTGAGCCCCAACGGACTCGCCTTCACCGCCGTCGCCGAATATGCCGGAGGCGCCTGGGCGGGCCGGGCGCTGGGCCTGCAGAACACCGTGCAGAACGCCTTCGCGCTGGCCACCGCCCCGGTGCTGGGCCTGGTGGTCAGCGGGCCGGGCTACGCGGCGGCGTTCGCCTCGGTGGTCGCCTTCCCGCTCGTCGCGATCATCATGGTCCCGATGATCTCAGCGCAGCCAGGCCGCGGCGTTGCCGGGGAGCAGGCCGCCGTCCGGGGGGGCGCTGGCCAGGAGGAGCTCGCGACCGGGCGGTAGCGGCACCGGCCCGTCCCCGCAGTTGAGCACGCACATCAGCGGGCCGCGCCGGAACGCCAGGGCCTTCGGAGAGCGGGAGTCCAGCCATTCCAGCTCCAGGTCCCGCGGCAGCGTGGCGCGCAGTTCCCGCCGCAGGCGCAGCGCCTGCCGGTAGAAGGCCAGGACCGAGCCGGGGTCGCCGGACTGGGCCTCGACCGTCAGCGGTTCCCAGCCGTCCGGCATCGGCAGCCAGGGCTTGCCGCCGTTGGGGGAGAAGCCGTACGGCTCGTCCGAGCCGGACCAGGGGATCGGGACCCGGCAGCCGTCCCTGCCCCGCTGGGTGCCGCCGGTACGGAACCAGATCGGGTCCTGGCGGGCCGAGTCCGGGAGGTCCACGACCTCTTCCAGTCCCAGTTCCTCGCCCTGGTAAAGGTAGGCCGATCCGGGCAGTGCCAGCATGAACAGCAGCGCGGCCCTGGCACGCGGCAGCCCGTTGCCGGTGCCGTCCTGGTACCGGGTCCGGTGCCGGGTGGCGTCGTGTGAGGACAGCACCCAGGTCGGTGCCGCCTGGATCGGTTCAGCCGTCCGGAGGAAGTCGGTGACCACGCTCTTGAAGTCGCTCGCCGACCATGGCGCCAGCTGCAGGGCGAAGTTGAACGCCTGGTGGAGCTCGTCGGGACGCAGGAACAGCGTGAGATCCTCCGGGCTGTCGGTCCAGACCTCGCCGACCGCCATGCGCTCGTCCCCGGGCGGCTGGTCTGAGTAGGCGTTCAGAATGCGCCGCCAGTCGCGGTAGACCTCGTGCACCTCGGGGCGGCTGTACATCGGACTGCCGACCGCATGGCGATCCAGGTCGCCGAGGTCGGCGAACGAGGGGTCCTTGAACAGGCCGGCGGCCACGTCGATGCGGAACCCGTCCACGCCCCGGTCCAGCCAGCAGCGCAGGACGTCCTCGAACTCCCGGCGCACCTCCGGGTTACGCCAGTTGAGGTCGGGTTGCTCGGTCGCGTACAGGTGGAGATACCATTCCCCGTCGGGGACCTGGGTCCAGGCCGGGCCGCCGAAGGCCGACGGCCAGTCGTTGGGAGGGGCGTCGCGCGTTTTCCCCGCACGGAACAGATAGCGCCCACGGGCCGGGCTGCCCGGCCCGGCGGCGAGTGCCTCCTGGAACCAGGCGTGCTGGTCGGAGGTGTGGTTGGGGACGATGTCGACGATGAGCTTGAGGCCGAGCGCGTGGGCGTCGGAGACCAGCGCCTCGAAGTCGTCGAGGGTGCCGAAGCGCGGGTCCACGTCGCGGTAGTCGGCGACGTCGTAACCGCCGTCCGCCAGCGGAGACCGGTAGAAGGGGGTCAGCCAGAGGGCATCGACGCCGAGCTCGCGGAGGTAGGGCAGCCTGCTCCGGACGCCGCCGAGGTCTCCCTCTCCGTCCCCGTCGGAGTCGGTGAAGCTGCGGACGTACACCTCGTACACGACGGCATCGCGCCACCAGGAAGATCGCATCATAAGGTGCGCTCTACCCAAGAGAACGCCAAAGGATGACAGGTCGGGCGAACTGGATGGTGCTGCCCTAGTCGGAGTTCAAGAGGCTGCTCGCGGCCATGACCACGTAGTTCCAGAACATGGTGTCGGCCTCCTCCGGGAGGGCCAGCTCGTCCAGCGCGTCGCGCATGTGCTTCAGCCAGGCGTCTCGCTGCGCCACCCCGACCGTGAACGGCGCATGCCGCATCCGCAGCCGGGGATGCCCGCGCAGTTCGCCGTAGGTCCTCGGACCGCCCCAGTACTGGATCAGGAAGAGCCGGAGCCGCTCCTCGGCCGGGCCGAGATCCTCCTCCGGGTAAAGGGGACGCAGCACCGGATCTTCGGCGACACCCTGATAGAAGCGGTGGACCAGCCGGCGGAAGGTCTCTTCGCCGCCCACGGCATCGTACAAACTCACCTCGGTAGCCATCGATCCAAGCCTATGCGGACTCGTCACCCGGTGAGCGGCGCCACCGAGATGCCCGCCTCGTCGAAGGCCTTCTTGACCCTGCCGCGCAGCTCTCTGGCGACCTCGCCCTGCTTGCCCGGCGCGGTCTTGACGACCACCCGGACGATCACGGCCTCGCCCGTGAGGGCCTGCACGCCCCAGACCGACGGCTCATCGAGCACGATCTCGTCCCAGGGCGGATTGACGGTCATGCCCGCGGCCGTTGATTCGAGGATGCTGCGCACCTTGTCGACGTCCTCCGCGTACGACACCGGAATGTCCAGCACGGCGCGGGCCCAGTTCTGGGACTCGTTGCCGATGCGCTGGATCTCGCCGTTGCGCATGTACCAGACCACGCCGTTGACGTCCCGCAAGCGGGTGACCCGCAGGGTGACCGCCTCGACCGTGCCCTTGGCCGGGCCGACGTCGATGACGTCTCCTACCCCGTACTGGTCCTCGAGCAGCATGAAGGTGCCGGACAGGAAGTCCTTGACGAGGTTCTGCGCGCCGAAGGCCACCGCGACGCCGATGATGCTCGCGCTGGCCAGCACGGGGGCCAGATTGATCCCGATCTCCCCGAGCACCGAGAACGTGGCCATCCCGAGGATGATCACAGAGGCGATGCTGCGGAGCAGGGATTCCATCGTCTCAGCGCGCTGGCGGCGCCGCTCGCTGACCAGGGCGGGACTGCCATCGAAGATCGTCCGGGTCTTCTCCCGGATCTTATCCGACATGGTGCCCTCGGCCATGCGGGTGGTGACCTTGCTGACGGTCTTCTGGACGATGCGGCGCACGATGAGCGCGATCACGATGGTCACGATGATCGCGACGATCTTGTTCGCCCAGACGTCGAGGTTGTAGGCGCGCACGAACTTGGTGACGTCCGGGCTATGGGTGATGTTCCATACCAGACGGCAGGGCACCTTTGGCTTCGGATGCCTGCCGCAGAAGTCTTCGGCCGTCCCCTTCGCCTGAAAGATCGGCCCGGCCAGAGTCGGGTGGAGCTGGAACACGAGTGAAGACCCTCCCGGGTCGGTCGGACTGGCGCCGTGGATCTTCGGCGAGTACGCAAACCGATCGTATGGGACGGTGACGACCGGATCGTACGACCGCCGGGTGACGGTCCTGCGACCGGGCCCGGGAGGGCTGCCGGACGTGCCCGGCCCACCCCCCTCTGGGAGTCGGACGCCGTCCGGCGGAGTCGCCCGCCCATCAGGTGAGGACCGTGGACCTGGGCGACAGCCGGTGTTGCCGAGAGGGTGGACACGTCCCGCGGGGCCGGATCCCCGCGCCGTTCTAGACCAGGACCCGCGGGACGTGCCACGTCAGTGAGGGTGGGCCTCCAGCACGTGCGCCACCTTGAGGGCGGCGCCGCCGGGGTCGTCCACCCGGTGCATGCGCTCCCCCCACGACCACCAGTAGTAATGCTCGCTCGAATCGGGTGCCGGCGCGCACGTGACATTCTCCGCCAGGCTCGCCGCCTCCGGGTTGCACACCCGCAGGAACGCCGGCCCGGACCGGGTACGCACCACCCGGGCGGTCAGCCCACGCGTACCGAGTTCGTCCACCAGCTCTTCCAGGTAGCCGAGCCGGTTGTCGCTGACCACCTTGCGCACCCCCTCCGTGTTCGTGCGGCGTGACCCTGATCCGTTGTGATCGACAGTTTGAATGCGCATCACTACGCCAGGCGAGAATTGCAAGTCCGTCGTCGCCGGTCAAGGGCCCGTCGTTCGGGGAGAAGGAAATTATTCTTGCCGGGAGGACGATTCCCACTCCAGGTGTAAGGTTCGTCTGCCCAGGTGCCAGGCGGTACACCCGGTGCACACCTGTTTTCCGGGAATGGGTTGGCCTGGCACGACTAGAGAGTTACGCTGCGTGCACAAGAGGCTATCTGCTGTGGTCATGATCCTAAGGCCACCGACGTTCGCCGAAGTGGTGAGATGGGATGCCGGAATCCCCCCGCAAGGAAACGGACATAGCGCGCAGGATACGCGCGCACGGTCTGGCCAGAGGCCATACCCACGCAGAGATCGCGGCTGAGATCCACGATCAGTGCGGACCACTATTCGGCACCAGCAAGGTCAAATCGCAGCGGCTCGCCCGGGGCATCGCACTCTCGGATGTCATCGCGCAGATCCGGGCACTCTACGAGGTCGACGGAAAACCTCCGCCGAAGCTCGGTGAGACTTTGCTCTCGGCCTACGAGAGCGGTTACAAAAAACCGGGCCCGGCATATTTGCACTATTTGTGCAGTGTCTACCGGGTCGAGCCTACGGATCTCGGTTTTCAGGGGCAATGCATCTGTGGCCGAGGTCATTCTGGACGTTCCGGCGGGGCCGCGCAGTCCCGGCCGGGCGAGTCCGACGCCCTTGTCGGATCGGTCGTCGTGCCGTCGCACGCCGACACCCAATGGATGCTCAATAGCGATCTTCGGAGTCAGCACCGCGCCGGTGGCTCCGTGGCCGCGGACATGGGAGAGGAGGACATCGTGCTTCGCAGAACGCTTCTTCAGCTTCTTGCCGGCGCGGGCGTGGCCGTCGACGGGCAGTTCCTGGGCGCCATAGACGGACTACGGCGCAAGATGGACGACACCCTGGTCAGCGCGACGGTATCGCCGACGATGCTTGATCAGTGGGAGGAGACGATCGTCGGGTACGGCCAGCAGTATCAGGCCACCCCGTCGCTGCGCCTGCTCTGCGACGTTCTGCTGGACTTCAGTGAGGTCCGGCGTATGTGCGATCAACGGCAGCCGATCGAACTACAGGAACGGCTGTGCCGGCTCGCCGCCCAGTTGTCCGGACTGTCCGGACTCATCATGATCAACCTTGGTGACCACCGGTTGGCCCGCTCGTTCTTCCGTACCGCCCGTACCGCGGCGGACGAGACGGGCGACCGCGGGCTGCGCGCCTGGGTGACGGCGCGCGAGTCACTGGTGCCGATGTACTACGGCGATCCGCGCGAGGCGCTGCACCTGGCCCGCAAGGCGCAGGATCTGGCCGGCCGTACACCCTGCGCGGCGGCCGCGATGGCACCCGCCGTGGAGGCGCGTGCGCTCGGCATGCTCGCGCTGCGCGGCCGCTCGGACGCGGCTCCCAGCGCGCGTCGTGCGCTGGTACGGGGCCGCGCCGTCTTCGACCAGCTCTCCAGGAACCAGGTCAATGACCTGGTCTTCGGTTTCACCGACCGGCAGATGACCTTCTATGAGGGCGATACCTACACCAATCTTGGCGATCATCAGCGTGGCGACGAGGTACTGAGCCACGCACTCACGCTCTACACCGTCAACGACAGGCTCGATCGCACCCTGGTCCGGCTCGACCGGGCCCATTGCAGACTGCAGGCGGGCGAGCCCGACGCGGCGCTCACCGCCGGCCGCGAGGCGATCCTGGATCTGCCGGCCGAGCACCGGTCCGACATCCTCATGCACCGCGCCCGCCAGCTCGGCGCCGCGGCGGCCGCCATGCACGGCGACATGCCCGCCCTGCGGGACTTCCGCGACGCGCTCGCCGGGCCAAGTGTGCAGAGTCCCACCGTGGGCCCGCCACCACCTGAAGTCGTCTGACGTCATGATCACACCTGCTTTCGTCGGCGGGGATGAGGGACGCACCACCGAATGGCCGGCCGGCCGTACTCCCACCCTGTTCCGGCTCCGCGCGGAACCTCCGGTCTGGGAGTTCGGCGACCTGCTGATCCGCCGCTACCATCCGGCCGACCTGGACACCGTTCTCACCCTGCACCGCGAAGGGCTCGCCCGGGTCGGGTTGCGCCCGGGGGACGGTGTCTATTACGAGTACGACCTGTTCCAGATGCGAGAGCTCTACCTGCGCGACGGCGGTGAGTTCCTCGTCGGCACGCTGGAGACCGGACGGCCGGTGGCGATGGGCGGCCTCCGCCCTTTTACGGGCCACGGCGCTCAGCCGAGCGACGTCGGCGAGATGGTACGGCTGCGGGTGAGCCCGGACGTCCAGCGGCGCGGATACGGCTCGGCCGTCGTCAGGGCGCTGGAGGAACGCGCCCGGGAACTCGGCTACCTGATGCTGCGCGGCGACACGACGTCGTACCAGCGACCGGCGCTGGAGCTCTACCGCGGCTTCGGCTGGCAGGAGACCCGACGCGAGATCATCAACGGCATCACGAACATCCATCTCGAGAAACCCCTCGGCTGAGGGGGAACGGATCGCCTACCGGAGCGCGGTCCGGTGCGCGATCCGTTCCCGCTCAGCCGAGCCGTGCGGAGACGAACTGCATCAGCGGATAGCTCCGCCGCCGTACGTCCTCGAACCCTCGCCCGGCGAGGGCCTCGGTCACGTCGGTATCACCGAACATGGTCATCCCCGCCGCCCTGACGGCGAACGCCCCGGCCAGCCGGCTCAACGGCAGCCGCGGCCGCCGCGAGGTGAGGACCGCGATCCGCCCACCGGGCTTCAGCACCCGGGTCATTCCGTCGAGCGCCGCCCACGGGTCACTGAACAGGTACAGGGCGCCGAAGCAGCACACCGCGTCGAAGGAACCGGCCTGGAACGGCAGGTCCACCGCGTCCCCGCGCACATAGCCGACGTTCGGGAGCGCGGTGTCGCTGACCGCCCGGCTGAGCATCGTCGGCGACATGTCGATGCCGACGGTCAGCCCCTCCTCGCCCACGCCCGCCGCGAGCCCACGGGTCACATTGCCGGGACCGCAGGCGACATCCAGCACCGTCGCGGCCGGACCGGCCTCCGCTCCCGGCCGGCCGAGCCCCAGCCGCTCCCGGGCCAGCGCGAACTCCTCGGCGGTGCTCGGCCCGAACGGCCAACCCTTGGCCAGGTTGAAACCCACCGGCCGCCACAGACGCTCGTAGATCTTGGGCAGGAAGGTCGACTGCATCACGCTCTGCGCCGGGCTCGGCGCCGGTGCGGTGTCGAGCAGGTTCAGATAGCCGCCGGACAGATCCGGATCGGCGGGAGCGGTGTCGAGCAGCTTGAGGATCCGCTCATATGCGGTCGGTACGGCCATGAGATGTATTCGATCACGAGTCGAATAAGCGGGGCCACGCGTCCTGGCCCGATGTGATCGAGCCTACCCCGCTGTAACCGGTGGCGTTCGTGCCGGACTCGGGTGAGACCACCTCGATGACCAGATGGACCTCAGCGGGGTGATAGCAGGCCGGTGTGCGCGGCCATGAAGGACAGGGTGTCCACCGACAGGTCCACGCTGCGGCTCACCGAACGGGCGCTGTGCCCGACCTCGCTCTCGTTGCGGAGCACGATCGGTGCCTCGGCAGAGGTCGCATGCTGCAGGGCCGCGCACATCTTGCGGGCGTGCAGCGGGTCGACCCGGCCGTCGTTCTCGAACACGGTGAACAGCGTCGCCGGATACGCCACCCCCTCGCGCACCCGGTGGTAAGGGGAGTACTCCAGCAGCCAGCCGAGCTGCTCGGGGTCGTCGGCCGAGCCGTACTCCCCGTTCCAGGTCTGGCCCAGCCCGAACCGCTCGTATCGCACCATGTCCAGCAGCGGCGCCGAGCAGACCACCGCCGCGTACAGTTCCGGGCGCTGGGTCAGGGCCGCACCCACCAGCAACCCGCCGTTGGAGCCGCCCGAGATCGCCAGCCGGTCCGGGGTGGTCCAGCCGTCGGCGATGAGCTTCTCCGCGGCGGCGTGGAAGTCGTCGAAGACGTTCTGTTTGCGGTCCAGCATGCCCGCGCGGTGCCAGTCCTCACCCTCCTCGGAGCCGCCGCGCAGGTTGGCGATCGCATAGACCCCGCCGGCCTCCACCCAGGCCAGCACCCCCGCGGAGTACGCCGGGGTCAGCGGGACGTTGAAGCCCCCGTAGCCGTACAGGATGGTGGGCCGCGGGCCGCCGTCCGCGCGGCCGATCACCAGCATCCGGACCTGCGTCCCGTCCTTGGACGAGTAGGCGACCTGGCGGGTCTGCACCTCGGGAACGTCCACGCTGCCGGGGGCCGAAGCCCAAAGCCCGGTCTCACCGGTACGCGCGTCGTACCGCTCCACCGAGGCCGGAGTGACGTTGTCGGTGTAGCCGAACCACGCCTCGTGCCCGCCCTCGGGCCGTTCGGCGAGGCCGCCGATGGACCCCAGCCCGGGGGTCGGCACCGTGCCGGTCCGTTCGCCGGTCTCGAGGTCGTGGACGGTGATCTCGCTGATGGCGTGCCGGGTCCAGCCGGCCAGCAGCACCGGCCGCTCCAGCTCGGGCCCGTCGAGGATGGCGAAGTCGGTGAGCACCGCCTCCGGGTCCTCGGGGATGAGATCCCGCCACGTCTCGTGCCCCGGGTCCGCGGGGTCGGTCACGCACAGCCGGGCACGTGGCGCGTCCCGGTCGGTGAAGACGTACGCCCGTCCGTCCCGGCCGACGTACAGCCCGGTCTCGGCGTCCACGTCCTGCTGTACGACCTGGAGCGCGGGACGGCCGGGCGCGGAGGCGGAGAGGTCGGCGATCCACAGATCGTTGCGCGGGGCGGTGCCCTGGGAGGCGGAGATGGTCAGCCAGCGGCCGTCGCGGCTCACCGAGATGTTGTAGTAGTTGGTCTTCTCCATCCCCTCGCCGAAGACCAGGACATCGTCGGTGTCCGGATCGGTGCCGACCCGGTGCAGATAGACCCGTCGGTGGTACTGGTCCTCGCCCTCGGGCACCTGGTCCTTGGGCAGCCGGCGCACGTAGTAGTAGGCGTCCCCGCCGGGCAGCCAGGCGATGGGGGAGTAGCGGCTGCGTTCGATCGGCCCCTCGACCTGCTCGCCGCTCGCGAGGTCCATGACGTAGAGCAGCGACTCCTCGTCGCCGCCATGGGAGAGCTGATAGGCGAGCAGCCTGCCCTCGAGGTCCGGCCGCCAGGAGTCCAGCGTCGTCGTCCCGGCGGGGTCGATCTCCGTCGGGTCGATCAGTGCGGTCTCCGCCCCCTCGGCATCGGCCGTGTAGAGCACCGCGTGTTCCTGCTCGGCGGTGCGGCGCATGAAGAACCGCACGTCACCACGCCAGGTGGGGGAGCTCACATGTCCGGCGCCGAGCAGCTCGCTGATCCGCTTGCGCAGCCGTTCCCGGCCAGGCAGGCCGTCGACGTGCCGGTGGAACAGCTCGTCCTGCGCCGTCAGCCACGTGCGGGTGTCCTCGCTCCGCGCGTCCTCCAGCCAGCGGTAGGGGTCCGGGACCCGGTGACCGCGCAGGTCTTCGACGATCTCCTGGCGGTGGGCGGGCGGGTACGCCATCGGCGGCGAGGGGCGGCTCATGGCTCGCACCTTACGTGCTGGTGGGAAACGGTGGTGTTCGCCGGGGTACTTACCCTGCTGAGCTGCGGTTTCGTCAGGATGATCTGCGTGTGGCGAGGTGAATGCGCCGGTGGTCTCCGGTACAAGTGGCGGAGATCGGATAGCGATTCGATGAGGGGGAGCACAGTGAAGCGCATCTTCGGGGGACGACACTGGTCGGCGCCGGCGGTGATCGGGATCGCCGTGGCCGGGTCGATGATGTCCCTGCCGGTGCCCGCATACGCCGGCAGCACACCGGGCACGGGTGGCCAGGGGGTTCAGCTCGGCTACGCGGCGCCCGAGCTCAGCAAGAACCGTGATCATGTCGTCTGGCATTGGACGCTCACGAACGCGGGCCAGGACGCGGTGAACAACCTCGTGCTAATCCATCGCCTTGACCCGAGGTTGACCGTGACCAGGGTCTCGGCGCCGTGCGCGGCCCAGGGCACGGTGGTCACGTGCCCGTTCGACGTGGTGTCGCCCGGCGAGGAGCAGCACGGCGTCATCGAGGCCGATGTGCCGCCAGGCGAGGCCTTGGACGTGCGGATCAACGGTCAGGCGGCCTGGGAGGTGACGGGGAACCCACCTGCAGGAACGGACGCCCCGGCGTCGGTCGGGGCCGGTGCCCCGGTGTCCGCTGAGGCGGGGGTTCCGGAGTCGGCCGGGACGGGTGCCCCGGCGTCCGGCACGAGCGCAGCTCCGGGGTCTGTTGGGGCGGCCCCGGCATCCGGTCGGGCGGGCGCTCCGGTGTCCGGCAGGAGCGGCGCCCCGGTCACGGCCGGCCACGCGCGGGTCCGCCCGGCCTGATTCGGCGGTTCCCTACTGGACTCCCAGGACCGCGTACGGCGCGGTCCTGGGAGTTCTTGCCGTCCTGTCACGTCTGGACGCCGGCCGGATTGGGGATGATTGGGGTAGCGGGATCACCTTCCCAGCAGTCACACTGATTTCAGCTTCGGGTTCGCCCGTGAGGAGGTCCTCGTGGCGGGTGTACTAGTGCTGGATGGCTCGGCCGGGTCCAGGCGCAAGGCGCGCCCGGTCGTGGCCTGCTGGGCGGCCGCCGCCCTGATACCGGCGGAGGCCGTCTGATGCGCCAGGTCCTTCTCCTGAATGCGACATACGAGCCACTTACCACACTGCCGCTCCGGCGGGCCGTGTGCCTCGTACTCCGGGAGAAGGCCGAGGTCGTCCACCACGACGCCTCGGGTGCCCTGCTCCGCTCCGCGACGAACTCCATACAGGTGCCCTCGGTGATCCGGCTGCGCAGATACGTGCGCATCCCTTTCCGGACGCGGGTCCCGCTGACCCGGGCCGCGCTGATGCGGCGCGACAACTACCGATGTGCCTACTGCGGACGCCATGCCGAGACCATCGACCATGTGCAGCCACGCAGCCGTGGCGGCAAGCACACCTGGGAGAACTGCGTCGCCTCCTGCATGACCTGCAATCACCGTAAGGCCGACCGGCTCCTCGAGGAGATCGGCTGGACGCTGCCCATGACCCCCGCGGTGCCCCGCGGCGCGCACTGGCGGCTCATCGGCATCGTCCACGACGGCGATCCGCAGTGGGCGCTGTACGTCAGCGAACCCGCGGCCTGACCTATCCTGGTCCCGTGCCACGTTATGAATACCGCTGCCGCTCCTGCGGGGACACCTTCGAGCTGTCCCGGCCGATGAGCGAGTCGTCCGCGCCGGCCACATGCCCGTCCGGTCACGACGACTCCGTCAAGTTGCTGTCCACCGTCGCCTATGGCGGTGGTGGGGCACCCGCTCCGCGGCCGGCCGGGGGCGGTGGCGGATGCTGTGGCGGCGGTTGTTGCGGCTGAGCCCTGGCCTGCGGGCATACTGGGCCAATGCCTGAACTGATCGAGAAGCCGTCCCGGGTCACGGCGGCCGGTGAGCCGCCCAAACTGATCGACGAGTACGTCGGCGGGGTGAACACCGGGGAGTCGCGCCTCAGCATCGCCCACATGCGCAGCCCGTCGGGCTGGGCCGAGCCCGGCCAGCGCCCCGAGTTCGACGAGTTCACCCTGGTGCTCAACGGCACGCTGCACGTGGAGTACGAAGGCGGCGCCCTGGACGTCGCCGCCGGTCAGGCCGTCCAGACCAAGGCGGGGGAGTGGGTCCGCTACAGCTCACCGGACCCCGCCGGGGCCGAGTACCTCGCGGTCTGCCTGCCCGCCTTCACGCCCGACACCGTCCACCGCGACGCCTGAGCCCCGCCCGGCCGTGATCGCGGCGCCGACGGCACTGTACGATCACGGCCGGGTTAGGACAACATCGGCCACTCTGGTCTCTTGACGTCACAGGGGATCTGAGATCTTCTCACGTTCATGAGCGATCTCCCCCCGTCGCGCCGCCGTCTGCTGCCCACCGCCGCCCTCGCCCTCGCGGGGCTCCTCGCCGCCGTGCTTCCCGCCGGATCCGCCGGGGCGCGTGCCCCGGAACTCCGTCTCAACCAGATCCAGGTCATCGGCACCCACAACAGCTATCGGTTCGAGCCTCCGCAGAAGGAGTTCGGTCTGATCTCCGCGGCCGGGGGTTCCCTGGCGGAGGGGTTGCAGTACAGCCATCCGCCGCTCGGTCAGCAGTTCGACGGGCAGCACGTGCGGCAGATCGAACTGGACGTCTACGCCGATCCCAAGGGCGGGGCCTACGCGACCCCGCCGATCCGGGCGCTGACCGGCCAGCCGGCCGAGTACGACCCGGAGATGAAGCAGCCCGGCACCAAGGTCCTGCACATCGCCGGCATCGACTACCACAGCACCTGTCTGACGTTCGTGGACTGCCTGCGGACCGTCCGGGCCTGGTCGCGGGCGCACCCCTCGCATGTGCCCATCACGATCCTGGTGGAGTTCAAGGACACGCTGGACATTCCCGTGAAGGGGATTCCGCCGGTGACGCTGATCTCCTGGACCCGGGACCGGATGCTCGCCCTGGAGCAGGAGATCCGCTCGGTCCTCAGCCCGGGCGAGCTGCTCACGCCGGACGACGTACGGACCCCCGGCAAAACGCTCGAACAGTCGATTCTGAGCGGGGGCTGGCCGACCCTGGATGCGGCCCGAGGGAAGATCATGTTCCTGATGGACAACGGCGGTGCCTACCGCGACCGCTACGTGCAGGACAATCCGAGC
Source organism: Streptosporangiaceae bacterium (assembly GCA_025964695.1). Lineage (GTDB taxonomy): Bacteria > Actinomycetota > Actinomycetes > Streptosporangiales > Streptosporangiaceae > Actinomadura_E. The sequence goes on along the minus strand of JAOPYK010000110.1, from coordinate 10,639 downwards.
CTGGAAGGCCGGGTCCTGTTCACCGACTCCGAGCCCGGCCGGCCCGATGCCGCCTTCGTGGAGCGCAACGACGCGGCCGGTTCGGCGGCGGAGATCCACGACCTCGTGGCCAAGGGATACGTCGTCCGTACCCGGGCGGACGCCGACACGGTGGAAGCCCGATCCGGCGACACCAAGGCCCGTGACGCCGCCCTCGCCAGTGGCGCCCAATGGGTGAGCACCGACTATCCCGTGCCCGGCATGGCCGCCCGCTTCGGCACGGGCTACTTCGCGGCGCTCCCCGGCTTCGTGACCGCCCGCTGCAACCCGGTCAGCACCCCCGCCCCTTGCACCATCCCCACCCCGTAACCCCCGGGACCCCCCGGACTCCGATGATGTTGTTCTGGCCCCCTCAGGAGGGGGTCAGAACAACATCATCGGCCCAGAAAAGGGTCAGGGGCTGAGCTGGGTGATGTCGCGGGCGGCGCCGGTGGAGGCCGAGGTGGCCATCGCGGCGTAGGCCTGCAGGGCCACGCTCACCGGGCGCTGCCGGTCGCGCGGCCGGAAGCCGCCCAGGTCGGCGACGAGCCTCTCGCGGCGTGCGGTCAGCTCGTCCTGCGGCACGTCCAGCTCCAGAACGCGGCGCGGAATGTCGATGACCATCTGGTCACCGTCCTCGACGAGGGCGATCATGCCGCCGGCCGCGGCCTCGGGGGAGGCGTGGCCGATGGAAAGGCCGCTGGTGCCGCCGGAGAACCGGCCGTCGGTGATCAGGGCGCACGCCTTGCCCAGCCCGCGGCCCTTGAGGAAGCTGGTGGGGTAGAGCATCTCCTGCATGCCCGGCCCGCCCTTGGGCCCCTCGTAGCGGATGACCACCACGTCGCCCGGCTTGACCCTGTTGCTGAGGATGCCGTCGACCGCTTCGTCCTGGCTCTCGAAGACCACTGCGGGGCCGGAGAAGGTCCACAGCTCCTCCTCGACACCGGCCGTCTTCACGATCGCGCCGTCTGGAGCGATGTTGCCGTACAGGACCGCCAGCCCGCCGTCCTTGGTGTACGCGTGCTCGATGTCGCGGATGCAGCCCTCGGCGCGGTCCAGGTCGAGCGTCTCCCAGCGGGTGTGCTGGGCGTACGGCTTGACGGTGCGGACTCCGCCGGGCGCGGCGTGGAAGAGCTCCACCACCTCCGGCTTGACGGTCGGCGACAGGACGTCGTGGGCGTCCAGGAACTCGCCGAGGGTCGCGCTGTGGATGGTGTGGACGTCGCGGTGCAGCAGGCCGCCGCGGTTCAGTTCGGCGAGCAGGGCGGGGATGCCACCGGCCCGGTGAGCGTCCTCGACGTGGTACTTCGCGGTGGCCGGCGCGAGCTTGCAGATGCACGGGACCCGGCGGGAGACCTCGTCGATCTCCTTGAGCCCGAAGTCGACCCGCGCCTCCCGGGCGGCGGCCAGCAGGTGCAGGATCGTGTTGGTCGAACCGCCCATCGCCACGTCCAGCGTCATCGCGTTCTCGAAGGCGTCGCGGGTGGCGATGCTGAGCGGCAGGACCGACTCGTCGTCCTGCTCGTAGTACGTGCGCGTGAGGTCGACGATCAGGCGGCCGGCGTCCTGGAAGAGGTTCTTGCGGGCGGCGTGCGTGGCCAGCGTCGTGCCGTTGCCCGGCAGGGCGAGCCCCAGCGCCTCGGTGAGGCAGTTCATGGAGTTGGCAGTGAACATGCCCGAGCAGGACCCGCAGGTCGGGCACGCGTTCTCCTCCATCTCGGCGAGCTCCTCCGCGGAGACGGACTCGTCCGCCGCGGCGATCATCGGGTCGATGAGGTCCAGCTTGCGGGTGGTGACCGCCTCGCCGTTGACCACGGTGACCTTGCCCGCCTCCATCGGCCCACCGGAGACGAACACGGTCGGGATGTTGAGTCGCATCGCGGCGATCAACATGCCAGGCGTGATCTTGTCGCAGTTGGAGATGCAGATCATGGCGTCCGCACAGTGCGCGTTCACCATGTACTCGCAGGCGTCGGCGATGAGCTCCCGGCTGGGCAGCGAGTAGAGCATGCCGCCGTGGCCCATGGCGATGCCGTCGTCCACCGCGATCGTGTTGAACTCACGCGGGATGCCGCCGGCCTCCTTGACCGCCGCGGCCACGACCTGGGCCACCTCGCGCAGGTGCACGTGGCCGGGCACGAATTCGGTGAAGCTGTTGGCCACCGCGATGATCGGCTTACCGAAATCCTCGCGCGCTACCCCGGTGGCGCGGAGCAGAGCACGGGCTCCGGCCATGTTCCTGCCGTGCGTGACCGTACGAGACCTGAGCGGAGGCATAAGGGACCACTCTTTCGACCTGACAATGCTGTGCCCTCGATCGTACGACCCCGCACCGGCTCTCCGGACCCCGACGCCCCCGGACACCCCCCGGCCGCCCTGGACGACGATCTCCGGCACGGCGCCCGGACGGCGAGAACGCCGGATCGCTGATCCGGCGCCCGGGGAAGCAAAAGAGCTGATCCGGCGCCCGGGGAAGCAAAAGAGGAGTGGGGCACCCCCGGTGACCAGGGGTGCCCTCCGCGGCCTGCTCTCCCGCGCGCGGGAGAGCACCGGTCTGGGGGGCTCGTCGTTGAGCGCTAGCCGGTCACTCCTATCGGTAGGCGGGCGGCAGAGACTGCTCCGCGGCCCTGGTGATCCGTTCGACGTCGGTGTCGGTCAGGATCGTCGACCGGCGCCGCAGGTAGGACTTCGCCCGGCCGCCCGAGTAGACGTCGACGTCCCGCACCCGCATGACCTTCCAGGGGATCGCGGGGCCATAGATCGCCACCGACGGCTGCACCGGCACCTCGAAGCCGACCTGGGCACTGATGATCCTGCTGGCCTGGTCCGCCTCCCACCGCGCCTCGTCCAGCCTGTCCTTCTTGTTGACCGGACCGTGGAAGAGCTTGCGATGCGAGAGCGTCCGGACCGGCAGGCGCTTGTCCCACTTCTCGGAGTCGATGGCGTACACGCCACTCGGGCCGATCACCAGATGGTCGATCCGGCCGTCGCTGACGCCCTCGTCGTCCCGCGGCACCGCGCGGGCATGCAGGACCTGGTAGCCGCTCTTCGCCAGCCCGCGCAGCTGCCGTTCGGTCTTGCGCTCGGCCGCCGACGCGTTCTGCCAGGCCTCCACGGTGGAGTTCATCCGGGCCCGCCGGATGGTGTCGGCGATGGCGGCCAGCACCGCGACGGTGAAGCCGACGCGGATGTCGAAGACGAACGCGAACAGCACCCCGATGACCACGGCGACGCCGATCCGCAGGGCCCACCGGCGGACCACCGGATTGGCCATCAGGTCACCGGTGGACTGGGCCGGGGGCTGGGACGGCCCCGGGTCGGAGAACGGGCTCCGCTGCGGGCGGTCCTGGTCGGTGGGTGCGGGCTGTCCTCGCGCCGACTCCTGCCTGATGTGCTGTGTCGAGCCACGATTGGTGATCGCCATTAGTCACGCTCCGTACTGCTTTTCGCCGCTGGATGCATGATCTTCTTGCACAGAGTAACTATTGTGTCTTGCTCCGCCTAGTAGTTCCAGGTCGATACTTTTGTCGCCATCGCATGGCGATTCAGCGGCACCGACGGCGGGTAGGCCTTGTTCCAACCCATCTCCTGAGGCATGCCCATCTCATGCCGTCTTCATCCTGTTGTCGGGTCCTTTTGTCGTTCGGCCAGGTGACACCCCTGTTCAGAGCTGCCGGAAAGCCGAAAATCGGATAACTGCCCGATGAGGGTGATCTTGCAGTTATCGGCCGTTCCGCTGGGGCATCGTGGAGGGTGTGACCGACCAGAATCTTGCCCGGCTGGCCCGGGCCTACGATGTCGCGACCGGGTTCACCGACTGGCGGGGAGAGCACCGGGCGGTCTCCCCGGGGACGCTCGTCGCCGTCCTGGCCGCGCTGGGCGTGGAAGGCTCCTCGCCCGCCGCGGTACGGCACGAGCTCGACCGGCTCGACGCGGAGAACCGGACCCGCCTGTTGCCACCGGTCGTGGTCTGCCGGACCGGCGGCGTCCCGGCGGAGACCTTCACCGCCCGGATGACGACCCGGACCGACGAGATCTGGATCCCGGTGAACGCCGACGCTCCCACCGAGGTGATGGTCGAGCTCGACCCGCACCTCGGTGGGAGCGTCGCGTTGCGCCCCGAGACCCCGGTGGTCGCCTGGGGTCATGACCCCTCCCGGAGCCGGTTGACGCGGGTCTTCAGGTTGCCGGCCGAGACGCCGCTCGGCTGGCACCGGATCCAGGTCGAGCAGGGTGGCCGGCGGGAGAGCGCGGCGCTTCTGGTGACCCCGGCGGCGCTCACGCCCCCCGACCACCGGGCATGGGGCTTCATGGCACAGCTCTACTCCCTGCGGTCGCGGGGCTCGTGGGGCCTGGGCGATCTGCGGGACCTGACCGAGCTCGCCGAATGGAGCGCACGGGAGCTGGGCGCCGGGTTCGTGCTCGTCAATCCGCTGCACGCGGGCGAGCCGGTGTCGCCGATCTCGCCCTCCCCCTACCTGCCCATGAGCCGGCGGTTCACCAGCCCGCTCTACGTACGGGTCGAGGACGTACCCGGGTACGCCGAACTCGACCCGGCCGACCGTGAGCTGATCTCCGCGCTGGCCGCCCCGCTCAAGGCCCGCGACCGTACGCTCCAGGAACTGGACCGGGACGCGGTGTGGGCGGGGAAGCGCCCGGCGCTGGAACTGCTGTACGACAGAGCGGTCCGCCGGCCGCAGGCGGCCTACGACGCCTACCGGGCCCGCGAGGGCGCGGCGCTCACCTCCTTCGCCACCTGGTGCGCGCTGGCCGAGGAGCTGGGTGCCGACTGGCGCCACTGGCCGGCCGAGCTGCACGACGCCGACGGGCCGGCCGTCGCCGCGCAACGCGACCGGCTGGCACGGCGCGTCGACTTCCACAGCTGGCTTCAGTGGCTGCTCGACGAGCAGCTCGCGGCCGCCCAGCGCGGCGCGCGGGCGGCGGGCATGCCGATCGGCGTGGTGCACGACCTCGCGGTGGGCGTGCATCCCGGTGGCGCGGACGCCTGGACGTACCAGCGGCTGTTCGCACCGGGGATGACGGTCGGCGCTCCGCCGGACGAGTTCAACCAGCGCGGTCAGGGCTGGGGCCAGCCGCCCTGGCATCCCGGCCGCCTCGCCGCCGAGGCCTACGCGCCGTTGCGCGGCCAGCTGGAGTACGCGCTGCGGCACGCGGGCGGACTCCGGCTCGACCACGCCATGCAGGTCTCTCGGCTGTGGTGGGTCCCGGAGGGGCAGTCGCCGGACGAGGGCACCTACGTCGGCTATCACCGGTCCACCATCCTGAGCGTGCTGACCTACGAGGCGCACCGGGCCGGGGCGCTCATCGTGGGCGAGGACCTCGGCACCGTGGAGCCGGAGGTACGGATCGACCTGGCCGAGCGGAACATCCTCGGCACCTCGCTGCTGTGGTTCGAGCGGGACGAGAAGGGGGAACCCCGGCGGCCGGAGAAGTGGCGGCCGCTCTCCCTGGCCACCGTCGGCACCCACGACATGCCACCGGTCACCGGGCACCTGCACGGAGACCATGTCGAGTTGCGCGAGCGGCTGGGCCTGCTCACCCGTCCGCCGGCCACCGAACTTGCCGATCACCATCGTCAGCTGTCGGAATGGCTCCGCCTCCTGCACGAGCTGGACCTCCTCACCCACGAGCCCGCTGAGATCCTGCAGTCGATCGACGATCGGGCACAGGACGACGGAGGAGATGGAGGAGTGGACGCGAGGTCGCGCCGGCGCGAGATGGAACGTGACGTGGTGGCGGCGCTGCACGGCTTCCTGGCGCGGACGCCGGCGCTGCTGCTGGGAGTGTCGCTGGCCGACGCGGTAGGGGAGCGGCGCACCCAGAACCAGCCCGGTACCAGCGACGAGTACCCCAACTGGCGGGTGCCGCTGGCCGACTCCCAGGGCCGTCCGGTGCTGGTCGAGGATGTGATCGCCGATCCCCAGGTCCGGGCCACAGTCGCCGCTCTCCGGGAAGGGCTGGGAGCGAAGGCCGAGTGACCTCCGATCCCGGGGTCCACGGTGCTCAGGCGGGGATCTGGTCGAGCAGCCCGGCGACATGTGCGGCGACGTCGTACAGCAGGGTGTCGGGGGTGATCTCGGCGCCGGCGATGGCGGAGAACAGGGCGGGCAGGCCGGGCAGCGGATAGGTGTCGCCGTCCGCGCCGGCCAGCGCGGAGCGGCCGGGTTCCCGGTGCCCGAGTGAGGTCCGGGTGCGGGCCCAGGCGTCCAGCACCTCCTCGCGCGACGGCACCCCGAACCCGTGCCCGACCGGGGCCGCGTGGCGCAGCCGTACCAGCACCCCTCCGGTGAACTCCAGGGCCAGCCTGCAGCGCCCGGCCAGCCCGGCGCGTACGTCCTCGGCCAGCCGGGTCACGGCCGAGCACGGCGTACGGCATTCGGCGGCGCAGGCGCCCAGCGCCGCCGAGACGGTGCTGTGCTGGCGGTCCAGGTAGGAACGCCAGCCATCGGGTGACTCCGCCGCCACCCGCAGGACGCGGTCGGCGGCCGACCGCTCGGACCGGGTGTGGTGACAGACGCGCGGTTCTCCGGGGGCCGGCGCGATCCCGAACCGGCTGCCGGGGCCGCCCACCGAGGTGCCCAGCAGCGCGGGGTCGGCGGCGTGGCCCAGGACCGATTCCCAGGCGAGCAACGGCAGGTACTCGCCGGCGATGTGCACCGCGGCGACCAGCGCGGCCAGGTCGTGTCGCCGCCAGCGGATCTCGATGACCTCCAGCAGCAGTGCGTAGGCGGGCCGCAGGGTCAGCAGCGCGCCGCGGGGCTGCTCGCGGGGGGTCTGCGGCATCCGGCTGGCCCGGGAGCGGTTCATGAGCCGGCGCGGGATCGCGCTGGAGTCCCCGACGGTCTCGGGCATCCCGAAGTCCTCGGCGTCCAGATCCAGGACCCGCTGGCCGAAGGAGCACAGTGCCTCGATGCCCGGGGCGGCATGGTCGGGCACCAGCCCCTGGGAGGCCAGTGCGGCCACGTCACCGAAGGCGTACCGGCGCGCCAGGGCGATCAGAACCTCGCGAGGCGTTTCCATCCCGTCAATGTTGCACGCGGACGGGTGCCCGGATACGGAAAACCACCGCCCGGCCGGGGCGGGCCGGGCCGCGGTACGCCCTGACGGTGCGGTTGCGCGGTCAGGGCGTCCCAGCGGTGCCGTCTCAGGCCGAGGCGGCGTCCTTGGCCTGAGCACGCAGTGCCCGGGAGACGCCGTCGCGGCCTTCGGCCAGCAGCCGGGCGAGAGCCGGCTCCGGCTGCTGCTCCGCCAGGTAGGCGTCGGTCCGCGTCACGGTGTCCGGTGAGATCACCAGCGACGGGTACGCGCCCTGGGCGAAGGTCTGCGCCATGTCACTGCTCCATTCGGACCAGATGCGGCCGACCTCGGTGAAGTACCTCTCCGCGTACGGCTCGAGGAGCTCGACCTGCTCCGGCTCCACGAACCCGCCCAATGTGGCCCGGAACACCGCGTTCGGCAGTTCCCCGGCGATGATGGCGGCCCACGCGGCGGCCTTGGCGTCCGCGGTCGGGATCGCGGCCCGGCAGGAGGCGGCGTGCCGCTCGCCCGCCGCCGTCGGGTCCCGTTCCAGCTCGGCGGCGATCTGGTCCGGGCCCGCGGCGCCGCGGGCCACCAGCCGGTGAAGCATGGACCAGCGCAGTTCGTCGTCGACCTTCAGCCCGTCCAGGGTCACTGAACCGTCCAGCAGCCCCTGGACGAACGCCAGATGTTCCGCGGAGACGGCCAAGGCGAGGAAGGCCTGGGTGTAGGTCAGCTGCCAATCCGAGCCGGCCTCGGCCTCGGTCAGCAGGGTGTACAGCTCGTCGGCCATCAACCCCAGGCCTTGGGACCGCCAGTCCGGCGCGGCGTACTGCGTGACGGCCAGCCGGGCCTGCCGGAGCAGGGTCTGGGCGACCGAGACGTCGGTGACGCCGCGGATCCCCGACAGCAGCAGCCGTACGTAGTCGCGCGTCGCCATCTCGGCGTCCCGGGTCATGTCCCAGGCCGCCGACCAGCACAGCGCGCGCGGCAGGCCCTCCCGGACGTCACCGATACCGCCTTGCGCCGGCAGGGGGGACGAAGCCCCGGTGCCCCCCACGCTCACGCCTGTGAGCGTCTGCAGCGAGTGGTCGTCCAGCCGGATCTTGGCGTAGGCGAGGTCCTCGTCGTTGACCAGCACCAGCTCGGGACGGCGTTCGCCGACCAGCTCGGGCACCTCGGTGCGGGCGCCGGTGACGTCCAGCTCCAGGCTGCTCCGCCGGACGATGCCCTCGTCCGTGCGGTCGTAGAGGCCCACGGCTACCCGGTGCGAGCGCAGCGTCGGGTGCTCCACCGGCGCCTCCTGCAGGATCGAAAAGGCGGTGAAGTTCCCCGCGTCGTCCACCTCGTAGGCCGGGCGCAGCGTGTTGACCCCGGCCGTCTCCAGCCACTCCTTCGACCAGGACGTGAGGTCACGGCCCGAGGTCTCCTCCAGCGCGTCGAGGAGGTCGGCCAGCACCGTGTTGCCCCAGGCGTGCCGCTGGAAGTAGCGGCGCACCCCTTCGAGGAAGTTGTCCCGGCCCACATAGGCCACCAGCTGCTTGAGCACGCTGGCGCCCTTGGCGTAGGTGATGCCGTCGAAGTTCACCTCGACCGCTCGGATGTCGGGGATGTCCGCGGAGATCGGATGGGTCGAGGGCAGCTGGTCCTGCCGGTAGGCCCACGCCTTCATCAGGTTGGCGAACGTCGTCCACGAGCCGGTCCACTTGGTGGCCTCGGACTGGCACAGCACGCTCATGTAGGTGGCGAACGACTCGTTCAGCCACAGGTCGTCCCACCAGCGCATGGTGACCAGATCACCGAACCACATATGCGCCATCTCGTGCAGGATCGTCTCGGCCCGGCGCTCGTAGGCCGCGTCGGTCACCCGCGACCGGAAGACGTAGTCCTCCAGGAAGGTGACGGCGCCCGCGTTCTCCATCGCGCCCGCGTTGAACTCGGGCACGAACAGCTGGTCGTACTTGCCGAACGGGTACGGCTGGTCGAAGACCCGCTCGAAGTACTCGAAGCCCTGCTTGGAGACCTCGAAGATGGCGTCTGCGTCGAGGTGCTCGGCCAGCGAGGCCCGGCAGTAGACGCCCATCGGGATCGTGCCGTTCGGGCCGGTGTACTCGTCACGCTCGACGTGGTAGGGCCCGGCGATCAGCGCGGTGATGTAGGTCGACATCTTCTCGGTGGCCGGGAACGTCCACACGCCGTCGTCGTTCGACGGCGTGGTGTTGGAGACGACCTGCCAGCCTTCGGGAGCGGTCACCGTCAGCGCGAACGTCGACTTCAGATCGGGCTGATCGAAGCAGGTGAACATCCGGTGCGCGTCGGCGGTCTCGAACTGGGTGTAAAGATAGACGCTCTGGTCGACGGGGTCGACGAACCGGTGCAGCCCCTCGCCGGAGCGCGAGTAGGCGCAGTCGGCGGTGACCGTCAGCACATTGTCAGCGGCCAGTCCGGGCAGCGGCACGCGACCCTTGGCCTCGTCGTAGGACGCCGGGTCGAGGGCCGCGCCGTTGAGCGTGACCTCCCGCACCTTCGCGCCGTGCAGATCGACGAAGCTCGCCGCGCCGGGCTCGGCGCAGCCGAACCGGATCACCGTGGTCGAGCCGAAGCGCTCGTCCCCCGTGGTCAGGTCGAGATCCACCTCGTACGACTCGACGCTGAACAGCCGTGCCCGTTCCCGCGCCTCGTCGCGCGTGAGGTTGCCTGCCACATGCCCTCCTTGATGGCGGCTTTCGCCAAGACGCTTTCCGCCATGTCTATCAACGACCGGGCCTTCGTGCCGACCTGGCGTGCCCGAAGGTTCCTTAACGCCGGTCGGGAATGGCCGCGGATGCCCCATGGTTGACCGGCGTAAGGATTGTCCATGCTCAAGGAGGATTACGTTGACGCAGGAAACCCGTACACCGGTGGACTTCTGGTTCGACCCGATCTGTCCGTGGGCCTGGATAGCCTCGCGCTGGATCCATGAGGTCGAGAAGGTGCGGCCCATCGAGCCACGCTGGCACGTCATGAGCCTGTCCGTGCTCAACGGGGACAAGGACGATCTCCCGGACAACTACCGCCAGCTGATGACCGAGGGCTGGGGACCGGTGCGGGTATGCATCGCCGCCGAGCAGAAGTACGGCCCGGAGGTGCTCGGCCCGCTCTACACCGAACTCGGCAACCGGTTCCACCACGAGAAGGCCCTCAGAACCCGCGAGACGTTCGAAGCCGCGCTCGAGGCGGCCGGCCTCGACCCCGAGCTTGCCGGCGCGGCCGATTCCCAGGAGTACGACGAGCTGCTGCGCGTGTCCCACCACGACGGCATGGACCGGGTCGGTTACGACGTGGGCACACCCGTGATCGCCGTCGAGGGCGTCTCCTTCTTCGGCCCGGTGGTGTCGCCGATCCCGCGCGGCGAGGAGGCCGGCAAGCTCTGGGACGGCGTACGGCTCGTCGCGGGCACGGACGGCTTCTTCGAGCTCAAGCGCAGCCGCACCCGCTCCCCGATCTTCGACTAGGGAATTCCACGGGGTCTGCATTAAACGTGCCGGGGTCCCAGCCGCTCGCCACCGCGAGGGCTGGGGACCCGGGCACGTTTCCGCCCGGC
>JAOPYK010000104.1 GCA_025964695.1 Streptosporangiaceae bacterium | reverse complement strand
GTTCGCCAGCAGTGCCGGACCGGCCTCAGCGCATGCCTCGACCTGGTGTCGGTAGACGGCGACGATGAGATCGGCTCGCGTCGGGAAGTGGCGGTAGATCGTGCCAACGCCAACGCCGGCCTTGGCGACATCGACGCCGGAAGTGATGAAAGCCGCGGAGGCCGCGTCCAGCAGTGTCTCCTCGTTACGCCGGGCGTCGGCCCGCTTCCGCGGGGCTGACGACCCTGATCCGCTGTCGATGTCGATGTCGACCACTGCGCCGCTACCTCCGTCACTCCACTTGGCAAACGGAACAATGTTCCGTATGTTGGTTAACGGAACAAGGCTCCGTTTGTTCAGGATGCCAGAACAGGCGAGCCAAAACCAAGCCAAGCATCGCAAACTCGCTTCACCTCTCAAGGAGGAACAGTCATGCAGTACCGCACCTTGGGCCGCACCGGTGTGCAGGTCAGCACCCTCGTGCTCGGCGCGATGAACTTCGGCAGTTTGGGACGTACCACCCAGGACGAGGTCAACGCCATGGTCGACGCCGCCCTGGAGGGGGGGATCAATCTCATCGACACCGCCGACATGTATGGCCAGGGCGAGTCGGAGGAGATGGTCGGCAAGGCCATCGTCGGCCGCCGCGACGACATCGTCCTGGCGACGAAGGCGAGCATGCCAATGGGCGACGAGCGCAACCATCAGGGCAGTTCGCGCCGCTGGTTGGTCACCGAGTTGGACAACAGCCTGCGCCGTCTCGGTGTCGACCACGTTGATCTCTACCAGATCCACCGGTGGGACCCGAGGACCAGCGACGAGGAAACGCTGTCGGCGCTGACCGACCTGCAACGCGCCGGGAAGATCCGCTACTTCGGCTCCTCGACCTTCCCGGCCTACCGAGTCGTACAAGCCCAATGGGCCGCCCGAGACAACCACCTGAGCCGTTACGTCACCGAACAGCCCAGCTACTCGATTCTGCAGCGCGGCGTGGAAACCCACGTCTTGCCCGTAACCGAGCAGTACGGGCTCGGTGTGCTGGCATGGAGCCCGTTGGCCTCGGGCTGGCTGTCAGGGGCGATCCGTCAGGGCCGAGACATCGCCACCAGCCGCTCGACATTCATGCCGCAACGCTTCGACACCACCATCCCCTCCAACCGCGCCAGACTCGACGCCGTCGAGCAGCTGGCCAAGATCGCCGACGAGGCCGGTCTGACGATGATCCAGCTCGCGCTCGGGTTCGTGACCGCACACCCCGCCGTGACCAGCGCGATCATCGGCCCCCGCACACTGGATCACCTGCACTCTCAGCTCGCCGCCGCAGACACGGTGCTGTCCGCCGACGTGCTTGACGCGATCGATGCGATCGTCGCTCCCGGCGTCGACCTCGCCGCACACGAGAAGTACGACACTCCGCCCGCCCTTCTCGACCCGTCACTGCGACGCCGCTGACGGCTCGCGCACAGATCCGCTCCGAGTGGGCCGGGGCGTTCCGCAGAAGTTCTTCACGGTGCGCCGGCTGTCGACCTCTGTCGGGTCGACAGCGCGTTCTGTCGCCCCCTCGCCCTCTGCGCTCGCTCGTAGCGAGTTGAGGCAGGTGGCCGGCCGGAGAAACATCCCGGCCGCGATGTGGTCGATGCGATCTTGTACGTGGTGCGGACTGGGTGCGGGTGACGGGCGCTACCGGCCGGCTTCCCGCCGTAGAAGATGGGTCGCACTTGGTGAGGGGCGCTGCCGACACCGTTGGGACGGGACTCGCGTGGCTATGACGCTGGGAAGAAGATCACAGACGGAAACGAAAGGACCAACGGCCACATGACGCACACCACCCGGCTTCGTTTCGGGATCATGACCCCCCCATCGCAGGTTGGCTACGACGACGTTCTGCGAGTCTGGCACGAGGCGGACACGATTCCGCAGATCGAGCATGCGTGGCTGTTCGACCACCTCATGCCGATCGGTGGCGACCCGAACGGGCCGGCCTACGAAGGCTGGACACTTCTCTCGGCCCTCGCCGCACAAACCGAACGACTGCGCCTCGGCCTGCTCGTGACCAGCAACCGCTTCCGACCACCCGCAATGCTGGCCAAGATCGCTGCGACCGTCGACATCGTGTCCGGTGGACGGCTTGAGTTCGGCATCGGCGCGGGCTCACGACCAAGCCACCCTTCGGCCCGGCGCGAGTACGAGGCACACGGCCTGCCCTTCCACGACTCCGGCCACGCAGTGGGGAGCCTCGCCGAAGCGTGCACGGTTATCCGACGGTTGTGGACCGAGGCCGAAGCGTTCGACTTCCATGGCACCTACCTCAACCTCACCGGAGCGTTCTGCAACCCCAAGCCCGTCCAGCGCCCCCATCCGCCGATTCTCATCGGCGGACGCTCTGCCGCAACGCTGCGTGTGGTCGCCGAACACGCCGACGTGTGGAACATCCCCGGCGGCGACATCGACGACGCCGTCCGTCGCGGCGCACTGCTGGACCGCTTCTGCGCCGAGATCGGTCGCGACCCCGCGTCGGTCACCCGCTCGATCGTCCTGCCGCTCTCCTACGACCAGCCCAGCACCACCCGGGACGCGGTCGGCCAAGCCGTCGCCGCCGGCTTCCAGCACATCGTCCTGGGGCTGCCAGCGCCCTACCCCACCAACGTCGCACGGTGGATCGCCGAGGAGATCATCACCACGTCGGCCTAAGGCGGGGTACCCCCGTTCCGTCAGCGAGCACCTGGGCGTCCACGGCACCTACAACTTCGCCCTGCCCGAGCTGGAACCCGGGGCGATCCGGGACCTGCGAGACCCCAACGACGACGAAGACGGGAGCTGACCCCCATGGCGACAAGGTCAGCGCCGGCGCCGCCCCCGTAGGCCATTCCGACGCGGTCTCCGCCAGCGTCACCGATTCGTGGATCTGTGCCGGCGGTCAGGTCTCTGAGCTGTGGGCTGCTCCTGGTGTGATGAGTCCGGTTTCGTAGGCCACGACGATGGCCTGAGCGCGGTCGCGCAGGTTGAGTTTGGACAAGATCCGGGTCACGTGGGTTTTCACGGTCGTCTCGCTCAACTGGAGACTCGTGGCGAGTTCGGCGTTGCTCAGTCCTTTGGCTAGGAGCCGGAGAACGTCGAGTTCGCGGGGTGTGAGCGTCGAAAGGTCGCGGTGCAGGGTCGCGGCTTGGTCGTCGTGGGGCGCGAAGCGCTCGATGAGGCGGCGGGTGATGGTCGGCGCGAGCAGCGCGTCACCGGAACGCACCAGGCGGACCGCGGCGACCAGGTGCTCGGGGGAGACGTCTTTGAGGAGGAAGCCGCTGGCGCCCGCATTCAGGGCGGCGTACACGTACCGGTCGAGATCGTAGGTGGTCAGGATGATGATGCGCGGCGCGGTCCCGGTGCCGGTGCCGGACAGGATGCGGCGGGTGGCCTCCAGCCCGTCGATCTCGGGCATCCGGATGTCCATGAGGACCACGTCGGGGCGCGTGCGGCGAACCGCGTCGATCGCTTGCGCGCCGTCGGCTGCCTCGCCGACGACCTCGATCCCCTCTGCGGCCAGGATCATGGCGAAGCCGGTGCGGATCAGCGCCTGATCGTCAGCGATCACCACACGCGTCGGTTCCGTCACGACCCCTCCGTCGGAATCACTGCACATACCCGGTAGCCGCCGTCGGGGCGCTTTCCGGCCTCCAGGGTGCCCCCGTAGACGGCAAGCCGTTCCTGCAGGCCGATCAGCCCTCGGCCGTTGCCGGAGCGGGCCGACGCCGCGGGTGTGCCGCCGCTATCGGTCACCTCCACCCGCAGCATGTGGGGAGTGTGGTCAATGGTGATCTTCACCTGGGCGCCGACGGCGTGCTTGACCGTGTTGGTCAGCGCTTCCTGGACCACCCGGTAGGCCGCCAGGTCCATGCCGGCCGATAGTGGCGCCGGAGGGCCGGTCACGCTCAGCTCGACGGGAACGCCGGTGTCGCGGACCCGGTCGGCTAGCGCCGTCACCTGGCCGAGGCCCGGTGGCGGGGCGAGGTCTTCTTCCGCGGCTATCCGGTCGGGGTTGTCGTTGTTCATGGTGAGCAGGCCCATGACGTGGCGCAGTTCGGTCATCGCGGCGCGCCCGCCGGACTCGACGGCCAGCAGAGCGTCGTGGGCTCTGTCGGGCGCCACACCCATCACCTTGCGCGCCGCACCGGCCTGCACCACCATCACGCTGACATTGTGGGTGACCACGTCGTGCAGTTCCTGCGCGATCCGGGAACGTTCCTGATCCACCGCGAGCCGCGTGTCAGCCTCCTGCTCCGCTTCCAGGGCCCGTACTCGCTGTTTCCAGGTATAGATCGCGAGCCCGACCAGGATCAGGAAAAGGAAGGTGACGAGGCCAGGTCTGATGGAGGGCACGCTCGCCTTATGGGCTCCCACGACCAACCCCGCCCCCACCAACGCGCTCGCCATCGCGAGAACCTGGTACGAGCTGTACATCGCGGCGCTGCAGGCCGCGATCACGCAGGCGGTGAAGGTGAACATAGGATCGAAGCCCGGGTTGAGGTGGTACAGCTGTGACGCGCCGATCACGATCCAGAACGCCACCAGGGGGTACCGCCTGCGCGCAACCAGCGGCAACGCGGTCAAGGCAGCCAGGATCAGCTGCCAGGGTGCCGCGGGCCCGTAGTGATGAAGAAGCGGGTCAGGACCGGAACCTGCAGCGGCGGGCGGGACGGGCACACCGGCCGGCGCCGCGGGGACGCCGCTGCCCCGATTCAGCGCGCCGTCCACCACGCCCACGGCCAGAATAAGGGCGAGGATGGCATCGGCTGCCCAGGCCAGGCGGGACAGGCGCGGCAGCGGGCTCGTGGCTCGCCGCAACGCGGCGACGCTGGCGTTCCATCGGGCCGCGATCTCTGCTCTGTTCACCGGCACAGTGTCGCAAACCGCCTGGTCCGCCGCGTCCCTCCCAGTGACGATGGACTCTACTTCGTCGGCGTACATCGCAAGGATGACCCGCTGCGCTCATCCTCCCGATGAAGGAGCCGAGTTCGTTATCACGTGCGACGCGCCGGACATCGAGCCGCTCTTAGCTTCGGGGTCGTATCAACACCGACCCGATCCGTGGAGGACCCATGACCGTGCCGATCATCCAGATCCGCGACGTGAGCAAGAATTACGACATAGGGCACCCGGCTCTGGCCGGCCTGAATCTGGAGGTGCGCGCCGGCGAGGCGCTGGCCGTGCTCGGCCCGTCAGGCAGCGGCAAGTCGACCCTGCTCAACATGATCGCCGGGCTGGACAAGCCGAGCGAGGGCAGTGTCACCGTGGATGGTCTTCGCATCGACGAGTTGACCGAGGCCGCCTTGGCGAAGTACCGGCGGGAACGGATCGGCATGGTCTTCCAGTTCTTCAACCTCCTGGACGACCTGACCGTCAACGACAACGTACTGCTGCCCGCCCAGCTGGCCGGAATGCCGCGAAGGGAGGCCCGCATCCGCGCGGCCGAACTGCTGGAACACCTCGGCATCGACCGGCATGCGCGCGCCTTCCCCGGCCGGCTGTCCGGCGGGGAGCGCCAGCGCGTCGCTGTCGCCAGGGCACTGATGAACCGCCCTTCGCTGCTGCTGGCCGACGAGCCGACCGGGGCACTGGACAGCGCATCCGCAGCGGACGTCAGGGAGCTGCTGACCGAGCTCAACACCGGCGGGCAGACGATCCTGCTGGTCACCCACGACACCGCTCTCGCCGACTCGTGCGCGACCAGGACGATCGAGCTGGTCGACGGCAAGATCTCCCGCGATGTCCGGACGGCGGTCCGATGAGTGCGCTGAGCAAGGTGGTCCGCGCCGGCGTCGGACGGCGGCGGGTGCAGACCGTGGTGATGATGCTGACCACGATGATGGCGGTCACCGCGTCGCTGCTGGCCGCCGGTCTGCTCGTGGCGTCACAAGCGCCGTTCGACCAGGCCTTCGCCAAGCAGAACGGCGCACATGTGACGGCGCAGTTCGACGGGAGCAAGGTGACCACCGCGCAGGTCGCGGCCACCGCGCATGTCTCAGGTGTGACGGCTGCCGCTGGGCCGTATCCCGTCGTTTCGCTGCTGCCGCACGTGGGCTCGAACAACAGCGGGATGCCGGTGGGTGAGCAGCTGCCGCCGATGACGATCATCGGCCGTGCCGACACCGGAGGGCCGGTCGACGACCTCCAGATCACTGACGGCAGGTGGGCCACCGGGGCCGGTGAAGTCGTGCTGACCACCCACAACGCGCCGTTCGGCGTCGGCGACAGGATGACGTTCCCCGACCTTCCGGGCATGCCGACGCTGACCGTCGTCGGACTGGCCAGGTCAGTGACCGAAAGCGCCGACGCCTGGGTGTCGCCGGCGCAGCTCGCGGCACTGACCGCGTCGGGCACCGCGCCCGGCTACCAGATGCTCTACCGCTTCCGCAGCGCCGCCACGGACACCGAGGTCACCGCCGACCGTGCCGCGATCTCCGCGGCCGTGCCTCCGGGATCGATGACCGGAGCGGCGTCCTATCTGAAGATCAAGCTGGCCGCGGACAAGACCTCGGCGACGTTCGTGCCGTTCGTGGTCGCCTTCGCAGTGCTCAGCCTGTGCATGTCGATCTTGATCATCGCCATCGTGGTCAGTGGCGCGGTGAGCGCCGCGACCCGCCGGATCGGCATCCTCAAATCCCTCGGCTTCACCCCGGCGCAGGTCGTGCGTGCCTATGTCGGGCAGGCGCTGGTCCCCGCGACGATCGGCACCGCCCTGGGCATCGCGTTCGGCAACCTGTTGGCGATCCCGGTCATGGGCGATGCGGGAAGCGCCCTCGGCGCCGGGACTCCGACGATTGCCCCGTGGGTCGATTTCGTGGTTCCCGCTGTGACGCTCGCCGCCGTCGCGGCCACCGCGCTGGTGCCCGCGCTGCGTGCGGGGCGGCTGCGGACCGTCGAGGCGATCACGGTCGGTCGCACCCCGCGCGCCGGGCGCGGGCGGCTGATCCGGCACCTGGTCGGCCGGCTGCCGCTGCCGCGCTCGGTGAGTCTGGGCCTGGCCAATCCCTTCACCCGGCCCGGGCGGTCGGCGACGATGGCCGCGGCCGTGGTCCTCGGCACGATCGGCGTCACCTTCGGCGCAGGCCTGGCCATCTCGCTGGGCGCCATCCAGAACGACATCAATCGCAGATCGCCCGGTGCGGTCGTGGTCCAGGCCTTCGGGCCGCCCGCCCCACCCGTTCCGGGAGCGACCAGCCAGCCGACGAAGAAGGCCGACGCCACCGAGATCGCCGCTCTGATCCATGCGCAACCGGGCACCCGGAGGTACTTCAGCACAGGCCAGACCAGAGTCAGCGTGGCCGGGCTCGCCGGCACGACAACCGTGATCCCGTATCAGGGCGACTCATCCTGGGGCTCGTACCAGCTGCTCGCCGGGTCCTGGTTCCACGGCCGAGGCCAGGCGGTCGCTCCTTCCGGATTCCTGACCGCCACCGGGACCCACATCGGGGACACCATCACGTTGACCGACAACGGACGCAGTGCCCCGGTGCGGATCGTCGGCGAGATCTTCGCCATGCAACAGGTCATCCTGACCGACAGTTCGTCCCTCGCCGGCCTGGGCGCCTACGTCCTGCCGCAATCGGTCCAGTTCAACATCGACCTCACATCAGGAACCGATCAGCAGAACTATATGAACTCGCTCGACACGGCCCTGTCGCCGTACGGCATCACCGCCCAGTCCAATGCCGGCCAGCTGAGCACCACGCTCGTCTCCATGGACACGCTGGCCGCGATGCTCACCCTGATGCTGGTCGCCGTGGCCGGCCTCGGCGTCCTGAACACGGTCGTGCTCGACACCCGCGAACGCGTCCACGACATCGGGGTGTTCAAGGCCCTGGGCATGTCACCGAAGCAGACCGTCTGCATGGTCATCACGTCGGTCGCCGGAATCGGCCTGGTCGCCGGCGCGATCGGAGTCCCGATCGGTATCGCCCTGCACGACTACGTCCTACCGGTCATGGGCCGCGCCGCAGGCACGAAGATCCCGGCGGCGGACATCGCGGTCTACCACCTGCCCGTGCTGGTGCCGCTCGTCCTGGGCGGACTGCTCATCGCGACGGCGGGCGCGCTGCTCCCGGCCGGCTGGGCCGCCCGAACCCGCACCGCGACCGCCCTGCGCACCGAATAGCCGACCCTCGGAGGAGATCCGGAATTCCGGATCTCCTCCCGTCGAAACGCACACGGCCGTGGCGGAGCTGGCGGGGCGGGTGCAGCTGACGGCGCCACGAAGGGCCGTACGGCTGGTGGACATCGTGCATCCCGCGAGGAAGGAGAGGCCTTGATGACCCCACTCGTCCTCACGCATCCCGCAGGGCAGCTTTCCGGTCCTGACCGTGGCCGTGCTACGGGCGGGGCAGGAGAG
This sequence comes from Streptosporangiaceae bacterium, assembly GCA_025964695.1. Classification (GTDB taxonomy): domain Bacteria; phylum Actinomycetota; class Actinomycetes; order Streptosporangiales; family Streptosporangiaceae; genus Actinomadura_E. Next base: position 17,859 of record JAOPYK010000104.1, on the reverse strand, counting down.
CCAAGGCCGTTTCGGCGATCGCGCGCAGCGAGTCGGGGTTGCTTCCGGCTTTGCCCAGCGCTTCGATCCCGCGCAGCACAGCCAGTAGGAGCCCGGCAAGTCGAGTGGGGTCCGCGTCCTGCGTGATGTCGCCCGCCCGCTGCGCTCCCGCGATGCAGGAAGAGATCAGTTCCTCGATGGCTGCAAACGTCTGGCGGGCCGTCGCCGCGACGGCCGGGTCCTGTTCCGACAACTCGGCGGTGCTCTTGGCGAGCAGACAGCCACGCAGGCAGACGTCCGAGGCGGTGGCGTTCGCCACCTTCAGTACATGCGCGCGCAGCCGTTTATAGGCGCCGGCATCCGGGCCGTCGAGCGCCCGACGCACGGCCTCGATCAGTCCGGCGCAATGGTCGTCGAAGGTGCGCAGGACCAGTTGGTGCTTGTCGCCGAAGGCGCCGTAGAGGCTGCCCTTGCCCAGACCGGTGGCCGCGGCGATGTCGTCCACCCTCGTCGCCGCGTAACCGGTCGACCAGAACTGGTCCCTGGCGGCGCGCAGGACCTCGCCTTCATCGAAGCTTCGGGGTCTTGCCATGGCCTCACGATACCCATTATTGACTGCCTCGTCCAGAATCGACTATGTTCTGGACGAGGCAGTCAAGAAAATCGGCCGTCCGTCCCATCGCGTAGTGGCTACTAGCAGCGCGAACGACATAGTGATCTCGAAAGGATGGGTGCCATGCGCCCCATGGACGGAAAGACAGCCCTGGTCACCGGTGCCTCCAGCGGTATCGGACGGGCGATCGCCCAGCGCTTTGCCGATGACGGCGCCCGCGTCTACCTGACCGGCCGGCGCAAGGACGAACTCGAAGCCGCAGCCGAGGACGTCGGCCCCAACGCGGTCGCCGTGCCGTGCGACGTCTCGCAGGCCGCCGACCTCGACCGCGTCATGGACGTCATCCGCGGCGACGGACGGAGACTGGACGCCGTCGTGGCCAATGCCGGCCTGGGCGACGGGTCCCGCCTCCAGGACGTCACGGAGGAGCAGTTCGACTTCGTCTTCGGTGTGAACACCAAGGGCAGCCTGCTGACCGTGCAGAAGTCGCTGCCCCTGCTCGCTCAGCCCGCGTCAGTGATCCTGCTGGCGTCCTCCACCATCCATCTAGGCGCCGCCAGAATGGGCGTCTACGCCGCATCCAAGGCAGCCGTGCGCAGTCTGGGCCGGACCTGGGCCGCGGAGCTGGCCCCGCGCGGCGTGCGCGTCAACGTCATCACGCCCGGCCCCATCGCCACACCCGCGATCGAACGCCTGGCCGGCAGGCTCGGCCAGAGCAGTGAAGACTTCCACAAAGTGCTGGCCTCGCAACTACCGCTGCAGCGCATGGGCCGTCCCGAGGAGGTTGCAGCGCTGGCCGCTTTCCTTGCCGGGCCGGAGAGTTCGTTCATCACCGGTGCCGAGCACTTCGTCGACGGCGGACAGATCCAGGTCTGACCAACCGTGAGGAGGTGCAGTACTACTGTCCTCGGCTATGACCGAACCGTCCTATCTGCGCACCACCCGGGCGGCCTACGAGGCCGTCGCCGTCGTCTACGCCGAGCGTTTCCGCACGGCACTTGAGGGCAAGCCGCTGGACCGTGCCCTGCTTGCCGCGTTCGCCGAACTCGTGCAGGGTGCCGGGCCGGTCGCCGACCTCGGTTGCGGCCCGGGCCACGTGACGGCGCACCTGCACTCTCTCGGGTTGACCGCTTTTGGCGTCGACCTGTCGCCTGCGATGGTCGCGCTGGCCCGTCAGGCGCACCCGGACCTGCGGTTCGACGAGGGTTCGATGACCGCTCTCGACATGAGGGACGGCGTTCTCAGCGGCATCGTCGCCTTGTACTCCATCATCCACACCCCACCGGAGCAGTTGCCGGTGGCGTTCGCCGAATTCCACCGGGTGCTGGCCCCGAGCGGCCACCTGCTGCTCGCCTTCCAGGCCGGCGACGATCCTCTGCACCAGGCGCAGGCGTTCGACCACAAGGTATCGCTCGCCTACCGATGGGTGCCCGACCGTGTCGCCGAGCTGTTGCACCAGGCCGGGCTGGTCGAAGTCGCCCGACTGCTGCGCGAGCCTGACGAGACCGAGAGGTTCCAGCAGGCCTACCTCCTGGCCCGCAAATCGGGGAAGTCGTAGCTGTCGACCAGCACACCAGATCCGTCAACGACACCGTCCACATCGCAGCACCGCAGGTCACGGCCATGATCGATAGTGGGCTAAAGATAAGTCTCGGACTGTTGCTGAAGTCGGGGGAAGCCGGTGTTCATCGCCGAGTACATGGCCGCCGGAGGAGTACGGACCGTTCACGCCGGTGCCGATGCCACGCCGGCGGCCGTCTGCGGCGTGAACAGGACTGCCAATCGTTCCAGGGCACCCGGAACCAGCCGGTAGTACACCCACGTCCCGCGCCGCTGCGAAGAGATCAGCCCCGCCTCCCGCAACACCTTCAGATGGTGCGAGATGGTCGGCGCACTCAGATCGAACCCCCCGGTCAGGTCGCAGACACACGTCTCCTCGGCGCCCCGCGCCCCGATCAGGCTGATCAGGCGCAGCCGGACCGGATCGGCGAGCGCCTTGAGCACTCGCGCCAGTTCCGCCGCCTCGGCCTCACCGAGCGGCTGACGCACCAGCGGCGCGCAGCACACCCCCTCGCTCAGATCCACGATCGGCAGGCTCCTCTGCTTCGACATGCCTCTAATTTGACATCTATCTAAGCTCAGGTGCAAACTCGGCTTACTGCTTAGACAATCGTCGAATCAGGAGAGGTGCGACATGCGCAAGCTCTTCACCACCGCCCGCACGGCGCGCTCGCTCTCAGCAGTGCGGTTCAAGGAGGCAACCGGCGAGGTGTGCGCCGCGGCGTGCCGCGCCGACGCCTACCGCGACCGGGCCCGTACCACCGCCCTCACCCGCGGCTTCCGCATCTGAACGAGCACCACCCGACCCATCCATGGCGCTCAGCCGCCTGATCGAAAGAGAACCGTCATGTCCCGTGTCCAGCTCGCCCTCCGCGTCGCCGACCTGGAGGCCTCCATCGCCTTTTACACCAAGCTGTTCGGTACCGAACCCGCCAAGCTCCGCCCCGGCTACGCCAACTTCGCCATCACCGAGCCCCCGCTCAAGCTCGTACTGCTCGAAGGCGAGACCGGCGAGGCAACCCGGATGGACCACCTCGGCGTCGAAGTCGAGACCACCGCCCAGGTCACCGCCGCCACCCAGCGGCTCGCCGACCAGGGACTGGACACCGCGGTGGAGGACGACACCTCCTGCTGCTATGCCGTCCAGGACAAGGTCTGGGTCAACGGCCCCGGCGACGAGCCGTGGGAGGTATATGTCGTCAAGGCCGACGCAGACGTCCTCGCCAAGACGGACGACTCCATCTGCTGCACTCCGGGCGTGATCGACACCGCCGAGGGCGAGAACGCAGCGGCAGGCTCAGCCTGCTGCTGACCACCCGAACCGACGGCTTTCTCCGTTCATACGGGCACTACGTCGACATGGTCGGCCGCCACCGAAATCACTATCCACCATTCACCTGTTTGCCACCTCGGCAACAAAGTTTGTCAAGCGACGGTGTCTGGGCGGACTATCTCCCGTGGATGGAGGTACTTCGCATGACTGTGCAAACAGAACAGATAGTGACCGCCGCCCCCGCGGAGGGCGAGCAGCGATATGACGTCGTGGTCGTAGGTGGTGGAGCTGCGGGGCTGAGCGGGGCGCTGACCTTGGCCCGGGCACGCCGCTCGGTGCTGGTGATCGACGCGGGCCGGCCGCGCAATGCTCCGGCGTCCCATGTCCACAACTACCTGGCGCATGAGGGAGCGGCACCCTCGCAGCTACTGGCCGCGGGCCGTGAGGAGGTGACCGGCTACGGCGGCGAGATGATGGAGGGCAATGTCGTGGCGGCCGAGCGCCTGGAGGCCGGGGGCTTCCGCATCGTCCTCGAAGACGGATCCGCGGTCGTGGCGGGCCGGCTGCTGGTGACCACGGGCCTGGTCGACGAGCTGCCTGAGGTACCGGGGATGGCTGAGCGGTGGGGGCGGGAGGTGCTGCACTGCCCGTACTGCCACGGCTGGGAGGTCCGCGATCAGCCGATCGGCATCCTGGCCACCGGACCGCTGGGGGTGCACCAGGCGCTGATGTGGCGGCAGTGGAGCCCGGAGGTGACCTTGTTCCTGCACACCGCGCCTGAGCCCAGCGACGAGGAGTACGAGCAGCTGGCCGCCCGCAACATCGCCGTGGTGGACGGCAAGGTGACCGGCCTGGAGGTGACCGGCGACCGCCTCACCGGCGTGGCCCTGGCCGGTGGCCCGGTGATCTCCTGCCAGGCTGTGGTGGTCGCCCCGCGCTTCGCCGCCCGAGCCCACATCCTCACGAGCCTCGGTCTGGAAGCCGCCGTGCAGGAGATGGCCGGACAGGTGATCGGCACCTACATCGCCTCCGACCCTTCCGGGGCGACGCAGATACAGGGAGTATGGGCGGCCGGCAACGTCACCACCCTGACCGACACGGTCATCGGCGCTGCCGCCGCAGGCGTGCGGGCCGCCGCGGCGCTCAACGCCGACCTGATCGCCGAGGACACCCGCCGGGCCGTCGCCGCCCGACGCGATCCCTTCTCCCCGCAGATGGAACGGGAAGTCTGCGAGCGCGCGCTCGGCGACCGCCGGCACGGCCTGTGACCCCGCTGATACGAAGACACCAAAGAAAAGGACACACCGATGACCGATGACAACACCTCGGACGAGGAGTTCTGGGACACCCGTTACAGCCAGAGCGACCGAATCTGGAGCGGGAACCCCAACGCCGTCCTCGTCCGTGAAATCACCGGCCTGGAGCCGGGCAGAGCCCTGGACCTGGGATGCGGGGAGGGAGCCGACGCGATCTGGCTCGCACAGCGAGGATGGCGTGTCACCGCCACCGACATCTCCCAGATCGCCCTCGACCGTGCGGCCCAGCACGCGGCAGCGGCGGATGTCGCCGACCGCATCGACTGGCAGCGACACGACCTCGGAACGTCCTTCCCCGCCGGGATCTTCGATCTCGTCTCCGCGCAATTCCTGCACTCCCGCGGCGACATGCCACGAGAGAAGATCCTGCGGACTGCTGCCTCGTCCATCGCACCCGGCGGGGTGTTCCTGGTCGTCGGACACGCGGGGTACCCCACCTGGGAGCACAGCCACCATCCGGACGTGCACTTTCCCACCCCGGAAGAGGTCCTCGAAGCCCTTGACCTCCCACAGGAACAGTGGGAGGTGCTGCTCAGCGAAGAACACCAGCGGAGCCAAATCGGCCTCGACGGGCAGCCGGCCACCCGCACGGACAACGCCCTCAAAGTCCGACGCTTGACCGACTGAGCCTGGGGCCCGAGTGGCGCCTGCCGTCGCGCCGGTGACGGCAGGGCTACCGGTTCCCGGGCCGGGTGAAGCCCAGCATTCCCGGCGGGATCAAGGAAGGCGCAGTCACGGGCGCCGTACGGCTGGTCCAGCGGTTCCTGGATCGCCTCGGCGCCCGACGCCTGGGTGCGCCGAACGTGGCGTCAGCGTCATCGGTCACGGAAAACGGCGGCATCCCGGCCGCGAGCATAGGCGTGAGCGCTGCGGCTGACCGCCCGGCCCGCTCCGGATGGCAGGCCTGGTTCCGATGACGACGGTGGCGTCGAGCTCATCAGAACTGGCCACTCGCGGGATCAGCCCGTCGCGAGCGACGGTTTCGACGGCCTGCGGCGCCTGGCGCTCGCTCGTCTCGAACAGCAGGTGGCCGCCCGGTGCCAGCCATACAGACGCCGCGGCGGTCACCCGGCGCAAGACGTCGAGGCCGTCCGCGCCACCGTCGAGCGCCACCCGCGCCTCGTGCACGCGGGCCTCCGGGGGCAACAGCTCGATCTCTTCAGTGGGTACGTATGGCACGTTGGCGAGCAGGAGGTCGATTCGGCCTCGCAGTGTGGCGGGCAGCGGCTCATAGAGGTCACCTTCGTACACCTGAGCGTCGGCGAGGTTGCGGCGGGCGCAATCCACCGCGACGGGATCGATGTCGGCGGCGTACAACTCGACCCGGTCCAGGGCCGCGACCAGCGCGGCACCCAACGCGCCCGAGCCGCAGCACAGGTCGACAACGACGGATGGTGGCCGTCCGGCGATCTGGCCGGCGGAACTGGCAGCCTGATCGGCGGGGCTGGCAGCCTCGCGGGCGAGGGCTGCGGCCTGGTGGACGAGGAACTCGGTGCGGCGGCGGGGCACGAAGACTCCCGGGTCCACGGCTATGCGCAGGCCGCAGAACTCCGCCCAGCCCAGCACGTGTTCGAGGGGCAGGCCGCCTGCTCGCCGGTCCACCATGGCGGCGAGGTCGGCCCGTGTCCGTGCCGTGGAAATGAGCAACTCCGCCTCGTCTTCGGCGAAGACGCAGCCAGCGGCGCGAAGCCTGGTGACGATGACGGATCGGTCGGCAGGTGACGGGAAAACGGATCGAGCAAGAGGTGACGGCGAAGCCGACATGAGAGCCCTTCGCGATACCGATGGGTGCTCTCTCGGTCACCTATGCCGGGTGGACCGCACGGCCGTGAAAGGAGAGCACCCGGCCTGATCTGGCGTTAATGGGTCTCACCTCCTTGTCGGTATGTCCACTGCTGGAGACGGCAACATTAGCAGCCACCTGCGGCGGATACACCCGGTGCGGTCCCACATGCGCGCCGGTTCGGGCGGCATCCAGCGCATCCAGCACCTGCATGTGCTCCGGGACGGAGATTGCCGGATCAGGTGAGCTGGTGGCCACCAGCCGGTGCTGTGGGAAACTGGCCAGGTGACACCAGCGGACCTAGTCTCGCTCCGCCAGGCCCGTGACATGATGGACCGCGACTACGCGCGGCCGCTGGACGTGCCGGCGCTGGCGTGCGCCGCCTACCATGACAAGGCGCTCGGCTTTTATCGTGATGTTCTTGGTTCATGGTGCGCACCAACCCCGGAACCGATAACCCCTGCCGTCGGCTCACGTGATCCCGGCCTCCGGCATCACCGAGGCTCCATGGCGCGGAGGCGGGGGAGGAGTTTGACCGCCGTCTCGGCTGCGGCGACCGCCGCGCCGCCCCTCGCGCGCAGTGCGAGGATGATCTCGGTGAAGCCGGCTTGCGCGAAGGTCTCCACCAGACGCAGCGCCTCGTCCTCGCCGTCCGGCAGCCCGATTTGCACGGCGCGTCGTACGGTCGCGGGATCACGGCCGAGCTGCGCGCAGTGTCCATCGACGATCCGGGAGAGCCGGGTGAGCTCCTCCACCCCGGTACCGAAGGGGCTGGCGTTGATCCAGACGTCGGCGTACTTGGCGACGACACGCAGACCCCCTCGTTCGCCGCTGCTGCCCAGCCAGAGGGGCGGATGCGGTCGCTGCACCGGCTTGGGGTTGGCCAGGGTCTGATCGAGCCGGTGGTGCTCTCCAACGAAGGTCACGGTCGGCTCGGTCCAGAGCAGCTTGAGAATCTGGCAGGCCTCATCGAACCGGCCGAGCAGATCCCTGGGCGGTGCGGTCGGCAGCCCCAGATCGGTGTGGTGGCCTCCGGCGCCGAGCCCGACCTCCAGGCGGCCGCCGGACAGGTGATCGATGGTGGCCGCCATCTTCGCGAGCACACCTGGGTGCCGGTAGGTGTTGCCGGTGACCAGGCAGCCGATCCGGACCTGACGGGTGGCCTGCGCCATCGCGGCGAGCAGGCTCCAGCCCTCGAACACGTCCCCGGCAGGATCGGGGCCGAGCGCCGTGAAGTGGTCGAACACCCAGCAGCCGTCGAAGCCGCCCTCGTCGGCGAGCGTCCATACCTCCCGGAGATCGTTGATGCCGATGAACTGAGACGGGGGTTTGAGTCCGAAATGCATGACCGCTCCAAATGTCGTCGAGCTGATTATCAGTGTTGCTGACTATCAGCCTGGCGCCACCATTCGGTCATGTCAACCGGAATCGCTGTTCCGGTACGAGGTCGCACCGCTGGTGCCGGCCGGCAGGCACGTCTCACACACGCGGGTCGATGTGGATTTTGGGACCCGGGCCTGAGCCGGCCGGCCGCCGGCCCCCCAGCACATCGCCGGCCTGGTCCAGGCCAACGGTGGCGGCCACCAGGGGTCGGGGATCGACATCGCCTGCGGCGTAGTGGTCGATCGTGCCGGACAGACCTGCTGAGGCTGCGAGGATGCCAACGGCGGTGACGTCCTTCAGTGCCATCGTGCGAGTGTCGATCATGCTGGGAGTGCCGGCCAGGCCGACGTACACGATCCGCTTTCCCGGCTCCACGAGTTCAAGGGCCAGCGCTGGAACTGACGAGGCGTTCGACGCGTCGATGACCGCGTCCCACGGGAGTGCGGGAATGTCGGTGGTTTCCCACACGCCAGGAAAACCCAGCGTGTGCGCAAACTCGCGGGCTCTGTCCGAGGGATCGACGAGGTGCACTTCGACATCCTGGGCTTGGGCGAAGAGCCCGGCCAAGAGTCCTATCGTGCCGAGGCCCAGTACCAGAGCCCGGTCTCCAGCGGACAACGCCGCCGCTCGCACCGATCTCAGCGCGTTGCCACCCGGTTCCACCAGCGCGCCGGCCACTTCGTCCAGATCGTCAGGCAGGGGGAGCAGCGCCGTGGCGGGGATCGCCAGCTGTTCGGCCAGGGCGCCTGGGAAGCCACCGCGGATTCCGACCTCGAATCGGATCTCGCAGACATTGTGACGGCCGGAATCACAGCGCTGACAGTGTCCGCAGCCGAGCATCGTGTCGCCCGTAACACGGCGGCCCAGCCAGGCTTCGTCAACGTTCTCTCCGACGGCGGAGACGATGCCGCACCACTCGTGTCCGAGTCGCATCGGATAACAGGCGTGGCCCTGATGAAGGTAGGCCATCTCGCCGGTGAAGAACTCGACATCCGTACCGCAGAGACCGACGCGTGAGATGTCGACGACAACCTGGCCGGGTCCCGCCTCGGGAGGTCGAACCTCCTGCACCGCGCCTTCACGGGGGCCGGTCACCACGAAAGCTCTCATTGGCCGCCTGCCCTCACGTCAAACCACATCAAGGTGTTGGGCGGCTTGGGGAACATGAAGGGTTTCGAGTCTTCGGAGGCAGCCTCGGCGCGGTAGGTCCTCACGATGCGGCCGCGTGTGTTCGGTCGCCGACGATCGTGCGGATGGCGGGAAGGTCGTCGATGAGTTGCTGCAGCGGTGTGCGGTAGGTAAGCGCGCTGATGCTGATGGCGCCACTCGGGGTCGTGGGAGAGCTCAGGAAGATCGGTACCGCAAGGCAGTGGATGCCGGGTTCGTTCTCCTGGTCATCGGTGCTGTAGCCGTATTTCCTTATCAGTGACAGTTCAGCGGACAACTCGGCCGCCGTGGTCTTGGTGCGGTCGGTGCGCGGCTGCAGTTCTCCTGCGGCGACCCAGTCGATGACCGCATTGTCGTCTGGTAGGTGATAGGAGAGCAGAAGTTTGCCGACGGCGGTGCTGTGGGCGGGGTTTCGTCCGCCGATCGTCGAGGTCAGCTTGACGGCTCCGCAGACCGGATCGACCTTCGACCGGTAGACGACCGAACGGTCGTCGAGCACGGCGTAGTGCGCGGTCTCGCCGTGTCGTTCCGCGAGTTTCTCCAGGACCGGCAGGACACGCAGGTGGTCTGGACGTGCTTCGTGGTTGGTGAACGCGAGGCGGATGAATTCGTCGCCGAGCAGGTAGTGTCCGCGGCCGCTCCGGCCGGCGAAGCCGGCACGGCGCAGGGCGGCCAACGCGCGGTGCACGGTGGGCTTCGGGGACCCGAGCCTGCGTGCGAGCTCGTCCAGTCCGATACCGGCCGGGTGCACGGCGAGTTCGGTGAGGACGGCGAGAACCCGGTCAGAACCCACGAGGGAGGAGGCGGTTGCCTGTTCCGTCTCAGGGGGTTTGCCAGTACGTTGGGGCACGTTCCGGAATATAGATCATCGTTCCGATAGATGGAAGGGTGGCCATGGCTGAGCAACGCAGCTCCCAGTGGTACGCGGGCACCGACCGCAACGCCTACATCCACCGTGCGTGGATGCGGCGAGGTCTGCCCGCGAACGCCTTCGACGGCCGCCCGCACATCGCCATCGCCAACACCGCGTCGGACCTCACTCCGTGCAACGCGCATCTCAACGAGGTCGCCGAGAGCGTCAAGCAGGGGGTCTACGAGGCCGGTGGAATTCCGCTGAACCTGCCGGTGGTGTCACTGGGGGAGACGCAAGTGCGTCCGACGGCGATGCTGTGGCGCAATATGGCGGCGATGGCCACCGAAGAGATGCTGCGGGCCAACCCCATCGACGGCGTCGTGCTGCTCGGTGGCTGTGACAAGACCATCCCTGCTCTGCTGATGGCCGCCGCTTCGGTCGATCTGCCAGCTGTAGTGATCCCGGGCGGCCCCATGCTCACCGGCACCTTCCGCGGCGCGGCGCTAGGGTGCGGCACCGACGTATGGCGGCTGTCGGAAGAAGTCCGTGCCGGAACCCTCTCGGAGGAACAGTTCCTCAGATCCGAATCATCGATGATCCGTAGCCGGGGCCATTGCAACACGATGGGCACCGCCTCCACCATGGCACTGGTCGCCGAAGCGCTGGGCACCACCATGCCCGGGCTCGCGGGCACCCCCGCCGCCGATAGCCGGTTGCTCGAGGGCGCGCACGACACCGGGCGGCTGGCAGTTGAGATGGTCGCCGAGCAGCGCCGTCCGAGCAGTCTTCTGACCCGCGGGTCGTTCCTCAACGCCATCGTCGCGCTCGCCGCAATCGGCGGGTCGACCAACGCGGTCGTGCACCTGCTCGCCATCGCGGGCCGGCTGGGCATCGAGCTGTCCCAGGACGACTTCGACCGTACCGGCGCCGAGGTGGGGTTGCTGGTGGACCTCCAGCCGGCCGGGCGCTTCCTGATGGAGGACTTTCATCGCGCCGGTGGTCTGCTGGCGGTGCTGGCAGAAGTCCGGGATCTGCTGGATCCGACTGCGCTGACCGTCACGGGCCGGCCATTGGTCGGCTATCTCGATGATGCTCAGATCTGGGATTCCGAGGTCATCCGGGTACGTGATCAGCCACTGCAGCCGCACGCGGGAATCGCCGTCCTGTACGGCAATCTGGCACCGGACGGCGCCGTCATCAAGCCGGCGGCGGCGTCGCCGCATTTGCTAAGCCATCGCGGCAGGGCGATGGTCTTCGAGTCCGTGGAGGATCTGCACGCTCGGATCGATGACCCCGAGCTCGACGTGGACGGAGATTCCGTGCTGGTGCTGCGCGGCTGCGGCCCCAAGGGGTACCCGGGAATGCCGGAGGTCGCCAACCTGCCGTTGCCGACCAAGCTCCTGCAGCAGGGTATCCGGGACATGGTGCGGATCTGCGACGGACGGATGAGCGGAACGGCGTACGGCACGGTCGTGCTGCACGTCTCGCCCGAGGCCGCGGCCGGCGGCCCGCTCGCTCTGGTTCGCACCGGCGACATCATCGTCCTCGACGTCCCGGCGCGCCGGCTGGACATCGATATCCCCGACGATGACCTGGCCCGCCGCGTACCCACCGCCGCGACCGTGGACGCCTACCCGAAACCACGACGTGGTTGGGAGCGGCTGTACGTCCAAACCGTGCAGCAGGCCAACACCGGCGCCGACCTGGACTTCCTGATCGGCTCAAGCGGAGATCAAGTATCTCGCGAGTCGCACTGAGCAGCCGCCAAGGGCCCTTTCACCGGGCGGCTACCAATGCGCCGGGCGAGTGAGCGACGGCCGCAACTTCGTGTCGGTATCGCCCTTCGCCGCATCGAGCTGGGATTGGATGAGAAAGATACTCCCGGTGAGGTCGGCGCCTCTGAGGTCGGCATCTCTGAAGTCAGCCCCGATAAGGTCAGCCATTCTCAGATCGGCGCCTCTGAGGTCGGCTCCGATGAGGTATGCCCCTCTCAAGTTGGCGGCTCTCAGGTCGGCACCTCTGAGGTTGGCCCCGATGAGATCGGCGCCTCTGCGGTCCTTCTTCTTGTGCCGGGCTTCGGCTCGCACGAGTTCGCTCGTGCGCAACAGCAAGGCATTGACGTCTTGTCGGTATGCTGCCACGTCCAGTTCCGTAAGAGAGTCGGGACTGTTGTGAGTGAGGCGTTCGATCTGGTCGAGTGCGAGGCTGAGCTCACCGTGAAGCGGGCGGGCCGGTTGCAGCGTCAGCGCTTCGGTCAGATACCAGAGCAACTCATGAAGGTGCCGCATGATCGTGAACACTTCGAACATCTGCTTCGCGGTACGCGGGGCCCGCCGCCAGTCTTGCCCGCCGAACGTGACCTGGGAGACCTTTTGCCCCGCGCCGAAACAGTCATAAACGGTGCAACCCGGAAAGCCCTGCTGTCTGAGGCTCTTGTGGATGCCGCAGCGGAAGTCCGATCGCAGATTGGGACAGGCCTGCCCGGCGACTTTGTCGATCGCGAAGTCTGCCGAGGCCGAGAAGGCCGGCGCGACACAGCACAGCGAGAAGCAGCGCTCGCAGTCAGCCCGCAGGCTGGGGCGACCTCCGTTGGGGAGGGGTTCAGCATGTTCGCGTTTCTCGGACAACGTACGCGGTCTCCTATTGGATCGAAACTATTGGATCGAAAACACCGGTTCCCAGCGTTCTCAGGTTAAGGCGGCTCTGTGGGTGGATGCTGCCGGTCCATCCGGGTCGGTTCCGTAGAGGTCGGTGAAGCGTACCCCTTGGCATAATTGGATATGCCGTGGCCTCATTCTGGGTCCACGACCAGAGCTGGATGGCGTGGATCATCCACTTTGACCACGACGTCCGCGGTTTTCAGGGGTTCGACCTGCTTCTGGTAGCGGGCGTACGCGGGCAGCGTCCATGCCTCGTCTTCCGCCGTGCGGCGCTCCAGTGCTCCAGCCGACAGGCTCAGGTGGACGGTCAGGTCGAACGCAAGTCCCCGGCCGAGCAGCAGCGCGCCGTCCAGCACGAGGATGCCGCCGACCGGAAAGACCATGTACGGTGCCCGCGCGGCCCGATCGATGACGCTGTCCCACAGACGGGGCAACACCCTTGCGGTACCGCCCGGTTCCAACGGAGCGAGTACCTCCCGGACGAGCCCGCCCACGTCCAGCCAATTGTCGTAGTAGACGTCGGGGTCGTACCGCCCGAACTCATAGCGCAGCGATGCGGGGCGCAGGAAATCGCGTGCCGACACCCGTACGACATCCCGGCCCCGGGCACGCATCGGCCCGACCAGAGCGTCGCCGAGATTCTCTGGCATCGCAGCCGGTGGACCGTCGACCGCGACCCGCAGCCGGCGCTCACGCGGTGTCGCTGCCATCCGGTCGCACAGTTCCTCGACCACAAGCTCGGGTGAGATCGGTCGTACCCGCATTCCTTCATCCTGCAGCATGCGCCCGACCATGGCCGCCGGCGCGCAGCCGGCACCCGATCCTCTGGTTCAGAGGGCGTTTCCCGGTTGCCGGTCCGACACCGCGTACCGGCTTCACCTGTCTCCTGATGGCGCCAACCTTCGGCGACGGCAGCCGTGGTGATCAGTTTGAGCGGCATCAGGATGCGGGGCAGACCGAGGTGCCCGCCATGGGGCTACGGCGGGCGACGTGGGTGCCGGCCGAGCGGGACGGCAGTGGTCCGTCGGCACCTGATCGAACCGGCGGACGTCGCGGTCAGTGCATCAAGCGATTCCTCCGGTGGCACGTATGTTCTGGCCGGTGATCCAGCGGCCGTCCGGCCCTGCCAGGAAGCCGACGACGTCGGCCAGGTCGGACGGCTGTCCGAGCCGGCGAAGTGGGGTGATCGCGACGACCATCTGAAGGTTGTCGGCGGAGTTGGTTCCCCGTAGCAGATCGGTGTCCGTTGCGCCGGGCGAAACGGTGTTGACGGTGATACCTCGCGGTCCGAGTTCCTGCGCGGCCACGGCGGTCAGTTGCTCGATCGCGCCCTTGCTGGCGGCGTAGGGGGCGTTGCCGGGTGCGGGTCGGACGGTGTTGAGGGTGGAGATGTTGATGATGCGCCCGCCGTCACGCATGCGCCTGGCCGCATGGCGGATGGTCAGGAAGGTGGACTTGGCGTTGACCGCCATGACGCTGTCGAACAGCGCCTCATCGGTTTCCGCGATGGGAGCCACGGCGAAGTTCATCGCGGCGTTGTTGACCAGGATGTCCAGGCCGCCCAGGTGGTCTTCGGCGATCTCCATCAACCGTTGCGCCGCACCCGGTTCGGCCAGATCCAGTTGGACGCCCCGGGCGCTCCCGCCCGCCACTTCGACCTCACGGACGACCTCGGCCGCGCTGTCCGCGCTCCGCGCGTAGTTGAATACGACGTCCGCCCCGTCGCGGGCGAGACGTTCCACGATCGCCCGGCCGATACCTCGCGACCCGCCGGTGACCACGGCGGTCTTGCCCTTCAGCTGTGCCATGCATCCTCCACGATCGTCAGTGGCCCGCCGGCGCCGCCCCTGCGGTTCGCCGACGTTGCCGGACAGGAGTCGTACCGTTTGCCGACACGTTTGCACCTGCCCACTTCGTCGGCCGCCATCTCCTTCAGTTCGGGGGCTTCGGTCGTCATGCGGCGGAGTCGGTCCACGGCGCGGTTGCGCGCCGTCGTGGTGAGCCAGGCGCCGGGACGGCGCGCGACACCGTCTCGCGGCGAGCGCTCCAGCGCCATCGCGAAGGCGTCCTGTGTGCACTCCTCGGCCAGATCCCAGCCGCCGACGATGCGGATCAGGGGTGCCCGGCGGAGCACGCACCTGCCTTGACCAGAATGCGGTCGCCGCCGACATGCGGCTCTCGCAGGATGGGCCGGCGGACATCGGGGCGTTCTTGCCGGCGGTTTCCGAGCCGTTTGCCGGGCGGGCCCGAGCGGATCGGCCCCCGGCTCTATCTCCGCGTCGCCCGGGGGCCGGGTCAGATCGACGGGTCGGACGAACATTCCTTTACAGCTTCCTGCTACGCGCTCGGATGGCGGCCGTGGGGAGTGGTGACGGTGGGCGCCCGGTCCAGAGTGATGTGGAACTGGCCGCTCTCGAACGGCACCGTGGTCAGATGCGCCCGCTGCAGCACACGAAGGGCCTCCACGTCTGGGCGGTCCGGCCGTACGGCTCCGATGCGGGCCAGGTAGGCGTCCACATGTGCCTCGTTCATCAGGTTCATCCATCTCCCCGTGCGCCCGTGATACGTCCTACCTCGGCCGACTTGGGAGAGTTCGGCACCCGAAGTCGGACCGCTGCAGCGACCGCGCGTGTCTTCGCGCCGGGGACTCGCCGGGGACTCGCGGGGGGATCCGCGGGCAATCCGCGGGGGAGAGGACCTGCCGAAGGGTCGAGATCTTCTTGCCCGCCCCGACGTTTCCTAGGAGAGGTGCCCGTTCCGGGCGCCGGAACCGCGAGAGGCGAAGCCGTGAAGTACATGCTGCTCATCTACGGCAATCAGGCCACCTGGGACGCGTCCTTGGAAAAGGAGTACCGGGAGGTGGTTGAGGCCCACGAGGTTTTGATCAAGGAGCTCACCGAGTCGGGAGAGCTGGTCGCCGCGGTGGGTCTGACCATCGTGGACGCCAGAACCGTGCAGGTGCGCGATGGTGTCCCGGCGGTGACGGACGGCCCGTTCACGGAGGCCAAGGAAGTTCTGGCCGGCTACTACCTCGTCGACTGCGAGAGCATCGAACGGGCGACCGAGATCGCGACACGTGTCCCGGAGGCTCGCCTCGATCCGGTGGAGGTACGGCGGCTCATGGACGATCCAGGGGAGCACAGGTGACCACGCCGATGTCGCCGTCCTTTCGGGGCGGCGCCTACCGTGCGTCCCGGTGTTCGACCAGCCTGACCGACCGAGGCGGGTCGGCGCATTCCCGGTGCTGAGGAGGGCGCCGGCGGCGTTCGCGGGTGGCTCCCGAACGCCCCCGGCGTTCCGATCCGGGTGGTCGCGCTAGGCGGCCAGCCGGCTGAGCCAGGACTGCCAGGCCCTCTCGATCTCCTTCTCGTCCACGTCGTCGGAAAAGCCGTGGTACTCCACGACAACCGTGTCCCGGTATCCGTGCATGAATGTGTAGAGCCCGTCGCCGGTACGGACCCCCACAGACGTCGGCAGGCCGGCGAACTGCACGACGCCCTCGACCGGCGCGAGGCCGTCCACCGTGAGCCGTACCGGGTCGCCCTCGGCGACGGTGCCGGTCAACCCGAGCGCGTCCTTGAACGCCGCCCACACCCGCTCCTGGTCGGCGATCTGCGGCCCCGGGGCGAACAGCTCGTATGTCGAGGTCCGGCCGGGAAAATGCTTGAGGTAAGCGGCCAGCTTGCGCATGTACACCGCATCGCCCTTGGTCAGTGCGTCGTACTCCGCCTCCCAGTCGTCGCCGAGGAAGCCGCTGTGCACCAGCCGGAGCACGGTGCTGCCTTCGCCTCGGCCCTCGATGAGGTACTCGAACGCCATGAACGTTCCGTCAGGGTTCTCCGCGCTCTGATACGCGAATCGGCTGGACGGCTCCCAAGCGGTCACCTTGCCCTCGTTGGTGAAGCCCATGAGGGTCATCCGCGTCGTACCGCCCTCACGGGGCTCGACCTCGTTGCGGCCCATGAACCAGGAGTCGATTCCCGGGCCGGTGGCGATCGCCTCCCAGACCTGGTCAGGAGTCGCGTCCAGCTCGATCTCCTCGCGCAGCTCGAACTCGTGCGGCATTTCAGTGCTCCTTCGTCTCGGCGTCGGCCGTCTTGGCTTCCACAGTCTTGTTTGTGACACTCGGATGGACGGCGACGACCACACGGTGCTCACGCCCGCCCTCGGCCGTCTCGTCGTGATACTTGGACACCAGGGCGGACACCGTCTCCGCCAGCTCCTGCGCGAACGCGGCGCGATCGGACGCCGAGGCGAACCGCACCTGGCCGTCCATGGCGAACGTCGCGACCCGCTTCCTGGCCTGTGCGGCACCGGTGATCAACGCCCCGACATCGCGCACCAGCCGGGCCGCGACCGCCAGCAGCCAGCGCGCCGACAGCTGATCCGGCGAGCGAGCCGGGTCGGGCTGCACCGCGGCGAGCGCTGACGGCGAGATGACATAAGAGGCCGCCGTGGCCCGCATCATCCGCTCGGTGACGTTGCCCTTACGGCGTTCCTCCACCAGCTCGACCAGCCCATGCCGCTCCAGCGCCCGCAGGTGGTAGTTCACCTTCTGCCGCGCCAGGCCGACCCGGGCGGCCAGCATCGTCGCGGAAGCCGGCTCGGCCAGCTCCGCCAGCAACCGGGCCCGCATCGGGGCCAGTGAGACCGCGGCAGCGGCCGCGTCTTCGATCACCGCCACATCGAACATGCGACCATCCTGCCGCCGACAAAGTAAGTTGTCAAGGTCTTTAGAGTTGTCGGTACGTCGGCTGGTCCGAGGGGTCTCGTGGCGCGCCGGCGCCGCCGGAGGAGCCGGCGCTCCCGTTCCGAGGCACCGCAGGATCCGGCGGCACTGCGCGCGCTCGTCGTCTCGGCCGTGCTGCGCCTACCCGCCCTTCCCGCACCCGATCCCGGTGATCGGTACGGACGCGCCGCGAGCTGATCATCGCCGTGTACGCCGACGAGGTCACGGCGCTCTGCGCACGGGGCGAGACCCTGCTCGAAGGGGCATCACCCGATGACGCGCTCTTCGGCCGGCTGCGGGCCTTCATCGCACACGTCGCCACCAAACGCGACCTGGCCCTCGCGCTCACCGACGATCGCGGTGAGCAGCGGTCGGCGCTGTTCGGCCGCTGGCACGAGGCGATGCACTCGACCGCGTCCGCACTGCCGACCCGGGCACAGCGATCCGGCGCCGTACGCGCCGATCTCGACGTATCTCCGGCTCACCAACGGGATCGCGCTGAGCGGTGCCGATCCGGACCAGGCCGACCGGCTGCTCATCCTC